>NZ_JAGZUV010000022.1:18725-61923 GCF_018379785.1 Desulfovibrio sp.
GCCAGATGACGCAGCCAGCGCATAAAAGGCTGGTTTTGACGGATTATCACGGCAAATAAGAGGTCTACAAAGGCTGGAATTAGATGCGTCTGCCCTGCGCGTGGAATACCCGAGCCTTGCCAGTGGCCGGAGCCTTTCATATACTGCGAACCCGGACCGCTTGCGGACGGGCCCTCCACCGCAACGCCAGCCCAAGGAGCCCCATGAGCCAGCACAATTCCCCAAGCCTCTTCGCGTTCCGCTCTCTTCCCGTTCTCTTCCCGGTCACCTTCACCGGCACGATCGCGGACGGGGCGTAACCATGGCGGGCAACACTTTCGGGCGCGTTCTGCGCCTGACCACGTTCGGCGAATCCCACGGGCCCGGTCTGGGCGGCGTGCTGGACGGCTGTCCTGCGGGCCTGGAGCTGTGCGAGGCGGACATTCAGGCCGAGCTGGACCTGCGCAAGCCCGGCCAGGGCCCCACGGCCACCAAACGCAAGGAGGCGGACCGCGTGCGCCTGCTTTCCGGCGTGTTCGAAGGCCGTACGACAGGCACGCCCATTGCCTTTTATATCGCCAATGAAGACCAGCGCTCACGCGACTACGGCAATCTGGCCGAAATCTTCCGGCCCGGCCATGCGGACTGGAGCTATTTTCAGAAATACAACGGCATCCGCGATCATCGCGGCGGCGGACGCTCCTCGGGCCGGGAAACAGCCGCGCGCGTGGCCGGGGGCGTGATCGCCAAGAAAATCCTGGCCCGCCGGGGCGTGGCCGTTCTGGCGGCCTGCGTGGAGTTGGGCGGCATTGCCGTGCCCGCCACGGACGTGGATCTGGACAAGGCCCTGGGCCGCCCGTATTTCGCGGCTTCGGACGCCGCCCCGGTCCTTTGGGACGCGGCCGTGGCCGAGGCCCGCAAGGCCGGGGACACCCTGGGCGGCATTGTGCAGATTATGGCCCGCGGCGTGCCCGCCGGACTGGGCGAACCGGTCTTCGACAAGCTGGAGGCGGTGCTGGCTCATGCCGTCATGAGCGTGGGCGCGGTCAAGGGCGTGGAAGTGGGCGAAGGCTTCGCGGCGGCCCGCCTGCGCGGCTCACAGAACAATGATCCCCTGCTGCCCGGCGCCGACGGCGCCGTTGAATCCGCGCGTTTCGCCTCCAATCACGCCGGGGGCATCTTGGGGGGCATTTCCAGCGGGCAGGACATCGTACTGCGCGCGGCCGTCAAGCCCATCGCCTCCATCGCGCGCGAGCAGCATACCGTGGACACGGCAGGGCGCGCCGCCACAGTGCGTATCGGGGGCCGCCACGACCTCTCCGCCATTCCGCGCATTGTGCCCGTGCTTTCAGCCATGACCGCCCTGGCCCTGGCCGACGCCCTGCTGCTGCAAAGCCGCATGGAGCACGGCCTGTGAGTCCGTGCGCCGCAACGGATGGGCGCGCCCTGGCGGAGCTGAAATCCGTGGGCAAGGCAGCGCTGGCGGACTTTCGCCTGTTGGGCGTGGGCAGCGTTGCGGCTCTGGCCGCCTGCGACCCGCGCGAACTCTACGAGCGCCTTTGCCGCCTGAAGGGCGTCAGCGTGGACGTCTGCCAGTACGATCTTTTTTGTTGCGCCGTGGCGCAGGCCCGCGATCCGCATCTGCCGCCGGAGCAGCGCGACTGGTTCTGGTGGTCGCGCCGCCGCAAGGCGGCCAAGCCGGACGAGGCGGAGGACTGATGGCCGATCTGCCCCTGCTGCGCGATCCCGACGCCGTGGAACTCACCGGCACGGTGGAGCGCGTGATCTTCCACAATGAAGAAAACGGCTACACTGTCCTTCGCCTGTTGCCCGACAAGGGGCTGACCGGCGAGGCCAAGGTAACGGGCGCGCCGCCGCGTACCGTCAGCCGCGATCCCGTGTCCTGCGTGGGGCACATGGTGGACCCGCAGGCCGGGGTCCAGCTCAAGGTGGCCGGGCGCTGGGTGAACAACGTCCGTTTCGGCCGCCAGGTGGAATTCAACACCGCCGAGGAAGTGCTGCCCGCCACCAGCGAGGGCATCCGCCTCTATCTGGCCTCGGGCCTGATCAAGGGCGTGGGCGAGGAACTGGCCGGGCGCATTGTGGAAGCCTTCGGCACGGACACCATCCGCGTGCTGGACGAGGAACCGGAGCGCCTGCTCAAAGTGCGCGGCCTGGGCCGCAAAAGCCTGGGCCGCATCCGCGACTCCTGGGCCGAGCACCGGGGCATGCGCGATCTGCTGCTTTTTTTGCAGCCCCACGGCATCACTCCGGCCTATGCCGTGCGCATCTACCGGGCCTACGGCAGCCAGGCCCTCAACGTGGTGCGCGAAAACCCCTACCGTCTGGCCATGGACATTCACGGCATCGGCTTTGTGACCGCCGACGCGGCCGCCGCCAAGCTGGGCTTTGAAGCGGACAATCCGCTGCGCATCCAGGCGGGCACGCTCTACATCCTGCAAAAGGCCACGGACGACGGCAACGTCTACCTGCCCGAGCACAAGCTGGTGCGGGACGTCTGCGCACAGTTGAACGTGGAGCCGGAACAGGCCCGGGACGCCATTGCCGCCCTGGAACAGGACGAGCGCCTGGTACGCGAGGTCATGGACGCGCCCGACGATTCCGAAGGTCAGGACGGCGCGGGCGACTTTGATGCCGGGGACGGCGTGGAAGTGGGCGTCTACCTGCGCCGCTATCATCATTGCGAATCCAAAACCGCTTTTTATCTCCAGCGCCTGCTGCACTCGCCCAAGGCCGTGCGCTTTGAACATCCTGACGCGCTGGTGGACAAGGTCACGGCCGAACTGCCCATCGCCCTGGCTCCGGAACAGCTGGAAGCCGTGCGCACGGCGGCGCGCAGCAAGGTCATGGTGCTCACCGGCGGGCCGGGCACGGGCAAGACCACCATCATCAACGCGATCATCAAATTGTTCGGTGAAGTGCGGGCGCGCATCCTGCTGGCCGCGCCCACGGGCCGGGCCGCAAAACGCATGGCCGAGACCTCGGGCCGCGAGGCGCGCACCATCCACCGCCTGCTGGAGTACAGCCCCAAGGAGGACGGCTTCGCCCGCAACGAGGACAACCCTCTGGCCTGCGGCCTGCTGGTGGTGGATGAAGCCTCCATGATGGACACTCTGCTCTTCTACCATCTGCTCAAGGCCGTGCCGCTGGGCGCGACCCTGGTGCTGGTGGGCGACGTCTACCAGCTGCCCTCGGTAGGACCGGGCAATGTGCTGTCGGACATCATTTCCTCGGGCGTGTTGCCGGTGGTGGAGCTGACCGAAATTTTCCGCCAGTCCGCCGAGAGCGAAATCATCTGCAACGCGCACCTCATCAATCACGGCGAGGTTCCACGCCTGGAATCCAGCAAGGAACGGCTGTCGGATTTTTATTTCATCCATCAGAACGATCCGGAAAAGGCGGCCGACCTGATGGTGGATCTGGTCAAAAATCACATCCCGCGCCGTTTCGGCCTGGACCCGGTGGACGACATCCAGGTGCTCACGCCCATGCACAAGGGCGCCGTGGGCGCGGGCCGGATGAACACTTGTCTGCAGGAAGCGCTCAACCCCAACGGCCTGGAGGTGCGGCGCGGCGACCGGGCCTTCCGTCTGCACGACAAGGTCATGCAGGTGCGCAACAATTACGAGAAAGATGTCTTTAACGGCGACATGGGCCGCATCGTCTTTCTGGACTCCAAGGAACGCACCCTGAGCGTCAGCTTTGATGAGCGTGTGGTGCCTTACGACTTTGAGGAACTGGACGAGCTGGCCCCGGCCTACGCCATTTCCATCCATAAGTCCCAGGGATCGGAATACCCGGCCGTGGTCATTCCCATCATGATGCAGCATTACGTGCTGCTGCAGCGCAACCTGATCTATACCGGCGTGACGCGCGGCAAAAAGCTGGTGGTGCTGGTAGGCGAATCCCGGGCCCTGCATCTGGCCGTCAAAAACAACAAGACGCGCAAGCGCTATACACGCCTGGCTTGGCGCCTGGCGCCGCAGGACTGAGTTTGGAGGCAAGACCCAAACGTTTTCGCTGACACTTAGTTATGAAAAGAAGAGGTCTGAATGAGAGAGAGCTACCTGATAAGATCCGATTGGCGCGAAGACTTGCTTAGGTTGTGGCAGCGCATTCCCCCGATTGGAAAAAAGCCTTTACCGCGGCAATGCTGGTCAATATCCTCGTCTATTTCTTTGATTTTGCTCAATTTCCTCTTGGCGATCACGATGTAGGTTATGAAGACGGCATCCCTCTTCTGAGCGGAGGCCGAGCTGGCCGTTGGTTTACCCCCTTTCTACATCTGCTGAGCGGCCATGTACAAGTTCCTGTCTATACCCAGCTTCTGGCTTTTGCCACACAGATTACTGCGGGTATGGGCGCGGTTCTGCTCTGGCGACCCAAGGCCAAGGCATGGCTTCTGTTCGTCGGCGGCATTGTGATTTCCTGCATGCCGGCAGTGACGGATTTTTACTATTATCACTACATGGCGCTGGCCTTTACAGCTTCACAACTCTTTATGGTCCTCGCCCTACACGCCAGCCTGAAACCCGGAAGGCATCGCCTGCTCAGCTATGCTCTGGCCGTCGTCCTGGCGACATGTGCATTGGCCAGCTACCAGTCTTCCATTATGACCTGGACCACCTGCTTCTGGGGCCTAGTTCTGATCAAACTTCTGGAATGGGACGGCAATTTGAGCGCGCTATATGTTTTGTGTAAGGCGCTCTGCCCGACTTTGCTCTGCCTTATGGCGGCTTGCCTGCTCTATGCCATAAGTCTTCGCCTTTATCCTCTGTTAGGCTTATCACTGGAATTGTATCAATTTCAGACGATTGCATTCAGCGATCTACCTCAACGCCTTTGGGAGCTGGCGCGTCAATCCTGGCTACATCTTGTCGTGCCGCAGGGTTTTATGTCTCTATGGCTTAAAATCCTTCTACTTTGCGCTCTGGCGAGAGGCGCGGCAGCCATGCTGAGCAGGGCGGTGCATGTGACGCAACGCCAGCTCCTGAAAGTTTCCATTCTCATAGTGGCCATTGCGCTCTTCCCGGTAGCCGCCAAGTCGCAATTTCTGGTCAGCAACAACAGCAATTGGTACCTTTACCGTTTTCTGGCGATGGGTCTCAGCTATGTATACAGTTTTTTCCTTCTGACATTGCTTGCCGACAGCAAAACGCCCATACGCAATGCCGGTCTTTTGCTTTTTATTTTGTTACTGCCGTGCATGGCCGTCAACTGTCTGGACCAACAAATCCGTCATGTGCGCTCCACAGAGCATGATCTGGCGGTGCTCAATCGTGTCATTGGGCGCATAGAAAGCCTGCCGAATTTCGACCCTGACAAAACATACAATCTTGTTCAACTGGGCCGTACCAAGTCTTACCTCCAAGATACCCCTCGGGTTGGCCCTTTGACGCCCCTGTCTTCTCGAACAATATCTCAAGCCTGGAATCCCGGCTTTGAGCTTTGGCTGCTCTCCAAATATCTCAAACTGGGAGACAGGCTTAATGAAGAAATCCAGAAGCGGCCGGATCTTATGGAAAAAGCTCTACATTTTGCGCGCGACAAGCAAGCTTTTCCACATCAGGGGTCTATCGGCATTGTGGATGATACAATTATTCTAATTTTTGATCGCGACGCCATTCCGACGGCAGAGGCTCGTTTAAAAACACTGAAACAATAATCTCAAATATGCTGCGAACACTGTTTTTGCGCCCATATATCGCCGTCAAGTGTTCTATGGTGAAAAGAGACGAGCGCTTGGCGAAATTCTGCGAAAACTGTGTGAATGGAAAGATGTAAAAATAGTGGAGGCAGAGTGCTGTCCTGACCAGATCCACATGTTGCTTGAGATTCCCCCCAAAATGAGTGTGTCGAGTTTTATGAGCTATCTTAAAGGTAAGAGTAGCCTCATGATCTATGAACAATTTGGGGATTTGAAATTCAAATACCGCAATCGATAATTTGGGTGCAGTGGGTGTTACGTCGATACAGTGGGCAAGAATAAGGCCAAGATTCAGGACGACATCAAGCATCAGTTGGAGTCGGATAAACTTGGGGATCAGTTGAGCTTACCATATCCAGGAAGCCCGTTTACGGGCCGCAAGTAGCAGAAATGCAAATGTCAGATCGCAAGAGCACCTGCTAGGGCGCAGCTGGTAAGAAAGCCTTACAGGCGCATATGAAGAACCCCCGGCTATGACGGGGGTTCCTTTTTTATACCGGATCAATGTCGCCAGAATAATTCACTCATCTTAAATGTGAATTACGCTGGTGACCGCGTGAGCGGGCACCAGCGTCCAAGTGCAAGGAGAAGCTGCATTTTTTCCGCAGCACGCTGATGGCGTAGAGTTTGAAATGTATAACATTTCAAACGCAAAATGTTGTAGAACCAATTAGTTCACTCTATATTGACAAAATGCATTTTTAGGTAAATCGTAAAGAAAAATGGGAGGTGCGCCATGCCCAGCGACAACGCCCTTTTTAATTGCGGCCAGGACCACGAGATCAATTATGTTGCGTCCTTATATCTGGAACAACAAAAAGTTCGTGAACTTCTCAAGGAAAAATGCGCCGACGGCGTTATCAGCCATTGGACGCATAAAAAACTGTATACTTGGTTGGAAAGCCAGGGCTTTACCAAAATAAAATGACGCTTCGGCGGACGGCACAGGTCCGCGCGTTCGAAGAGATCATTTCCGCGCCTGTACGCGGACAGGAGGCGGCCGTAGGGCCGCCTCCCGACGTTTAATTCAGTGCTGATCCAATGACGTTTACGCCACCCGACCCGCAGAACGCGCTTTTTCCCCGGCCAGAGCCTGCCGCCAGGACGCGATATCCTCCACGCTGAGCAGCGGCATGGCGTGCGCACGGGCAAAGGCCGCCACCTGCGGCAGACGGGCCATGCTGCCGTCCTCATTGGTCAGTTCGCAAAGCACCCCGCAGGGCTCAAGATCGGCCAGCGCCATGAGGTCCACCGTGGCTTCGGTATGGCCGCGACGCTCCAGAACGCCGCCGGGCCGCGCACGCAACGGAAAAACATGGCCGGGGCGGCGCAGATCTTCCGGCCGGGCGTCTGGCCTGATGGCGGCTTGTACCGTGGCCACGCGATCCGCGGCGGAAACGCCGGTGGTCACACCCTCGGCCGCCTCAATGGACACGGTAAAGGCCGTGCCCTGCAAATTGGTGTTGACCTCCGCCATCATGGGCAGATGCAGACGGCGGATGCGCTCGTCAGTCAGACAGAGGCAGACGATGCCGCTGCAATGGCGGATCAGCAGAGCCATCTGCGGCACGGTGAGGAATTGGGCCGGAAAAATCAGATCGCCTTCGTTTTCGCGGTCCTCATCGTCCACGATGCAGACGCCTTGACCGGCGCGCACTGCATCCAGGGCACGGCGCATCCGCTCCGTGGAAGAACCGAGCAACGCAAGGGGGGATTGGGTCTGATGCATGACATGCTCCTTGTCCGGCCGTTAAAGGCCGGGAGATGGTGCATCAGGGCGTGGCGGGACGTCGCGCGCGAAAAAGGAACACCACTGGGCAAAGAATTCCGCCCGGAACAGGCGGCATTGCCCGGCGGCAACACAAGCTGACGCCTACGCCGAAGACAAAGGAAAGACCGTGTTTTCCGATTCCAAGGCGGCATGCTTGCTCACCCACGCGACATGCTTGACCATTCTCTTCCATCCGGACTGTTACCGTCGGCTCCGGAATCACACCGGATCTGCTGACCCTTCACGGAAGGCGCTCGCGGGCTGGCGGCGCACACATGGCGCGGCCGCATCACCGCCGGTGGGGACTTGCACCCCGCCCTGAGAATGGAATTAGCATACCCCCGGCGCGGGCGCATGGCAAGCCGGGGGCAAGGGCAAAACGGGGCGGACGCGGCTCATCCTCAGGCATCGAAAACCAAAGCTTCATACCAGAACAAACGCGCGCCGGGCGCGCGCCAGCTGCCGCCCGGCAGGCCCGCCTTGGCGCAAAGATGCTCCAGGTAGGTCGGGCGATCCCAGCCTTGCTCCACCGGCACCTGAGGCAGAAAAACGCCGCTGTGCCCCAGGTATTGCAGGGCCAGACCGTGCCGCCCGACTTCAATGGCTTCCGGATCCGGGCAAGGCGTGAGTTCGTCCAGCACGGAAATGTGCAGGGCCGCTCCAGCCCACTCCCGGAGGGTCAGCGGCGGGAAACGCGGATCTTCAAAGGCGGCGGCGCGGGCCATGCGCCAGAGATTGAGGTAAAGGGGCTCGCGGCCCACAATGGTGCCGATGCAGCCGCGCAGCTGCCCGTTCCGGGTGATGGTTACAAAAGAACCCAGCGGACGGCGCAATGCGCCGACGCTCTCCTCCACCGCGTCGCCTTTCTCCGGCGGTTTCGGCGGCTGGGCCATGGCCTTGTCCGCCAGCGCGCTTTCAATGGACAAACGGGCCAGCCGGGCCAGAAAAGCCTGCTCCCCGGCATTCAAGGAAAAGGAAAGCGCCATGATCACCTCCTGGATTCCTGACCGGGCCGATTGCCCTCAAACCATGTCATGCACAAAATAACGTGCCAACGGCAGGGTGCATCGACAATACCCTAAGTTGCGCGTTCCTCCGCCACTGAAACAAAGGCTTCAGGCGAACCAGGGCCGAAACAAGAAATGCCACAACAGACGTTGCGGCAGATCTTGCGCAAAAGAGGTTGCGCCATTTGAGTTTTTTGCCGCTGGCAAGAAAAATAAGCGGCACGCTGACGGCGCATATACGCTGTTGCCGTGAACGGCAATAGATAGGACAGCTCTTGCTCAGACGAATCATCGACTGCGGCAGTGCTGCCTTTGGCCGCAACGCTACGTTGCAACGGCCGAAAAGCCGCCCATAGAACCGAGGCACGCCGTGAAATTTGACGCTGCCAGCGACAAAAAAGGCCAAATGGGCTAGTCTTCGCCCTCGGCGTGCGACTGCTTCCCCGCACCTTTCAGGCCGTACATGCTGGTGGAACCGGAGGACCAGAATTCCAGCACTTCCTCATTGATCAGCTTGGTGAGGATTTTCTTCACGTCGCGGGGGCCCTTGTCCGGGAAGAGTTCCAGAAAGTCCTTGAAGTAGAACTTGGACTTGGCCGCGGATTTGCTTTTCAGAAATTCAACAACAATCTCTTTATCGTCAGCCATGAGCGTTCTCCTGGCCCGGCGGCGCGGCAACGCGCCGCCGGGGTTAAGCAAACTGCCTAGAACTTGAACTGGGTGCTTTGACGCCAAGTGTAATAGGCGGAATCGCGGAAGTCGTCGATAAGGTGATGGGTGAACTCAAGGCCGGTCAGCTTGAAGAAACTTTCCCAGCCGATGCGCTCGGCCCATTCGCCCAGACGTTCGTATTTTTCGGCGTTGGCCGCGTAGACTTCGACAATGTGCTTCACGGTCTTGGTCAGGCTGGGCCAGCGCGGCGGTTCGTTGGGGATGTAGCCCACGACCACCTTGGAGAACTTGGGCATGGAGATGCGGTTGGAAACCTTGCCGCCCACCATGATGGCGATGCCGTCACCCTCGCTGTCAGCGATGGGCAGGGCCGGGCACATGGTGTAGCAGTTGCCGCAGTACATGCAACGGTCTTCCTTGATGGCGATGGAATTCACCTTCTCGCCGTTGTGCTCCACCTTGGTGGGACGCACGGCGGCCGTCGGGCAGGCGGCCACGGCCAGCGGAATTTCGCAGAGCTGGTCGGCCCATTCGTGGTCGATCATGGGCGGTTTGCGGTGGATGCCCACCAGGCCGATGTCCGAGCAGTGCACGGCGCCGCACATGTTGATGCAGCAGGCCAGGGACACGCGCACGGGCGCGGGCATACGCATGTGATCGAACTCGTCGAACAGGGCGTCCATCACGCATTTCACCGGGCCGGAAGCGTCGGTGGCGGGGGTATGGCAGTGCACCCAGCCCTGGGTGTGGATCATGTTGCAGACGCAGGCGCCCGTGCCGCCCACGGGGAACTTGAAGGAGCCGCCGGGGAACTTGCGGGAGTTCAGGTCGTCGCGCAGGGTCTTCATGGTGGCTTCGTCGTCCACCATGAATTCGATGTTGTTACGGGTGGTCCAGCGCAGATAGCCGCCGCAATACTTGTCGGCGATGTCGCACAGCTCACGGATGTGGGTGATGGACATGGTGCGGGCGCCGCCAACACGCACGGTGTAGACCTTGTCGCCGCTTTCGGCCACGTGCATCAGTACGCCGGGCTCCAGAATTTCATGATAGAGCCACTTGCCGAAGTTCTTTTTGATCATCGGCGGGAAATAGTCGTCGTACTTATGAGGGCCGATATCGGAGATACGGCCTTCCATCGGTTTCTGGGGATTGTACCCGGTAGAAATAAAAGCCATGTTCGTTTCCCCCTTATACTAGCGTTGATGGCGTTTACGGAATTCGGCGAGATCGCGATTCCAGCCGCCGGGCACTTCCTCTTCCTTGAAGAAGATGAAGGGATTGGCACGCGGCGCTTTCACCTGGCACGGCATGGCCGGCGTGTCGGTGACTTCCAGCAGCTTCTGGAAGGAGAGGCGCTTCATGGTTTCGCCCACGCGCTCGCGGTTTTTGCCTTCTTCCATCCACCAATCCCAGATCTTTTCGATGACTTCTTTGACATCGTCATAGGGGGCTTCACAGGAGATGAAGGGAACAAGCAGCGAGCCCATCTGCGCGCCGTCCACCACCGGGGCCTTGGCGCCCACCAGAATGCTGGCGCCGCGCTCGTCGCCGATGTGCAGGGCCTGGGGCATGGTGTTGATGCAGTGCATGCAGCGCACGCAGTCGGCGGTCTTGATGGAGAGCTTGGAACCGTCCCACTTCATGCAGTGGCTGGGGCAGCGGTCAACGACTTCCTTCTGGATGTCGAACTTGCCCCAGTCGCGCCCGGCATGCGCGCCCGCGTTGGGCTTGATTTCGCCGGCCACATAGGCTTTGACCTTTTCCTGGTCGATCTTGATGTCGTCCTTCCAGGTGCCCACCACCGCGAAGTCGGAACGGGCCATGGCGCAGACGCAGCCGTTGGGGCAGCCGTCGAACTTGAACTTGAACTTGTAGGGGAAAGCCGGACGGTGCAGCTCGTCCTGGTAGTCCATGGTCAGCTGATAGCACATATCCTGCGTATTGTAGCAGGCGTACTCACAGCGGGACTGTCCGAGGCAGGCTTCAGGCGTGCGCAGATTGGAACCGGAACCGCCGAGGTCCACGTTCATCTTGTGGGTCAGTTCGTGGAAGACTTCTTCCAGCTGGACGGTCTGGGTGCCCAGCAGCACGATGTCGCCCGTGGAACCGTGCATGTTGGTCAGGCCGGAACCGCGCAGATCCCAGATGTCGCACAGGTCGCGCAGGAACTTGGTGTCATAGTATTTGCCCGCGGGCTGGGCCACACGCATGGTGTGGAAGTGGGCCACGCCGGGGAACTTTTCGGGCTGGTCGCAGTACCGGCCGATAACGCCGCCGCCGTAACCGAACACGCCCACGATGCCGCCGTGTTTCCAGTGGGTTTCCTTGTCGTTGTAGGAAAGCTCCAGCACGCCCAGCAAGTCTTCGGGGCAGTCCGCCGGGATCTGATAGTCAAGACCCTTGGGATTTTTGGCCCGCGCGGCCGCTTCCTGTTTGATGTCGGACACAAAGCTCGGCCAGGGGCCGCTTTCAAGCTCGTCCAACTTGGGGGTTGCATATTTCGCCATTGCCATACCTCCACATGGTTTGGTTGTATCACGCCATCGCGTGACATGCCGTTCAGGTGCGCCGATCCCGGAGCATCGCAAAACGGACTTCTGCGCGTGTGCCGATGCGCGGCGGGAGCGCATCCCGCCCCGGTGCCGCCGGCAACTTCCCGCAAAGCCGCCGCAGCGCCCGCTCCGCAAAAGCGGAACGCCCCAAGGGATCACGAACGAGCGGGCGAGCCAAAGCCTCGGCCCCTCGGGCCGCAACGCGGTCTTTTCGTTGCATATCGCATTTTTCCCCTGATGACAACCGGCGGAGTCGAACATTGACCACATTTTCACAGCGCCGCTTCCGGCCCCGCCGGGGGCATGCGCCGCCTTTGCCAAGGCGACGCTTTACGCGTAGGATGCAGACGCGTTATTTTCCATCGTAAAGGATAACGACAGCCATGAAAGACGAACGCGGCTTATATTACCACCCCCAGGCGGGCAACAGCCGAGCCCGGGTTTACGTGCGGCGCGGCCGGGACGGCGAAGTGGAATTCCGGCTCTGGCAGGCGGACCATCCCGAAGTCTGGGAGCGCCACCCCTGGCTCAGCCTGAACGTGGTGCAAAACGCGGCCCGCTTGTACAAAGAGGAACGCAACCGGGAAGCCGACCCGCTCAAGCTCTACGATCTGGCCGTTGCCAGGACGCTCCTGCGGGAGGACGAGGCGTGAGCGAACGCTGGCTGCTGGCCAACAGAGCCTTTTTCGTGCGCGACCTGGTGCGCGACTACTGCATGGTCTTCAGGCTGCTGTCCGACCAGCGGCGGCGCTTCGAGCGCGACGGCGCGGTCTCCTATTCCGCCCTGCGCGACCTGCTGGGCGAGGCCATGCGCAAGGGCGTGTTCTGGCGGCTCAAGGATACGGCCCACCACCTGTTCCGCAATACGGCACGCACGGCGGCGGCAGCTACGGAGGTTCCGGCGGAAAGCCGGGGCATCGTGCTCTGGCAGTACGCGGCCAGCCCCCATCCCGACGGCACCGCCGTGCAGAGCCCGGTGGAGGCCCTCATCGACTGGTGCGTGGGTTACGCTTTTCACGAGTGCGCCAAACTCAAGGAAGACGCCTTCCAGGGTCAGCATTACGCCAACCGCCTGGCCCAGCTGGGCCGTCACCCGGCGGTGACCGGCGAACTCTACGGCCCCTTGAGCGCCCTGGCCGCGCAGACCGCCGAAAGTTCGGCGCGCGAGCTGGAGCGCATCATCCACGTCCTGTCGCACGGGCTTTTCCTGCTCACCCGCTATCTGACGGCCGAGGGCCGCAACTGCCGCCTGGCCCGCTGGCTGGCCTGCGAGGAGCCCCTGGCCCGCGAGGTTTTCGGCCCGCTCTATCCGGACCTGCTCACGGCCCTGTACGACGGCGAACCCGCGCGCCTCTACCTGCTGGCCGCCCGGGATTTTCTGGAGTCGGGACGGCACGAGCCGGCCATGACCCTGCTCCGGCGGGCGCGGGAACGGAATCTGCTCAATGACGAAAGCCGGGATCTGCTGCGCGGGCTGGAAAACGGCTCCGCCGGAGAAGCCGACACGGCGCTGTGCGCGGCCTGCGTTCAGAACGGCCCGCCGCGCTGCCTGGCCGAGCCGGAGCCCGCCGCATGAACAAGGCCTTTCGCGCGCTGCGGGTCTGCCTGGCACTCCTGCTCTGCGCGGCCCTGTTGTCCGGCTGCGGCTCGCGCTCCTGGCGCAAGGGCGGCGTGCCGGGCAGCAAGCCCTACACCGTGCGCGGCAAGACCTATTATCCCCTCAAATCCGCCCACGGCTTTGTGGAAGTGGGCACGGCCTCCTGGTACGGGCCGGGCTTTCACGGCAAAAAAACCGCTAACGGCGAGCGCTACAATCAGTACGCCATGACAGCGGCCCACAAAATCCTGCCCCTGGGCACCAAGGTGCGCGTCACCCATCTGGGCAACGGCCGTTCCATCATTGTGCGGGTCAACGACCGGGGCCCCTTTGTGGACGACCGGGTCATCGATCTCTCGCGCAGCGCGGCCACGCGCCTGAACATGATGGGCACGGGCACGGCCAGAGTGCGCGTCCAGAGCCTGGGCGGCATTCCCCAACTGCGGGAGAACGGCGACATAAGCGGCCCCTTCTATGTGCAGGTGGGAGCCTTTGCCGACAAGAACAACGCCTACAAGCTGATCAATATCCTGACCCGGTCCGGGCACAAGGGCCGCCTGCAGTTCGGCAGCAACAACATGTGGAACGTGCAGGTGGGTCCCTGGCAGGATTCCAACGGCGCGCAGCAGATGCTGGACCTGTTCAGGGCCCTCTACCCCCATGCCTTTGTGGTAGGGGGAAACTGACGGTAACGCCGGAGGAACAAAAGCGTTGGAGCATAAGCGCCTTCCCGCCCGGACGCCGCAACGCAAACATGCTTTTTCAGGTTCGCCTATTCCTCCCGCACCGTGCGCAGCAGGGGGCTGTCAAACAGGGCCGCGGGCGTGACCACGGGCTCGCCCGGCGGCGGCATGTTTTTCCCGTAGCGGCGGGCGGCCTCTCCGGCCAGGACGGGCCGTGCCGGATTAACATCCCTGAATTGCTGCGGCTTGCAGAGGGTGACTCCCGCGCCGCGTCGGTAGAGTTTCCAGACCGGTTCCGAGCAGTACAGTTTCGTGTCGGACCAGCGGAACTGCCGGTCATAGTCCCGGCCCAGCATGCCCCGGCCGAGACGCCGCATGCGCTCCAGCATGTCGGGCGTAAGCGCGGCGTCCGCATTCTTGAGGCGTTTAAGCACATAATGGCCGCCGGTCCGGCATCGCCGCGAGCGGCACTGCCGGAAGCAGCGCGGTGAGAAAGAAAAGAGAGAAACGCGGCCGCGGCATTTTTTCTCCGCAAAGTATGGAGAATGTGCGTTCCGGGTTCAGGCGACGGCACGCAACAGCCAGACCACCGGCGGCGCGAAGGCGGCGGTGAGGATGCCCGCCAGAATCATGGCCAGGCCGGCCATGGCGCCCGCCTCCTCGCCTTCCTGCAGGGCCGCCGCCGTTCCCTGGGCATGGGAAATGGTGCCCAGGGTCAGCCCGCGGGCAAAAGGGGAATTGACGCGCGCAAGATTCAGGGTCCAGACGCCCAGCAGCGAGCCCAGAGTACCCGTAGCCACCACAAAGGCGGCTGCCAGGGAAGGAATCCCGTCGTAGATTTTGGCGACCTCCACGGCAAAGGGAATGGAAACTCCTTTGGAGAGGATGGACATGACCACTTCACGCGGCAGGCCGCCGCTCTGGGCGATGAGCCCGGCGGAAAACATGGCGACAAAAGCCCCGGCGCCCACACTGACAATGATGGCCACGGCGTGGCGCAGCAGCAACTTCCTGTAACGGTACAACGGCAGGGCAAGGCTGACCGTGGCGGCCCCGATGAGTGCGGTCATGATCTTCCTGGCCGGTTCATAAGCCGCGTAGGGCACGTCGAGAAGCAGCAGCGCGCTGATCACTACGGCGGCGCTGAGCCCCACCACATTGATCAGCGGATGCTTGTAACGCAGGTACAGACGACGCACGACCGCGTAGACAAAGACCGTGCCCGCCACGCAGAGCAGCGTCGTCACTGACCACACGGCTCCGCTCCTTTTTCCGGGCGGCGGCGCAGAGCTCCGGCCAGCCAGCCCACCACAAGCAGAGGCAGGGCCGTGCTGATCACAATGGCCGCCAGCAGAACCCAGCCGTAGTCGTAAAAGACGCCGCCCCAGTTCATGAGCCCCACCGCGATGGGCACAAAGAAGAACACCAGGTGCTTGAGCAGAAAATTGGCGGCCTCGCTGATGCAGCTCTCCTTGACCACGCCCGTGCAGAGCAGGAGAAAAAGCACGACGATGCCCAGCACATTGCCGGGGATGGGCAGGTCGCACGTCCGCGCCAGCCAGTCCGCCGCCCAGGCGAAAGCAGCCAGGATGCCCGTTTGCCAGAGCAGGGTCAGAGTCTGCCGCATGCCAACCTTCTTTATCTTCCTTCCGGCCGGAGCTGACGGGCGCGCCTGAACGCGGGACGAAACAGCGCTGTGCCGCGCGTCAGCCGTCGGCGCAGTCCTGATTGCCCGAGCCGGTCACGGCAAAGCCGTGTGCCTTACCTGCCGCTGCAACGCAACATGCAGGTAAGAACAGCACGGCCGGGAATCAGGACTGCGCCGTTGCGACCGACGGAAACAATGAGCGTTTGAGGAAAAAGGCCTTAATTATATGCAATTTCAAACCGAATCCGCTCTACAGATTGGCCGCGTACCAGTCCCCGGCCAGACGCAGGCCCTCGCGCACGTCGTAGCGCGGCTCATAGCCCAGCAGTTTTTCGGCCCGGCTGATGTCCGCCAGCGAATGGCGCACGTCGCCCGCGCGGAAATCGCGGTGCACGGCTTCCGCCGTGGCGGCGGCGGGCAGGTGCCGGGCCACTTCCTCCCGGATCAGCAGGAAAAGCTCGTTCAGGGTAGTGCGCTGGCCGAAGGCCACGTTGTAAATCTTGTCGCGGGCTTCCGCGCGGGCGCGGCTCGCCAGCAGATTGGCCTGCACCACGTTGTCGATATAGCAGAAGTCGCGGCTGGTTTCGCCGTCGCCGTTGATGTACACGGTTTCGCCCTTGATCAGGCTGGCGAACCATTGCGGGATTACCGCCGCATACGCGCCGTAGGGGTCCTGGCGCTGGCCGAAGACGTTGAAATAGCGCAGGCCGATGCTGGTGAAACCGTAGCAGCGGGCAAAGACATCGGCATACAGCTCGTCCACGTACTTGGTCACGGCGTAGGGCGAGAGCGGGCGGCCGATCTTGTCTTCCACCTTGGGCAGCTCCGGCGAATCGCCGTAGGTGGAGGAAGACGCGGCGTAGACGAAACTTTCCACTTTGGCGTCGCGCGCGGCCACCAGCATGTTCAGAAAGCCGTCGATATTGCAGCTGTTGGAGAGCAGGGGATCGTCGATGGAACGCGGCACCGAACCCAGGGCGGCCTCGTGCAGCACGTGCCGCGCGCCCTCGCAGGCCTTGCGGCAGGTGTCCAGGTCGCGGATGTCGCCTTCAATGAAGGTAAAACGCTTCCAGGCCTCCGGCCCCACCAGATCGCGGACCATATCCAGGTTTTTCTGATAGCCGGTGAGAAAATTGTCCAGTCCCACCACGGTCTGGCCCATTTTCAAAAGATGCTCCAGCAGATTGGAGCCGATGAAACCCGCCACGCCGGTCACCAGCCAACGGGAGGGGGCGGCGGTCATTGTTTCGCACAAGGCGGCATACGCGCTCATGGTTGCGTCCTGTTTTGTCGTTTTCTGAGGGTTGATTATGAAGGCGGCCGCGTCTCCGGACCCGCGCCGGCCGGCCTCGGCGGGCCGTTCTCCTTGTACTCCGCGCGGCGCGGCCTGTAAAGACGCGGGCCGTTCCGCACGCTCCGCCCTCTTTTCAGGGCAGGGCACAGGTGCTATAGGCAAGACCATACCGGGACCGCTCCGGTACGGCGGCCGTGCGCCGCCGCGGCGGAAGGGAGAAAACAGGCATGAAAATCATTGTCCTGGGCAACCAGGCCAGGGCTTTGTCCAATTTCTGGAGCGTTCTGATCCGCCAAATGGATCAGGGCGGCCATGAGGTGTTCTGCTGCGTGCCGCCCGGCGACCCGGAGGCCGACGCGGCGCTGGAAGCCCTGGACGCGCGCGTGCTCCACTACGAGCTGGACCGCAAGGGCCTCAACCCCCTGCATGACGCGCGCTCTTTCGCCCAGCTCAAACGCATTTTCACGGCGGAGAAGCCGGAGCTGCTTTTCGCCTCGACCATCAAGCCGGTCATCTACGGCTGTCTGGCCGCGCGCCGCGCGCGCGTGCCGCACGTCTACGCCACCATCACCGGCCTGGGCTACGCCTTTGAGGCCGACAGCCTGTTCAAGAAATGCGTCAACCGTCTGAGCGTCTTTCTCTACCATCAGGCTCTCAAAAACACGGAAGGCGTCTTTTTTCAGAATCAGGACGATATCCGCATCTTCCGCGAGTCGGGCATTCTGGGCCCCGGCGCGCGCGTGCTCACGGCGCGCGGCACGGGCGTGGACATCCGGCGTTTCGCGCAGGCGCCCCTGCCGCCGTTGCCGCCCGGCGGACCGGTCGTCTTTCTGTTGGTGGGCCGTCTGCTGGAGGCCAAAGGCCTGCCGGAATACGCCGAGGCGGCACGCCTGCTCAAGGCCCGCTACCCCGAAGCCCGCTTTCAGCTGCTGGGTCCGCCGGAGCAGGGCCTGGGCAGCGTCGGCCTTGACCGGGTCAGAACCTGGGAGCGCGAGAACGGCATCGAATATCTGGGCGAAACCAGGGACGTGCGGCCCTATGTGGCCGCCGCCCACGTGCTGGTGCTGCCCTCCTGGCGGGAAGGCACGCCCACGTCCATCATGGAAGGCATGAGCATGGGCCGCGCCGCCGTGGTCACGGATGTGCCCGGCTGCCGGGAAGTGGTGCGCGACGGCGTCAACGGGCGCATGACGCCCGTGCGCGATCCCGAGGCCCTGGCCGGGGCCATGGAAAGTTTTCTCCTCGCGCCGGAGACTATCGCGCGCATGGGCGAGGCCGGGCGCGAGCTGGCCGTCAGGGAATTCGACGCCGAAAAAGTGGCGGCCCGCATTCTGCGGGACATGCATGTGCCCGCCGGGGCATAAAGGAAGGGCAATGATCAGTACATACCGTATGGCGCTCTTGCAGGCTCTGGACATCTTCTGCCTGCTGCTGGCGCTGACCATCACCGGGGTGACCACCATCGCGCCGGATTTGAGCGTGTTTCACGACTACACCGGCGCTTCGCTGTTCACGGTCTTTTTTTACATGCTCTTTTTCTACATTCTGGACGCTTACAGCGTGGGCCGGGAAGACTTCAGGGAAACCTCGGGCCGGGTGCTGGTGGCCTGCGTGCTGGGCATCATCTCCTCGGCCACGGCTTCCTACTCCTTCGACCACTGGCGTTTCGACCGCGAAACCCTGCTGATGCTCTTTGTCCTGTCCCTGGCCTTCAGCCTGGGCTGGCGCTGGCTTTACTACCGCAATGCGGACAAGCTGACCCACCCCCTGCGCATCCTGCTGGTGGGCGTGGACCGCGCGGGCAAGGTGCGCCAGTTGCTGGCCGAAGGCCTGCCCCAGGCGACCATCATCGGTTATGTGGGAGAGCGGGATCAGGGCCCGGACGCGGGTCCCTGCCTGGGGCCGCCCTTCAAGGCCCTGGACGTGGCCAGGGAAAAACAGGCCACCATGATCCTGCTGCTGCCCGACGCGCCCATTGACGACGACATCGCCCACGATCTGCTGGAAGCCAAGCTGCGCGGCAGCATGGTGGTGGACATCCGCACTTTTTACGAGCACGTGGTGCAGCGCCTGCCTCTTTCCCAGATCAACGACGAATGGCTGCTGCAGACCGAGGGCTTTTCCCTGAACACGCGCGGCTCGCTGCGGCGGCTGAAACGGGCTCTGGACGTGCTGATCTCGCTGGTGCTGCTGATTCCGGCCACGCCCGTCATGCTGCTCACGGCCCTGATCGTGCGCCTGGAATCGCCGGGCCCGGTGATCTACCGACAGGACCGCGTGGGCCTGTACGAAAAGGAATTCACGGTCTACAAATTCCGCTCCATGCGCGCGGACGCGGAAAAGAACGGCGCGGTCTGGGCCAGTGCCCACGACAACCGGGTGACCCGCTTCGGCAAGTTCATCCGCAAGGTGCGCATCGACGAGCTGCCCCAGATCTGGAATATCCTCAAGGGCGACATGAGCTTCATCGGCCCCCGGCCCGAGCGCATGGCCTTCGTCAAACAACTCAAGAAGGACATTCCCTACTACAGCCTGCGTCATACGGTGAAGCCGGGCCTCACGGGCTGGGCTCAGGTCTGCTATCCTTACGGCGCGTCCGAAGAGGACGCCCGCCGCAAGCTGGAATACGATCTCTACTACATCAAAAACATGTCCATTCTGCTGGATATTCACATCATCTTCAAAACCATCGGCGTGGTGCTCTTTCCCAAGGGGGCGCGGTAAAAGCCGCTGTTACGGGACCGCATCCGTTTTTTCTTGTAAGAAAGCAACATCAATCTCTTGTCAGCCCGGCTATGTCCAGGCTGCGGAAAAAAGCGACCGCCTCCTCCTTGTCCGGAGCCAGGGAAAGGATTTTTCCCGCAAAAAAAAGAAGATAACGCCGCATGGCCGGGTCATCCCCAAAGGATAAGGCCCAGGCGCGCCAAAGCTTGTCCAGCCAGGCCAGCAACGGCATTGCGCCCGCGCGGGCGCAATGCGTTTTAAGCGGAGCGTAGACCAGGCCCGCGTGCAGGGCGGCCTCGGCGGCGTCGGCCTCCAGGCCCAGATGGGGGAAGACGTGCCCCAGCAGAGCCCGCACATGCCAACGCGGCACAAAGGGGCGACGGACATAGCGGTAGTGCAGCAGCACTTCCGGCAGATTGGCGGCGCGCTGGCCCGCGCCCAGCAGCAGATCGCCCCAGAAGGCGAAATCCTCGGCGCGTTCCAGGGCCGGATCATAGCGCAGACCATGGGCGCGCGGCACGTCCAGGCGCAGCAGGCTGCAACCGTTGACAACGGACGTGCCGAAGACCGTGGCCGCGCGGATGTCCTCCGGAGTCCGGGGAAAGCGCTCCAGAGCCGTGGACTGGTGAAAGTATTGCAGCCAGCCGCCGCACACGGCCACGTCCGGGTGGCTTTCCAGAAAGGCCAGTTGCTTTTCCAGACGCCGGGGCACGGCGATGTCGTCGGCGTCCATCCAGGCCAGATACGCGCCGCGCGCGTTCTCCAGCGCCACATTGCGCGCCGCTGCCCGGCCCTGGTTGGTTTCCAGGCGGATCAGGCGGATGCGCGCGTCCGCGCGGTCCGCAACGCGTTGCGCGGTATCATCCGTGGAACCGTCGTCCACCACCAGCAGCTCGAAATCCCGGCAGGTCTGGCCCAGAATGGAATCCAGCGCCTCCCCGATATACGGGGCGGCGTTATGGGCGGGCATAGCGACGGTGATTTGCGGCACGCTCAATTCCCCTGGAAAATGTGTTCCCCGGCCCGGAGCAAAGATTCAAGTCCGGGCCCGGCGGCCGTACAAGGCGGCAACGGCCTGCCGGTCCGTGCCGTACAGGCTTTCGGGCCGCGCCAACATGGGCAGGCGTTGGATGCCGGGCGGCGCGTCGCGGATCAGCGCGGCCGTCCTGGCAAAGGCATTGGTGCCTTGCAGGCACCAGGCACGGCAGCGGGCAAGGGCCTCCCGCCGCTCTTCCCAGAGCGGGCGGTCCAGGCATTGCGCGATGCGGGCCAGATTGCCCTCCTCGTCGTCCGGGTCAAGCGCCACAAAACCATCCGGCAGGCCGCAGGCCGTCGCCAGATTGGGCGCGCCCAGATAGAGGGGCAGCGCCCAGCCGATCCAGGCGTCCGCCAGCTTTTCCGTCCAGAAATTGTCGATGTAGTTGTTTTCCAGCACCAGATGGTACTTATACGGGGCGATAGCCGTGGCCTTGTCGGACATGGGACGAAAACCCCGCCCGAAAACATCCAGATCGTCCCCCAGGATAGCTTTTACGCGCTGGACGAAACGGATGCGCCGTCGTTGCGCTTCCGTGGCTGTTTTGGTGGAGCAGATAACTGAAAGTTTTTTGGACTTGGACGGCACGGGCAGGTTTTTGATGTCGCCGAGGCGGCGCAAGGCCGGAGATACGGGCATATCGGGCCCCGTGACGACCCCGTAGTGCCAGTTCAGGCAGGGATTTTCCAGAAGCAGGGCGCGGGACTCCACGCCCCGGAACGCGTAGGGGGAAATGACAGTGCCGAACTGGCCCAGGTAGGAACGCGGATAACGCTTGATTTCCGGCGGCTCGGTGACGAAGAGCACACGCCGCCCACGCGGAACGCGGGTGGCCGCGCCTGCGGGCGGCTCGTCAAAGACCACCAGCCATGGAGCGCTGCCGTCCTTGTCCTCCAGGACAAAGCGCACGTCCCCCATGCGGCCCGATCCGTCTTCCGTCTGGCGCAGCCAAGGCCAAGCCGCATGCACGGTGCAGAAAAAACAATCCATCACCCGCTTTTCTTACACTCGGAAGGACGGGTCGGGCAAGCGCCCTCGGACAGCCTCTATGCCGCCCGCCCCTGCCAGCGACCGGACACCTGCGCCAGCCCGTCCCGGCGCAGCAGACAGCAGGCGCAGCCGGGCAGGGCGTCGGCCAGAGCCAGAGCTTCGCGCGGCGGCATGACCGACAGGGCCGTGGCCAGGGCATCGGCCATGAGCCCATCGGGCGCGGTCACGGTCACGCCGGCCAAGGCCGGACTCTGACCGGTGGCCGGGCTGACCAGATGGCTGTGGCTTTGCGCGGCGTCGTAAAAAACCTCATAGCCGCCGGATGTGGCAATGGCCCCGCCCGCGGGCAACTCCACCACCTGGGGATACTCGCCCCGCTTTTGCGGATCTTCCACGGCCACGCGCCAGGGCGCGTCCGGAGCTTTGCGGCCGCGCGCCACCATGTCGCCGCCGGCATCGACCAGGTGATCCGGGCAACCGGCGGCCGCGAGTTCGCGCGACATGGCTTCGGCAATATGGCCCTTGGCAATGCCGTCCAGGGTCAGCCCCATGCCGGAACGCGCAAAGCGCAAAGCCTTGCCGCTCGCCTCCAGATGTTCCGCGCCCACCAGTTCCAGGGCTTCGCGCAACTCGCCTTCAGCCAGACGCAGGCTGCCTGTGGGGTTGCGGTGGGCGTCCAACAGGCGCAGCAGGGGCAGTACGGTCACATCAAAGGCGCCGCCCGTCAGGCGGCCCACGCGCGCGGCGCGTTGCAGCAGCGCGTTCAGCTCCGGCGGCGCGTCGGGCAACGCGCCGTGAGCATTGAGCGCGCCCACCGGCGACGAGGCGTCAAAACGGGTGAATACGTCCGCCATGCGGCGGCCCAGGGCGAACGCCCGGGCCATGCCTTCCTCGGCCCGGCCCGGCTCGGCCTGAGCCACGCTGATGCTGACCATGGTGCCCATGAACAGGCTGGTCTGCCGCAACGGCTCCGCAGGCGCGCCGCCCGGCAACAGCCCGCCGGCCCTGGCGGCCAGCGGCAGCAAGGCGGGCGTCAGGGCAGCGGCGGTGAAAACCCCGCCGCTCAGCAGCGCGGCCCGCAGAAAGTGACGGCGACTGTAAATGGACGGCATGCTGCCTCCCTCTCAGGCTTGGGGTTGGGGCCGGGATTGGTCCGAAGCGGCGGTTTCGGGCGCGGGCGGCCTTGCGGCCTTGTCGTCCGCGTCCGCAACGGCCCGGAGCGCAACGGGGTTCCGGGTGGAACGCAGAATATGGCGCGGGCAGGTGCTCACGCAGGCCTCTTCGCAGATGGGGCCGTAAGAAAGGCAGAGAAGATGGTCAATGACAATGCGGTTGTCCTCCAGGCGCACGGCCTTGGCCGGACAGGTCTTGATACACTTGCCGCACTTGATGCAGCCCACGTCGCAGACATCCATGACCGCGCGCAGCTTGTCCCTGGTGTTGCAGTAGACCGCCACGCGCCCCCGCTGGGGCGTCAGCTCCAGAATGCCGCGCGGACAGGCGGCCACGCACACGCCGCAGCCCGTACACTTGCTCCGGTCCACGCATACCAGGCCGTCGCGCACTTCCATGGCCCCGAAGGGGCAGACCTGCACGCAATCGCCGAATCCCAGACAGGAATAGACGCAGACATCCGTGCCCCCGCGCATCAGAGCCGCTGCGGCGCAGGAAGGCATGCCCTGATACTGGTAGCGCGGAGCCACCTTGCCGGCCAGCTTGTCGCAACGCCGCAAGGCATACAGGGGCTCGGCCTCGGCCACGGTCTTGCCCGTGAGCTCGCCTACGGCGATGCTGGTGGCCGCGCCGCCGGCGCAGCATTTGTTCGCCGGCACCGAAGGGTCGTTGACCACCGCCGTGGCATAGCCCTCGCAGCCCGCAAAACCGCAACCGCCGCAGTTGGCTCCGGGCAGGGCCTCCACCACGGCCTCCACTCTGGGGTCCTCTTTGACGTAAAAGACACGCGAAGCCACGGCCAGGATGACCGAAGCCGCGAGTCCCAGGGCGAACAGGGTCATAATGGATACAAAGACCATAACGGCAACCTCGGCTAACGTAACAACAACGCAAAAACTTCCAGAGCATTTGATACTTGAACTACTCTAACTATCAGATAAGACTTTTCTTTCTACCCGCAACGCTCTCTATGGGCGCTCCGTCAAGTTCGTTCGTCGGCAAGGAAAGCACGCGTTGCGCGACGGGAGTGCATCAAAACATGCATGACCGGCGCGCGACGCCTGACGCCGCCGGGGGCAAAAGACGCCTCTTCTCAATGGCCCATGCCCTTAAAGCCCATGAACGCCAGCGACATCAGCCCGGCCATGACCAGGGCGATGGGCGTTCCGGCCATAGCCTTGGGCAGACGGCAGGTGTCCAGCCGCTCGCGGATACCGGCCATGAGCAGCAGGGCCAGCGTAAAGCCCACACTATAGGCCGCGCCCCAGATCACGGATTCCAGCAGGCCGAAGCCTTCGCGCTGCACCAGGATGGCCACGCCCATGACCGCGCAGTTGGTGGTGATCAGCGGCAGAAAAATGCCCAGGGCCGCATAGAGCGGCGGCACGGCTTTTTTCAGGAACATTTCCACGAACTGCACCAGGGCGGCGATGACCACGATGAACACAATGGTCTGCAGGTAGCCGAGATCATAAGGGTCCAGCACATAGCGCTGCATGAGCCAGGTGCAGAACGTGGCCACGATGATGACGAAAATCACGGCCCCGCCCATGCCCAGAGCCACGCCCTTTTCCTTGGAGCAGCCCAGATAGGGACAATTGCCCAGATACTGCGCCAACACGATGTTGTTGACGAAGATGGCGGAAATAAAGATCGCAAAAATTTCCATGCGCCGCTCCTTTCAAAAATCCGCGATGATCCGGGCAGAGGGCCTGAGGCGGCCCTAGCCCTCGCGAGCCGCCATATTGCAGGCCTGACAGGCGCCGCAGCCTTCGGTCAGGGGCTGGGGCTCACGGCCCTTGCGCCGGGCCTGCCAGAAGTTGATCAGATTCATACCGGCCAGGATCAGCCCCAGGCAGATGAACGCGCCCGGCGCCTTGACCATGATCCGGAAGGGTTCAAAGCCGTCCCACATGACGGCATGGCCGAACCAGGTGCCGTTGCCCCAGATTTCCCGCAGCGAACCCAGGAAGGTCAGGGACAGGGTGTAGCCGATGCCGATGCCCAGGCCGTCGGCCACCGAGGCGGCCACGCCGTTCTTGGCGGCAAAGGCTTCGGCCCGGCCCAGAATGATGCAGTTGACCACAATCAGGGGCACGAAGATGCCCAGGCGCTGGTAGAGCGGATAGGCATAGGCCTGCATGAGCAGTTCCACGGCCACCACCAGCGAGGCCGCGATGACGATGAAGCAGGCGATGCGCACCTTCTTGGGAATGATGCTGCGCACCATGGAAATGAGCATATTGGAGAGCACCAGCACGAAAATAACCGCCAGGCCCATGCCCAGGCCGTTGTCCGCCGAATTGGTCACGGCCAGGGTGGGACAAAGCCCCAGCACCAGACGGAAGGGCGGCAATTCTTTCCAGAGCCCCTTGGTGAATTCCTGCATGACGGTCATGACTGCCTCCTTGCGGCAAAATCAGCGTGACGCGCTTCCCGGTCCGGCGTTGCCGCTCCAGTGCCTAATTTTTCAAATCAGACACACAAAATCCGTAGGGTGTTGCGGCGGCGTAAGCACAGCAAAAATGCGTTTTTTGCTGTGTGATCTTCACGCCGAACCGACAGGTAAGCCGTGACATTTCACTAGTTGGACCAGGCCTTGAGAATTTCCGGTTTGAGCCGACTGTAGACCTGGACCGCCTTGTTCACGGCCGTTACCACGCCGCCGGAGGAAATGGTGGCCCCGGAGACCCCGTCAATGGCGCCTCCCTGGGAGGCGAGCGCCACGGGCGTCCGCGCCCCGGCGAACTGTCCGGAAAAGGCCTGTTCCGTCACCCGCATGCCCAGGCCCGGCGTTTCCTTGAGCGTGGTGATGCCGATGCCCGCCAGGGTGTCGTTGTCCACATTGAAGCCCACCATGACGCCGATCTCGCCGCCGTAACCCTTGCCCTGCTCTTCCAGGGCCACGCCCACCAGCTTGCCGTCGCGCAGAGCCGGGAACACCGTGACCGAGCCGTGGTCCAGCGGGAATTTGCGTCGGTCCGCAATGGGGGAATTCTGACTGTGGGCAAAAACCCGCGCCAGAGCCGGACCCTGTACGTAGGTCAGCACCTGTTCCTCAATGCGCGGGGCCGTGACCATCTTGAGATAGGACAGAGCAAAGCCCGACAGCCCGCACAGCACCGAAAGCACCACTACCATTCGCAACATGCCGATCATGACTAACGCGCTCCAAAAGGTTTGGGACGGATCAGATCCAGGAAGGGAGTCAGCAGATTGACCAGCAAAATGGCAAAGGGCGTGCCGTCCGCGTAGATGCCGTATTTACGGATGACGATGGTCAGCGTGCCGCCCATCAGGCCGTAAATGAACATGGGCAGCGGCCTGGACGGGGCGTTGGCCGTCTCCGTGGCCAGAAAGAAGCCGCCCAGCATCACCGAGCCGGTGCAGAGATGGAAAAAGGGCGAGGCGTCCACGGCCGGGTCCAGCATATTATAGAGGGCCGCCAGCCCGACCACGCCGAGAAAGAATCCCAGGGAAATCTGCCAGCGGATGATACCGCGCGCCGCCAGGAAGGAACCGCCCAGGAACAGCGCGCCCACCTGGGTCGCGCCCAGGCCGCCGATCTGTTCGCCCAGCAGCAGGTCCGTGAAGGGAATGGACTCCGCCGCCGCGGAGCCGAAATACTTGAGCCGGATCAGCGGGTCCGCGAAATCCGTGGCGAGCTGCATGGCGTTGGGATCCATGAGCAGGGGAAAAGACACGAACAGCACGGCCCAGCCCACCAGGGGCGTGTTCACCGGATTGGCGCCCAGCCCGCCGAAGGCCATTTTGCCCAGGGTCATGGCGATGAACGCGCCCAGCATGACCAGCCACCAGGGCGCGGCGGCGGGCAGCAGGAAGGCCAGCAGCAGGCCGGAATTGACCGCCGTGAAGTCGTCCACCGAAAGTTCGCGGCCCATGGCTTTCTGACAAAGCGCCTCGGTGAGCACGGAAGTGGCCACGCACAGGGCCATGACCCGCGCCGCGGGCAGACCCCAGTTCCATATGGACATGATGATCGCCGGGGCGAGGCCCGCCAGCATATACAGGCTGGTCTGGCGGATGGTGCGCCCGCAATGCCAGTAAGGCGGGGCGCTCATGGCCAGAAGCACGGGCGTGGCGGCTGCGGACATCATTCACCTCCCTGTTTGGCGGCGGCCCCGTCGCTGAAGGGCGGCGTCACGGGCCGTAATTCCTGAAGTTTGGCCGCGGCGTCGGCCTGGGCCAGCTTATGCTTGGACAGGCGGATGTATTGCAGCACGGGCCGCCGGGCGATGCAGACATAACCGCACAGCCCGCATTCCAGGCAGCATTCGATATGCTCGGCGCGGTTGCGCTCGTGCAGGGCGAATTCGGCATAACGGCTGAGGAAGCCGGGGCTCAGGCGGGCCGGGCAGATCAGCGTGCAGGCGCCGCAGTTGATACAGGGGCTGTGCCCCTCCATGGGCGGAATGGTGCCCGCCTCCACCACAAAGACGCCGGTGGAACCCTTGGTCACGCTGCGGTCCAGCTTGTCTAGGCTTTCGCCGCGCAACGGGCCGCCGCGCACCAGGGTGTCGCCGTTTTTCAGCTCGATGTTGGCGAACTCCAGCAGTTCGCCGATGGTGCTGCCCTCTTTGACGATGTAATTGCCCGAATGCTCGAAGCTGCCGATGGTCACCACGGTTTCGATGAGCGGCAGGCCGGTGCGGGCCACCCGGCCCAGGCTCCAGACATTATGCAGGCCCACGATGCCCACGCCCTCGGGATTTTCCTTGCCGGTGACGGCCTTGATCACCAGGGCATTGATGCTGGCCGGATACTGGGACGGCACGGCCGCCACCTCAATATCGTGGTGGTGCAGACGCATTTCCTTGGGCACGGCCAGCAGAATTTTTTCCGCCGGGGAAAGGCGGCGCAGCACTTCCAGACCGGCCTTGAGGTTGTCCAGGTGGGTGAGCAGCATGGGCTCGGCCCAGGTCACGCCCGGGTCCGGATTCAAGCCGTTGATGATCAGGGTCTTGCAGTCCTGACCCAGGGAACGGGTGTTCAGGCCCAGGCTTTTGAGAATCAGGCCCAGTTCCGCGCCGCGCTCCGGCAGGGAAAGCAGATCCAGCTTGTCCCTTTCCACGGCTTCGGCGGCCAGGCGCTGTTCCTCGTTGGGCTCCACGGCCTCCACAAAGATGCTGCGCTCGTTTATCTCGCAAATGCGGCCGAAAATGGGCGAAAAGGCGTCGCCCTTGAGCGGCGAGGGATGCACGGCCAGGCGCATGCGCGGATGGACCAGGGTTTTCTTGGTCACCCCTTCCACCAGTTTGAAGCCTTCGCGGTTCAGGCGCACCAGGCGCGGCTCGGGCCCGGTGCTGAAGCGTTGCGTCACCCCGTACAGCAGGTGAAAACGGGGGTCGTTCAACATCTGGAATAACTCTTTCATCCCCGCCTCACTTGCTGGTATGGCACTGCGCGCACTGTTGCTTGCCGTAGGGGCCCTTCTTCAGCTTTTCGTGGCAGCCCATGCACAGCTTGTGATAGGCGTCCATGCGGCCGGGGATGAGCTTTTCCGCGGGCAGACCGTGACAGACGGCGCAATTGGTAAACATGGGATTGAGCTTGACCAGGCCCTGCTTGGGCAGGATGTCGCGCACGGCCGTCTGGCTGTGACATTGGACGCAGCCCTTGGCCTTGGCGGCGAACATCTCCTCGTGGCAGGTCACGCAACGGGCGTGCACGGCGTCGGCCAGATCGGGCGGCGTGCCCTTTTCGGCCTTTTGGCCCGTGGGCGCGCCGGAGTCGTGGCAGTCCGCGCAATTCTGCGGCTCAGGCTCGATGTCGGTATTCTTGTGGTGGCATTCGCGGCAGTCCACCCCGTATTCTTCCTGATGCTTCTTGTGCCCCCACTTCTTGGCCCCGAGCTCATAGTGGTGACAGGTGGCGCAGGAAGCATTGTCGTTGAAGGCCGCCACATGATTTTTTCTGAAGGCCGCGTCGAACGACACGCCGTGACAGGATTCGCAACGCTGCACGTTTTCCCGTTTGACCGGACTTTCATGGTGGCACTTCTGACAGGGGATTTTCTGCTGAAAGGCATGGTCCGCATGCTGAAAAACCACCGGTCCGCCGGCATTGTCCAGCAGGACGCGCTGGGGCACGGCCTCGCGCGGCTCCGGCAGTACATAGCCCACCACGGCCGCCACCGCCAGAACGGCTGTCAACAACGCTATGGGAAGATAACGCTTTTGCAACGCTGCACCCCTTCAGTAAGAACAGTTGCGCGACGCGGAACCGCGTACCGCTCCGCGCGGAGCGGCCGGACGCAAGGCCGTTCCGCCCCGAAAACCGGACAATCTTCCGCCGCCGGCCCGGAGCAGCATGGACCCGCTTCAGCCGTTACCGCACTGCGGTTGGCGACTGAAGGCGGCCCTGCTTGAAGTTGGCTGCAACTTCAAAGCGAACCCGCTCACGGTCATTGCGACGCAACAGTGAAACCATATTGTGGTGAGACTTCTTTGGACTTTATAGCAAAGTTTTTCCCTTTTGGGAAGGCATGTTACACAAATTCATGCTGCTCCATTTTTCACGAGCCGCGCCATGTAAAACAAAAGCCGCGCGATTGGCCGCGTCACAAATTGTTTGTTTATTCAATGAATATACAAAAAAACGTTCCCCAGACCTTGCGGAAGATGGAAACAAAAACGGCAGGCCCGGCATATCAGAATGTCCGGGCCTGAACTGTGCACCGGCTGGCGGCTAGGCCGCCAGCCGGTGCCTCACAAACGTGAATTGCTCTACAGGACGAAACGCGGATCCTTCTTGACTTCCTCGCGCACGATCTTGAACAGCACGGGGCTGAGCAGGATGATGCCGATAATGTTGGGGAAGGCCATCAGGGCGTTGCCGATGTCGGCCAGCAGCCAGACCAGGTCCAGGGCCAGAACGGCACCCAAAGCCACGGCGCAGACATAGATGACGCGGAACGGCTTCTGGGCCTTGTCGCCGAAGAGGTAAATGACGCAACGCTCGCCGTAGACGCACCAGCCCAGGGCGGTGGTAAAGGCGAAAAGCGTAAGGCAGAAGGTCACGCCGTATTCGCCGAAGCCGGGCAGGTTGTACTGGAAGGCCGCTGCGGTCAACACCCCGCCGCCCATGCCGGAACTCCAGAGAGGCTGACCGGCGGGATCCAGGGACACCAGGATCACGAAGCCGGTCATGCTGCACACGATGATGGTGTCAATGAACACGTCCAGCATGCCGATGGAGGCCTGCACCAGGGGGGATTCGGCCGTGGAAGCGGCGTGGGCCATGGGAGCGGAACCGAGGCCGGCTTCATTGGAGAAAACGCCGCGGGCCATGCCCATGCGGATAGCCATCATCACAGAAGCGCCCACAAAGCCGCCCTGGGCCGCCGTGGGCGTGAAGGCGTCGGAAACCACCCACCAGAAAACAAAGGGCACGCGGTCGATGTTCATGAAGATGATGATCAGGCACATGACGATATAAATCACGGCCATGAAGGGCACCAGCTTGCCAGCCACCGCGCCCACGCGCTTGACGCCGCCGACGAGCACGATGCCCGCGAAGAAAAGCAGGCCCAGCGCTGTGCCCCATTCCGGCACGTGCACGGTCTTGGCCAGATTCACGCTGATGGAGTTGGCCTGGACCATGGCCCCGATGCCGAAGCAGGCTATCATGCCGAACACGGCAAAGGACGTGGCCAGCCAGATATAGTTTTTGCCCAGGCCGTTCTTGATGAAGTACATGGCCCCACCCACCCAGTTGCCGGCCGGGGTCTTTTCACGGAAGTGCACGGAGAGCAGCACTTCCGAAAATTTGGTCATCATGCCCACCAGGGCGGTCACCCACATCCAGAACAGCGCGCCCGGCCCGCCGAGCGCGATGGCCGTGGCCACGCCCACGATATTGCCGGTGCCGATATCCGCCGCCAAGGCGGTCATCAGGGCGTTCCAGGGTGAAACTTCACCGTGTTCGGACTGATGCTTGCGGCCTTCCCACAAGCATTTGTAAGCCCTGACCCAGTTCCGGAAAGAGAAAAACCGCAGGCTGACAGTCAGGTACAGGCCCGTGCCCACCAGCAGGACCAGCATGATCGGACCCCAGACCACGTTGCTGACCTCTTGCAAAAAACCATACAATGCTTCCATCGCCACCTCCGCATGTTCACAATTCCAGCGCCGGCCCGTGGACCGGCATCGTTCCCGCAGAGAACGCCCCTCACACGTTTTATGGAATAGGACGAGGATACACCGGAAAAAAGAAAAGAGGCAAGCGCTTTTTACTATTGAGTGTTCGATCAATGGAGTGCAACCGCGGAGCAGGCTGATTGTCATACCACAAGGCATGCACGCAAAAAAGCTACACCGCGCTTGCCTGAAAGAAGCGGGACGGCGGGGAGTTGCGGAATACAGCACGGCCCAAAGGCAGCCGTAACAGAGGGGGATTTTGTCTTTCGGCGGAATCCGAAGAGTGTGACAGTAAAATGCCCGGCCACGGACTACAGTGCAACAGGCGGGTTTCCGGAAAGGCCTGTCGGAATACGGCCTGCCGCAGACAGAAGGCGAAAGAACAAGTTAGAAACAGCGCCTAATGCTCCACGGCGAAAATATTGCGGTAGGCCACAGCCTGATCCTGGCTTTTGACCTCCAGGATGACCTGGGCGTTGACCAGGCTCAGGCGTTCGGGCAGGCGGGCCACCATGACCGTGCGTTTGAAACGGCTGATGCGGAAATTGCCCACGTCGTCCGGGTCAAAAGAAAGCGTATGTTTCTGGCCGTCCGCCGTCACCAGGGTCGCCAGCACCGTGCCGGAAGCCAGTCTCTGAGCATCGGCATTGCGCAGATCCAGGGCGATGCGCAGCTTGCCGCCGCGCAAGGCGCGGGCCTGTACGTTGCCCACCTTCACATAACCCGTGTCGATGGCCGGAAATTCCTCATGGCCCGGCCCTTCGCCCATGGCCGGAACGCCTTCGGGAGCCGGGACGGCCTCTCCGCCGGAGCTCTGGGGCGGCGTTTCGGCCTGCTCGGCACTGGCCAGTTTGCGCAAGACCAGTTCCCGGCCCTGCACGCCTTCCTCGCGCAGCAGTTCCTCCAGGTTTTCCAGCCGCTCGGCTGTGGCCTGGGCGGCCTGGTAATCGCTTTCAAAGCGCAGCACATTTTCACGCAGGGCCTTGTTTTCCTGCCAGAGCCGCCAGGTCTGCCAGCCCAGCGCGCCGCAAACCAGCGGCAGACAGGCGAAAAAAGCCAGCATCAGGAAAAAACGGCCCCGGCGCACGCGGAAGCTGCGCCGGGGGCCGTTGTCACGCATAAAGATGATGCAGAGCCGCTCCTGATATCTCAAGGCAGAGTCCTCTGCGCACTCCGGCGGGATGCCGCGGCGTTCTGTCCGGCCGGAGCGGCCGGGGCCCGGGCGGCCCAATCCTCGCGCTGGATGCGCCAGTTTTTACCGTCAAAACGCATCAACAAGGTCTTTGTGCCCCGGTCGTTGTGGCCCGCGCTGTCCGCATACACCTGACTCATGTCCGCGCGGATGCCGCGCTTGTCCATGACCAGGCGAAGACCGGAAAGCTGCACCAGGGTGGGTTTGACCCGCGCCCAGAGGGTTTCCTTCTGACGGCGGATGTTCTTGGCCCCCCAACGGCCCTGCTGCACGGCGTCGTCAGCGTAAAAGGCCATGTAGTCGTCCAGGCGGCCCGCCTCCCAGGCCTTGCGCCAGGATTCCAGGTCCGCGCTGACGGCGGCGCTGACATCCTCCAGATAATCGGCGGCCAGTCCCAGCTCAGCGGGCTTGAATTCCGATCCCACAATGCGGAAGCTCCCGTCCGCCTCCCTGCGCCACCAGAAGGTACGCACGCCCTGCTCCGTACCGTTGGGACCGGCCACAAGCTGTTCGCTCCGGGTCACGGCCAACGGCCCCTGAATCTCAAGAACCGGCGCGCGGCTGATCAGGCTCAGCCAGGGGGCGCGGAACCGCCGCTCCAACTCGCGCCGCACGCTGTTGTAGGAATGCCCGCGCGGCACGCCGGGCAGACGGTTGTACTGCTGCTGATCGTACAGAGCGGCGATATCGGCGGAACGCGCGGCAAAGGCCTTGTTCCAGGCTTGCACGGCCTTTTCCAGCGCGGCGCGCGTCTCCGGCGTCAGGGCCGGAGCCTCCGGCAGGGGGGCGGCAGGGGCCGGGGCTTCGGGCTGCGCGGCGGAGGTTGCCGCCTCTTCGGGGGTAACGGGCGCGGGTGGCGCCGGTGCCGTGGGGACAGCCGGGGCCTCGGGAGCAGCGGGAATTACGGGGTCAGAGGGAACCGGAGCGGGCGCGATGGCGGGGGATTCCGCCCGGGCGGCATCCATGCCCGGCTTGGCGCCCCAGTTGACTTCAGCGGGCGGCGGCGCGGGAGCGCGGCGGGGAATCAGGGGTTCGCTGACGGCCAGCAGCTTTTCAGCCACGGCCGCCGGAGGCGCGGCAGGCCCGGTTTTTTCGTCCGGGGCTTCGGGCATGTCCAGGCGCGGCGGCAGGGGCGCTTCGGAAGAAGCATCCGTGGCCACGGGCACGGTCGCGGCCACCAGGCGGCCCTTCTGGAAATCGGCGCGCATGCCCACATCGCGCGGGGTCCATTCCATGCCCACAATGCGAAATTTTTTGTCCTTGCCGCGCTGCCAGTACAAACGGCGCACGCCTTCGGTGGAGAGATTGGAGGCGGTGTAAAACTGCTCGGCCCAGGTCACCCAATAGCCCGGCCCTTCCAGGGCATGGATCTCACGATTGTAGATCTTGACGAAGCCGAGCATCTTGAACAGGCGTTCCTTGTTCTGACGGAAAGCCGAGAAGTTCTCGGTGGCTTTGGAGTAGGATTCGGGATCGTAATAGTCGAACATCTTGCGCGAACGCGCGGCCCAGGCATTGCTCCAGGCCTGCATCAGACGGCGCAGCTCGCGCGCCGTGCCGTTGTCCGGCTGGGGAACCTTGCTTTCGTCCAGTTGCTCGGCCAGCACCACGGCCGTGCCGGGCGTGAGCTGCGGGCCCACCGTGTCGATTTCTTTCAGGCCGATAGCCACGCAGCCGCGCGTGGGCACCAGACCGAAGCCCTTGCTGTGAATCCAGATGCCGTGCCCGGTCTTGCCGCGCAGCCGGTCCACCGGGTTGGGATAGTTGAGGGTATAGGCGATGCCCCCGTATTCCTTGAAATCCAGGCCGCTGGCGATTTTGTATTCCACAAAATAGATGCCCTCGGGCGTGCGCAGGTCGTTGAGCTGCTGCTTGTCGCCCGCCAATTGGCCCGTAACGCAGGGAAAGGAATATTTGAGTTTGAGAGGGCTTTTTTTCTCGAAAAAAAGGAAGGCGCGGCGATTTTTGTCCACCGCCACCAGATGAGAGGGCAGGCCTTCATTATAGAGGTTGGCCTGCCAGTTGTCGGCGCGGGCCGGAGCGGCCGTTACAACGGCGAACGCCAAGGACAACGCCAGTCCCGCCAGCAACCTGGACATGGACGCGCGAAGAGACGCCGCAGCAGCGACGCGGCAGGGAAGCCCGGCTCCGGCCTCAGCGGGCCAGATCCACCAGCTCCTTGCGTGTGAAAAGCGCCAGCAGGTCATAGCCCGCCTCTTGCAGCTTTTCACGCCCCCCCTCCTCTCTGTCCAGGATGGCGCAGACGGCGGCAATGGACAAACCGGCCGCACGCACCCGGTCACAGGCCTTGAGCAGCGAACCGCCTGTGGTGACCACATCCTCCAGCATGGCGACGGAATCGCCGGCGCTGAAATTGCCCAGCCCTTCCACAAACTGTCCGGTGCCGTGCCCCTTGGCCTCCTTGCGCACCAGCAGCCCGTGCAGCGGCCGCCCCTGCTCATGCGAAATAACCGTGGTGGCGGAAACCAGCGGGTCCGCGCCCATGGTCATGCCGCCCACGCCCTTGATGTCCAGCCCCTTGAGCATGTCGTTGAACAATGTGCCGATGAGCCAGGCCCCTTCGGCATGCAGGGCCGTGACCCGGCAGTCAAAATAATAATCGCTCCTGCGGCCCGAAGCCAGCACAAAATCCCCCTCGCGGTAGGATTTTTCCACCAGCAGACGGGCCAGACGGCGCTTGAGTTCCAGCATGGCGTTGCTCCCGGCTCAGTTTTCCGCCGCATCGGCGCTGAAGACGCGCGTGAAAATGGCGTCCTCGTGTTGCAGATAGTAGGCGGGGTCGAACAGCTCTGCCAGGGCGGCCTCGCCCAGACGGGCGCGCATGTCCGCATTCTCCCGCACCAGGTCCGGGAAGGGCCGACGGGTTTCCCAGCTCTGCATGGCAAGGCGCTGCACGGCCTCATAGGCCTGCTGGCGGGGCAGCCCGGCGGCGATCAGGGCCGTAAGCACCCGCTGCGAGAAATACAGGCCGAAGGAGCGCTCCATATTTTCACGCATGCGCTCGGGTTTGACCACCAGGCCGGACAGCAGACGGGCCAGGCGGGTCAGCACGTAATCGGCCAGAATGGTGGAATCGGGCATGATCACCCGCTCCACCGAGGAATGGCTGATGTCGCGCTCATGCCAGAGAGCCTGGTCTTCCAGGGCCGCCAGGGCGTTGGAGCGCAGCAGGCGCGAAAGGCCGCTCATGTTTTCGGCGGAAATGGGATTCTTTTTGTGCGGCATGGCCGAAGAGCCCTTCTGGCCCTTGGCGAACCCTTCTTCCACTTCCAGCACTTCGGTGCGCTGGAGGTGGCGCAGCTCCACGCAGAGCCGCTCCACGCCCCCGGCCATGATCGCCAGGGAAGTGAAAAAATGGGCGTAGCGGTCGCGCTGGATGATCTGGGTGGAGTGCGGGTCCACCTTGAGGCCCAGGCGGCTGAGGGCTTTCTGCTCCAGCTCCGGCGAAAGGAAGGCATACGTGCCCACCGCGCCGGAGATTTTGCCCACGCGCACGCTTTCCAGGCCCGCTTCCACCCGTTTGAGATGGCGCGCGAATTCCGCGTAAAAACCGGCCATTTTCAGGCCGAAGCTGGTGGGCTCGGCGTGGATGCCGTGGGTGCGGCCCATGCAGAGCACGCCCTTGTGACGGCGGGCCAGGTCTTCCAAAGTTTCCAGCAGGGCGCGCAGATCCTTGAGAATCAATTCCCCGGCCTGGACCAGCAAGAGGGCGTTGGCCGTGTCCACGATATCGGACGAGGTGCAGCCCAGGTGAATGAAGCGGGCCTCGGGCCCCACTTTTTCCTCCAGGGAAGTCAGAAAGGCGATGACGTCGTGGCGCGTGGTTTCCTCAATGGCCAGGATGCGCTCCACATCGATGTCCGCCTTGTCGCGGATCGCCTTTACAGCTTCCGCCGGGACGCGTCCCAGCTCGGCCCAGGCCTCGCACACGGCCACTTCCACCGCGAGCCAGGCCCGATAGCGGTTTTCCAGGGTCCAGATCCGACCCATTTCCGGCCGGGTGTAGCGTTCGATCATGGTTTCCCCTTTAGAAATCTTGCGCTTAAGATTGCCGCGCGCCGCCTGAAGCATTCAGCGCTTGAAATGCTCCAACGCCTCGCGCCGCGAATTTTCCCGAAAAAACCGCACAAAGCGCGGTTGCCGTCGCAACCGCCCTGGTATCTGATTGCAAAATTTCGAGCATGGGATGCTCTCAATTTTCGCTGGTTCACGGCAGCTGCGCCACCGCGGCACCCTACGGATTTTGTGTGCCCAACCTTCAAATAGACGCCGGGTTCCGGGTTATGAAGCCGCCGCGCCGCTCTTGGGTTTGGCGGCCCTGGACGGAGGCGTGGCTTTGGCGACGGGTTTTTCCGCCGGGGCGCTCTTTTCCGCGGTTGCGGGAGCTGCCTCGGCCTTGTCGGTTTTGGCCGCCTCCGCGGGCTTGGCCTCTCCGGCGGGCGTGTCGGAAGCGGAACCCGCCGGGGCGCCGCCGTCCTCAGAAATGCCCTTGCGGTAGCCGTAGTCGCTCACATACCAGCCGCCGCCCTTGAGCACAAAGGACGTCTGCGAAATAATCCGGGGCGAAGGCGTGCCGCAGTCGGGACAGGGCTCCTGCCCGTGCGCGTCCGACGCCTTGACCCACTCTTCAAACACACGCTGACATTTGGGACATTGATATTCGTAAATAGGCATGATGACGCCGATGACGGCCTGTTCCACCGTAATGGAACAACCGCCGGATTGGAGTGACGCGCCCCTCCAGACCGGACGCGAAGGTCCGCGGGGCAACCGCCGCCGCGCTGCCTTGCAACTCACCGCTACAGCAGATACGGCTTTTCCGCCGTCCGTCAAGAGGCGAAGGCCCTGTCAGCGCGGGACCCGCCGCGATGGACGGCCGAAAAGTCAACCCGGCGCACACGACCCCAAGATCTAGCTGCAAAAATTTCGAACATAGTCATGCTCTCAGCTTTCACAGGATCGTCAGCGGAAAAACGTGTTTTTTCGCTGGCTCACGGCGGCTACGCCGCCGCAAAACTCCACGGGTTTGTGTGTCTAATTTTCAAATTAGGCACCGGGCACGCGAAACGGTGCAGACCGGACGGCATACCGGCTGTCGGCGCTGCGGCAAGCCGTTCCATCGGCAAAGCAAAGGGCTTGCTGTTAAGGAACATGCCCTTGCGGCATTCGCCCCACGAAAAGACGCTGCCCCGCGCCACCGGCGGGCAAAGCCCGAAACGTCAAAACGCTTAGGCTTTGGCCGCGGCCTTGGCTTCGCGCGCGCGCAGCTTCAGGCGCTCGGCGCGGCGTTGACGGCGACGATCCAGTTCTTTTTTCCGTTCGATTTTCTTATGTGCCATGATAGTTCCTCCAGATGAATCCATATGATTAAGCGTTTATTCATAGACCTTTTCAATTGCAAAGTCCAGCCCCGGCCCCGATTCCGCCGCCATAGCCCGTGCATTACCCGTCAAAAAAACCGCTGACCTTGTCCGTCAGGCGGATCTCGCAGGGAGCGAAACCGTGCGCGGCCAGAACGGCTTCCGCCAAAGACCGCGCATTGCCGGGCAGGCGCGTGACCTGAAGCAGGGGAGCGGGGGTGAGGCGCAGACGGAAGTCGCCCAAAACCGGCGCACTGTCCGACATACCGCCCGGCGCATGCCCAGGCGCGGGCAATTGCGCCAGGGCTGATTCGGCCAGCGCCAGCCGCGCCAGGGTTCCGGCATCCGGGGAAAGCCCGTAGGCCAGACGGGTCAGCAGGCAGGGGCGGGCCTTCTGCTCCGGCCTGTCCAGCCCCGTGGACGCGGCCAGGGCGCGGATGGTTTCCTTGGACAGCCCGGCTTCGGCCAGGGGCGAACGCACCCCGGCTTCAGCCAGAGCCCGCAGCCCGGGCCGGAAGGCGCGCAGATCGTCGGCATTGCTGCCGTCGCAGAGCAGGCGGCGGCTTTTGTCGCGCTCGCCTCCTCTCTCCCGCAAGGCCGCGCGCAGGGCCGTGATAAGTCCTTTTTTACAGCCGTAACAGCGCCCCCGGCTGTTGGCCGCTACCTCCGGCAGCGCCAGCGGGTCGAAATCCACCAGAAGCAGGGGCAGGGCGTTCTCCCGCGCCCATTGCGCGGCCTGCGCGCTCTCTTCCGGCGGAATGTGCGGCCCGCGCGCGTGCAAAGCCAGCACGTCGCAACCGCAGAGCCGGGCAGCACGGCAGAGAAAACGGCTGTCCAGGCCGCCGGAAAAGGCCACGGCCAGCGGCGGCAGACCGCGCAGGGCCGCGGCAAAGGCTTCGGGCAAGTTTGGGGCTCCGGCTACCACGTCAGCCGTACTCTGGCTCCCCGGGCGGCCATATCTTCCTTGCACCGGCGGATGCTGTACTCCCCGAAATGCACGATGGAGGCAATCAGGGCCGCCGACGCGCCTCCCTCGCTCACGGCTTCGTACATATGCCGGGGTTCGCCCGCGCCGCCCGAGGCGATGACAGGAATGGACACGGCCTCCACAATGGCGCGGATCAGCTTGAGTTCATAGCCGTCCTTGGTGCCGTCCGCGTCGATGGAATTGACGCAGAGCTCGCCCGCGCCCAGTTCCTGACAGCGCCGGGCCCAGGCCACGGCGTCCAGCCCCATGCGGGTGCGGCCGCCGTGAATCACGATCTCATAGCCCGAAGGGATGGTCTCGCTCACGGGCACGGCCAGCACGTCCATGCCCACCACAATGGCCTGGGAGCCGAAGGCCTCCGCGCCCTCGCTGATGATGTGGGGGTTCTTCACCGCCGCAGAATTCACCGAAACTTTTTCCGCTCCGGCCAGGAGCACGGCGCGCATGTCCGCCACAGTGGCGATGCCGCCGCCCACGCTGAAGGGAATGAAGATTTGCTCGGCCACCCGCTCCACCACATCCAGAAAGATGCCGCGCGCCTCGGCCGAGGCCGTGATGTCGTAAAAAACGATTTCGTCGGCCCCTTCCTCATAATAACGCCGGGCGCTTTCCACCGGGTCGCCGATGTCCTGGTTGCCCGCGAACTTCACGCCCTTGGTCAGCCGCCCGCTGCGCACGTCCAGGCAGGGAATCACCCGTTTACTGAGCATGGCGCGCCTCCCGGCAGTATTCGTAAAAATTGCGCAGCAGGGCCAGGCCGGGCCGTCCGCTTTTTTCCGGATGGAACTGCGCGGCCCAGAGCCCGCCGCGGCCGTAGAGGGAGCAGAACTCCCGGCCGTAAACCGTGGTGGCGATGACAAGGGCGGGGTCCGGCTCCACATAATAGCCGTGCACGAAATAGAATTCCGCCGTGGGCTCCACGCCCGCCAGCAGGCGGCAGGGCGCTGCCGCGCGCAGGCTGTTCCAGCCCATGTGCGGCACGGGCGCGGGGCTGCCGTCCTCCTGCCGGAGATTGTCCTCGAAACGGCGGCAGACGCCGGGCACCAGGCCCAGGGTGGGCATGTCGTTTTCCTCGCTGCGCTCCAGCAGGATCTGGCAGCCCAGGCAGACGCCCAGCAGAGGCTGGTTCACGGCCACGGCACGGCGCAGGGCCGCGTCCAGCCCGGCCTCGTTCAGGGCCCGCATGGCCTGCCCGGCAGCGCCCACGCCGGGAAAAATGATGCCTTGCGCGCTTTCCAGCAGGGCCGGGTCCGCCGTGACGGCGCAGGGAATGCCCAGATGTTCCAGGGCGCGGCGGACGCTCGTCTGATTGCCCGCCTTGTAGTCCAGAATCGCCAGCATATGTGTTCCTTGGTTGCGGTGCCGCCCGCGCGGGAGCACGGGTCTGCGCGCCGAATATAGCCGGTTCGGGAACGGCAGGCAATGCGGGGTGGAGCAAGGGGGATGACATTTTTTATAATCACGCTTATGATAAAAACCGTGATTATTAACGTCCATATTCCCAGTCATGTTCGGACAGGCTCAACATTTTGCCCATGAGCTGATACGTTCCTGGCCATCGCATCCAGACGGCGGGCGCCGCAGTCGTCGGAGCAATGACGTCCACGCCGGGATTCACACGCCCAACCCCACGGGAGGCGGCCATGTATTTTCCCACCGCCGGTATTGAATGTTCCCCCTTTGTTCCTTTTGCCGTGGCACTGGTTGTTTCCTTTTTCACCTCCATGGGCGGCGTTTCCGGCGCGTTTCTGCTGTTGCCGTTCCAGATGAGCGTGCTGGGTTACGTCAACCCCAGCGTCAGCGCCACCAACCAGTTTTTCAACGTGCTGGCCTGCCCCGCCGGGGTCTGGCGCTACCGGCGCGAAGGCCGTCTGCTCTGGCCCCTGACCCTGGTGGTGGCTCTGGGCACCCTGCCCGGCGTGTTCGCCGGAGCGCTCATCCGCATCAATCTGCTGCCTGATCCCCGCCACTTTAAAATTTTCGCGGGCCTGGTGCTGCTGTACGTGGCCGGGAAAATGCTGCGCGACCTGCTGTCGCGGCGGCGAAATCCTTCCGGCGGCACCGGCCCGGCCACAGGCCCGGCAGCGCGGCGGACAGGCGGCAGTTGCCAGGTTCTGTCCTGGAACACCCGTATGCTGGCTTTTCGCTTTCAGGACCAGGAATACCGCATCTCCTGCCGGGGCATTGTGCTGCTCAGCCTGATCGTCGGCCTGGTGGGCGGCGTGTACGGCATCGGCGGCGGCGCCATCATGGCGCCCTTTCTGGTTTCCTTTTTCGGGCTGCCGGTTCATGCCGTGGCCGGGGCCTCGCTTTTCGCCACCTTTCTGACCTCCGTGGCCGGAGTCGGCTTTTACAGCCTGCTGGCCCCGCTCCATCCCGGCCTGGCCGTGGCCCCGGACTGGCGGCTGGGCCTCCTGCTGGGCCTGGGCGGCATGGCGGGCATGTATCTGGGCGCGCGCTGCCAGAAGCACGTCCCGGCCACCGCCCTGAAATATCTGCTGGCGGGCATTTTGCTCTTTACAGCGGCCCGCTATCTGGGCCAAGCTCTCTGAGTTTCGCGGCACGACCGCCGCTGCAAAGGACGATCACGATCATGAAGGATACTTCGCTGCTGCCCGTGGCCCTGTTTGATTCAGGCGTGGGCGGCCTTACCGTGCTCAAGGCCCTGGCCGACCGCCTGCCCGGCGAGGATTTGCTCTATCTGGGAGATACGGCCCGGCTGCCGTACGGCACCAAAGGCCGGGAGACCATCATCCGCTATACCTTGCTGGCCGCCCGGAAGCTGGTGGACAGAGGTGCGAAAATGCTGGTGGTGGCCTGCAATACCGCCACGGCGGCAGCCCTGCCCGCCCTGCGCGAGCATTTCGCGCCCCTGCCCGTGGTGGGCGTGGTGGAACCCGGCGCGCGGGCCGCGGCCCGGACCAGCCGCAACGGCGAAATCGTGGTCATCGCCACAGAGGCCACCATCACCGGCGGCGCATATCAACAGGCTATCACGCGCATCCGGCCCGAAGCCCATGTGCGGGGCCGGGCCTGTACCCTGTTCGTGCCCATGGCCGAGGAAGGCTGGATGGACGGTCCCCTGGTGGAGGGCATTGCCCGGCGCTATCTGGAGGATATGTTCACCCCGGCGGTCACCGCGCCGCGCCCGGATACCCTGCTGCTGGGCTGCACGCATTTTCCGCTGTTGCAGGAGGCCCTGCAAAACGTGGTGGGTCCGCAGGTGCGCATTGTGGATTCAGCGGCCACCACGGCCGAGAGCGTGGAGGAAGAACTGACACGCCTGAACCTGCTGCGCGCGGACGGCCATACCGGCGTCCGCCGTTTTATGACCACGGACAATCGGGAGCGTTTTGCCCGCACGGGCGGCCACTTTCTGGGCGGCCCGTTGAAAAGTGCGGATGTTGAGCTTGTTGATCTGTAATTTTTTCAGCCTGTTATTGTATCTCTCGGCTGAGTCGCCGAAAACGCCGCAGTCGCGCGCGCAGGAAGGCATCCGCCGGGAAAACAAGAGCGGCCGGGCGATCCCGCGCTTTTTCTGTTGACATGCCCCCAGGCATTACTTAGAGAAAGCAAAGTTATGGTCGTTGGCGCCAGGCCGGCGGCCAGATACGGAAATCCCAGGGCGCGCGCCGTGCCTGTCGCTGAGCAACAACGCACTGACCCCAGAGTTCCGCAAGGCGGCCTCCAAAATCCGCAGTGCGGGCCGTCTGGTCTGACTTGGCACAAACGGGGCAACCCGAAAATCCTGTACGGAGAAACATCATGACTAAAGCTGAGCTTGTTGAAAAAATCCACGCCAAGGCCGGCCTGCCCACCAAAGCTAAAGCCGAGGAAGCCCTGGACGCCGTGGTGGCCTCACTGCGTGAAGCTCTCGCCGCCGGCGAATCCGTGACCTTTACCGGCTTCGGCAGCTTCAAGGTTGTGGCGCGCGCCGCGCGTAAGGGCCGTAACCCCCGCACCGGCAAAGAAATCACCATCCCCGCCAGCAAAGTTGCCAAATTCACGCCCGGCAAGGGCCTGAAAGACGCCATTAAGTAAGGCACGCTGTCTACGGATTTTCGGCGGCGCCTTTATTCCAGAAGGAACGGGGCGCCGCCTTTGCGTTCAGCCTGTCCGCGCCCATGCGGGGCGGCAGTGCTTACGTTTACACGGAAGGGTGGCAGAGCGGTTTAATGCGGCGGTCTTGAAAACCGTTGATGCCGTGAGGCATCCGGGGGTTCAAATCCCTCCCCTTCCGCCATGCGGCATATAAAAACGCCACGCTGCCGGGACGAAAGACCGGCGACGCGGCGTCTTTTTTTTCGTTTCATTGCCGACTTCCCACCTTCTCACCCGGCCCCCTGCACGGCGCATGTCAGGCCCCGCCTACGCCGCCACCCGTCAATAAAAGCGGATTGGCCTCCGCTCTTATAGCGGCGGTTATTGCGTGCATGCCGTTTATATTTCCTGCATGACCCAGGCCAGCCGCCCGAGAATCAATTCCGTCCGGGCAAACCGGATCCGACGATCCGGATACACTGGATTCTCGGCACATAAGCGGAAATAATCCTCCTCCCAGAGCAGTCGGCGCAGGACGATCTCCCCGTGGGGAAGGGTGATGGCGAACAGTTCGCCGCTC
>NZ_JAGZUV010000105.1:0-11641 GCF_018379785.1 Desulfovibrio sp.
CGCCTGGTGGTGGGCCTGAACAGCGACGCCTCGGTGCGCCGTCTCAAGGGCTCCGGCCGTCCCATCCAGAACGAGCAGAGCCGCGCGCTGCTTCTGGCCGCGTTGCAGGGCGTGGACGCGGTGGTTCTTTTTGACGAGGACACGCCCCTGGAGCTGATTCGCCGGGTACGGCCCGACGTGTTGGTCAAGGGCAGCGACTATACCGTGGAAACCGTGGTAGGCGCGGAGCTGGTGCGCGAATACGGCGGCCGCGTGCATCTGGCCGGGCTGGTGGACGGATGCAGCACCACCAATCTGGTGCGCCGGATGGGCACGGACAGAAGTTGAGCCTGCCAAAATCCGGCATCCTGTTCCGTCCCCTTTGACCGCATTGCAGCCGGGAGGCCCCATGCAGCGCATTCTCGCAGCCGATATCGGCGGCACCAATTGCCGTTTCGCATCCTTCAGCCTGGATCAGGGCCGTCTCTGCCAGGAGCGGGTGGTCTGGATCAGGTCCGCGGGGCTGCTGGATACGGACATGGTGCTGGTCGCCCTGGAGCGTGAGTTGGAAACGTCCCTGCGCACGGCGGACGTTCTGGTCCTGGGCCTGGCCGGGCCGGTGAGCGACGGCCTGCGCGGCGGTCTGACCAACGGCGCCCTGCGCGTGGACTTCACGGGCCTGGAACAGCGCTACGGCATTCCCCGCGCTCTGGTCATCAATGATTTTACCGCCGAAGCCTACGGCTGCCTGACGGAAATCGGGGAGCAGGCGCGTTGCATCGTCAGACCCACGGAACAGGCCGAGGTGCCCCCCACGGCCGGCCGGGGCGTGCTGGGCGCGGGCACGGGGCTGGGCACCGCCTCTCTGGTGCATGACGGGCGCGGCGGCTGGTTGCCGGTGGCCGCCGAAGGCGGGCACGCCTCCTTTCCCTTTGTGGGCGACGAGGAAAATGATTTTCATAAATTCGTCTGCCGGGAACTGGACTATCCTTTCGCGCGCGGCGACGACATTCTCACCGGCAGAGGGCTTAGCCTGCTGCACCGCTATCTCAGCGGCGAAACTCTGGAAGCCCGCGAAGTGGGCGAGCGCGCCCTCAGCCGGGATACTCCCACCCTGCGCTGGTATTCGCGCTTCTATGCCCGGGCCTGCCGCAACTGGATTCTGACTACCCTGTGCCGTGGCGGCCTGTGGATCGCGGGCGGCATTGCCAGCCGCAATCCCCTCAGCGTCACCAGCGACCATTTTTTGCGGGAACTGTACACCACCCCGCATTTCGCCTCCCTGATCCGTTCAGTGCCCATCTATCTGATTGAGAATAAAAACAGTGGGTTGTGGGGGGCTGCCCAGGCCGGTCTGGAGGTGTTGCGCCGCGAGGGGCGCTGAAGGCGCGGCTGCGGAAATGTGTTGTCCGCACGCTCCGGAGCTGACGGCATTTTGAACTTGAGGTACTGAGGTTCCGGCAAGCTCTGTCCACGCATCCTTGCCGCGCAATGCCCGCTTGCGGGCATCCGGCCTGAACCCAAGAGAGCGAGAAAACATGTCCGACACCGCAAGCGCGGCTTTTGCGCAAGCCGCCGGGTCCGAAAATTTTTCCCTGCTGCTGGCCAAAGTCTCCAGCGAGGCCCTGGTCAGCCAGAACCGGGATGCATTTTTCAACAACGCCCTGCGGGAGCTGGGGCAGTGCCTGGAGGCGAGCCGGGCCTATATTTTTGAGAAAAAGGACGGCTTCTGGCACAATACGTACGAATGGTGCGCCGAGAGCGTCGCGCCGCAATTGCCCAGGCTCCAGAAGCTTCCGTCCACCGATTTCAGTTGGTTTTCAGAACTGCTGGAGCGGCGGCGGGTGTTGCGCATTGAGGATGTGAACAGCATTCCCCATGCGCCGACCCGTAACGAGCTTACGCGTCAGGGCGTCCGCTCGCTCCTGGCCGTGCCGCTCGCCCACGATGAAGCTGCGACCGGTTTCTTCGGCGTGGATATCTGCAACCGCCATGTGAGCTGGACCGAGAGCATGGTCAACATGGCCGTGGCCATGGCCAATGTACTGTCCGGCGCGGCGATGAATTTCAGGCAGCGCGCCGGTCTGGTTCGCAAAAGCCGCCAGCTGGCCGATATTCTGGATGCCTTTGTGGAGCCCGTCTATATCTCCGACATGGATACCTACCAGGTGCTTTTCAGCAACAGAGCCCTGAACGAACATTTTCCGCTGCGGCCGGGCGGGGACGCGCGCTGCTTCGCCCGTTTCCAGGGCCTGGACGCCCCATGTCCGTTTTGCACCAACGCCTTCCTGCGCGGCCGGAACAATCCGGACAGCCCCCACCACTGGGTCCACGTCAATCCCCTGTCCAACCATACTTATACCATTGTGGACCGGCTCATCCGCTGGGAGGACGGCCGCAAGGTGCGTCTTTCCATTGCCATGGACGTCACGGACGTGCTGGAGGCCCCGCGCGAAAAAGAGCTGGCCGAGGCCGCCACCAGGGCCAAGAGCGAATTTCTGGCCCGCATGAGCCACGAGATTCGCACGCCCATGAACGGCATCCTGGGCATGACCTATCTGGCCCTGGACGACAATCCCGCGCCGCGCCAGCGCGAGTATCTGCGCAAAATCAGGCTCTCGGCCAAAAGCCTGCTGGGCATTATCAACGATATCCTGGATTTTTCCAAAATCGAGGCGGGCAAGCTCGATATTTGCGCGGAAGACTTTGCCCTGGATGAACTGGTGCAGAATCTGCGCGCCATGCTCAGCAGCCAGGTGCACGAAAAACAGCTTTCCTTTTCGGTCAATCTGGCCCCGGACGTGCCGCTCTGGCTCAGGGGCGACGCCCTGCGCATCACTGAAGTGCTGATCAATCTGCTGGGCAATGCCCTCAAGTTCACCAGCCAGGGCGGCATCAGCCTGGATGTGGATACGGATTGCAGGGACGGCGCCGCGTTTCTGCACTTCATGGTCAGGGACACGGGCATCGGGATCAGCGCCGGCGAGCTTGAGAATCTTTTCCAGCCCTTTACCCAGGCCGACAGCAGCATTTCCCGCCGCTTCGGCGGCACGGGCCTGGGCCTGGCCATCAGCAGGCAACTGGCCCGGCTGATGGGCGGGGAGTTGTGGTGCGAGAGCGAGCCGGGCAAAGGCAGTGTTTTTCATTTTCTGCTGCCCTTGGCCCGGGCCGTGCAAGCCCGGCCCGACACGGACGCCGAAAGCCGGCCCCTGGAGGCGCTGCCGCCCGGCAAGCGTGTGCTGCTGGCCGAGGACAACCTCATCAACCAGGAGATCGTGCGGGAATTGCTGCGCCGTCTGGGCGTGGACTGCGCTGTGGCCGAAAACGGCCGCCGGGCGCTGGACCTGGTCAGCCGGGAGCGTTACGATTGCGTGCTGATGGATATCCAGATGCCGGAAATGGACGGTCTGGAGGCCACCCGCCGCATCCGGGCCATGCCTGGAGCCGTGAGCCGCATTCCCGTCATCGCCATGACGGCCGGGGCCGCGCCGGAGGACGTGCGGCGCAGCCTGGCCGGAGGCCTGAATGATCATATCAGCAAACCGCTGGACCCCGGGGAACTGCGGGAAAAGCTGAACCACTGGCTTGCCGGGGGCGAGGCCCGGCAACGGAAGAATCATGACTGCTGAACTGGACATTGACTTTACATCCGGCCGGGCTCGGCCCGGCACCCCTTTCCGGATCAGCGGCGACGGGCTCAGCAGCGCCCTGGTGATCTGCCGCGCGGAGCCGGACTATCCGCTGATCTACGTCAACAGGGCCTTCCTGGCCTATGTGGGCTATGATTACGCGGAATTTTTTGAAAAAACCGGCGGCCTTTATGCCGGGATTATCCATCCCGAAGATCGGGAACTGGTGCAAAAGATCGTGGACGAGGCCGCGCGCGAGCGGCGGGAGTTCAGCGCGGAATACAGGGTTCTGAAAAAAGACGGCGGCACGGTCTGGCTGCGCGAGGTGGGCAGGGAAACCGCCTCCAGGGACGGGCAGGCCATCACCGTCAGCGTCTGTCTGGACATGACCGGGGAAGTGGCGCTGCGGGAGCAGGTCAAGCGGCGCGGCCTGGAGTTGCAGAGCCTGATGAATTCCCTGCCCTGCGGCATCTGCCGGGTGACCGCCGATGAGAAAATGTCCTTTATTTACGCCAACACCTATTTTTACTCTATTATGGGCTGCACAGCCGCCGAGGCCGTTGAACTGGGCCTGACCAGCGTGGAAAAGTACAGCTACCCGCAGGATCTGGAAATGATCCGGAGCACGGTGCGGGAAAGCATCGCGCGCGGCTGCTCGGCCTTTGAACTGGAACACCGTTTTGTCAACAGAGCCGGAAAACTGGCCTGGGTTCTGGTTCGCTGTCACCATGACCCGGCGGAACCCGGCTACCTGACCTGCGTGCTCTTCGACATTACCCTGCGCAAGCGGATGGAAGAGGAGCTGCGCCTCAGCGAGGAAAAAAGTCGTATTGCCTTTCAGCATACGGACAAGATCATGGCTGTGTACGACCCGGTCGGCCATACCCTGTTCCAGACCGGGGACGCCGCCGCTGTTCTGGGCGTGCCCACGGAAATGCCCGATGTGCCCGAAAGTTTCGTGGCCAACGGCCTTGTGGCCGAGGAAAGCATTGAAAGTCTGCTGCGCTTTTATCATTCCATGCAGCAGGGCATCCCCAGCGGCAGCACCAGCGTGAAGCTGAAGACCGGGAGCGGCTTTGAATGGTTCACGGGCAGGTACACGCTGATATTCGATGTCGAAGGTAAGCCCCAGCGTTCGATCATTTCTTATGAGAACGTCACCGAACAGCGCGAAAAAGAGTTGGCCTACCAGAAATGGATTCAGACCTTCAAGGATCAGCAGGAAAACAGCATCGGCTATTATGAATTCAATCTGACCAAGAATATTTACGAAGGCAACGAGCGCCGCAACTCCGGCGCGCTTCCGGAAGAGGTGAAGTCCTTTTCCGGTACGGTGGAGTATATTTCAAGCCATTATGTCTACGAGGGAGATCTGCCGGAGTATCTGAGCATCTTTGACCGGGAAAAGCTGCTCGGAAAATACTACAGCGGCCGGCGTGAAATACATTTCGAACACCGGCGTTTCAATGCCGACGGCCGTCTCTTCTGGGTGGTGGCCAGCATTCAGCTCGTTCCGGACCCCTTCACCAAGGACGTCAAGGCTTTTATCCTGATCAAGGACATTGATGCGCAGAAGAAAAAAGACATGGAGTTGCGCAGCCTTATTGAACTGGATGCGCTGACCGGGCTGCTGAACCGGGGCACAGTGGTCAGCCGGGTGACGGAATTGCTGCACCAGAGCCTGCCCGGAGCCGAACATGGTCTGATCATGCTGGACCTGGACAATTTCAAGCTGCTCAACGACAGCCGGGGCCATCAGTTCGGGGACGAGGTTCTCAAGGAAGTGGCGAATTCCCTGCGGGCCGTGCTGCGCCGCAACGACCTCTGCGGCAGGCTCGGCGGCGATGAATTTGTGGTCTTTCTGCCGTATATCCCCGGCGCCCCGGAACTGGAAAAGCGCCTGAAAGTGCTGCGCGGGGCGGCGGCCAAGGACTACGGCGAGGGCCTGAGCATCACCGGCAGCCTGGGACTCGCCCGTTATCCCCAGGACGGCGTAAGCTTCGACGAACTCTACAGAAAAGCGGACATGGCCCTCTATGAGGCCAAGCGGCGCGGCCGCGACCGTTTTGTCATCTATCATCCCGATCTGGAAGACTAGAGGCTATTTCCCACTCAGCCCTTCTAACTTCCGGCTGCGTCACCAATGCTGTCTTTCTCCGTACGGCGACGCGGCGACGTCAATACATTCCGGACAGCTTCGGCATAGAGTCCTTCCGCTCTGCAACTGCTCCATGACATTTTGAGTGTATCCGGCGGAGGCGGTCAGATTCCAACGCTAGGGTCCAGAAAAATTTGTACATTCTGTAGCAGTAGGACTGAATTTTTTCGCCATTCCCCTCACTTTTTTGCAGTAAGCCTCTTTGTTTGCTGTACATGATAGCTTTGGGCATCTGTACTACATCATTCATAATTGATGTAGGAGCATTATTTATGTTCTGCGACCTTGGCACAAAGATATTTAACATTATACCAGCCTTCAGGATGCTGATACCCGTCCTATTCTCCAACTCCATAAAAAAAATAAGCATGTCGAGAGAATCCAGGATATTATCTCGGCGGAGGTCCTTGTCCGGGGTTAATACGATTGTTTTTTTGGCAACACTATTTACAATTTCATTAAGTAATATCAATGCATTTTTTTCATTCATCATGCACCTCACTGAACTGGGCTAAAACGGTTGCCCATGACAATCCTCCGCCAAATCCACATAAAATAATACGCTGCCCAAGGTTGCAGCGTGGTAAAAGTTTAGCCAGCAGCAGAGGGATAGAAGAAGAAATGGTATTCGCTACATCAGCGACCTCTATGGGGCATTTGCTCATAGGTAGTTGTAGGCTACGACACAGCATTTCCACGATGAATCGGTTAGCTTGGTGAAAAAGAAAAATGTCAATGTCGATCAAAGTCAGATTGGCCTTTTGCAGGCATCGCGAGAGAGAGTCAGGCACGTTGCGCATAACAAAATTGAAAATACCTTGGCTGTTCATGGACAAATATACAGGATCAGCAGAAGAAATGGGCGTATATTCCAGATAGTCCGCTTTGGAACCGTCCGTGCCAAAATCGGCGCAAGACAGCGAGAAACCCCGGCCAGTGTCTGAAAGCCATGTTGCGCTTGCTGCATCCCCAAATAAAGGGGCGGTATTTCTGTCTTGTCGATTGATGATTTTTGAATACGGCTCACATGTCACAATAAGAGCGTTTTTGATGTTCTGGGTGTCCATGAGGGCTTGCGCTATAATCAAGGCATAGACGTAGCCGGAGCAGGCCAGGGCAACGTCAAAGCAAGCGCACGTGACCGGCAGACCCAACTGATGTTGAAGCAAAGCGGAAGCGTGCGGAATGATCTGTGTTTTGATCTGACCGACATAGACGCACAGGCCTACTGTCTTCGGATTCAGCTCGGGGTGTTCGTGGAAAAGATTTTGGCAGGCCTGTCGAGCCAAATTTAGTTCATTCTCTCCCGAATTCAGAATATATCGGCTGTGGATCCCCACTTTTTGGCATAAAAATATTTCATCGGATCCACACCAAGAGGCCACCGTTTTGCTGTCGAATTTTTGCGGCGGCAAAGCGAACGCTACGCTACGCAGGATCACGACGCCGTTCCTTGGCTGATAGGTGCGCGAGTGAAATAGAGATGGCTCCACTTTTCTCCGTTAACGGTTATGGTTGCCTTCGCCGCAACCGCACTGTTCTGAATCTCACTCAGTGCTATCTGATGGATAATGAACGGCTGTTTTGACAACATTTCACTTTGAATGAACATCCATTGGACATTTCCGGGGAGATGAGCGGTGTGAATTAGGCAATATTTGAACAGTGAAATGGCGAGTCTGGGAAGCGCAAAATCATTTTGGGCTGACCTGTAGAAATACATATCGTCAGCTTTTTCTATCTTGTTCCAGATAACTTTTTCTGGAAACGGTTCTCTCCATGGTTCTCCGGAAGCGGGTAGTTCGCTGACTGTCACTGTATGATTCTCCCAAGTGAGAGTGGCATGCGGATCCGGATCGTATGAGGAAATTTTAACATGGTTTGAAAATAATGGCTTACGTATTTTGAGTGTGCAGGGATATTCGATCTCGGTGACTTCAAGCAGGGCTTCCCACAATGTGGAACTCTGCAGGTAATTTCTGTTTCCAAGGAAGGGAAGGGTCAGTAACATGTCTTCTCACCGCCTTCCAAATATGTTTGAAAATCCTGTTCCAATTTGGCAAGTGTTGCGATGCGTTTCAAGGCACGTCTACGCACGTTGCGCTCGCTGGCGTAAATGAGCATATTCCCTTCGCAACGGACAAATTTGCTACCATAACTTTCACAGAATTTTATGCTCCGGCTGTTCTCGCGCCTGATTCTGCTAATCAACGTTTCGATCTTCAGATAATCCATTATAATTTCTCTACACAAAATAATATGGTAGGCCATACCTGTAGCTTGGTACTGATCGTCAAAAACAAATAGGCCACCTTCAGCCCGACGAGCCCTATAATCGATATCTGTCAGAGCAGTAAAGGCTATCGGTGTCTGATTCGCATAGGCCAGATAGGAATAAGTCCGTAGAGAATGCTCCTGCTTTTTATACCAGAAATACAGGCTGCGGTATGACACTTCATTCTCTATTGGCATGGCGTTTCTGACGTCTTCCCTGTTTCTCCCTTGAAGCAATGACGGCAGATCCTCATAGTGCAGAGCTTTTAGCACAAGGCCAAAAGCCTGAATGGTTGCCGTTTGTGTCGTATATTTTTCGCCCATGCTGTCCTGGAAAATGGATGTCTTCCGTCAATCTGGAAGCGAGTTACGAGGAAACGGTCGGATCCTGAAAATTGATTTCTCGCGCTGGATTTCCCAACACTTTCGCTCCGGCTTTGACGTTTTTGATCACAACGCTGCCGATGCAGACATATGCGCGCTCGCCGATGGCGACATGCGGGGCAATAGCCACGTTGCCACCTATGAATGCTTGGCTGCCGATAGTCACGTTGCCCATGATGTTGCAACAGGCTGAAATGGTGCTATAATCTCCCACCTTTACATCATGGCCCATGCCGCTGCCGAGAATGGTGACATAATCCCCCAAGCTCACATTGACGGACATGCTGAAGCCGCCGCCGATTATGGCCCCTTCTCCGATGCTGTTGTGCCGCCCTAGGTAGGCATAGGGATGAATGCAGGTTTCGAAGAATGCGCCGCGAGCCCTGAGCAGAGGAACCAGCTTGCGCTTGGCGTGGGGGCTGGCGATGCCAAGTGCGAGCACGTCATCGGGTTTGGGGTGGTAGTCAAGGATAGTTCCTCTGACAGGGAAGTCGCAGGCCTTACCTGCCAGCGGCGCTTCCGTGTCGTCCAGAAACCCCATGATGTTCCAGCGCTGTCCGGCGATGGCATGAATGTCGAGAATGAGATTCAGAAGCTCACGCCCGAAACCGCCAGCGCCAACGATATACAAATTTTTCATTTTATAGCTCTGCCCTCCTTGAGGTGGTGTGGCAAGCGCTCAGAAGGTACACAATAACACGTATAACTGAATTGTTCTAGGTAGGCGCGTAGAAAAAAGTGATAATCCTTGACCATATTTCTGACCATCAGAGGCAATTCCCAAAGATCAAAAGGATGATGGTACACACACAGGGCAAGCACAGGGCGGTTTTCCTTGATTATTTGCTTACCTCCTTGCAGAGCGAAAGCTTCATAGCCTTCGATATCAAATTTTATTAATGTTGGGTGGATATCGTGGAGGGCTTCGTCCAAAGTGACGCATTCAACAGGTGTTGTTCCATTGGGATTGACAACAGATCCCACATTGCCAGCGGCATCAAAATAAAGAGTGTCTTGCTCATGTCCCACGGCGTTGGGGTAGAGCTGTACTTTATTACGAACTGGCTCAGGAAGCTTTTCTACAGTACAGATTAACTGTTTAAAATTATTTGGATCGGGTTCAAACACATGATATCCTTTCAGGGCACAATCCCCTGCCACCTGAAGGTACTTCAAAAGTGTGTCTCCTGAAAAACCGCCACAATCAACGAATATCTCGTCCGGGAGAAGTGTGTAGACATCCTCGAAATATTCGTCGGAAGTAGACACAGGTATCAATGCATCTGAGCTGAGGAGATAGCGCTTTAAAACGGCACTGAAGACCGCTTGTGAAAGTGGGTCTTTAAACAAGGAAAAAGCAGCTTCGACCTTTTCACGGTTACGTCGTGAGGCAGCCAGAAATGTTTTGCGGTAGACATCGAAAGATTTTGATGTTTTGTCTCCAACGGGTAAAAACTCGCCAAGTTGTCTGGACGTAATGACGTTATTGAATCGTGCTGGTGATAACTTTGGTGCAATAGCCGCAAATTGCCTTGAGGCATTGTCTCCTGTTGAGCAAAGTACGAAGAGAGCCTTAGGTAGACATTTAACGGCCTCTTCAATTGTATTTAACTGAAGTCCGCTGAGCTCTTTCATTGTATTTTCGAGATCGTCACAAAGAAGTAGCGGAACTTGAGGAAGAGTTGCCTTGAGAAGAACAATAAAATCTCTGGCAGTGCCGTTGGCTGGGTACAGAATTATTCCGTCCTCAAGTTGCCAATGAGAACCAAATCTGCTTCTTGCGGATGGAACCGTTATTTGTTGCGCCTCATCATGCATGGAAAATATTGTCTTGATTATGTCCATTAGTTTTATTCTTCCTCAATTTTATCCAAAAGTTGGTTAACGAACGCTGACAATACGCTCTCTGTTGACATTATATGCAGTATCATTGATGGTTGGATCAAAATTCCCGTCTGTCAAGCACAATTCATCGGAATATAACAGTTCAGAAATCGTAGTATGCGCGTCTTTTTCACTGAAGCAGCAGAATATTCCATTTCCTATGGATTCTATCTGCAGCTGGCCACGTTTCTGCATAGCGTCATACACCACGGGCCTAGGGTTAAGCCGACAGTTGGCGTAGGTACTGTATAGAAAGGCTTTTCGTCCTTTTTGGAATACTTTACCCGGGATACTACCCGATACTCCCGTCCATCCAATGTGTACTGGTAGACCGGATGGTATTCATAGTTGATAATGGAGAAATCGGTGGAATCGTCGTCTGTCCAGCTGACGTCCACATCGCAGATGACGGCGTTCACTCTTCTCCGGCAGCGACGCTTTGACCGTACAGTCCGACAGAATGCCAAAATGATTCCGAAGAGAAACAAACATACTCCAAGGGCAAAGAACAAAATATCCCCCATCGCGTCCGTTGCATTCATGCTCCAAACGATTTTATCTCAGCTATGACAAAGAGTTCCTCCGATACCTGCCGCACCCGGTCGACATGCCGCAAGAGCAGCGCCTCCAGCCATTTTTCTGCATTGGCCGCTTTTAGAAATTCAATCTGTACTTCCAGGGGTTCAATGTAGAACTCACCTGCATACGCCAGCGCCCCTTCACCTTCCGACAGCGCCGGGAACTCGTGGAGTTCTTTCATTTCACCGTCTGCAGTCAGGTGGAAGACAGCCGCCAGTTCCCGGCCGGCGGCGTCCTCTCCCCACGCTTCCTGGATTCTTCCGTTTTTTAAACAATACCCTGCCATAACGGGTTACTCCTTGCTCACCACAAACCGGTTGGCGTTGTCGCACAGGTAGAAGGTGTCCCCGGTCGACAATTTTTCCGCCACATTCGCCGTCAGCTTTTTGCCGTTGCCCAGGAACGTGCCGTAGGACGATCCCAGATCGGTGATGATAAAGCAGTCTTCATTCGGGTCGTAGACTACCTGGCAGTGCCGCCCGCTGATACCCGGCGTGTTTTTATCGAATACGATGTTACAGGTTGCCGGGTCTCGGCCGATGACCACCTTGCCCTTTAACAGGTCAAAGCTCTGGCCAGAGTATTTTCCTGTCACGCCGCGCAGCACAGCCCGTTTTTCCACAGGGCCGCGGCCGCCTCTTGCAGGCGCTTTTCCAGATCCCATACCTGCGGCAGCGCCGGCAGCTACTGGGGCGCCCTGACCGTTCTTCTGGGACGTTACCAGCAGGATGATGCCGCCGGCCAGCGCCAGCAC
>NZ_JAGZUV010000106.1:0-5998 GCF_018379785.1 Desulfovibrio sp.
GCGCCTGCTGATGCTCAGCCTGCGCATGCGCCCGGACAGAATCTGCGTGGGCGAAGTGCGCAACGCCTATGCGCTGGATCTCATGGATTGCTGGAATACGGGGCATGACGGCGGCGTGGCCACCATCCACGCCACCAATGCCGAACGCGGGTTGTCGCGTCTGGCCAGCCTCATATCGCGCAATCCCTTCAGACCGGCTGTCATTGAGGAAGTCATCGGGGAGTCGGTCCAGCGCATTGTCTTCATCAAAAAGACGCCGGAAGGGCGGCGCATACAGACCATTCTTAGCGTGGATGGCTACGCCAAAACACGGAAAGAATATGAAATCAAGCGATTGGCGTAGTAAACGGGAAAAGCAATGAAAAACTCCAGAATAAAACCGCACTGCCGTCCTCAAACATTACGGAAGCAATGGACGCAAGGTGTGCTTCTGGTGAGATTGCGTACCGCATCATCCAGAAAAAAGATGAAATCAGACGCATCACAAAATGATGCAATACAATTTAAAACATTATCGCCAAAATTTATATTTATATTCAATCTGTTTTGTAAAATATCAGTATTAATATTTATAATTTCAATATTTTTTTCTTTTTATATGGTTTTTAATATTACAATTGCATTTATATTTATACTTATTTTTTCTTTTCCGATTTATATGACGATTAACAATTTAGAATTAAATGTATATTATTTGTATATTGATAAGTCAGACATAGCATTATTACTAGCTATGCCAACTATAATGTTGGTTTCAGCTATATCCGTCTTGTATCTTGGATTTACATTACAATAGTATAAAACAATTTAACAAAACGGAATAGTTACATGAAGGCATCCAACTATGCGCTTTTGGCCCTGCTTTTCCTTGGCGTGGCGATATTTCTCCCTCTGGACGCATTCGCGTCCACCGGCGGCACAGGCGCGCTGCCGTATGAAGGCTGGCTTGATACCCTCAAGCAGAGCGTCACAGGGCCTTTCGCCTTTGTTGCCGCCCTCATCGGCATCGTGGCTTCCGGCGCTACCCTGATGTTCGGCGGCGATCTCAACGGATTTTTCCGGAGCATGATTTTTTTGGTCATGGTCATTTCATTGGTTATTGGCGCTAACGCCTTGATGTCTTCCTTTTTCGGCAAGAGCGCCCTCATTGTCCCCGGAGTCTGAGATGGCCCTGCGCACCACGCCCATTCATCGCTCGCTGACGCGCCATAACCTCTTTTTGGGGGGCGACCGGGAGTTGGTCATGCTCTCCGGCCTGTGCGCCTTTGCTCTGGTATTTACGGCATTCACCGTCGCAGCCACGGCTTACGGTATCTTTTTGTGGTTCTGCTCCCTGTTCGTCCTGCGCCTGATGGCCAAAGCTGATCCCCAGATGCGTCAGGTCTACCTGCGGCACAGAAGATATGCCCGGTATTACCCGGCCCGGTCCACGCCCTTCCGCGCCAACACACGGGATTATCTATGATCGTCGCCCTTTCCATCAGCATCTCCGTAGTGGGCCTCGCACTGTTCGCGGTGCTCGGCCTGCGGATCAGAGAAGCGGAGAGCGCCATAAGGTTGAAGCGCCACCGCTCCAGAGCCGCTGGCGTTGCGGATCTGCTCAATTATGCCTGTATGGTGGACGACGGGATCATCGCCTGCAAATCTGGCGCGCTGATGGCCGCGTGGATATATGCCGGCGAAGACAACGCCAGCCGTACGGACGCGGAACGGGAACGGGTTTCCACCGTCATCAACACCGCGCTGAGCGGATTGGGCGACGGCTGGATGATTCATGTGGATGCTGTTCGCCGGGCTGCGCCCAGCTATATCCCTGAAGGACTTTCCCATTTCCCTGACGGAATTACCGCCGCCATTGAGGAAGAGCGCCGCCAGTTCTTTGAAAGCCGGGACACCATGTATGAAGGCTTTTTCGTCCTGACCGTCACGTGGTTTCCACCATTGCTGGCCCAGGCGAAGTTCGTGGATCTGATGTTTGATGACGATGCCAGGCCGGTGACCTCGGAAGGACGCTTTCAGCGGATTCTGGAGACCTTCAAAAAAGAAATTGCGGCACTGGAATCCCGCCTGTCCTCCGTCTTTGACCTGGAACGTCTGCACGGCAGGCCCAGCCGCCAGGAAGACGGAAGCACTATCATCTATGACGATTTTCTCCAGTTCCTCCAGTTCTGCATTACGGGCATCCGCCAACCCATGCAACTGCCCGCCACCCCCATTTGCCTGGATGCGCTTCTGGGCGGCCAGGAACTCTTCGGCGGGATCATTCCAAAGATCGGGGACAAATTCATTCAGGCCGTGGCTATTGAAGGATTCCCTCCCGAATCCTGGCCGGGAATGCTTTCCATCCTCACGGACTTCGATGTGGAGTACCGCTGGTCGAACCGCTTCATCTTCCTGGACGCGCATACGGCCACAAGCCATATGGATTCCTACCGCAGGAAATGGCGGCAAAAACAGCGCGGCGTCGTCGCGCAGGTTATCCAGCCCAACTCCACGGCGAATCTGGACGCCGATGCCGTGTCCATGACAGTGGATGCGGAAGCCGCCATCGCGGAAGTTAAAAGCGGCCTGGTGGGTGAAGGGTACTTCACTTCCGTGCTGATCCTGATGGATGAAGACCGCCAGCGCCTGGAAGAAGCCTGCCGCAAGCTGCAAAAGGCTATCTTCAACCTGGGTTTCGCGGCCAGGATTGAAACCATCAACACCCTGGACGCATGGCTCGGTTCCCTGCCGGGGCACGGGCATGAGAATGTTCGCCGCCCGCTGATGAACACGCTGAACCTTGCGGATCTGCTTCCGTCCAGCAGCATCTGGACCGGATCGGATTTCGCGCCCTGCCCTCTGTATCCGCCGGATTCTCCTCCTCTGATGTACTGCGTGACAACCGGATACAGCCCGTTCCGCTTCAACCTTCACGTCCGAGATCTGGGGCACACGCTCATTTTCGGCCCCACGGGATCAGGCAAGTCCGTGGCCTTGGGCATCATCGCCGCGCAGTTCCAACGCTACAACGGCCAAGTCTTCGCTTTTGACAAAGGCATGTCCATGTATGCCCTGACCACGGCCACGGGCGGGGATCATTATGCCATTGCCGGCGACGACTCCCGTCTCCAGTTCTGCCCCTTGCAGTTTTTGGACAAAGCCAGTGACCGAGCCTGGGCTCTGGATTGGCTCGAAATTGTTCTGAATCTTAATCTGGAGTCTCCCGTAACACCTCCCCAGCGCCAGGAAATCTCCAAAGCGCTGGCCATCATGTCGGAAACCGGGGGCAAGACCCTTTCCGACTTCGTGGCCACAGTTCAGGACAAGTCGATCCGCGAAGTGCTGCAAGCCTATACTGTCGAAGGCTCAATGGGAGGGCTACTGGACGCCGAGGAAGACGGCCTGGCTCTCAGCGAGGGCGGCATAACCACCTTTGAGATGGAGGATCTGCTCAATCTGGGCGACCGCTGGTCCCTGCCGGTGCTCCTCTATCTGTTCCGGCGCATTGAGCGCGCTCTGAGGGGCCAGCCGGGTATGATCATTCTGGATGAGGCATGGCTGCTCCTGGCGAATCCGGCGTTTGAGGAAAAGCTCAAGGAATGGTTCAAGGTCATGCGGAAGAACAATGTGGCTGTGGTCATGGCCACGCAGAACCTTTCCGATGCCTCCAACTCCAAAATTTTCGACGTGATCCTGGAGGCCACGGCCACAGAGATTTACCTGCCCAGCGTTTACGCCAGAAGCACTTTCTCCGGCCTGTATTCCAAGATGGGGCTCAACGAGCAACAGCTTGAGATCATCGCTTCCGCCCGGCCCAAGGACGAATACTACCTCGTGTCTGAAAAAGGCTGCCGCAAGTTCAGTTTTGCGCTGGGACCGGTAGCGCTCGCTTTCATTGGGGCCTCGGACAAGGAAAGCGTAGCCCGGATCAAGCAACTTCAGCAGCAACACGGCGATCAGTGGCGGGATGAATGGCTCAGAATAAAGGGCGTATCGCTTCCGGGAGATATGGATCATGCAGCTTAGCTTCGGAAAAAAGAAAAACGACGACACCAAGGGAAAAGAAGAAAATCCCTGGTTCGCCGCCCGGCGTGAATGGAATGCCCACGAAGGAGGCGTGATCGCCTCCAGGCGCATGTGGCAGGTCGTGGGCATCTGCTGCCTGCTGGTCGCCCTGGCCGCAGTGGGGGGCGTCGTCCATATCGGCCAGCAGTCGAAGTTCATTCCCTATGTGATCCAGGTGGACAAGCTCGGTCAGGCCCTGGCCACTGGCCGGGCGGATCAGGCCGCGCCGGTGGACAAGCGAGTGCTGCAAGCCACGGTGGCCTCCTTCATAGCGGATGTGCGGCTGGTGACGCCGGATGTGGCCGTACAGCGCAAGGCCGTGTTCAATACCTACGCCTTTCTCAGAGCCAATGACCCGGCTACCCAAAAAATCGGGGAGTTCTATGAGGACAAGGCCACGAATCCCTTCCAGCGAGCCGCTGATGAAACTGTTTTTGTGGAGATCGCCTCCGTGCTTCAGCAGTCTCCTGAAACCTGGCAGGTGGATTGGGTGGAAGAGATCAGAGACAGACAGGGCGGACTCAAAAACAAACAGCGCATGCGGGCTTTACTCACAATTTATGTTTCGCCTCCCACGGCGCAAACGAGTGAAGAAGAGGTCCGGCGCAATCCCCTCGGCATTTATGTGCGTGATTTCAACTGGTCAAAGCAACTGTAAGGGACGCGGAAGATGAAAAAGTTTATTTACATATGCTTGCTTGCGGCTCTTTCCGGTTGCGTCTTGCGGAGCGGAGCCACGCACGAATCGTTTGACGGGTTGAGTTCTGCATATTCCGGCGATGCGCGCATTCTTGCGGAGCGCACGGCGGAAGAATTGAACCGGCGGCATACGCCGGCGCATACCTCGGTGGCCCTGGATCGCGCGCCGGGTGTATTCGGCGATGTGCTGGAGCAGAAGCTCCGCGCGGACGGTTTTGCTCTGGCGTCCTCTGGTCTGGGCGTCAGCTACAGGCTGGATACGCTGGAAACCGACGGCACACCCATGCTAGGCTATGTGCAAGTAGCCTGCTCTGACGGGCAGATATTCAGTATCACCCGTGAGGTGTTCAAAGGCACGGAACCTCCTCTTGCGGATCCCTTGCCGGAAGAACACCCGCTGGAAACCCGTCCGCTTCCGGAACGCACACCGATGCCGAGCGATGCCCAGGCCGCCGCGCAGATGGGGGCTTCTGCACAAGCGCCGGCATCGGCCTCAGCTCGCGGTGTCAAGGTCTATCCTGTGAGAAGGACGGCTACTGCCGCCGCCGTGGCCAAACGAAGCGGCGTACCTGTGATGGAATTCTGCCGCTGGAACCAGGTCGCCCCCACCACGACGCTGGCCAAAGGCTCTCCGGTCTATCTGTCGGAGCCGCCAGCCGGGATCATCCCTGTTGCCGCCGCTGTTCCCGTGCCTGCTGACACCCCTGAAGAGCCACCCGTTCCCCAGGCCGCCACGCCCGCGCCCATGCCGGCTCCCGTATCTCTACCCAGCCGCGCCCAGACCTCGGCGGCGCTGACACTGGAAAAGCCCAAGCCCAGCGAACCCGTAGCATATGCGCCGGTTGCTGTGAGCATGCCGGCTACGCCTTCCCCGGAAACAGTCACGCCGGTCACGGAGCCGCCAGTGGCTCCCGCGCCGTCAGCAGTACCGACGGCTTCCAGCGAAACCCTCACGCCGATAGCCACCACTGCCATTGAGGCCGTGCCCGTCTGGGAGATCCACAAGGGCGAAATGCTGCGCGGTCTGATGGAGGGCTGGGCCGCCATAGCCGGTTACAGCCTGATCTGGAATGCCCAAAATGATTACGAAATGCGGAGTTCCGCGACCTTCTCCGGCGTCTTCGTGGACGCGGTGAAGAACTTCTTCGCGGCCCTTCAGGCCAACGGCCTTGCCCTGCGTGTGACCATCTACCAGGGCAACAAGGTCATGGAAGTGTCGGAACACTAAAGCCAGAGAGAAGAAACATTATGA
>NZ_JAGZUV010000107.1:0-5743 GCF_018379785.1 Desulfovibrio sp.
AAACTACTCTGGAAGAAAAAGGTCGGGCAGCTCAACTAACCTGACAACAGGCACCATCAAAACGGTACCGACTGTCAGATCAAGTCTGAACTACTACAGCTCTATGCGGTTTTCAGAGAACCTAACGGCGGCCCCAGGAGAAAGCTGGAAGCCCCCAAGCGCGCGTTTGTTCCTATAAACCCATGCGCGCGATACGTTCAAGAGGGTGGAAACCTGAGATGCGGTAAGCATTGCTGTTCTCCTTAGCGCCTTCTCATCTCGCTTCAAGCAAGTTCAACTGTGGTGGCCGGCTGATTTTTTTATGGGCAGTGGTGTACTGGCCCGAGAGTATGCCGATTGTATTGGGCATGGCTGTTTTTCTCGGTTTCTGCCATCAATGGGAACCGGGCTCCTTTGTCCCGGTTCTGATGATGGTGGAAATAGTTCTGCTCTCCGGGGTGCTGGAAGCTAGGCGATCACCTTCACGCCATCGGGCAGATTGGCATGAAGCCACTCGGAAATGGAGCTGATAGCCGTGATTTTCCAGGCGCCGCCGTCAGCTTCGATGAGCGAGCAGGTCAGGGGATCGGAACCCAGGCGAAAGACGAACTTGCGCGGGGGCTGATCCACTTCCACAAAGGTACTGAACGGTATGAGCACGGCTGGGCAGGGTACAGGGACTGTGGATTTCCGCGCCGCGCCCTGTCGGATGGAAACCTCCTGTGATACGCCGTCATCAAGGAGATGGACTTCCCTGGTGTCCACAATATTGCCGGAAACTTGCAACAGGCTTTGGAGGTCTTCGCTTTCGCAGAAGCATGATTGTAGCCAGGGCACGAATTTGTCCGGCGACACATGCTGATTGAACATATGTTCCGGTATGACGGCGCGAGCCTGCATGAAAACGTCGCGCTGGCGAAAACCGCCGAACGGAGTGGAAATGACATCGACGAGCTGCGGTCCGCGGACATGCACCATGGTTTTCTGAAGATCCAGTCCATCGGGGTTGTCGGTCAGGTAGTCCTTGATGGACGAGAGCGTGCTGACGTTCAAAGTACCCACCAGGGCTTCGCGCAATTCTTCCCAATCCTGATCAGCATCGGGCTTGTAGAACACACGCTCGTCATCCAGTTTGTGCATAATGAAAGTCTGTACATTGGACTGCTTTTCGGCTTCCAGTTGTTGGCCAAGACCCACAAGATGGGCATTGGCTTCTTTGCGATTGTCAATAAGTTGTGACAGTTGGATATCCTCTCTGGTTGGTGGTTAGTTGCTCTGTACAGCCTTGAAAGGCGTCACGTTTTTGGAGGTTTTTTCGTGGACCTCGCCGGGCATAGTGCCTTCAAGGCGGAGCTGGCCGGGATTGTGATCCTTGGCGGCCTCGAACAGCAGATGTTTGCCATCTTCCTTGTCCAGCAGCAGCGGAATTTCCTGCGCTTCCTGAGGCTGGAGGGAGGTTTTGACCGTGGCCTTGGCCATGGGAAAATTGCGGTCCTTATTCGGGTTAAAGACGATTTCAAGCACCAATTTGCGGGGCCGGCGGAGTATTCACGTCAGCGATGTTTTCCGCGATTTGGGCCAGGGCTTCATCCACAGCTTCAATGATGCCGCCGCCATTCATGTGGGCGAGGGACAAGGGAATGCTCATAGTTACCGGGTGGAATGGCGGCTTTTGAGAGCCTGCGACTATGGCGCGCCCACCACGCGGCGGCTTTTTGTTGTGGCGCGGCGGGACAAGGGGCCCATCGTCTGGCCCGCGCCCTCACACGGCAACCCGAAATCCGCTGAAGTGCGGGCCGGGAAACTGCTGCCGTGGCGCACGGCGGCGGAGTGCATTGACTGGTCTATCCCCTCGCAAAGTATTTTCGACCGGAAAAAGCCGTTGGCTCTCGCCACACAGCGCCGTATTGCCGAGGGCTTACGGCGATATGTCCTCCAGGCGGCGGAGGCGTTCATCGTGACCTATTACGGGGCCAAGAAGCCCGACGATTTTCGCGGTCAAGACTTGGGCCGTCCGCTCCCGACACAGACCACGGAAAACAGGTTCGGTCTGATTTCGCCTGTGGTGGTGACGAATACCACGGGACACGCGCCGACGCCCGTGGATATGCCCATGCCGACCCTTACTACCGGCAATCAGCAGATGATGGCCGGGGTCGTCGTCGCCCCCATACTGTCGCGGCAGTTCGCCCTGGCAGTGCCGGTAAGTCCAGGGGTAACCGAGAACGTGGGCGTTTTTTGCAGGCTGGAAAGTCGGGCCGGATGCCGACAGCGGCGGAACGGAGTGTTCCGCAATCCTCCGGGCGAGCGAGCGCAACCGCAGCGATGCGGCAGCCACGGCAAAGCGGACGGGACAGGTCGGCGGTTCATCGGAGCCGCAACCATAGGCAGGGGTTTGGGTTTTTTACGCTGGGGGGATTGCGCCCGGCGAAGCGTGAGGCAGGACATGCAGCGTTTTGAAAATTACCCCATGGACGTGAGGGATTGATGCCTGCCCCCTCGTACCAGAATTGGCCGCGTTGCTCGGCCACGTCCCATTCAACCGGGGAGCAGTGCAAAAATACCTGCGTGCCCGGAAAGCGGGTATGCCGATTCCATGGCGGTCTGTCTTCCGGCCCACCCAAGGGCTCGAAGAACGCGCTGCGGACCGGCGCGCACGAGACGATCCTGGCCGCCACCATGACGCCGGAGGAACAGGCGTATCTGGCTGGACTGGATACAGATCCGCTGACCATGCTTCGGGAAAATCTCAAGATGCTCAAGTTACGAGAGTTGCGCATCATGCAGCGGATTCAGCGGGCGCGGGAGGCGGAAGCGCTGGCCGGACAGCCCACCGGGGAACAGGATTCGGAAGGAAATCAACGGCGGCATCCCTCCGGCTTTGGAACATTTGTGGGCCTGGTTCTGGCAGCTCCGCACGGCCAATCCATCCGCCGGCTTTGGCCCGGCTCCGCTGTCGTTCGGGGAAATGGACGCCTCGCAGCGCGTGACGGGCAACCGACTGGAACCGTGGCATGTGGATACGCTGCTGGCGATGGATGCGGCGTTCCTGGCCGCACAGCCGAAAAAGAGGGCAGGCGGCGGGGGAAAAACATAACGATTTGGAAAAGGCCGGAGCAAACGCCCTGGCCTTTTTCATTAGAGCATTTCAACTTTTAGTTGCGTATGACTGCTTTTTTTATCGACGTAGATTATCCTGCCACCGCTTGACGCACGACATCTGTAATGAAGGTATTCAACGACTTACCTTCCGCTGCCGCCGCAATGCTGGCTTGCTGGTATATTTCCGGGTCCAGCCGCAACGCAAAATTCCCTTTGTGGCTCTTGTGTGGGCTGATGCCGTGGCGTTCGCACTCTTCCAAAAACGCTCGCAACGACTCTGCCCCTTCACGCCGCAGTCCTTCAAGGTCTTTGGCGTAGAAGTCAGCGCCACCGTTCAGGCCTATAAATTCACCCCGAAACATTTCGATTTCCGGGTCGTATGCAATGACAGCTTTGTAGCCGCCGTCAAAATCCATAATATTTTTCATGGCTTCACTCCGTGCTGTTCCAGCCATTTTCTGATGCTGTTTACCGCCCCTTTATCCGTGTCCGGGGTGGGGTGCGGGCGATGAAATACCCGCACTTCGCCGAACAAAAACACACTCACGCGAGAACCTTCACGTTCTGCAATCTCCGCGCCTAACTCGGTAAAAAGACTCTCAATATCTGTCCAGCGAACGCTTCCGGGCACAGGGCGGGCGAAGATTTGCGCAAGTATGGCGGCATGTTTGCGTTTCATGTATTTATGATATTATTTTTTGATATTATGTCAATGCCTATCTGTGGTCTGTGATTCGAGTTTGTCTTTTGGCGCTGTCAAGCCCTCATTTCCCCGTCACTCCCCGCTGTTTTGCCGAATAGGGCGGGCGACGGCGGTGCGCGTGCTACGGTTTTCTCAAAAAATGGAGAACCGTTGTGGCCGGTTCGGTGGATCTTGCCAAGCTCGACGTGCAAATCAGGACGAGTGATGTCGCAACCGGCATTACCCGTCTGGATGCGTTCGCGTCATCCGCCGATGGGGCCGAGCATTCGGTCAAACGGCTCTCCACGGCATCCGGAGGGCTGGAACAATCCCTCGGACGGCTGAAAAGCGCTCTGGCGACGGTGGGCCTTGGTCTGTCCTTCGGCGGCGCTCTGAAAAGCGCGGCGGATTTCCAGACCAGTATCAACAACCTTGGCAAGGTCAGTGACCGGCCTTTGGCGGAAATGCAGACGCAACTCAAGAGCGTCAGTTCCTCGCTCGGCTCATATGCCCAGCTTGCCCAGGGTTATTACCAGATCCTTTCTGCCGGGGTGACGGACGCCACGGCCTCCATGGACATGCTCACCGCGTCGTCCATGGCCGCCAAAGCGGCCCAAGTCACGCAGGCCGACACCATCCGGGCGCTTACCTCTCTGATGACAGGCTTTACCGGCCAACTCAAGGACGCCGCCGACGCTTCGGATTTTCTTTTTTCCGTGGAGCGCTACGGCAAAACGTCGGTCCAGGAACTGGTGCCGGTGGTGGGCGATCTGGCATCCACGGCGCGCATCGCCAAAATTGCGGCCGCCGACATGGGGGCCGCGTTCTCGGTGATCACGCAGACCGCAGGAAGCACGCCGGTCGCCGCCACGCAGGCGCGCAGCCTGTTCATGAACATCGCCAATCCCTCGGAGACGATGCAAAAGACACTGGCTGGAATGGGGACCAACTCGACCGAGTTTTTCTCCTCCAACCGGCTGCTGGACGCGCTGAAGAAGCTGGATATGGAGGCCAGGAAAACCGGTAAGACCATCGGAGCCCTATTCACCGACCGCGAAGCCAAGGTCGCGGCGGAAAATCTCATCTCGTCCTCGAAGAGCTTTGAGGAATCCCTGGCGGGCATTGAGCGCCGGGCCGGTGCCACCTCGTCCGCATTCGGGAAGTACACGGCCAGCATCAACGGCCAGATTGACGAGATGTCCAACAACATGAGCAACCTGGCGACCAACATCGGCACAACCTTCGGCGGGACGGCCACCCAAGCTCTGACTTCCTTCAATTCGGTTCTGAGCGAGATCAACGCCAACTTCACGACCTTTGTGCCGGTGCTGACCACTGTCGGCGCGGGGATGGCGGCTCTTGTCGTGGCCCGGAAAGCCTCGAACACAACGTTTGCCGTGGGCGATGACGGGCAACGCGTGACCGGGCTGCGGGCATACATCGCCGCGCAGTATGAGAACATGGCTGCGACCAGGGAGCAGCAGGCGGCGGAAGCCAAACTCGCCATGGTCCGGGTCCAGGATGAAATGGCGGAATACAAGTCCTCGGCCAGCCGCGCTGTCAATCAGGCCATCCTCAACCGGAGCACCATGGCGCGCATGGCATACGAACAGGGTCTGCGCGATCTTCAGACGGACCTTACGGCCAAGACCGTGGCCTATGAAGCGTCGCTCAAGACGTTGGGCAGAACGTCCGTCACGGCTGGCACAGCCATGAAAGGGCTGAAATCGGCCGGAAGCTCGTTGCTGGGCGTGTTCGGGGGACCGTGGGGCGCGGCTTTTACCGTGGCGGTTATTGGGCCAAGGACGACGGCAGCCCTGATTACGACAATCCCCCCAAACACTGAAAGGAGCAACAATGTCCGGTTTTATGAGTTCTACTACGGCAATGAAAGTTTTTGAGGCTCAGGCCAAAGAACCCGACTCCGACAAGTTGCGGAAATACGCCTTCACGCCCACTCCCGGCCCTGACGGCAAACGC
>NZ_JAGZUV010000108.1:0-9483 GCF_018379785.1 Desulfovibrio sp.
CAGCCCGGCGTGCTGGAGCACGAGGCCCCGGACGGGCGCGGTCTGCACTATGCCTCGCGGGTCACGGCCATTCCGGAGATGACCCGCTTCATTCCGACCCTGGAGCATCCCAAAAACCTGATTGAAGGCTTGCAATCGGCCATTGTCACCGGCCCGGAAGGCGAGGAAGTCTATACGGACCAATACGGCCGTGTGAAGGTGCAGTTCCATTGGGACCGCGAAGGCCAGCACAATGAAAATACCACCTGCTGGGTACGAGTGGCTGACAGCTGGGCGGGAGAGGATTTCGGTTTCATCCAGGTGCCCCGCATCGGACAAGAAGTCATTGTGGAGTATATGGAGAGTGACCCGGATCGTCCGGTGATAACCGGACGGGTATACAATACCTTGAAGATGCCCCCATGGAACTTGCCGGAACAAAAAACCCTTTCTGGCATTCAGAGCCGGGAGTTCCATGCGGGACGCCGTAATCAGCTCGTGCTGGACGACACGCAGAACGCAATCCAGGCCCAACTGTCCAGCGACCATCAACTTTCACAATTGAATCTGGGCTATATTACCCGCATCAATCATCACGACGGTAGATGCGATTTTCGGGGCGAAGGTTTTGAGTTACGCACAGACGGCTGGGGGGTGATACGTGCTGCCAAGGGCATGTATATTGGTACGGAAGCTCGTCTATCAGCGCAACGTCATCAAAAAGACATTTTGGAAGCGACGAATTTCTTGCAAGGAGCTGTCGAACAGCATGCGCAGGCCACCAACCTTGCTGAAAATCATAATGCGCAGCACGAGAAAACCGACGGAGATGCAACCGTAAAAAAATTACGAGCACAAGCGGAAGAAATACGCGGTCAGGGCAAAGCCCATGAAGAGTTGAGCAAGGCACATTTGCTACTCTCAAGCCCTACAGGGACGGCCTTGACCACGGCAGGTTCAACGCATGTCCATAGTGCAGAACATATTGCGGCAACTTCCGGCGAACATATTTCCCTGAACGCGGGCCGAAGTTTCTTGGCTACCGCCTTAGATAAGGTCAGTGTCTTCGCCCACAGACTTGGCATGCGCCTTTTCGCAGCTAAGGGGAAAGTAGAGATTCAGGCCCAATCTGATGATCTGGACATCATCGCGGAAAAGGTTATCAACCTCATCAGCACGCAAAAATCCATCCGGCTCACTGCCGCAGAGGAAATACTACTTAATGCTGGCGGTAGCTATTTGCGCATCAACAGTAGTGGCATAGAACAAGGTACGAAAAATTCTTGGAAAGTATATGCCGCTTCGCGTAGTATGCAGGGCCCTCAGGAAATGAACATGCCTCTGCCAGATTTGCCTTCCGGAGCGGCGCGTTTCAATGAAGAGTTTTGTCTACGCGATGAGATTTCCGGCGATCCCATTGCCAATATGCGTTACAAACTGCACTTTGCCGACGGTAGCGTGGTCTCCGGGACGACAGGAGAAGACGGCCGCATCCCTCTACAAAATAGCCTTTACCCCATGAAGGTGCGTATTGAACTTCTGGGGGAGGAGTAACTCCGACCTCCTTCAAATTTGTCATTTTTCCCAGTTCGAAGTTAACCGCCCAAAGTGTATGAAAACGGACAATGCAATGAGATTCAGGAAATCACATATGATATGGATTCTCGCCGCCGTGCTTGTATCCGCTGGAGCCTATCATCCCCTGAAATGGAAATTCTTTCCTGTACGAGGTGAGTTTGTGAATACGGACAACTGGCTATCTTATTGCGTCGGCCGCTTTGTGATCAGTCTGCCGCCTACAGCCATTGTGGAGGAGCAAGAGGCAAAACTCTGGGGACAGCCCTTAGTCTGGCGCAAGGATCTTACGCGCGAGAATATGCACCAAGAAGTCGCTGCCGAAATCGAAAAACTGAAGAATACACGTAATATCTACTCAAAAAATATCATGTTCAGGGATCGTTATGAGTTGGAGAACGGTAGTATCGTCATCGTGCGCGACTATGAAAAAAACAGTGACGTATTTCATACCCTACAATGTTTCCTTATAAGTAATGATCGAAGAAATCGCATTTTTACCTATAATGCCCGTTATCATCCGGACAAGTATGAATTAGCCAAAGAGCATGTCCGCTTTCTTGCCAACGTATTGCGAGCTCGAGATCTCTGGGAGCCCGCTCCTAAAGAGCCCGGTTTCTGCTTCAAGGGTGGCTTTCTAGCCTATGGCAATGAGCAGCCTTGGCGCGGTTCTGAACATACAGGCCTATGGGCCAATTTCCCCGAATATTCGGGTATTGACATGGCTCTGAGTCTCTGGACCATGGGGATCGCGGAAGAGCCCTCCTTGACATACAGCCCAATGTTACTCACCAAACTGGCGGCAGGAGGAATTGATATTCCTCGCTTAGGAGATGTTAAACTGGGCAATATCGAAGCCAGAGAGGCTGTCTTCATCGAAACCAATGCACATGGAAAAAAAGAATATGATTTTGAATTAACTGCTCCTAGCCGTTTACACAATCTAGACAGACCTTCTATCTCGCTGAACATGAATAATAGTCTGCACAGAGACAACCCGCGTGAACCTTTTGCCTCGCTGGAACAGGCATTGGGCCTCTGGGACGCCATAAGCAGGAGCATCCGGCCTAGGCCTGTAGAAGACTAGAAGTCATCTCATAATCACCCTGAGCAAAATAATGATGCAGCCCAGTTGTGCCATAGCCAGGAAGTTTTCAGGATGAAATTCGTATCGTACGACAAGACGGCGGAAGTTTTGCAGCCAGGCGAACAGGCCGACCTTCCAGCGGCGTCGATAGCGCCGCAGCGGTCGTCCGTCTTGCATTTTGCTTCGTTTCTTCCGGTTCGGGGCAATCATTTCAATGCCCCAATCCTCTTCCAACTTGGCGTCAAGCTTGTCGCTGTCGTAGGCCTTTTCGCCGATCAGGCGGTTCGGGAGCTCATTGGTGAACGTCCGATCCAAAGTGTCTTCCACCAGGGTCACTTCATGAGGCGACGCGCTTGCCACGTGAAGGGCGAGAGGAAAACCAGCAGCGTCTGCCACTGCCATGATCTTGGTGCCCTTGCCGCGCTTTGTTTTACCAACGGCACGGCCCCTTTTTTTGCCGGGGCGAATGTCCCGTCGATGAACGCCTCCCGTAAATCGAGTTTGCCGCGTTCTCGCAGGTCATCGGCCAAGGTGAGCAAAATGCCGTCAAACACGCTTTCTTTGCGCCAGCGCTGGAACCATCTGTGGCAGGTCTGGTACGGCGGATATCGCTCCGGCAAGTCTTTCCAGGGCGCTCCGGTGCGTAAAATCCAAAGAATGCCGTTTAAAATGGCGCGTGGCTCATTGAGTACCGGCCTGCCTTGTCCTCTCGGCCCATTGGGAGTCTCGGAAAGAAGGGGCGCAAGCCGTTCCCATTGCTCATTGGTTATGTCCATTCCTTCTTCGTGAAGGACGCGGACTGAAATGTCTAGAAATTTTCTAAGTTTTGGCCACTTTTGATTATGAGATGACTTCTAGGAGTAACGGCCCATGGAACATCAAGATAAAACCCGACGTACCTGCACCACGACCTGTGCAGGTTGCTCTGAAAGCGCATTCTGGCAACTTACATCTAGAGATGTTACCGGCCCGGTGGACATCATGATCAGCCGGCGGCCAGTGACCCCTATTGTCTTTTTGCCGGGTATCATGGGTAGTAATATTTTCAATACTGAGCTAAAAAAGCCTACTTGGGAACCTGATAAAGGATTCAGCACTCTCCAAATGTATAATACACAGATATATGCCTCCAGGAGACAACAACTTTTAAATAAAGAGAATACCGAAGTCTATACCGATGGAACCATCAAAGTTCCCGATGAAGAACGTGAGGAAAGCCTAAAAAGACGAGGTTGGGGCAGTGTCATGGCTAAAACCTATCACCCTTTTCTCGGACACCTTCAGCGCTGGCTTAACAATGTATTTCACAATGGTGTATTAAGCTTAACTTGGAAGGAAGTCATGGGGCTTCCACTGGCTAAATATGGTATGCATTACAATGCAGCTCCTCTACGCATGGACGAACTGGAAACACTACCCAAATATCGCTTCGAGGCTTGGGCCTGCGGTTATAACTGGTTGCGTAGCAATGAAGAATCCGCTCAAAAAGTCCAAGAGTTCATCACCCAAACCGTATTGCCGCACTATGCTGAAGATGAAGAAAAGGGGAAGGCTCGCCTAGGGACAGACAAAAAAGTGCTTCTAATCACCCACTCTATGGGAGGACTCGTAGCTCGGAGTATGGTAGCGCAAGGGTTTGATACGAATATTCTTGGGGTTATCCACATCGCTATGCCCGCCAATGGGGCAGCAGAAGCCTACAGTAATATGCGCCAAGGCGTGCAGGGCTTTCCTTTGAATACGGTATTAGGCAGCAACGCCCGTACTCTAGGTGCCGTATATAGCCAATGTTTGGGCGGTTTAGAGTTACTTCCCTTTGGTCAGAGCTATAACAGTCCGTTGGCTGCCCGGACAGAGACACCCGCGTGGCTGAAGAAACCAAGCCAACAAGGCGAATGGTTCTTTTTGTATGATGTGCGAAACACTCCAGCGCTGGGTTCGGTAAAAGATGGGACTGATATTTATGACAAAGTTTATACTAGCCCCCATTGGTATGGTTTACTACCGGACCACAATCTGCGTTACTTCGACCCAGCCTCAATTTTAGCAAATAGTTCCAGTTTAGAAGAAAATAGAAATCTTTTCACTACATATATTCAAAATGTAAAAGAATTTCATAGAACGATCCGAAGAATCTATCATCAATGCACCTATGCCATCTGGGGAGAAAGTTACAACGAACCTGCCATAGGAGAAATCGTGTGGGTTCGCTCAAAAAATAAAGAGAAAAGACAAAATATTTTTGATGATGGAGTCGGAAAGTGCGGCACAATAGATGGAGAATATACTCTCAATACTATCCATCATATCGGTGATGGAACTGTACCTCATGCTTCCTGGCAAGGTGATTTGCACTGCATACGGGGTTATTCCCGCCTTGGCGTTAGCGATGGCACAGCATCGCATGTATCTTCGGGAGAGTTACATTGTGAGAATAAGCCAAATTCTTGCAAAAGCGAGCATACCGCTCCAAAAGGTTTCAGCCATCAAGATGCCTGCTTGAGCAATGAGACACAAAAAGCTGCCCTGTATTTTACAGTAAAAATTATTTCCGATAATAAAGATAAACTAAAATCATTGTAAAGTGAAAAATATATTATCTATAATGATATAAATGTGGTACATAATTTAAAAAGGAGAAATATGTCCTGTGCAGTAGATGAACGGCGGGTCATCCGCCTCGGTGACGCAACGACTCACGGCGGAAAGGTCATTCGGGCTTCCGGCATCTGTCGCATTGAGGGCAGACCTATCGCCCGCATTGGTGATTTGGTTTCTTGCCCTAAATGTGAAGGAGTATTCTCCATAGTAGAGGGACAGACCACATACTGTGATGATAGTGTGCCGGTTGCTCTCCATGGCCACAAAACCGCCTGCGGCGCGATTCTGATTTCCTCAGAATAATTAGCTCACCAAGACCCACGAAATCGCCAGCACCTCGGAAAGCGACGACTGGCGCAAGCCGCAGAGCGCTTAGCCGCCTGGGGCGCGGTTGCCGGACGCCACGCCAGCACCTCGGAAAGCGACGACTGGCGCAAGCCGCAGAGCGCTTAGCCGCCTGGGGCGCGGTTGCCGGACGCCAGCGGCGGCCGCGCCCCGAGTCCGACGCCTTGAACCGGCCTAACCCTCGGCTCCGGAGTTCCCATGACCCAGACGCCTGCCGCCAACGCCTCCTGGTTCAACTTCACCGCCCAAAGCGGCGACTTCGGCGTGTACGCTTTCTCGGGCTTTGAGGAGGTCTGCAAGCCGTATGAGTTCGGCATTGAGCTGGTCAGCCGCTCGGCCAACGTGGATCTTACCGCCCTGCTGGGCGCCCCGGCCTGTCTGTCCATTGCCGACCGCAGCGGCAGCGAGCGCCTGGTCCACGGCCTGATCCGGGAGATGGAGCAGCTCCATACCGCCAACCGCTTCACCCACTACCGCTGCTCCCTGGTGCCGCGCCTCTGGTTTCTGGGCCAAATCCGCGACCACCGCATCTTCCAGAATCTCTCGGTGGTGGAAATCATCCAGCAAATCCTCAAGGAGCAGGGCTTCACGGCCGACGGCTCATCCTTCAAGCTCTCCTGCAGCTATGAGCCGCGCGAGTATTGCGTGCAGTACGGCGAAACGGACCTGCACTTCATTACCCGCCTGTGCGAGGAAGAAGGCATTTATTTTTACTTTGAGCACAACCGGGCCAGCCACTGCCTCTGTTTCTGCGACCGCGAGGGCGGCCCCAAAATCCCCGGCCAGAGTGATCTGCGCTTTTTCCCAGGCTCGGGCCAGCGCTCGGATACGGCGGTCATCAACCGCCTGACCCTGCACGAACAGGTCAACAGCAATGCCGCCGCCTACCGCGAATGGAACTTTCGGAAGCCCCGCCTGGACCTGGAAGTGCGCGACAAGGAAGAGGACAAGCAGGCCGCCCCGGCCCCGCCCGGCATGCTGCTGGAACAGTACGCCTACCCGCATCTCTACCAGTTGCGGCAGCCCGGCGAGCGTTACGTCAAGCTGCGGATGCTGCGCCAGCTGACCTTCCGGCAGTGGATCGAATGTTCCTCGGACGTGGCCCGCTTTCTGCCCAGCTATACCTTCAGCATGCACGATCACCCGCGCGAGGCCCTCAACGCGGGCTGGTGGGTGGTCTCCGTGCGTCACGAGGGGCAGCAGCCCGGCGTGCTGGAGCACGAGGCCCCGGACGGGCGCGGTCTGCACTATGCCTCGCGGGTCACGGCCATTCCGGAGATGACCCGCTTCATTCCGACCCGGCCATTGTCACCGGCCCGGAAGGCGAGGAAATCTACCCGGATGAATACGGCCGCGTGAAGGTGCAGTTCCATTGGGACCGCGAAGGCCGGCACAATGAAAATACCACCTGCTGGATCCGGGTTTCCCAAGGCTGGGCGGGCAGCAAATACGGCATCATGGCTATCCCGCGCATCGGCCACGAGGTCGTGGTCTCTTTCCTGGAAGGCGACCCGGACCGCCCGCTGATCACGGGCCGCGTCTACCATGAGCTGAACATGCCGCCCTATGAGCTGCCCGCGCACAAGACGCGCACGGTGTTCAAATCCATGAGCACGCCGGGCAAGGAAAACGAGGAACGCGGCTTCAACGAACTGCGCATTGAAGACAAGAAGGGCCAGGAAGAAATTTATCTTCATGCGGAAAAGGATGTGAACATCCACGTCAAAAACGACTGGAAAGAGCATATCCTGCACGACCAACACCGCACCGTGGACAATTTCACCTACGCCCTGACCAAGGGCGAGACGCATGAAACCCTCAAGCAGCCGCGCAAGACCGAACTTTTCGCCAATGACAATCTGACGGTGCACGCGGACAGCCACACTAAGGTGGACGGCAAGTGGCTGGGCAAGGCCGGTACGGAAATCCACCTGCACGCGGGCGAAAAAATGGTGCTGGAAGCCGGTACGGAAATGACGCTGAAGGCGGGCGGCAGCTGGATCAAGCTGGACCCCTCCGGCGTGCGTATGGGCGGAAGCCGGATAAATCTGGGCGGCGGGGGCGGACCGGGCAGCGGCAGCGGCGCGGCGCCGGAGCTGCCTGATCAGAGCGTGAAGCCGGATGCCGGAACCGCCCCCGTAATCCGCAACATCGCCCAAGTACAGGCCTTGTCCTTTGCGCAAAAGGCCGCCCAACCCCTCTGCCCGATCTGTGGGGCAAAGTCATGACCTTTCCTTCCATGATTCCCGGGCAGTCCTATGTCGACTGGCGTATGCATATTTTGAGTCTGCTTTCGCAAAAAGAAGCGGCCCGCGAGTTCTATTGGATTCTTGATGCTTGCGCCCATAAGGACTTGCCGGGCGTGCTCTGGAGGCTAGAGACGGATCCAAAGGCCCGTCCGCTGTACATGAACACATATAGAGAGGAGGTCTCAGCCGCAGGCCCCTTTATCCTCCCCGCCGCAGGCAACCATGCCGTCACCCGCTGGATTTTCGACGAGGGCTGGAAACATCCTTTGGGTTGTCTGGCCGAAATCGCTCCCGGTTCCTATGAGCTCGTTTTTGATCATCTGCAGCAGCAGCTTGAATGCCGCCTCGAAAATGATCAGCCCGTGCTCTTCCGTTGGTTTGACCCCCGCATACTCTATGGTTTGAGCACATACTCGGAGCGGGAAGACGAACTATCCGGATTTATGGGCCCTGTTCTGCATTTTCATGCCTGGGAACCGGGGCGTTGCTGCGGCATTAGATATGGAACCAGCCGCGATGCGGAGGAAGTACACAGTGAACTTCAGCGCTGTGCGGATGAACTCTTCGACCATATATGGAATGAGGCGATGATCCACAGTATCATCGGAACGATGGGCAGCAGCCAAGGCGCCCGCCTTCGCGAAATGCCTCTTCCCGAGGCATACAGGCTGGGCGAAAAGGTCGCGGATGTGCTGTCGCGGGCCGGTTATGCCGACAGGCGTTCTCTGGCCTACGGCATGAGCCTGACCGTACGTCTCGGCCCGTATATTTGGGACGAGCCGCGTGTGGTCGAAGCTCTTGCCGAAAGGCCGCGAAATGCGCCTCTGATGGAAGTCCTTGACGAGGTGGGCCTGTAATAGGGAGGAGAAGCCATGGGACTGCTGGACCAGGCCGCCATCTGCACGGTGGCGATGAACAAGATACCCCCGTGCATTGAAGATCCGGTTAAAGAGGAGCTGTGCATTATTTTCTGCTGCTGCATGAAGTACCCGATCATACAGAACAGAAGGCTCATGCAGCGATGCGCGGACCTGATGATGGAAAAGGCGGAAACGCCCGGAGGGCCGTACAAGCACGCTGTTCCTTACAATATGGACACATTGGAACCGCTTGAAACGGATGCGCAGGGGCGCTGGATATACAAGACCCTCAAATCGCTCACCGGCCGCGAGGGCGGCAGGGTTGGGAAAATACGTATACCGGATGTGACGGTATATGACGAAAACGGCAATCGCTCCGGCTTTTACGATATGAAATTTCCCGGTGACCGGTGGCGGGATAATCAAAAGAGAGATTATGTGAGGGTGATGGGCGGCGATGCGGACAAGGTAACCAAACTTGACAAAAATGAATGCAAGTGCGGCGACAGGCAGGAAGACAGGTCAAAATTGACGCAGGAGCAAATGGAAAGCATCGCCGAAGAGGCAAACAAATTCTATATCGCCGACTGGGAAGAAAATGAAGGCTTGATCGGAAATATTGTGTCCGCGTACGGCGACGAGGAATTGAAAGAGCTCATGCCCCAGATGAAAATAGCGGTGTTTCACGCCATGAGTGTTGAACAGCAATTGAAACCAATACTTGATCTTGCAACAGGCCTGATGATGCGAAAGGGCGGCCTGGGCGGCGCGAGCGTCCCTGGCAAAA
>NZ_JAGZUV010000023.1:0-40105 GCF_018379785.1 Desulfovibrio sp.
GTACAAAAAACGCAACGAAATTGAGAGACTCTTCAGACGGTTAAAAGGCTTCAGGCGCATAGCAACTCGATATGACAAGCTGGATGTCATTTTCCTTGCCTTTATCGTTTTTGCTCTCATCGTTGAGGCTCTCAAATAGTGTTAACAGGCCCTAGTACAGCCCATGAAGTAACGTAGTCAAAGTAAGCGGTAGGGTAATGGCAGTCAGGTAAATCTTTTCCTAAAAAATCAATGGAATATCCTTCCCGGATGCCTCCAGAATAAGCATCGCACCCGTACATTTTAAGAATGTGATTTTTAGCCAACCACCCCAAAAAGTCTCCTTTTGCACAGCCGACATCAAGTATTACCTCCCCCCCGTAGGCTGGGTAGGAAAGTGCTTTGCCGTTGATAGCGATGGCTCATCGTTCCGGGTAGTCGCTCATCATGATAGTGGTCTGGATAAAAGAATCCAATGCTTTCTTTTGTCGGTCGAGGATTTACAAAAACTAAACCGCAACGAAGGCAAGAGACTACAGGAAAGGAGTATTCATAGTTTTTGTAGGTATTAATGTAGTCATTTCTCTGTCTAAAAATGAGCTTTAGATCATTGCTCCCACAAAAATCACAGGGCACTTTTTCTAAGCAAACATTTTTTCCGTGTAATTACAAACACCGACACGGTTTATAGGGAATATATGTTTCGAGCATTATGAGGCTATCCATTCATTCACTATATCTTTACTGCCCAGAATAAGTTGGGCAGTTCCCCGTGCTTGCAGGTCTGTGGCATCACAACGTCATAAAGGACTTTTTGTACTCCCCAGGCCCATCCAATATCGTGCATGGCGATAACTCCACCACTACGTAGTTTAGGAAACCATGCTTCAATGTCTGTCTTTACGCCTTCGTAGCTGTGGTCGCCATCCAAGAAAAGGAAGTCTACAGAATCTTCGAATGTCTCAGCAATGCTGTGGCTATTTCCACGCAATGGAGTTATTTTCGAGTGAAAAAGTTGTACATTGTTTAAAAACTCTTCATAAGTATCGCGCCCCCCCTCAGACATTGCATCGTTATGCCACGTGTCTACACAATAAAGCTTTGATTTCTCCTTCATGCCAGCCGCAATGCAAAGTGAAGATGCCCCTAAATATGATCCAATTTCAACAAGTACAAAAAGGGGGTTATTTTGTACCAAGCGATACAATCTTATTTTTTCCTGAAGTGTCAGATGCGTAGTGATTTTTTCGAGATGTGGAACGAGCTTTGAAACATTTTTTTTGAAGTTCCACTCGGATATTTTATTTATTGGATTGAACATGAGGTTAGGCTCTCATTTTCTATGTGTGTTGCATCGCCATCGCTTATTGGTCAAAACATAAAGCCAGGCGCGCCACAAAAATAGAATTTGTTATCAAAATTCATGGTCTTCATGAGGTGCGCCAAAGCTAGTGTACGAAACCATGTTGGGAACATTGCGCTTTCATTGGGGCCTGAAAACAGATGGTCATGCCCATAATGAAGTTCTTGATTCAAGACAAAACAAAATCCCCCGTCTTCATTTTGGTTTGCCAGTAACCAAGGCAGGGCCGCTGTGAAGGATTTTTCTATCTTCTTTTTGTATTCATCTGAAAGAGATGGGTAAAACCTGCTGAGTGGCTCAATGGAGTCAAAGTCTTCACAGGCAGAACTTGCATGAGGGGTAACACCGTAGCCCCCAAGGCTGTTTTGCGTCGACAAAATATAATCTATCAAATTTTCAGAAAAAGGAGGCGCTTGTTTGGCATAAAAAAATAGCACCCACCAATGATATGCCCCCTGTATTATTTGGCTTTTCATATGTGCGCTGTGGTTGACATCGCCCCAAAGTCCATCACTGTCAGCAGTGTCCCGAAGTAATTGAAGCAACTCATTGCAGGCGCTCAAGGAGCGTTTGTTCTGGTTTATATAGGCATCATATTGTAAGGTGACACCTAAGTTCATCAATTTATTGCCAGTATATGCAATCCTATTCCCGAAATCAAGAGCCCTAAAGTATTCTTTGAGTTCCCCTGAAATGTACATCCTGTCAAGAAACTTGAAGTTATATTCAGGTAACACATTAAGGATTTTTAAACATTGCAATACCTGTATAGTGAGATGTCCATACCCCCACCATTGATTATTCTCATTGTCTGTGGAAATATATTCTCCATTTTCAAGCGTGGGGTCAACAAAATATCCTGTATCAGGATTTTGAAAATGCAAAAAATATTCTTTCAGCTTATTTAATTCCGCAGTATTATATCCGCAACTAGGGCCAAGAAACATACTGCGCAACATAACAGCATAGGTTGATGAATATAGTGAGGAATATGGCGAAGCAGAACTAAAACCATAATCCCATGGATCTGGCCCTATTTTTCTTTCCTCAAGAAAAGAAAGGACAGAAATCTTTAATGATTCAAAGCTCAACTTTTGCGCAGCCTGCACACCTTTTGCGTACTGTAATAATGTATGTTCTAAATCTTTGGTAGGGCCGCATAGTCTTTGCCTAGCTGCTTTTATAGCTTTTTTGTATAGGGACGTCTTTTTAATTAATGGTAGTAACATTGTTAACCTAATGTTAAAGTTCCAGGAATATAAACTTGTCCACAACCAGCTGCATAAACACGGCCTGTTGCAAAGATATCAGCCTCTTCTACAACAATAGAAACCGCATTTTGCACTCTATCAAGATATTGTCCTGATCTATGTAGCGTAGAGCTTAAATAGATAGAATACGTTCCTGGAGAAAGGAGCATTCTGTCTATTTCTAGCTCCAAACACTGAGGATTCACCTTGGATATGTTAAACATCCACGTTGCGTAGGATAAGACCCATTGGTCATATTCATTGATAAATGCAATGCAATAATCAGCATCATTATATTTTTCAGTATTCACCATTGATACTGATATGGATATTTTTTCACCCATGAGGATATTTGTCGTTTGTATTTTATCCTTATTGCGAATATCAATCTTTGAAAAAATTTTTTCTGGATATTTACCTTTTCTGTTTTCAGAGATTTCGACTCCTCCATTATCATTAAAACAGGCATCTTTTTGAGTATAAGACGCCGTGTAGCTACTAATGACAGAAGATATTTCACCCAGGGAAGCCAGCATACCTTTTGATAAACAAATACCCTTTATGCATAAATGCCTTATCGCTGCCATATTATGGCTGACAAACAATACCGTCCGGCCTTCTTTGCCCGCTTCTTCCATCTTGCCTAGGCATTTTTTTTGAAATTTTGCATCACCCACGGCCAGCACTTCATCGACGATGAGGATTTCCGGCTCAAGGTGGGCGGCTACAGCAAAGGCAAGGCGCACATACATGCCGGAAGAATAGCGCTTGACCGGCGTATCCAGAAACTTTTCCACTCCGGCAAAGTCCACAATCTCGTCAAATTTACGGCGCACCTCGGCGCGGGACATACCGAGAATGGCCCCATTAAGATAAATATTTTCTCGGCCGGTCAACTCTGGATGAAAGCCTGTACCCACTTCCAGCAGGCTGGCCACGCGGCCGCGCAGGGTGATGCGCCCGGTGGTGGGTTCGGTAATGCGCGAGAGCAGCTTGAGCAAGGTGGATTTGCCCGCGCCGTTGCGGCCGATGATGCCCACGCGGTCGCCGGGCATGATGTCGAAGCTCACATCCTTCAGCGCCCAGAATTCCTCCCGGCTCTGTCCGCCACGCCGCAGCAGACGCGAGGGCAATTTGAATATTTCCTCCCGCAAGGATTTATAGTGCGTCTGCCCTTCATGGCGGATAGTGTAACTCTTGCCGAGCTCTTCAACGGAGATGATCGGTTTCATATGCAGCCCCTTAAATCACATCCGCAAAGGTACGCTCTGTTCTGCGAAAAACTTTTATGCCCAACAGCATAAACACACAGGCGCAAAGCAGGCTGATACAAAACGCGCGTTCTGGAAATTCAATGGTCCCGAGCACAGCCCAGCGAAAACTGTCGATAACCCCGACCATAGGATTGCATTCGTACAACAATTTCCATTTTTCCGGCACAATGGAGGACGAAAAGCCCACCGGTGAAATGTACAGACCGAACTGGGTAATAAAGGGCACGATGATACGAAAATCCCGGTAGGTTACATTCAGAGAGCAGAGGACAAGCCCTGGCCCCAGTGCCACCACTGCCGCCAGCAACGCCAACGGAACCACAGCCAGCACCTGCACCGGCGGCAGATACTGATACCAAACCATCATGCCGCCTAGCAGCACAAATGAAATAGCGAAGTCCACTACAGCCACGCCGATGGTGGCCGCAGGCACAATGATCCTGGGAAAATAGACCTTGGACACCAGATTGCTATTGACTACCAAACTATTGGCCGTGGCTGCAATAGCCGAGGCGAAGAGCTGCCACGGCAACATGGCCACAAAGACCATCAGCGGATACGGCGCCACGCCTTCCGAAGGCAGCTTGGCCACCTTGCCGAACACAAAAGTAAAAGCCGCCATGGTCAGCAGAGGACGCAGCACGGCCCAGAGAATGCCCACCACCGTCTGTTTGTACTGTACAGCCACATCGCGCCACGTCAGAATGAGAAAAAGCTCCCGGTAGCGCCACAGATCTTTCCAGTACTGACGTTCCGTACGCCCTGCTTCAATAACAAGCTCGTAAGACATGTGTGGTCAACAGCCCCGGTTGTGATTGTGTGAAAAATCTTTGTAGGCATTCCGCAGCCCGTCTTCCAAACTGAATTTCGGCCGCCAGCCCATAGTAAACAGCTTGCCGGAATCCATCAGCTTGCGCGGCGTTCCGTCCGGTTTGGAGGGATCCGTGTCAATAGCGCCTTCAAAGCCCACTATCCCGGCGATCAACCGGACCACATCCATGATGGTGCATTCCTTCTGGCAGCCCACATTGACATGCTCGAAATCCGAATAGTTCTCCAGCAGAAACACGCAGGCCTCGGCCATATCGTCCACATGCAAAAATTCGCGCAGGGCCTTGCCTGTCCCCCAAATGGTCACCTTGGCCGCACCGTTCGCTTTTGCCTCATGGAAACGCCGGATCAGCGCCGGGATGACGTGGCTGTTTTCGGGATGGTAATTGTCGCCCGGCCCATACAGATTGGTGGGCATGGCGCTGATGGCGTCAAAGCCATACTGTTTTCTGTAGGCTTGGCACATCTTGATCCCTGCAATCTTCGCCAAGGCGTAAGCGTCGTTGGTGGATTCCAGAGGTCCGGTGAGCAGATATTCTTCCTTGATGGGCTGCGGACAGAGCTTGGGATAGATGCAGGATGAGCCCAGAAAGAGCAGCTTCTTCGCTCCGTTGCGGTATGCGCTGTCAATGACGTTATTCTGGATCTGCAAATTCTGGTAGATAAATTCCGCCGGATACGTGGCGTTGGCGTAAATGCCGCCCACCTTGGCCGCCGCCAGGATGACATAGTCCGGGCGGTATTCCGCGAAAAACGCGCGCACGGCAGTCTGATCGCAGAGATCAAGCTCCGCATGCGTACGGATAAGCAGATTCTCGTAACCGGCCCGTCGCAAGGCGCGGCAGATGCCGCCGCCCACCAGGCCCCGGTGCCCGGCCACATAAATAAGCGCGTTTTTGTCCATGCCCTACTCGTTGTGACTGAAGGTCTTGAAGCCCGCCACCTTGCATATGGCGTCGCGCATGCTTAAGCCCAGATCCTCACGGGTCATTTCGGCCACCATATCCTCAAAGGTCGTCTTGGGCGTCCAGCCCAAATTTTCCTTGGCCTTGGCCGGATTGCCCAGCAGGGTTTCCACTTCCGTGGGACGGAAATAGCGCGGATCCACCCGTACAATAACGTCGCCGGGCTTAACATGGCATTCCATGCTCTGGCGTCCTCCGGCAGCCCGGGCAAGACGGGATACGTCCACGGCGGCCACGGTACCGGTTTCGTCAACACCGCTGCCCTGCCAAATCAGGCTTACGCCCACTTCAGCCGCCGCCGCATTGACGAAATCCCGCACCGAGAACTGCCGCCCCGTTGCGATGACGAAATCGTCCGGCTGTTCCTGCTGCAACATGAGCCATTGCATTTCCACATAGTCGCGGGCATGGCCCCAGTCGCGTTTGGCATCCAGGTTGCCGAGATACAGGCAGTCCTGAAGCCCCAGTACCATACGTGACAAGGCGCGGGTGATCTTGCGGGTCACAAAGGTTTCGCCGCGGATGGGCGACTCGTGGTTAAACAGAATGCCGTTGCAGGCATACATGCCGTACGCCTCACGGTAATTCACCGTAATCCAGTAGGCATAGAGCTTGGCGCAGGCGTAAGGCGAGCGGGGATAGAAAGGTGTTTTCTCAGTCTGCGGCACTTCCTGCACCAGACCGAACAGCTCGGAAGTAGAGGCCTGATAAAAACGGGTTTGCCCGGCAAGACCGGTAATGCGTATGGCTTCCAGCAAGCGCAACGTGCCCAGGGCATCCACATCCGCCGTATATTCAGGCGATTCAAAGGACACCTGCACATGGCTCTGGGCCGCCAGGTTGTAAACCTCATCGGGTTTTACTTCCTGCATGATGCGCACGAGATTGCTGGAATCACTAAGATCGCCATAGTGCAAAATAAAACGCCGCTCACAGGCGTGGGGATCCTGATAGAGATGATCGATGCGATCCGTATTGAACAGAGAAGCTCGTCGTTTGAGGCCGTGCACCTCATAACCTTTCTGGAGGAGGAATTCCGCGAGATACGCGCCGTCCTGTCCGGTAATACCGGTAATCAGAGCTTTTTTCATAACATTCATTTTTATTATAATGGGTTATGCGCCGCAATCCGCAAGTACGGAGACGCAGATAAGGCGAGCAAGTCTTGGTAGACTCTGTTTTTATCTATAAATAGAAGCGATGTCCATTGAATGCATTTCGCGGGAAATCTATAACTCGACGAAAGGGCTTATGGTTTTAAAACCATAAGCCCTTAAATTTGTGGTGGAGAAGAAGGGATTTGAACCCTCGACCCCCGCCTTGCGAAGGCGATGCTCTCCCAGCTGAGCTACTTCCCCACAAATGGAAACACCGTGGAAAAAAGTTTTTAGGCAAAAAAGGACGGCCTGTCAAGCCCTTCTCCAGTCCAAGGCCGATCGCGCTTGCAGCACAATTTTCTCTCAAATTCCCAACGTATCACGGAGCTGCGCCACGCGATGGCTGTAGGCATGGCCCGAGCGTATGTGTTCCCGCCAGGCTTGGCGCAGTTCGCGGGCCCGGGCCGGATCGGCGCGCAGGGCAGCCAGCCGGGGCAGCAGGTCAGCCAGGCTACTTAATGTTACAGGCCGGGTCAACGCCTCGGGAAAGAGTCGCAGGCCGGGCGTGGCGTCGCTCAAAAGCAGTCCACCGGCAGCCCAGACGTCGAAATGGCGCTGGCTCAGACTCTGCGGCAACAACAGGCTGGTCACGTTGAGCACGGCCCCGGCCCGGCGGTAGATATCCGGCAGGGTCGTATAATAATCCACCGGCGGCAGCACCTCGAGACCCGGCAGCAGATCTTGCCAGCCCGCATCGCCCACCACCCGCATTCCGGCTTCCAGCCCGGCCCGGACCCAGCGGGCGCGATTGGCCTGGGAGCAGATCTCCGCTCCCAGACCGGCGCAGCGCACATCCTGTCCCGGCCAGGGGGCAGCTCCCGATTTCCGGAGCCACCAATGAAAATGCGGCCCTTCCGCCGGACCGCCGGAATGCGCTAAAAGGGTGCGCGCTTCCTGCTCCAGGCTCTGAGGCACACGGGCCGCCGCAAAAAAACGTTCCCGCTCCGGAAAAGCCGAACGCCCCACGAAGAGCGGCGGGTTTTGGGCCAGGTCCGCAGCCTCGTTTTCGTCCGGCAAGTCCCGCCACATTTGTGGGGCCACGGCCAGAGGCAAATAAAAAACCCGCCGGGCTCCGGCGGCTCGCAGGCCGGGAATAAAACTCTCGTCGGTCACGAACAGCGCGGCCTCTTGCCACCAGGGCAGGCGCAGGCCGGAGAGCAAATGCCAGGGGTTGTCCACAAACCAGACAGCCACCGGCACGCCCAGAGCTTGGCAAAGATAGAAAACCCGGCCTTCCGGGTCCAGACCGCGCAGGTTGACGGAGAGCAGCAGCGCGGGATTGTTCCCTGCCAGCAGATTTTCCCAGGCCGTCAACAGGCTTTCCGTATCGCGGCACACAGGCACAGTTTCCAGCACCGGTCCGAAACCGGCTTCGCCCAAGGCCTGACGCAATTCCTGATGCAGCAGTTGCCGCTCCGTGCCGGGCAACAGAACCGGGCGGCGGTTGTCCTCCTCCGGCACATGTTTCGTAGCATCTTCAATGACTGTCCGCCGCGTCCGTACTCCCAGCCGGGCCGCGCCCAGACATCCCAGGAGCGGACCCCAGAAATCCGGGGCCAGGCGCAGACCGGGCCGATAAAAAAAGACAGAACAGCGCGCGGCCAAGGCCACGGCATCTTCCGGCGTGACCTGTTGCCAATGCCGGGGCAAGGAGCGCCGCCCCGCTCCCGGACGCGCGCCCTCCAGACGGCGCAGGGTTTCCGGCTCGTCCAGCCAGAACACGCGCGCGCCGCCCACTTCCCCTTGCGCAAAAAGCAGTTTCTCAGGCATCCCCGGTCCCAGGCCCAGCAACAACACCTCGTCGCCTGAGCCCAGGCGCTCCCATGCCTCGGGATTGTCGGGCAGGCTCAGGCTGCGCCCCGCGAAATCAGGCAAACTGACGCGCCGTGGCGCGCGCACGGATTCAGACATGCTCCCTCGCAAGAAAACGGATTTCCCACCATAGCCGCCATGCGCCGCCCACCGCAAGGCCGTGCGACATAAAAGCCCCGCCGGATTTCCGGCGGGGCCTGTCGGCAGAAGGAAAGTGAAAGGTATGAGTCTGATTACGTACTACTTGATGACGCCGCAGGCGATGCGCGCGCCGCCGCCGCCCAGAGGCGGATTGTCGGTATAATTGTCGCCGCCCTCATGGATCATCACGGAATGGCCCTTGAGATCCTTGGCCTGAAGGTTGGGAGCGTGCAGCTTGGCCTTGGCCACGCCTTCGGCGTCGGCCATGATATGCGGCAGGTCGCCCTTATGGCCGGCCTTGCCGGGCCCGGCGTGCTTGTTGGTCTTCATGGGGTCGTAATGCCCGCCGGCGGCCAGGCCCGCCACCATTTTGCCGTCCTTTTCAGCCGGAGCGCAGGAAGCGTTTTCATGCACATGCATGCCGTGCTCGCCCTCGGGCAGACCAGTCAGGTCCACAATGATATCCACCCCGCCGCCGTCGGCGTCCGAGAACGTGATGAAGCCGATTTCCTCGCCCACGCCGTCGGGACTGATTTTGTTCACCGGGGTTTTGACGCTTTCCGCCTGCGCGGCGGAACCCATCAACAACAGCCCGCCGCAGAGCAGCAGGGCGAAACTCATGTTTTTCAAAAGCATTGTCATTCTCCTTAACGATAGATAAATGCGCACTCCGGGCTTCAACCGGAGCGGCATGGATTTTTTAACCTGTTCTGACGCTAGCCTGCTTTCCTGCTTTTCGTCAATACAAGAAATAATTATTCTCAACTCAGGAAAAAATCAAGGCAAACAAGCCTGTTGCGCAGGGCAGACGCACGTAGCATCTAACTATTTGAAATTATTTGCTAAGAATAACAAATATAGTTTATATATTAATAATTTCAAATAGTTACCGAATTAGATGCGTCTGCCCTGGCCTGTTGCGAGGCAACACGAGGTCGCCCGGCTCTATCCGGCATCAAGACTTGGCGAACGGATTGAAAAAGGCTATGCTTATGTGTTGGGGTTTTTATGAAGGAATATCGCGACCATTATTTCCTCAAAGCCAAGCGGGAAAATTATCCGGCCCGCTCGGTCTACAAGCTGAAAGAGCTGGACGCCAAATTCCGCCTGCTCAAGCCGGGCATGAAAGTGCTGGATCTGGGGGCCGCCCCCGGTTCCTGGTCCTTGGGCGTCGCGGAAAAAGTGGGCTCCAAGGGGCTTGTCCTGGCCTGCGACATCCAGAGCACGGAAACGGCGTTCCCGCCCCAGGTGCTCTTCATGCAGGAGGACGTCTTCCGGCGCTCCGCCGCCTTTGAGACCAGGCTGGCCGAACTGGGCCCCTTTGATCTGGTCATCAGCGACATGGCTCCGCGCACCACGGGCACGCGCTTCACGGATCAGGCCCGTTCCCTGGAGCTGACCCTGGAGGCTCTGGCCGTGGCCTGCCTGCATCTGAAGCAGGGCGGCAATTTTGTGGTCAAGATTTTCATGGGACCGGATATTCAGGACCTGCTCGCCCCCATGCGCAAGGCGTTCAGCTCGGTCAAATCCTTCAAACCCAAAAGCTCACGCGCCGAAAGCAAGGAAACCTTTTTTACGGGCCTGGGTTTTCGCGGCAACACGGCGGCTATCGCGCCCGGCGATGCCGGGCCGGAAACATAACCGGATTTCGTCTGAACCGCTACGCGGCGCGCGGTCCCCACGGACCGCGCGAACATTGCAAGGTGAAACGCTCTAATACTTTTACGGTTTTCGGGAGGTTTTATGTCAGGTCACAGCAAATGGGCCAATATCCAGCACCGCAAGGGACGCCAGGACGCCAAGCGCGGCAAGATTTTCACCAAGGCCGCCAAGGAAATCATCATTGCCGCTAAAAACGGCGGCGATCCTTCGGGCAATCCTCGTCTGCGGGCGGCCATCGCTGCGGCCAAAGCCGTGAACCTGCCCAAGGACAAGATTGAAGCCGCCATCCGCAAGGGCACCGGCGAAGACGCAGGCGGCGATTTTGTGGAAGGCTTCTACGAAGGCTACGGTCCCGGCGGCATCGCCATCATGGTGGAGGTCGCCACGGACAACAAAAACCGCACCGTGGCCGAAGTGCGCCACCTTTTCACCAAGCACGGCGGCGCCATGGGCGAGAACGGCAGCGTGGGCTGGATGTTCGAGCGCAAGGGCGTCATCAGCGTGGACAAGGCCGCCTACGCCGAGGATAAAATGATGGAAGCCGCCCTGGAAGCCGGGGCCGACGACGTGCTGGACGACGAGGATGTCTGGACCCTTCAGACGGCCATGGCCGACTTCGCGGCCGTGCGCGACGCCCTGGAAGCCGCGGGCGTTGAGATGCAGTCCGCCGAGCTGGCCATGGTGCCGCAGAACCTGGTGGCCGTGAGCGCGGACATGGGTCAGAAGGTGCTGCGCCTGATGGAAGCCCTGGACGACAATGACGACGTGCAGAACGTCTATGCCAATGTGGATTTTCCGGACGATATGCCCACCGACTGACGCAAGCCGGTTCTTTTGCCTTCCCGCTGTGTCGCGCATCGTTTTTTATTCCGGTCATGGACCAGAAGAGTCCACTTCCTGCATAAAAAACTCGCGCTCCTTGCGGGAAGGCAAAATTTTTTTCCATTGCCGCCGCCACGCCCCCGCTACAGGCTTGACGGCGGCATAACTATATTGTTGGGGCATCTTCTATGCAGCCCGTCACCGTCATCGGCATTGATCCCGGTTCCCAGCGCACGGGCTGGGGCGTGGTGCGCGAAGTCTCCGGCGTTCTCCGGCTGGTGGACTGCGGCGTGGTGCGCACGGTCTCAGCCGGAAAGGAATTTTCCACGCGGCTGGCGCGCATCTACCATGAGCTGGCCAAAGTGCTCGGGCGCTGCAAGCCCGACGAAGCGGCTATCGAACAGGTCTTTACCGCCAAAAACGCGGCCAGCGCCCTCAAGCTGGGCCAGGCCAGAGGCGTGGCCGTGGCGGCCTGCGCGGCGTATGGCCTGGGAATCAGCGACTACGAGCCGACCCTGGTCAAGAAGTCCCTGGTGGGCACGGGCCGGGCGGAAAAGGAGCAGGTGGCCTTTATGGTCAAACGCCTGCTCAACGTCCGCGAGGCCGACTGGGCGCTGGACACCTCCGACGCCCTGGCCGTGGCCGTCTGCCATCTGACCATGCGGCGCTTCGCAGCGCTTACGGCGCGCTGACCACAAAACGAAAAACAGGATGCGGCTCCGGTGCCGGAAACGCATCCCATTCATCAAAAATTGAACACCCGGCGCATGGGGACGGTTCGCGTCCGCCGTGCGCCGTTTTCATTACGGGCGCGGCGCGCGCGGCCCGGCGGGCTGCATGGAATAGCGGTACAATTCGTGAATTTCCTTGTCGTAGCCGGGGTAAAAGCCCTTGCCCATGCCGAGCACGATACGCGCGCCCCGGTTCATGTGCACCAGCAGGTCGCCGCTGGAGGGGTCCACGCAGAGCCCTTCGATTTCGCCCTGCTTGATGGCTTCGTCAAAGGTCTTTTCCAGCACCACGGGCGCGTTGGTGGCCGAGGTCACGTCCACGCGGTAAAGATGGTCGGGCTCGTTGTCGTCGGCGGTGCCGTCGTCGGCCGTCACAAAAAGCGAACCGTCATAGTAGAACACGCCCTGCACCCACTGCGGCACGGGCTGCAGATGCACCTTGCGCAAATACTTGCCGTCCAGGTCGTATTCATACAGATAGCGGCCGCTTTCCTCGCCCACCCAGGAACACATCCACACCGTGCCCTTGACCGGGTCCACGGTAATGCCGGACACTTCCAGCTGGCCGGACTTGGGCTCAAACTTGAAAGTGCGTTTGAACTTCAGGGTGTCCGCGTCGTGCACGGCAATCTGAATATCCTTGCCCACGCCGTCCATGAAATTCTCGGCGCTGATGTACAATTCGCCGTTGTAGACGTCGATGTCCCCGATGTGATTGGACGGGATGGCATAGCCCTCAAAGGGATTGTCGTTCTGCTTCAGCAGCTTGCCGTTCATGTCGTATTTGAACAGTTTTTTGCTGTCGCTCACGTAGATGTACTTGCCGTCGCAGGCCACACCCTGGCGACCGGCCACGGGCATGACGCTTTTGAGCGTGTACTCGTACTTGGGGGCATGGGCCGGACGGGCCTGCGGGGCCTGCGGCAGAACCAGGGCCGCGCCCAGCAGCAGCGCGGCCAGCGCAATGAACTTTTTCATCCTCTCTCTCCTTGCGAATTGCGGCGCCGCGCGCGGCTTCCCCATGAAGCCGCGCAACGGGCCTTCAACTACCGTATAATTCAAGCGGAATGGACTGACAAGAAGCCTCGTGCTTCCGAAGCGAAAGGTCATAAAAATTTCACATGCCAAAAACGAACCCCGCCTGCGGGCGGGGTTCGTCGCCGGTCCGGGGTCCGGCTCCGGCATTTTTTTAATGCGCTACTCGATGACCACAGCCTTTTTGATGATCACCGGCGTCGTGGGCACGTCTTCGTAAAAGCCCTTTTTGCCCGTGGTCACGGCTTCAATCTTGTCCACCACTTCCTGGCCCTTGATGACCTTGCCGAACACGGCATAGCCCCAGCCCTGGGGGGTCTGGCTCTTGAAATCCAGGAAAGCGTTGTCCTTGGTATTGATGAAGAACTGCGCGCCGGCCGAATGCGGGTCGGCGGTGCGGGCCATGGCGATGGTATACTTCTGATTGCGCAGGCCGTTGCCGGCCTCGTTGTGAATGGGCGCGCGGGCGCTCTTTTCCTTCATGTCCGGAGTCAGGCCGCCGCCCTGAATCATGAAGTTTTTGATGACGCGATGAAAAATGGTGCCGTCATAATGCCCGGATTTGACGTACTGAATGAAATTGGCCGTGGTGATGGGGGCCTTGCGGGCATCCAGGCGCACCACGATATCCCCGAGACTGGTCTCCAGCTTGACGGCGGGATCGGCCGCCGGCGCGGCGGCACGGGCCTGCCCGGCGAAAACCGGCAGCAGCGCCAGGCTCAGGACAAGGCAGAAGGACGAAAGAAAAAATTTCATGACTGACTCCTTGGAATGCGGCATTTTCGCCGGTGCGGGCACCGCGCCGACGACGGCATGCTAGCATGCGGCCCGGCCCACCCGCAAGACGAACCATGGCCCTGGAGCTTTAACAGATAAAATGCCCGTTTGCGGCGAGCAAAACCAGCCTGCCCGCATTTCGCGGCAAGGATTTGTCCGCAACACCTTGCAGGGCAGCGGGCCGGTTCGGCATCCGGCAAGAAAAACGAAGTTCCGCCGACGCGCGTCCGCCCTACTGAGAGCTTCATGAGACGTGATCGAAACCTGAAGCGGCGCCTGACGCGGGCTCCACCCAGGCTGCCCCCTGCCGCAAGGCGACGGCACTTGCTAAATCGGGGGGGAGTCATATAGTATGCGAAAAGGAGTGTGGATAACCACCCCGCGGCACACTGTGCCGGACCGGACAACAACAGTTTTTTTGGAGGACTTATGTCACCGAGTACCCGTAGTGTCGCGCAAAGCGGCGTGACCAGCGCCGTTTCCGTTTACATGCGCCAGGTCTACCAGTGGATGACGGCGGGCCTTGCCCTGACCACGGTGGTGGCCTACGGCGTGGCCAACTCGCCAGCCATCCGGGATGCCATTCTGGGCAACAGCCTGGTTATGATTCTTCTGATCGTGGCCCAGTTCGGCATGGTCATCGCCCTTTCGGCGGCCATCCACAAAATGTCGGCCGGCACGGCCACCGGGCTCTTCCTGCTCTACTCGGCCCTGACCGGCGCCATGCTTTCGTCCATCTTCGTGATCTACCCCATCGCGTCCATCGCCAATGCCTTTCTGGTGACCACGGGCACCTTCCTGGCCATGTCGGTCTACGGCACGGTGACCAAGCGCGACCTCACGACCATGGGCAACTTCCTGTTCATGGGGCTCATCGGCATTATCATCGCCATGGTGGTGAACATCTTCCTCAAAAGCACCATGATGGACTTCATTATCAGTTGCCTGGGCGTGCTGATCTTCACCGGCCTGACCGCCTACGACACCCAGAAGCTGCGCCGTTTCGGCGAAGCCGCGCCTCTGGACGACGGCACGGCGGTGCGGCGCGGGGCCATCATGGGCGCGCTGACCCTTTATCTGGATTTTATCAACCTTTTCCTGATGATGCTGCGGCTTTTCGGCGGCAACCGCAACTGAGCCGCCTAAAGCATTTCAGCTTTAAAAATGTTGAAATGCTCTGGCGGCCACGTGAGCGGACGACCGCGCCTGGAGCCAAGGCGGAAGTACGTTCCCGCCGCGCGTCGGCCGTTGCCGCTGGGCGGCTTGCTTGAGTCGTTCACGGCGAAGCCGTGTTACGGGTCAAGACAGCAGCGCTACGGATGACGACAGCAACAATAGGCTGAAGGCAGCGTCAGCTTTGAAATTGGCACAATTTCAAAGCGAATCTGCATCTAGAACGCGGGCCCGACGGATCTTGATTGCAATTCCGCCGGACCGCGGGGACTGTCTCCAAATGGATTTCCCGGTTTTCTTGCCGGAAAGCCGGAAATATCGCACTTTGGAGATAAGCCCTGAACCTTTTTCAGCCGCGCGGGGGCAAAAGGCGGAGCCTTTTGCCCCTTTTTTTGAGCATGGCGCGGCCCATGGAAATAACGTGAAAAAGCAACATAAAAATATACGCCCTACCGATCCCGCCGCCCTTCCCGGCAATGACGAACTGCTGGAACTTTTTGCCCGCGAATCCCGCCCCATGCGTCTGGACGGCCTGCTGCGCGCCACGGGTCTGCCGCGTCGGGCTAAAAAGGATCTTGAGGAAAACCTGGCGGATCTGGCCCGACAGGGACGGCTGGTACGCCTGCGCGGCGGCCTCTGGACCCGGCCCGAGATCCTCAAAAGCCTGGTGGGCCGCTATCAGGCCCTGCGCAACGGCGGCGGCTTCGTAACCCCGCTGGAGACCGAAAGGACCGCCGAAGGCGGCTCGCCCGCCGCGCGCGTGGCGGGCGGCAGGGACATTTTCATCCATCCCCTGCAAAGCAATGAGGCCTGGCATCAGGATCTGGTACGGGTAGTGCTGGCCCCGGCTTCCTCGCGCTCCGGACAGGGGCGCGGCGGGCCGAATCCGGAAGGTCGCATTGTGGAAATTCTGGAGCGCCCGCAAAAGGAAATTCCCGTGCATCTGCACAACCGCACGGGCCGGACCCTGTTCTGCCGCCCGGCGGACAGCCGCCTGGCCGTGGACTTCAGCGTGCCCCTGCCCGAGGGAGCCGCCGTGCCGGAACAGGGCGCGCTTCTGCTGGTGGCCCCGGAGGAGCGTCTGGCCTCGGATCTCTGGCGGGCGCGCCTGATCGGCACCTACGGCCGCGAAGACGACGTGGACGTGCAGGAGGATCTGGTCAAACTCAACCATGAGGTGCCGCGCGACTTTCCGGCCTCGGTCCTGGCCGAGGCCGCGGCCCTGCCCGTGGCTCCCGGCGAGGCGGATCTGGCCGGACGCGAGGATTTGCGCCATCTGCCCCTGGTGACCATCGACGGCGCGGACGCCCGCGACTTTGACGATGCCGTGCAGGTGGAGCGCAAGGGCAAGGGCTGGCTGCTGCGGGTGGCTATCGCCGACGTGAGCCATTACGTGCGGCCCGCTCCCGGCAAGGGGCACGCCGGCCTGGACGCCGAGGCCCTGGCGCGCGGCAACTCCTGGTATTTCCCCCGTTCCGTGGAGCCCATGCTGCCCCCGGCCCTGTCCAACGGCCTGTGCAGCCTTAAACCTCAGGAAGACCGTCTGGCCGTGCTGGCGGAAATTCCCTTTTCGCCCACGGGCCAGCCGGGCAAGGCGCGCTTCGCCCCGGCCGTGATGCGTTCCGCCGCGCGCCTGACCTACGACCAGGTCAAGGCCTGCCTGCAGGATCATGACGCCGAAGCTCTGGCCCGGCTGCGCGAGAATCCGCGCGGCGGGGACGTGCTGGCCATGCTGGAGGAGGCCTTCCGGCTCTATGCCGTGCTGCGCGAGGCCCGGCGGGAGCGCGGCAGTCTGGATTTCGATCTGCCCGAACCGGAATACACGTTTGACGCGAAGGGCCGGGTGCTCAAGATAGGCTTCCGCCAACGCCACGACGCCCACCGGCTCATCGAGGAATTCATGATCGCGGCCAACGAGGCCGTGGCCCGCCATCTGCGCGACGCCGGACTGCCCTTTCTTTACCGCGTGCATCCCCAGCCGGAGCCGGAGCGCCTGGAAAGTCTCTTTGAAACCCTTGCCGCCACAGCTCTGGAAACGCTGCCCGCCGACAAGCAACCGGGAAAACAAGCGGACGGACGGCCCGATGCGGCGGCCATTCAGGGCATCCTCGCCGCGGCCCAGGGCACGGACCAGGAATTTCTGGTAAACCGCCTCTGTCTGCGGGCCATGCCCCAGGCCCGCTACCAGCCGGAAAACGAGGGGCATTTCGGCCTGGCCTCCCAGGCCTACTGCCACTTCACCTCGCCCATCCGCCGCTATGCGGACCTGTTGGTTCACCGGGCCTTGAAAACCTCGCTGGGACAGGCCGCCGGCCCCCTGCCCGCCGGGCAGAGGCTGCTGCGCATCGGCGACCAGCTCAACCGGCGGGAGCGCGCCGCCGTGGACTGCGAACGCGAAATGGCCCGCCGTCTGGGCTGCCTGGCCCTGCGGGACCGCGAAGGGGAACGTTTTGCCGGTGTGGTTTCCGGAGTGACGGATTTCGGCCTGTTTGTGGAACTGGCGGACATGCCCGTGGAGGGCATGATCCGCGTGGAGGACCTGGGCGACGACTGGTACGAGCTGGACTCCCGCAGCCAGTGCCTGCTGGGCCAGCGTTCCGGCCTGTGCTGGCGCCTGGGCCAGCGTCTGGAGGTGCGTCTGGCCGAGGTGCATATGGGCCGTCTGGAAATCCGGCTCATGCCCCTGGAACTGCCTCGCGCAAACCGGGGGGCGCGCGCACGGCGCAACGCGGGCGGACGGACGCGAAGCGCGGCCCGCCCGGACCGGCGTGCTGAACAGACGCGGAAGAAACAGACCGGGAACAAATCCGCCGACGCGGCACCGGACCGCAAGAGCCGGACGCGCGTCCGCGCCGGACAGGAGGCACGGAACGGCCGAAAAGGACAAAAGCAAAACGGCGCGCGCCCCAAACGGGGACGCTGATGGGCCTGCTCTCCTCCCGCCAGCACATGGGCGCGGCGGCTCTTATTCTGGCCGCCAGCACCATTCTTTCCCGGCTCATGGGCCTGATCCGGGACAAGGTCATTTCCTGGCAGTTCGGCGCGGGCGGTGAAGCGGACATGTATTTCGCGGCCTTTGTGGTGCCGGACATCATCAACTACCTGCTGGCCGGCGGCTTCATGTCCATCACCATCATTCCCCTGCTTTCCCGCCGCTTTCAGGAGGACGAGGCCGACGCCTGGCGCTTTTTTTCCTGCGTGTTCTGCTGGACCCTCACCGCCTCGCTGTTGCTCACGGGCGCGGGCATCCTGGCAGCCGAGCCCCTGGCCCGTCTGGTGGCCCCCGGCTTCTCGCCGGAGCAGTGGCAGCGGCTGGCCTTTTTCATGCGCATCATTCTGCCCGCCCAGGTCTTTTTTCTCTGCGGAGCCTGCCTCACGGCCCTGCTTTACCTGCGGCGGCAGTTCAGCGTTCCGGCCCTGGCCCCGCTGGTCTACAACGGCTGCATCATCGCGGGCGGCCTGCTGCTGCCCCTGCTGGGGACGCGCCTCGGCATCGACCAGGGCAACGGTTACGGCATGACCGGCTATTGCCTGGGCGTCACCGTGGGCGCGGCCCTGGGCACCTTTGCCCTGCCGTTGCGGGTGGCGGCCGGAGGCGGGCTGCATCTGCGCCCGGTCTGGCGGCACAGGCTCATGGGCCGATTTCTGATCACGGCCCTGCCCCTGATGCTGGGCCAGACCATCATTATGCTGGATGAACAGTTTTTGCGCGTCTTCGGCAGTCTGGCCGGGGACGGCGTGGTCAGCCTGTTGAACTACGCGCGGCGCATTGCCCAGGTGCCGGTGGGCCTCATGGGACAGGCCGCCGCCGTGGCCTCCTACCCCTTTCTGGTTTCCCTGCTGACCAAGGGCGACACGGAACGCTTCGACCAGACCCTGCGCACGGCCCTGCGCGCGGGCCTGGGCCTGATCATCCCCTGCGCGCTCTGGATGATGGCCGCCGCCTGGCCCATTCTGGGCGTGATCTTCCAGGGCGGGCGCTTCGGCGCGGCGGAAACCCTGGCCGCCGTGCCCCTGACCCGGATCATGCTGGCCTCGACCCCGCTCTGGATCGTCTACATGGTGCTGGTGCGGGCCTACTACGCCCACGGCGACACCCTGACCCCGGCGGTCACGGGCACCATCATGACCCTGGCCTGCCTGCCGCTCTACTATTACTGGGCCGTGCCCCTGGGGGCCTGGGCCATCGCCGCCCTGTCCGGCGCGAGCGTGAGCCTTTATGTACTCTGGCTGGTGGGCCTGTGGATCCGCCGCCACGGTAACGGAGCCTTTGCCGGGCTCTGCGGCCTGGGACTGCGCGCCCTGGCCTGCTCTCTGCCCGGCGCGGGCGCGGCGTGGTGGCTGGCCCGGTATTGCCTCGCGCATCTGCCGCTGCCGCCCATTGCGGCGGCCTGCGCGGCTCTGGCCGTCAGCGGCCTGGCTTTTGCCCTGCTCTTCCTGCCTCTGGCCTGGCGGTTCGCGCCGTCCGTTCTGGAGCCCGTGCTGCGGCGGCTGCGGCGTTCCCCTTAGGACGTTCAGCACTTGAAATGCGTTAGGGCCTGTTGACACTAAAACAGCGCGCCGTGCCCCAGCCTTCGCACCAGATGCAGCAGATCCCGGCCCATGAAAAACCAGACCGCCAGCGCAACGGCCGCCAGAAAGCAGTATTCGCCCAGACTTCCCGTGGCGCAGAGCTTGAGGGAAAAACGCCCCTTGCGCGAAAAGGGCTGCAAGGGCACGCCCTGAGGCGTGAGCATGTCCAGGGCCACATGGGAAAGGCCGCCGAAAGCCAGCCCGGTGAGCGCGGCCCGTCCCAGCGGCGGCAGATGCCAGAACAGGGCCGCCAGAAACAGGGCCAGCCACCAGCCGAACCAATGCGTCGCGCCCCGGTGGATGCGGTTGAAGACTTTTTGGCGGCCGCGCCGCGTGGGAGCCAGTCCGGCCAGGCGCTGGTCCAGCACGTCGGGCAGCACCGCGCCCACGCAGGCCGCCAGCACGCCCGCGGGCGGCAAATGAAGGGCCAGGGCCGCGCCCACGGCCGCCGCCTGATGGGTGATCCATTTCATGCGCTGTCCCGTACGCCGCAGCATTTTGCGTTTGAAATGTTACACATTTCAAATCCGGATTGCTCTATTGTGCTCCGTCCGCCCGCAGGGCCAGATCGCGCGTATGCCGCAACAGCTCCAGGCCGCCGGGCTGTCCGTGGCCGGGCACCACAATACGGGCAGCGGGAAAGGCGGCCAGGGCCTTTTCCATGGTGCCCGGCCAGGCCCGCACATCAGCGTCCTCCGTATTGCCCAGATTGACGGCCTTGGCGTCCTTTGCCATGCAGCCCGGAAAAAGCAATTCTTCAGCGGGAATCCAGACAAAGATGCCGTCCGTGGAATGGCCGCCGCCCAGGTAGACGCAACGCACGTCCAGGTCATGCAATTTAAGCGTCCGCTCGCTCGCGAAGCCGTGCTCCGGCCGTAGCAGGCCCTTTTGTCCGGCAATGGCTATAGTGCCGTCGTAGGCGTAGGTCGGGATGCCCCGGCGATGCGCGGCGGGCAGGCCGCCCATGGCGTCCTTGTGCCAGTGATTGGGCACGCAGGCCGTGACTCTGGCGTGCAGGACATTTTCAATCCAGTCCAGCAGGACTTCGGTCTGAGCTTCGGTCCACGGCGTGTCAAAGAGGAAGGCTTTTCCCCTGTCCACCAGAATCAAACCGTTGGCGGGCACCAGGCCGAACGGCGGCATTTCGTAGCGGGATACGTGCATGTATACCCGCCCGGACAGCCGGACCACGTCCAGATCATCCGCGACACGGGCCGACTCGCCGATTTCCTGCGCCACAGCCTTTGCAGGGGACCAGCAACAGGCAATCAGGGCCAGCACGACTGCCCCCAAAAGACCCCGTACTTGTGTCATCTTTTCCTCCATACCATGCCATATCATAAGACGCTTCCCCGCCGGACGGGGATTTTTGTTCGTTGGCAAGAAAGACAAGCAGCCCGGCGCGGGAACGTAGCCTAACTACGTGACCAAGCCGGGCTGCGCCGTCTGACGCAGTCAGCGGGCAAAAACGTCCGGCGCTAACCGCAGCGGGAAAACCCGCAGGCCGGGCAAATCAGGCAGCCTTCCTGAAAAACCAGAGGCTCGTTGCATTCAGGGCAGCGCTGCGCTTCCAGGTCATTGACCTCCCCGATATGCTCGTCTTTGAGATAGCGCTTTTCCAGAACCCAGGCGATGGCGTCCGGAATGGACAGCAGCAGGCCCTTGCCCCGGAAGACCGGGTGTTCGCCGCCGATGCCCTTGATCTGGGCCACCACGTCGCGCACATGCACGCCCGAGCGCAACGCCAGGGACACCAGGCGGCCGATGGCCTCGGCCTTGGCCGTGATGGAGCGGCCCGACTTGCCGATGGTGGCGAAGACCTCAAAAGGCTCGCCGTCCACCTCGTTGACGGTCAGGTACATGGCGCCCAGGCCGGTCTGCACTTTCTGGGTGAAACCCTGCACGATGTCCGGGCGCTTGCGCACCGCGGCCTGGGCCCGGCCCGTCTGAACGGCGGCCTGGCCGGATGGGGCGGCGGGTTCGCCGTCCATTTTTTTCTGGCCCTCGCCGGTAGCCAGCACCTGGACGCTCTTGCAGCCGTCACGGTACACCGTGACGCCCTTGCAGCCTTCCTTGTAGGCCAGCCAGTAGATGTCGAAAATGTCCTGCTCCGTGGCCGCGTTGGACAGGTTCACGGTCTTGGACACGGCATTGTCCGTATGCCGCTGGAAGGCAGCCTGCATGCGCAAATGCCAGACCGGTTCGATATCCATGGCGGTCACAAAGACCTTGCGCAGTTTGGCCGGCAGAAAGTCCATGCCCTGGATGGAGCCCTTGGCCACCACGCTGTCCATGAGCTCGTGGCTGGCCAGACCGGTGGAGGCCAGCGCGGCCTCGAAATAGGGATTGACCTCCACCAGGCGCTCGCCGTCCAGGATGTTGCGGGTGAAGCAGAGCGCGAAGAGCGGCTCCACGCCGGAGGAGCAGCCCGCAATAATGGAGAGCGTGCCCGTGGGCGCGATGGTGGTCACCGTGGCGTTACGGTAGGGGCCTTTTTTCGCCTTGGCGTAGGTGGAGGCGGGATAGGCCGGGAAGGGCCCGCGCTCCTTGGCGAGTTCGGCCGAGGCCTTGTGCCCCTCCTCCTGCACAAAGCCCATGACCCGCTCGGCCAGAGCAATGCCTTCCTGGGAATTATACGGCACGCCCAGCTCAAAGAGCAGATCCGCGAAGCCCATGACGCCCAGGCCGATCTTGCGGTTTTTGCGCACGGTTTCGGCAATGCGGGGCAGCGGGAACAACGAGGCGTCAATGACGTTGTCCAGAAAACGCACGGAAAGATGCACCACGCGCCTGAGCTCCGCCCAGTCGATGCCCTCGCGGGCCGGGTCGGCGTCGTCATTATGGCCGGGCAGATAGAAGCAGGAAAGATTGATGGAACCCAGATTGCAGGCCTCAAAAGGCAGCAGGGGCTGCTCGCCGCAAGGATTGGTGGATTCGATCTCGCCCTGGTCCGGAGTGGGATTGTCGCGGTTGATGCGGTCCAGGAAGACAATGCCCGGATCGCCGGACTGCCAGGCTTTTTTGACCAGCAGGTCAAAGATGTCGCGGGCGCGCAGGCGGTCCACCACCTCGCCGGTGTTGGGCGCGCGCAGATCGTAGTGCTCGTCCGTTTCCACGGCCTGCATGAAGGCTTCGGTCAGGCCCACGGAGAGATTGAAGTTGTTGAATTCGCCCTCTTTTTCCTTGGCCCGGATGAAATCGAGAATATCCGGATGGTCCACGCGCAGGATGCCCATGTTGGCGCCGCGCCGGGTGCCGCCCTGCTTGATCTGCTCGGTGGCGGTATTGAAAATGCGCAGGAAGGAGACGGGTCCGGAGGCCACGCCGCCGGTGGAACCCACCCGGCTTTCCTTGGGACGCAGGCGCGAGAAGGAAAAGCCCGTGCCGCCGCCGGATTTGTGGATCATGGCCGCGTATTTCACGGCGTCGAAAATTTCTTCAATGGAGTCGCCCACAGGCAGCACAAAACAGGCGGAAAGCTGCCCCAGATCCGTGCCCGCGTTCATCAGGGTGGGCGAATTGGGCAGGAACTTCCAGCCGGTCATCAGATCGTAAAAGTCGCGGGCCAGGGCTTCCGGCTCACGGGAGGAGCGCTCGTACTTGCCTTCTTCCGCGGCGATGGCCGAAGCCACGCGCCAGAAGAGGTCGCGCGGAGTTTCCGAGAGTTTGCCGTCCAGGGATTTGCGCAGATAGCGCTTCTGCAGCACCACCTCGGTGTTGGGTTTCAATTGGGGCTGCGGCAGATTTTTGGGCATTGCGATCATCAGAGCATAAACCTTGGGGTAGAAGTTGGACAAGGACACGCCCTGCCTGCGGCAGGGCGCGAACTTTGTTCATATACGCCTGGCGGGGCTGAAAAAAAAGCCTCTGAAAATCCGCATTCCCCGTATAACTTATTGTAATAACAAAGTAATTTTTATGAAAAAGTTCACGGAAAAAGTGCCGGAGCCGCGCCGCTCAAGGCTTTGCGGACAGTTGCGGGCGCGGCCTGCGGACAATGCGAGCCCGGCTTTTGGCATCGCGCGGCGCGTCCGGGTTAAGCCGCACGGGCAGCAGTCCGCCCGAGGCCAGGGCCTCGGCATCTTCCAGCAGCGCCAGCCCGTAAGCCATGCAGGCATAGCGGGCCTTGCCCGCCAGGCCCGGCACCGGGAAAGGCGCGGAAAGCACCCTCGCGGGCAGGCCGGGCCCCCGTCCGGCGGCGGGGGCGTTCGCCGCGTCCGGGCCGAGCAGCAGAGGCGCCAGGGACAGGCCGCTCTTGGGCAGCCCGGCCTCGGTGGAGAGACGCTGCAGCCAGTCCGGCGCATCCCGGCTGTCAAAGGTGAAGTGGCACCAGGTCCGCCCGCCCTGCCCTGACAGCAGGGGACAAGCCGCGTTGTGCGGGCAGGGAGCCAGGGCCGCGAGCCCGCCCTCCAAGGCCAGGGCGCGCAGGCGCATGATGGTATTGCCGCCCAGACGTGTGCCCGGCTCCACAAACAGCAGGGCCGGGGCGGCCTCCGCTCCGCCGGAGCAAGGCTCCCCGCGGCGGAACAGCAGAGGCGCGAAGGCTTCCAGCAGGCCGTCCAGGCGCTCGGCCAGCGGGCCGGACTGCCGGTCCCCATCGGAACCGTCCGGGTCCTCCCCGCCCTCATCCCAGGTCTGCCGTCCGCCGCCAGTCTTGCGGCCCGGCCGCAGCTCATTGAGCACATTGGCCGCCGTGATCAGCCAGGGACGGCACGGCCTTGCCCCGTCACGTCCCGCCAGCAGGGGGGCCGCCTGCCGGGCCATGTTTTCCAGCGGCCCCTGCGCCGTGCGCACGGACCAGGTTTTCCAGCCCAGGCACGCGCCCCAGGCCGCGAACAAGGCCTTGCCCAGTTCCGGCGGACGGGCGGCACTGTCCAGGGCCAGCACCCGCACCGGGGCTTCCCGCCACTCCGGCCGGGCCAGCCAGAGGGCCAGGGGCAGGCTCAGAGGGCCGGAACCAGCGTCAAGCAGCAGGGCCTCGCCGCCCGCCGGGGCCAGAGCACGCGGGTCGGGCAGCGGCAGGGCCGCCAGCAGCCGGGCCAGGCGCAGCAGATTCCAGGGCAGAAAATAATAGAGATAGGCGCTGACAAAAGCCGGGGAACTCCAATAGGGATGCCGCAGATCCCGGCGTTCCGTGGTCAGCAGACGCGACAGAGCGGCCACGTCCTCGGGCAGGGAGCGGCGGTGCGCGGCGTTCAGGGGCCAAATCTTGTGCAGAGCCTCGGGCAGGCGTTCCAGAGCGTTGCGCGCGTCCGCGTCCAGGGGCGGGAAGAGCGGCACGGCCTGAGGCCAGGGAGACGGCGGCAGCGGGCGGCCTGGCGTTGCGCGCTCCGTACATACAGGGCGCGGCCCGTTCGGCGCGGTCCTTCCGGAATGCCGGACCTCGGAATGTTTTTCGGCACGCGCGGCGGGCTCACGGCGCTCCTTGCGAGGCGCGCGGGGCGCGGCATCCGCTTTGTTTTTGCCGGATCGGGAGGACGGGGATGCGGGGCGGCGGGGCATTCAGGCTCCAAAGCGCATATGGCGCAGATAGGCGTGATGAAAATCCGGGTTTTCCACCAGGGGCAGCAGGCGGGCTCCGGCGCAGAGGCGGGCCAGTTCCGCGCCTTTGTCCGGATGCAGGGCCAACAGGGCCGCGCCGTCCAAAGAGGCATTGCCCACGGCCCGGATGCGGGAGCCCAGGCCGGCAGGCACAAAACCCAGTTGTTCCAGATTGTCGGCCCGCATATGCTCGCCCAGCGCACCGGCCAGGCAGAGCGCGGCGAGTTCGCGCGGCGGCACGCGGGCAGCCTGCAGCAGGGCATCCAGAGCCAGAGCAAAGGCGGCCTTGACTTTGAGCAGCTCTTCCACATCGGCGGCGGCCAGCCAGAGACCGCGCGGCAGATGCAGGCGCAGGCGGCCATGCTCTTTTTGCAAGCCAGCGGCCAGTTTGCGGGCCAGAGGCATGGAAAAACCCGCGCGCCCATCGACAAACAGGCCGGAGGCGTCCAGCAGCCCCACTTGCCGCAGCAGAGCGAGCAAAGAAAGATAGCCGGTGGCGCTGATGCCGCGCGCGGGGCCGCATGCTCCGTCCGGCGCATGTGCCGTCAGTCCCGCCGGAGTCAGGCTGAAATCCGTGACCACGCCGGGCCCGGCCAGTTGCCCGCATTCCGGGCCGATGCCCTCCAGAGCCGGGCCCAGAGGCACGCTGGTCAGCAGGAGATCCCCCCGCGCCGTGACCAGGGCCAATTCGCCGTTGGTGCCCAAGTCCGCCAGCACAAAAGGCCGGGGCGTTCGGGCCTCCAGCAGTGCCGCCAGGCCCGCGCTCACGTCGCCGCCCACAAAGGGGGCGGGCAGCGGCGGGATATAGACAGGCGGCAGGCCCGGCGGATGCGCGGTTTCGTGCCCGGCGTGGGCCACGCGGTAGGGCGCGGCGCAGAGACCTTCCACCTCGCGGTCCAGAAAAATGTCGGTCATGGCCGTATTGGCCGCCAGGCAGATGCGGACCACCGTGTTGCCCGAAGCATGCAGGCCGTCCACAATGCGGCGCAACGCGGCGCGGGCCAATCCGGCCAGACGGGCGCGGCCTTTTGGCTCGCGGGCCACGGCCAGACGGGATATGACATCCGCTCCGGCCCCGGCCTGGGGATTGAGAAAGTGTCCCTGGGCAACAGCCGCGCCGGAATCCGTCTCCAGAGCCCGCCAGTGCACGGACGTGGTGCCCAGATCAACGGCCAGCGCCAGTTCCCGCCCTGCCTCCGCGCCCAGGGCGCTCTCCGGCGAAATCTCGCCAACTTCCGCCGTGAAATCCTCCGGCGGCAGTTCCAGCGCCAGCATGCTGTCCGGCTCGGAATCAGGCCCGGCAGCGGACGCAGCTGGAACCTGGCGGCGACAAGCCAGCCGCCAGCCCGCTTCCAGCTCCCGCGCTGAAAAAACCGCTTCCTCGGCGGGCAAGGGCAAGGGCGCATCCCGAGGGAAACGCAGGCGGCAACGGCCGCAACGGCCCAGCCCGCCGCAGAGCGGCAAGGGCCGCAGCCTCCCGGAAAGCCAGAGGGCCCGGGAAAGACTTTCCCCGGCCGGGGCTTCAATGTCCACGCACGGCGCGGGATTTTGCGGGGCCGTCGTACCGCTGACGGCGGCACCCTCCGCAGCGGGAGAAAGGCGCAATTTCATGCCGCCTACCCTGCCCCAAGGCCGCGGCAATGGCAAGCCGCGCGGGCGCTCTCAGGCCCTGTTGCCGCCCACGGCCCTGGTCATGGCCTCCAGATCGCCTTCCACGGGCCGGGCAAAGGCCAGACCCGCCTGCGGGCCGTCCGCCCACATGACCCGGGCTTCCCGCCCGGCAAAGACCACGTCAAAGGGACCGGCCTCCGCGTGCAGGGCAATCATCTCCCCACCCTCCAGTCCGGCGGGAGTGTTAAAACAGAGGCGCGCGCCCGAACGGCTCACGTCCAGCAGCACGGCCTCAATCTTCCGGCCTCTGAAGGAAACATGCATGTTGCAGGGATCACGCAACTGGAAACGGGGCTCCGCGCGGCGCTCGCTGCGCATGCCGTCGATGATCCTTTTCAGTTCGCCGGAAAGCGCGCTCAGATCCCGCACATGCCCGTCGGAAGCCTGCATATTGTCCGTGGTGTCGCGGGCCTTGTCGCTGATGCTCTTGATGCTCTCCAGCATGCGCCCGCCGGCGACGGCCTGCTCTTCCGTGGCTTTGGCGATGCCTGCCACGGTGTCGGCCACCTGCCGCGACACGTCGAGAATGCGGTTCAGCCGCTCCCCGGAGCTGTCGGCCAGCTGCGTGGTCTGGCGGGTCAGTTCGACGGCGCGCTCCGTAGCCGCGCTGCCCGCGTTCACGCCCTGCCGGATGGCCCGCACCGCCGCCGCCACATCAGTGGTGGCCTGCATGGTTTTTTCCGCCAGCTTGCGCACCTCGTCGGCCACCACCGCGAAACCGCGCCCGGCCTCGCCCGCGCGCGCCGCTTCAATGGCCGCGTTGAGCGCCAGCAGATTGGTCTGATCAGCCACGTCGGTGATCAGCTCAAGAATGCGGCCGATGCCCGCGGCATGCGCGCCCAGTTCCTCCATGCCCTCGGCCACGGCGGCGGTCTGTTCGGCCACTCTGGCGATGCAGGCGATGGTTTCGCGCACCACCTCCACGCCGCCCCCGGCCTCTTCCTCCGCGCTTTTGCTGTCGCCGGCGGCCCGACCGGCTCCGGCCGCCACCTCGCTCATGATCTCGACCATGCTGCGAATGCCGTCAGCCGCGGCCAGAGAGGCCCGAGCCTGTTCCTCAGCCATATCGCCGGTAGTGCGCAACTGTCCGCTGAGTTTTTCAAAAGCCCGCGACTGACGGCCCGAAATATCCCGCGCCTCGTCGGCGGACTGGTAGATACGCTCATTCAGAGCCGCGATACGTTCCTGCTGGGCGTGAATATCGGTCAGATCCCGGTGCAGGGTGAAGCAGCCGATCAGCGTGCCGTCCAGATCCCAGAGCGGGGAAACGTCCATGGCCACGCGCTTGGCCTGCCCTTTGAAATTCTCGCGCGTGACTTCGTAATTTAAAATTTCATGCCGCTCTCCCATGACCTGGTCGCAGAGCGTTTCCCGGTGGGGATCAGCGTAAAAAAACTCGCCCGCGTTTCTGCCGAGGTAGTCTTCCGGACTGCCGGAATGCCCCCAGCAGGCCAGCATGGCCCGGTTCACGTAGGTCAGACGGCAATCCACGTCAAAAGCGGCGAACGGCAGGGTGATGCCCCGCATGATGCCCTGGGACATGCCCAGCTTTTCCTTGATATGTCCCACCATAATATTGAAGGCTTCGGCCAGCTGCCCCACTTCATCGGCCTGGCGGATGGGCACGTTGCTGAACTCTCCCTGCGCCACGCGGCCCGCGTGATCCTTCAACCTGGCCAGGGGCGCGGAAATGCCCCGAATCAGCAGCCAGAGCGCCAGGCAGCAGCCCAGCACGGTGAGCGTGCCGAGGCCGATATCCAGCATGGTGGTCATATGGATTTTGGCGCGCAGTTTTTCCACCGTCCCGGCAAAGGACGTATTGATCTCGCCCCGGGCCTCGGTAAGAATTTCCTGCACCTGCTTGAGCAGCGGCATGGTGACGTCTTCAAACAGACGGCGGGCCTGAGCGCTGTCGCCGCGTTCCATGGCGGCTTTGAGCCGTACGGCGGAATCATGCAGGGCCAGATGCGCGGTCTCGAGCTTCTGAAAAAGCGGCTCCAGCGCGGGCAGTTCCCGCTCCAGCCCCGCTTTGCCGGAACCATAGAACCAGCGGCCGAATGCGCACTTATGCCCGTCCAGCGAGGCGTCCAAGGGGGTCTCGCCGTTGTCGAGCAGATACGTCTGCACGCGGGACGCCCACTGCAAATGGGCCACTTCAGCGGCCAGAAGCATGGTGTCCTGCCGGGGGCGGCTCAAGATGTCGGCCTCGCCCCCGATCAGCCGCAATTCCCGGATATTGAGCAGCATGAAGGCCAGGACAACGAGCATGCCCAGCAGAAAAATGGCGACCAGTTTCTTTTTTATGGAAATGTCGCTCAAACGCATGACGGCCTCCCGTGTTTCCCCGTCGTGCCGCCGTCAGCACATCAACGGCGCATCCCTTTCCCGGGGCGGGTCTGTTGTCGGTTCACGGGCTCGTTCAGACGGACAGCGGCAAGCCCATGCCAGAACTCCGGCTGAGCTTTGTCATTAGTGCCGGTGCCTGACACGCGAAAGCCTTCCCTGAGAAAGCGGACCACAGTTCACATGGAATTTTTCCCCAAAAAACTCCGGGAAAAACTAAAAAGAACAACGGACAACAGCCGTTGATAAGCCAAACGCCATACCGGCAGCACCGGGCATGGCGAAGGATACGGCAAGTTCTCCGAATTCAGCTTCAATATAACGGACTTTTTAAACATAGCTTGCCTCTGGAAAAAAGGCAACGGGGATATCTTACAAATGCACTACACTTTACTACCGTATACTGTACGTTGAATTCTTTTTTATGTAATCTTGTTTTTACAATTTCCGCCAGGCTTCGCATAGCCTGTTTCATATGACATCATGCATATTATGCAGATATAAAAATCCGTCCCGCCAAGACAAGACAGCGGAACGCCGGGATCGTCAGACTTCCGACGACAGTTCCACGCCGTTCTTTGCTCCGGCGCGGGCGGGCCTGTCGCGCGAAGCCCGGCGGCGGTCTTGTCAATCTGGCCTTTTTTTTGCATCCTGCTTTGCGAACAGGTACATCAGCAGGAGTTTCGAGGTCCGTATGAATAAAGTTCTGGCGCAAGACGAAGTGGATGCCCTGCTGCGCGGGCTTTCCGGCGGCGAGATCGAAAGCGAACCGGAAGTGCCGGAAGACGATTCCGGCATTGTGGCCTTTGATCTCGCCAATCAGGACCGTATCATCCGCGGCCGCATGCCGGTGCTGGAAATCGTCAACGACCGTTTCGCCCGGCTCTGCACCAATGCCCTGTCCAACGCCGTGCGCAAACGCGTGGAGCTGAACCCCATTTCCATCGACATGACCAAGTTCGGGGAATTCATGCGTTCCCTGCCCGTGCCCACGTCCATCAACATCTTCAAGATGGACCCCTTGCGCGGCAATGCCATCATGGTGGTGGACTCGCGCCTGGTTTTCGCCCTGGTGGAAAACGTCTTCGGCGGCGCCGGCACCCAGCCCAAGATCGAAGGCCGCGAATTCACGCGCATCGAACAGGCCGTGGTGGACAAAATCGTCAAGATCGCCCTGGACAATATGGAGGAATCCTGGCGGCCCGTGCACGACGTCAAACTGGAACTGGTGCGCAGCGAGATCAACCCCCAGTTCGCGGCCATCGTGCCGCCCAGCGACGTGGTGGTGGTCATCACCTTTGAGGTGGAGCTGGACACGGCCCTGGGCTCCATGATCATCTGCCTGCCCTACGCCACCATTGAGCCCATCCGCTCCAAGCTGCACGCCAGCTTCCAGACCGAACGCCTGGAAGTGGACCACGCCTGGGTGGCGCGCCTCAAGGAACGGCTCATGGAAACCCCGGTGGAGCTCAAGGTGCATTACGGCAGCACCACCATCACCGGCAATCAGCTCCTGCGCATGCAGGTGGGCGACGTGCTGGTGCTGGACACCGACGTGGAGGACCTGCTCACCTGCACGGTGGCCGGTGTGGGCAAGTACCAGGGCATCGCGGGCACGGTCAAAGCCATGAAAGCCTTCCAGATCATCAAGGAAAACGAGCCGCAATATACATAAAATGGATTTTCCGGCCGAAAGAACACGCCTTCCGGAACCACCGCCCGCGCCCCCTCACTTCAGCTGGCCGGAGCGCATCATCAGCTTGATCCGGTTGATCTGATTCACTTCGCTCGTGCCCGGATCATAATCCAGGGCAATGATGTTGGCCTCGGGATAGCGCCGTTTCAGTTCCTTGAGCAGGCCTTTGCCCGTAATGTGGTTGGGCAGGCAGCCGAAAGGCTGCATGCAGAGAATATTGTTGACCCCCGCCTCCAGCATCCGGACCATCTCCGCGCCCAGCAGCCAGCCTTCGCCGGTCTGATGCCCCAGGGAAATCAGATCCTTGGTTTTTTTCCGCAGTTCGTGAAAACGCACCGGCGTGCTGAAACGCTTGCTGTGCCGGAAGCCGATGCGCATGCCCAGCCGGGTGAGCTCCAGAAAGGCGATTCCGGCCAGGGCCGCGCGGGAATCCTTTTTGGAACCCGCCAAATGTTTGTAATTGAAGACGTGGTCATAGAAGTTGTAGAGGACAAAATCCATAAGGTCCGTGACCACCGCCTCGCCGCCCTCCTCTTCCACGATTCCGGCGGCATTGTTGTTGGCGTCCGGATGGTATTTGAGCAGGATTTCGCCCACCAGACCCACGCGCGGCTTGCGCTCCCCGGTCAGCAGGGGCAGACGGTCAAACTCCCGGATCATGGAAAGCATGTTCAGCTCAAAACGCGGAATGTTTCCGGAGACGATGTTTTTCCTTGCTTTCTCCGCCCAGAGCGCGGCCAGGGCTTCCGCACTGCCCGCCTCCCTTTCGTAGGGCCGCACCCGGTGGATCATGCGCAGCAGCGCGTCGCCGTAGTGCCCGGCCATGATCATCCGGCGCAGCATCTTGCCCGTCAGCCTGATGCCCGGAGCATCCGCCTGGATATTGGTGGAAAAGGAAACAATGGGGATATGCTCCAGACCGGCGTCCAGCAGAGCTTTGCGCAGAAAACCGATGTAATTGGTGGCCCGGCAGCCGCCGCCGGTCTGCGAGATCACCAGCGCCACCTTGTCCGGATCATAGGCGCCGCTTTTGACCGCGGCCAGCAACTGTCCCACCACAACGATGGCCGGAAAGCAGGCGTCATTGTTCACATGGCGCAGCCCCAGCTCGATGGCCGCCCTGTCCACATGGGACAACTGCACGGCCCGGTAGCCTTCGGAGGCGAATACCGCTTCCGCGAACTGGAAATGCAGGGGGGACATCTGGGGCACCAGCAAGGTATGCGTTTCGCGCATGTTCCTGGTAAAGACCGGCGGCGGCCCGCTCGGCATCACGGCGCGGCAGGCCCGCTTTTCCCGGCGCTCGCGCATGGCCGCCAGCAGCGAACGGATACGGATGCGCGCCGGGCCGAGGTTGGCGCCCTCGTCGATCTTGATCTGGGCGTACAGACGACCCCGCAGGGTGACGATTTCTTCCAGCTGGTCCGAGGTGATGGCGTCCAGACCACAGCCGAACGACACCAGTTGCAACACGGCCAGATTGTCCACCGTGGCCGCATACGCCCCGGCCCGGTACAGACGCGAATGATAGGCCCACTGGTCCACCACCCGCAACGGGCCGGGATCCGGCATCAGATGCGCCACGGAATCCTCGGTCAACACGGCCAGACCGCAGGATGTCACCAGATCGGCCACGCCGTGATGCACCTCCGGGTCCGTATGGTAGGGATGCCCGGCCAGAACGATCCCCATCTTGCCCGCAGCCGTCAGCTCGGCCAGGGCGGCCTCGCCCGCCTCGCGCATTTCCCGGTGGAAATTGTCCATCTCCCCAAAGCCCGCGCGCACGGCCTCTTCCAGTTCGGCCAGGGGAATGCCCGAAAAGAAGGGAATGTCGCGCATGCGCCTGGCAAGCACCTTTCTGTCCAGAGGCAGAAACTGATGGATAAAGGTGATGCCGCGCTCCTCAAGAGCGCTGATATTGCGAGCCAACAGCTCAGGATAGCCGATGACCACCGGACAGTTGAAGGTGCCGGCATCGGATCCGGCGCTTTTCTGCTCGTGCGGCAGGCAGGGAAAAAAGATGGTGGTGAGCCCTTGCTCCACCAGGTCCAGGACATGGCCGTGCGAGAGTTTCGCCGGGTAACAGACGGTCTGCGAGGGAATCGTGTCATAGCCGCCGTAATATATTTCCTTGGACGACGGAGAGGAGAGAACCACCCGAAAGCCCAGCCTGGTAAACAAGGTGAACCAGAGCGGATAGTTTTCAAAAATGTTCAGCGCGCGGGGAATGCCGATGGAGCCGCGCCAAGCCTCCCGCGCTGCCAGCGGCGTATAGGGCTCGAACAGGCGCTTGTACTTGTGGGCATAAAGGTTGGGGCAGCGCGAGGGTTCCGTTTCCGCGCCGCGCTCGCAGCGGTTGCCGGAGATGAAGCGCCGCTTGTCCGCAAAGGTGGTGATGGTCAGCAGGCAGGCGTTGGTACAGCGCCGGCAGCGGGTCGTGGCCGTGCGCACGGAAAAAGCCTTGAGTTCTTCCGGGCCGATCAGGCCGGTTTTCTCGCCCAGCGGCCCACGCCTTTTGGCGATCAGGGCCGCGCCGAAAGCGCCCATCAGCCCGGAGATGGAGGGCCGCTTGACCGGCCGCCCCAGCTCCAGCTCCAGGGCCCGCAGCAGAGCGTCGTTGGCGAAAGCGCCGCCCTGGGCGACCAGGTATTCGCCCAATTCGGCCACATTGGCGATCTTCATCACTTTGAAGCAGGCATTGCGCACCACGGCGTAGGAAAGACCCGCCGCGATGTCGCCTATTTTCGCCCCTTCTTTCTGGGCCTGCTTGACCTTGGAATTCATGAACACCGTGCAACGGGTTCCCAGATCCACGGGCGATCCGGCATACAGCGCCTCATTCACAAAGTCCGCCAGCGGCATGTTCAGGGACTCCGCGAAATTCTCGATAAAAGAACCGCATCCGGCCGAGCAGGCCTCATTGAGGTTGATCCTGTCGATGACGCCGTTGCGGATGCGCATGCATTTGATGTCCTGCCCGCCGATATCCAGAATGAACGAGACGCGCGGCTCGAAAAAAGCGGCCGCCGTGAAATGCGCCACGGTCTCCACCTCATCGATGTCCAGGCGCAACGCCGCCGTCAACAGGGCGCTGCCGTAGCCTGTGGCCGCCGCCGCCCTGATGGCCAGATCCGGATGCTTGCGGGCGTAAATGTCCCTGAGCACGCCGAGAGCCGCGGTCAGAGGGTCGCCCTTGTTGGAATCATAAAAGGAATAGAGCAGATTGCCGTCGGCATCCAGCAAGGCGGCCTTGATGGTGGTGGAGCCGCAGTCAAAGCCCAGCCAGGCGTCGCCCACAGCGCTTTCCAGATCCCGCCGCGTTACCCGGCTTCCGGCATGTCTCGCGGTAAAGGCCCGTTGCTCCGCCTCGGAAGCGAACAGGGGCGGCAGCCTGCCGTAAGTCCGCGGCGCGCTGCGTTTTTCCAGTACGGTCAGGCAGTCCTGAAAAGACATTTCCCGCGGGGCCATGCTCAGCGCATGGCAGGCCGCGCCGAGGGCCACAAAAAAATGTCCGTCATCCGGGAAGACAGCCTCGGTCATGTCCTTAAGCATGGCCGTGAAGCGTTCCCGCAATGAGTGCAAAAAAACCAACGGGCCGCCGAGAAAAACGACCTTGCCCTTGATGGCCCTGCCGCGCGCCAGGCCGCCGATGGTCTGGTTGACCACCGCCTGCATGATGGAGGCGGCAATGTCTTCGCGCGCGCAGCCCTCGTTGAGCAGGGGAAGGATATCGGTTTTAGCGAAAACCCCGCAGCGCGAGGCAATGGGATAGACAGTCGCGCAGTTCCGGGCCAGCCGGTCCAGACCGGCGGCGTCCGTGCCGATGAAGGCCGCCATCTGGTCGATAAACGCGCCCGTGCCTCCGGCGCAGGTTTCATTCATGCGCTGCTCAAGGCCGCCGGTCAGAAAGGTCAGCTTGGCGTCCTCGCCGCCCAGCTCGATAATCGCGTCGGCATCGGGAATTTTTTTTCTGATGGCCAGATTTGAGGCCAGCACTTCCTGAATGAAGGGCAGGCCCAACTCATCGGCCAGGGAAATGCCGCCGGAACCGGTGATGCTCATGCGGCAGGCCGTGTCGCCTCCGAAAGCCGCGACCTCGCGCACAAGGCGCGCCGCGCATTCCCTGACCTCGGAATAGTGCCGCGTGTATTTGCTGAAAAGAATGTTCTCCGCCGGGTCCATGACAACCGTTTTAACGGTGGTGGAGCCGATATCGAGACCGACATGGTATATTGCTGGAGGCTGCATGGAGCGCTCAGACCTGACCTTTCATATGTATATAGTATATATTTAGATAGCGACAGGCAATATTTTATGCACTATCAATTCAAAAATAAAGGTATTCATATAGGGGGAAAACTGCCGGAGTGTTGCCCGGCACAAGCCGGCAAAATCGACAAGACGACTCAAGCCCGCGCCGAAACATGAACACGCGCTGCAATGGAAGGGGAGGATCAGTCACAGCTCTGGCAATGCGAATCACGGGTCAGGCATCAGGACCGCCGCCACAGACGGTCAACGGCGATCTGGGGCCATGCAGGTTACAGGGAAGCGCGACAGGGTAACATGCCGCGCGGGCCGCGCAACAATAAAACAGAAACGCTTTAAAACTGTCGGCAACAGTCGCGCATTTTCAAGGTGAACATGCCCTCGCCTGTCCACACTCCGTCCGCTACTGTCCCCGGATCCAGTAGGTTTCAAAACCGTCTTCCAGCCAGCCGTCCTCCACATTGCTGAAACCCGCCTGCTTGAAAAGCTGGCGGTACTCGTCGCGGGTGCGCCGCCAGCCCCAGAACTGCTGGCGACGGATGCCCAGATAATGCAGGATGCCTCGGATGACGATCTTGATGGCATTGACGAAGCTGCCGATAAAGGAATCCTCTTCCAGCAGCGAGGCGGACAGGCAGACCAGTTCGCCGCCGGGCGCCAGTTGGGCGCGCAGTTCCTCCAGCAGGTGGGTGAGTTCGCGGGAGGGAATGCCGTAATCCACCGTGGAAAGATAGATCATGTCATACTGCACGTCCGGGGGCAGACAGGCCGGGGGCAGACCGATGTAGATACGCTCCGCCGGAATCTGCCGTCTGAGCCACTTCATGCCCACGGTGCTGGGTTCGTTGACGTGCAACTCCAGTTCGGGCATTTCCTCCAGGAGTTCTTTTTCCATATAGCCCACGCCGCTGCCGATGGAGAGCACGCGCAACGGCCCGGCCCGGCCCGGCTCCTGGGCCAGCTTGGCGTGCAACTGCCCGGCCAGCCAGCGGGCGTCCTTGCGCTTGTTGGCGCGCCAGACCGAGGGCAGGTCGTCCCAATCCTTGTAGCGGCGGAACAACTCCTCATAAAAAGTGGCGTAGAACTTGGGCTCCGCCAGATGGAAAAACGAAATGTGCGAGAACGCCGTGAACGGTATTCCCTGCCAGCTTTCCTGATAAAAACGCCGCACTCTTACGCCTCCCGGATCAGAAGAACAACGCGCAAAGACACGAGTCTCCGGCGGTTGCCCGACATAGGACACTATAGCCCAACCTTCGGCGCGGCGCAATGTCCCTGCGTGCTGCGGCGGACTTCCGGCCTTTACCGCGCGCCCGCCTTCCGGCATGCTGTCCCTCACAGCAGATTTGCGTTAAAAATTCATGTTCAAAGTTGTGACGCCGCCCCCCGGCCTGTTGTTGCTGTCGTCATCCGTAGCGCTGCTGTCCTGATCCATAATGGGGCCGCCGCGCAACGAGAGCGTTTTCTTAAATTCCGGGCGCGCGCCTGCGAGAGCCGTTGACGGGTATTTATCCATTTTTAATGTGAACATGCTCTACTAACGAGGATTGTCATGAACGGCACAATGACGGCACTGGCTTGGCGCGGCACGGGCGCGCTGCGCCTGGAAAAACGTCCCCTCCCCCGCATTCTGGACCCGCGCGACGCCATTGTGCGGGTGACACTGTCCAGCATCTGCGCCAGCGATCTGCATATCCGCGACGGCGCGGTGCCGCGCGCCCGGCCCGGCGTCATTCTGGGCCACGAATTTGTGGGCGAGGTGGTCGAGATCGGCCCCGAGGTGCGCAAAGTCCGGCCCGGCATGCGGGTAGCGGCCAATGTGGAAACCTTCTGTGGCTCCTGTTTCTTCTGCCGTCACGATTATGTGAACAACTGCGAGCAGGGCGGCTGGGAACTGGGCTGCCGCATTGACGGCTGCCAGACCGAATATGTGCGCGTGCCCTTTGCGGACAACGGCCTCAACCCCATCCCTGCGGACCTGACCGACGAGGAGGTCATTTTTGTGGGCGACGTGCTCTCCAGCGGTTATTTCGGCGCGGAACTGGCCGAGATCCGCCCCGGCGACACGGTGGCCGTGCTCGGAGCCGGACCCGTGGGCCTCTGCGCCATGGCCTGCGCCCGCCTGTTCGGCGCGGGGCGGATCATTGCCGTGGATCTGCTGGAAAGCCGTTTGTGTCTGGCCAGAGCCCGGGGCTGGGCCGACGATGCGATCAACGCCGCCGGGGAAGATGTGGAAGCCCGCGTGCGCGAACTCAGCGCGGGCAAAGGCGCGGATGCCGTGATCGAAGCCGCCGGGGGCGGAGACACCTTTCAGACGACCTGGAAAATCGCCCGGCCCCACGCCTGTGTGGCCGTGGTAGCCATGTATGCCGAGGCCCAGAGCCTGCCCTTGCACCGGATGTACGGCAAAAACCTCATTTTCAAGACCGGCGGGGTGGATGCCGTGCACTGCGACCGTCTGATCCGGCTTATCGCCGAGGGCAGGCTGGACATGCGCCCCCTGATTACCCACCGGTTGCCCCTGGAGCGCATCCTGGAAGGCTATGACATTTTTGAGCGCAAGAGCGGCAACTGCATCAAATGCGTGGTCACGCCCGCAACAGCGGAACAGGTGTTTAATCCCCCTGAGTAAGGGCATAAGCCAACTTAGGAAGATAAATTTATGGAAATAAACAGGCTTGACTCTGGGGTTTGCAAGGGGGGCTGTGATGCAGAGAGAGAGAGAGAGAGAGAGAGAGAGAGAGAGAGAGAGAGAGAGAGAGAGAGACCGGACCGATATCCGCTCTGTCTGGCGGCCTGCGTTGCTCTGGTGGCGTGCCTGCGTCTTTGTCTCGCTTTGCTTTTCCCGGAACAGATTCCGCTCGGTTGGAAGATTGAACGGGTTGCCCTGGGCACCCTGCTGGACTGCGGACCATTGTTTGTATTCAGCCTGGCCGCGCTGTTCTGGAAAACGCGGCTGCTGAACATTCTTTCAGCGTTCTGGCTGCTGATTATTCTCGTCTGGAACGCCGCCAATTGTTTTCTCATTCACACGGCGCGGCGGATCATTGATTACGACATTCTGCTGCAGGTGCTGCCGGAGGCGCGGCACGCTCTGGATGCGCTTCCGGAATACGGCATAGTTGTCGTCGTCGCGGGCGCGGCGGGTGCTGCCGCGCTGACCGCCTGGCTGGTCAGAAGCCAGCGGCGCTTTGCTCTGCGGCGGTCCAAGCGCGTTCCGGCGGTGATGTTGCTGCTGCTTATTGCCATGTCCGCGCTGGCCACAGGCTATTACTGCGCCACTCGTTACGACATGGACCGGCGGCGGGGCTGGATGAGCATTCCGGCCTGGAAAAGCGCCTGGGAAATATGGTATGACCGGCAAGAAAGCCGTAGCGCTCCGGTAGGGCCGCCACGCGAAGCCCTGGCCGCCGATAGGCAGGCCATGGCCGCGTTAGGCCTGTTGCGGACAAGTCCTCCTCCGGGACACCCCTTACCTTTCCGCAATATCATTCTTGTGGCTGTGGAAAGCCTGAATCTGGAATTTCTGCACAAGTACAATGGCACTATTCCTGCCGAAGCCACGCCTCATTTTGACGCTCTGGCGGGGCGGGGCCTTGCCTGCCGCAATTTTTACACCAGCGCCGCGCCCACGGCACGCGGCCTGCACGCCCTGCTGGCTTCCCGGCTCAGTTATGACGACGACCAGGGGAGCGCGCCCAATCTGTTCACGTCGTTGGAGCGCGCCGGTTTTACCGGCTACTATCTGAGCGCGGTGTCCGGTCGCTGGGGACACTTCATCGACAGCGGCAGGGCAGCTTTTGCGCGGCGCTACAGTCCGAGCCATATCCGTTTCCGCGAGTATTTTGAAGATAAGGTCGGGGATATCAACGAGAAATGGGGTATTGAGTCCGGCTATCTCTTTGAGGACGCGCTGGAGATCCTGCGATCGCGGCCCGGCGGCAAAAATTTCATCGTTATTTCCACCATAGAAACCCATGCGCCGTATACCACGCCAACGCGGGAAAATGAGGCCTGCGCGCGCATTCCCGCACTGGCCGGAAATACGTTTTTTATCGCTCTGTGCGCGCAGGACAGGGCGCTGGGCCATTTTCTACGCGGGCTGGAACCCTATCTGGACGACACACTGCTGATCATCACGGCTGATCACAGCGCCACGCACGGTGCCAGGTATACACAACGGCCCGACTTTGCGCCGGACCGCATTCCCCTGATTTTTCTTTCACGCCGAGGCGTGCCGGGTCTGGGCGGCAATGGACAGGAAATCACCAGGTATTGCTCGCAAATAGATTTGAGCGTGACGCTGCTGGATTTATTGGGTCTGCCGGTGCCGCCCACATTCATGGGCAACGACATCCGGCTCAAGAATGTGGGTTGCTCCCTGTTGGAACGCAAGACCGTCCGCTTTGTGGATGCGCAGGCAGAGCGGCTGTTCGATCGCAAGGATACAACTTCCGTTATGGGGCGCTGGTTTCAGCTGTATTATCCGCGTTAGAGCAATTTCACTTTGAAATTGCTCTAACGCCGAACACAGTGAGGCGCGCCGCAACGCGGCGTGGATTCCGGCAAAGCGACCGAAGGCGGCCCGAAGGGCTGTCCCTGTTGGCGACAACGGAGCCATACCAGGAACGCGCCATCCCGCCGTAAAGGGAAATCCCCGGCCAGTCATGGCCGGGGATTTCTTCATAACAGCGCTTTTCATTTCGCCGGGAATACAGTTTTTTGTTTTGATGGGCCTGCCCGGGTCGCACAGCGGTCTTGCGGATTTTGATTTCCTCGTCCCGGATCACAATCCGGAGATCCGCTTTTTTTCTGCGGCGGCGCATAACTAATTGCCTCCTTTTGCGGGTTCGCGTCCAAAGCATGTAAGGTTGACTGCGTGAAATGTCAAAAGCCGGCACACGGTTCGCGGGAGTCAGTCTCCCCCTAGCGTTACATTTCTTTAGGGCCTGTTAACGCTATGCCTTTTTGCCCTCCTGCCGCGTCAGATTTCACCTGCTTTTTCGGTCGAGTACCAGAAGAGTACACTCCCTCAAAGCAG
>NZ_JAGZUV010000109.1:0-5479 GCF_018379785.1 Desulfovibrio sp.
CATGAGATCCAGCGCATAGGCGTTGCGCACTTCGCCCACGCAGATTCTGTCCGGGCGCATGCGCAGGCTGAGCATCAGCAGGCGCGACATGGGAGTGGTGTCCGTGGTGTGAAAAAACAGGGCATTTTCTCCATTGCACTGGATTTCCTGGGTATCCTCGAAAATAAAAATCCGTTCCTTGTGGTTCTGACGCACGATTTCTCCGATCAGGGCATTGGTCAGCGTCGTCTTGCCCGAAGACGTGCCCCCGATGACGATGATGTTCTTGTGTTCGCTTATGGCGCGGCACAGCACATCTTTTTGCTGTTCCGTCATGGTTCTGGAAGCCACATAATCAGCCATTGAGAACACCTTGCTTGCCCTTCGCCGCAGACAGAATGTCGGGGCGCTGACCACCGGCGGCAGGGCCGCCGAAAACCTGGAACCGTCCAGGGGAAATTCCGCGTTATCCAAAATCGGGTTGTCCGGAGTGATTGTCTGGTTCAGCGTCGAAGCCACCACCCGGATCATGGCTTCAGCCTTGTGTCTGTCCATCGTGCCGATGGTTTTCATCTCTTCGCCCAGGCGTTCCTGCCACAACCGTCCGTCTGGATTGAGCATGACCTCAATGGTCAGTTCGTGCCCCAGGGCTTCCAGCAGGAGCTGTCCCGCATGTCGGCGCAACGCCTCCAGATTACGCTGCCATTGCGCGCCATCCGGAGAGAGAAGGCTCATGCAAAGGCTTCCTGTTTGATCCAATCTCCCAGGGAAAGTCTGGGCAACACATTGTCGCGCGCGTACTCGCGGGCGCGGGCTACCACGTCTTTGAGGCCGAAGCCGCGCAGTCTGGCCATCAACAGGCCGGACCGAATGCTGTTCCGACTGGCCGTAGGCCACAGGGCATGCAGTTCCGTGACGGCCAGGCCGTAGTCCTTTTGGAAAATTTTACCTTCCGGCGTTTCCAGCGCTGCCGGCGGGGTGAAGGCCGCGATCCGTGGGATGGGCTGCTGATCCGGAGTAGGAGAGGGCGTACCGGAAGGCGGCGTGGATTGAACGCCAGAGGAAGAAGCCCCCGGAGCGCCGGCTTCATCTTCCCAGCGCCGGCCACGGAGCCAGTTCACGAGATACGGCACAAAGCGCCCATGCTCCTTGATCCAGCCCGTGGAAGCCCGGAAGTGATCCAGGGCCGCCAGCAGGTGATCCAGGGCCGGAAGCGCGCCGCGCCGCCAGAGCTGATGCCATACGGCACGGGCAGGTTCTCTGGCCTCCTTGCGCGGATAGGCCGCAAAGAATCGCTCAAACAGGGTATTGGCCGTCTGGAAGCCGGAGGCCTTGCCCGGCTTTTTCCCTCTGGAGAAAGAATCCCCCCACCCACCGGCTTGCGGGTTAGGGACGGTCGTTGTGCTTGGGAATGGCTTGCGAGCGGAGGGTGTTGACTCGCGTTTTTCCGGCAGATGGGGGGAAAGGGGGGTATTAATACTCTTATCACTCTTATATATGGGCGAAGAATTTTCGCCTCCCATGCGAAGCTTTTTCGCATGGCCTGACGAAAATTCTTCGCCCTGGTCGTTACCGTCATCATCGTCATCCGTGGCGGATCTCTCTTGGGCGATGAAGAAGAGAACCCGCTGGCTGAGAAGCAAACGGTAGACGTTGCGGCCGTCCTCCTGCTGTTCGATGCTGATATACTTGAGGGCGGCGAGCGCGCGGAGATAATGCTGGATGGAGCGCACGGAACATTTGCAGACCCTGGCCAGAGCGAATTGCGAGGACCGGCACAGGCCTCCTTTGTAGGCCTTGCGGAACAACAGCAGATAGAGCAGGGCTGGCCCGGCTGAAACGGCATTGTCACGGCAGATGAATTCGCCGAAAAATTTGTCGGATACCCGCAGAAAGTATGCGGAAGGATTCAGGGTTTCCATGCTTCACCGCCCTCTTTTTGTGGCGGGAAAAAGGCAAAGAAGTAGCCCCCCAGGCTTGACGCCTGGATCTCTTGCGGGTATTGTCTCTCCAGCAGGTTATGCTTTTGAGACCCCGCGAGGGGCGGCCGTGCATGGTATTCCAGTACTATGCACGGTTTTCTTTTGGCTTATTCCCTAATTCATATGTTCCGTTGCCTCAGCGCGTTGCAATGCCATACGGGTCGCGGCACGAAGAGATTCAGCAGCTTCCCCGTGGCGTTTACTCATCCACGTTTTACGCGACTCATTGCCATAACAATGAACGCCTGCTCCATTGCGGCAGTACAGATAAAGGTTGAAAGACCAGGGGAAAGGAACTTCCTCTTTGTACCAAAATGCGGACATGGCTTTTTCCAAGCGGTTATGTCCGTCAGGCAGTCGCCATACGTCCCTGCTCATCCGGCGCCCTCCTAATCCCGCATGTCGTTGATGCCCATGCCCGGCACCGGCTCTTCCAGGCCGGAATCGTCGGCCATGAGATCCGAGGGCGGCGTCGGCACCGCATCGGCGTCCTGGCCGTCAGCGTGGCGATGGTCCAGGAACTTGATCCGCTGGCAACTCACCTCAGTGACGTGGCGCTCGACTTTTTCCTGGTCGATCCATTTGCGGGTTTTGAGAGCGCCCTCCACATAGACAAGGCTGCCCTTGCCGATGTATGCGGCGCAGTTTTCCGCCGATCTTCCGAACACGACCACCGAATGCCAGTCCGTGATTTCGACCCGGACGCCATCAGGATTTTTATAGGAACCGTCCGTGGCGATCCGGAGCTTGGTAACAGGCGTTCCTTTGGTGGTGTAGCGCAGCTCCACCTCATGCCCCAGCCGACCGACCAGTGTAACGCGGTTAATCATGCCTTGCCTCTTTTGGGATTGACGCCAGAAAGAAATCAGGCCGACGCCGCCAGGGCCGTCACCGGATACTGTGTGGCCAGGGCCTGCTGCATCTGGGGAGAGAGCAGGTGCTTGAACTTCTGTGCCACGCGAATAGCGGCGCGCTCATGCGCCTTGTCCATCTCCTCATCCAGGATCTGAAATACGTATTGCTTTACCGCAGGATCCTTGGATTCATAAATATCGTCCAAAAGCAGTTCATTCATGTCTTCCTGATGCCTCTTCATATTGTCCTCCTTAGGTCTTGGCTGCTCATCAGGCCGGAGCCACCACGCTCCGGCGACCGCCCAGGCAGGCGGTTTCGCTACAGAAATTCCATGAAAGCCCGTATGAATGATCTAATCCGATTGCGGCGCGATATGCCCGCCCTTAATAGGCCCGTACTGCGCTTCCATTTTTTCAAGTATTTCTCTGGCGCAGTCTGCCCATGCATCAGCGGAAACAAACCAGTTTGTTTTCATCTTTTCTGCCAACTCGCCGCTTTTATGTTGTGTTATGACCATCTCACTAAAAGTTTTCAGGGCCTTCTGTATCTTCAGGCATTACAGGCAAGTACACGGATACCCGAGTTGTCAACGGAAACGATAAGGGGGCTGCCGCTGGCGCTCTGTCTGTCCAGTCTGACGCGATAGCTCCAGTGCCCTCCAGGCATACAGGACAGCAGCTTGAATTCGGCGTCCAGGCAGGTGCCATCTTCCCATACAGGGTTCTTGGCGCGTGGATTAAGGGCCTGTACGCGGGTGCCGGGATAGGCGACAGGCATCGGGATCGTGCTTTCTTCAGGCATTGATGTTCTCCTGTTCACGAATGATCTTTACAGTTCAGACGGCAGCGCCTCTTCCATGAAAGCGCCCAGAGCGTCCGCCAGATCAGGATCAAGCGACACGGCAAAGCCTTCCTGAGCTTGGGCAAAGGCAGCCGTGGCCATAGCGTTCATCATTTCCTTGTTCATTGTTCCCTCCTATCCGCCCGATGGGGTGAATAAATTTTCATTCCATATAAAGAAGCCATCTTATCCGTAGAAATAATAAAGTGCCGTTCCCCTTCTCCTGTGCGGACCCATTGCGGGCTCACGTTGAACCGTTCCAGCAGCGCCAACAGAATTTCAGATCTGACCTCCCCACGGCGGCGACTGTCGGAAATAAGCGCCTGGGGGATGCCAATCCCTTGGGCCAGTTCCGCTTGCCCGGTATAGCCGGTGACTTTTTTGATTCGGGCGTAGGCATCAGGAAAGACGATTTCCATTGCTGTTCTCCTTGGTATTCTCCGCTTCACGAATGGCCTTTCTCAGCTTATCAGCCCATTCCTGGGCGCACTTTTGAGGGCCTTCACCTTTCCCAGGCCAGGGACGGGGGAAATTTCTTGTCCAAAAAGGTATTTTCACTTCGAGGATTTCGGCCAGGCAGTTGAGGAAGTAGTCGGTATCGCCGATCCAGCATTCTATGAAGAAGGCCCGCTTCTTCACTTCCGGAAATTCATTGAACAGGAATTGGATCAGCTCCCGGTTCTCGTCGATCTGCTTCCAGATGCCCCGTCCACAATCAAAATTGGTACAGAGCAGCTTAATACAGGCCAGCTTCTGCTCGTCTGAAAGCGCAGTTTGCGGAGGAGCCGGGGACTGCCCTTCTTCCGCAGGGAAAAGCCCTCTTCCTGCCATCAGCGCGATCTGTATCGAAGAAGCGCAAAAGTACGGCCTGCCTTTTCCCGTGCGGACCCAATGCGGGTTCAATCCCTCCTTTTCCAGCAGCGCCAGCAAAATTTCCGGAGTAAATTCACCACGGCGGCGACTATCGGAAATGAGCGTCGGGGAGATGCTGAGCCTTCGGGCCAAATCCTCTATTCCATCGCAGCCCGTGGCCTTCAGTATCCGGGCGTAGGCATCAAAAAGTGGGCCTTCCATTATTATGCCCCTGAGCTCAAGGCCGCGACAAGCGCATCATCAGGGCGTTGGCTGATTTTTCCCAAAAGCCACAAAAGCGTATCCTTGACTCCATCCTGATAGCTCATGCCGAAGTATGGGCTTTCTCCAGACTGATCCACAGTGTGAACCCAGACTTTCAGATGAGCGATGTCTTCGCTGGCACGGAGCCCATCCCCGGAGGAATAATTCTGGATACATATGAGCAAGTCCATAACCCCTTGCTCATATGTATCCATACTGTTTTTTGTATGAGATTCTGTGGTTAGAAGCGCCTGGTTGAGTTCGGGAGAGATAACTCCCCGGCGTCTGTAATCGGAAAGGAATGTCTGGCGGAGGCCAAGTCTGTCAGCTAACTGCGAATCAAAGGAACTGGCCATAAAAAAACCCCTTGAAGCTTTGAGCCTCAAGGGGTTCTATATTTCAGCTACCTGAAACACCTGGGTTCGGAAATTGGCGGGGACGCATAGGAGTCGAACCTACCGCAGACCGTAAAGCCTGCCACCGGTTTTGAAGACCGGGCGCCACACCGGTGACGACACGTCCCCCCGCCGTAGGTCTGCGGACCATAAGCGAAAAGCGTCCGCTCCGCAAGGGCCGTTGCCGGGAGAGGGGTGAAAACCTCGCCCGGGGCGAGACATCAACTTTTTCAATGACAGATAACTTCATATATGCTATCTTCTTTGTAGAAGGAGGAAAGCAATATGAAATGCCGAAAATGTGGTTCCGAA
>NZ_JAGZUV010000110.1:0-5442 GCF_018379785.1 Desulfovibrio sp.
CCGACCATGGCCCGTACATAGCTTGCGGACGTATTGCCGAAGAGCTTCAGGATGCGCAGGGCTTGGCGGGACAGGGCGGCAATGGAGCGCAACAGCGGAATTTTGCGGTCCAGGGCCTCGCCGGAATAGGAATAAAAGAAGGTCGGGATATGCAGGGTCGCGCCGTAGGGGCCGGGAATGATGAACACCGGCACCGTGGGGTCCCAGGCGGTGTAACCGCGCGCCTCAAAGGTGGAGCGGATGCCGCCCGACGGAAAGGACGAGGCGTCCGGCTCGCCGCTGATCAGCATTTTTCCGGAAAACTCGCTGATCACCTGCCCCTCGGCCGTGGGCGAAAGAAAGGCGTCGTGCTTCTCGGCGGTCAGGCCGGTCATGGGGTGGAACCAGTGGGTATAGTGGGTCGCGCCGCGCTCAATGGCCCAGTCCTTCATGGCGTTGGCCACCACGTCGGCGATTTCCGGATTCAGGCGCTCGCCGTCGCGGATGGTCTTGGCCAGCTTGCGGTAGACGTCCTTGGGCAGACGCTTGCGCATCACTGCCAGGCCGAACACGTTGCGTCCGAAAACCTCGCCCGCCTCGTGCGCCTTCTCCTCCCGGCAGGAAGGGACCACCGGCTTTGCGTCAACAGCCTTGAACACCGCCTTTTTACGGGGGGAACTCATCGTATTGTCTCCTTTCCGGTTTATTGACCGCCCCTAGAGCGCGTCGTTGCCGCGCTCGCCCGTGCGGATGCGCACCGCATCCAGCACGTCGCTGATGAAAATCTTGCCGTCGCCCACCTGACCCGTGCGGGCCGTGCCCACCACCGCGCCGAGCACCCGTTCCAGAGCCTCGTCGTGCAGCACCAATTCAATCTTGATCTTGGGCAGGCAGTCCACCCGCATGGTGGTGCCCCGGTAGACCTCGGTGTGCCCGCGCTGGCGGCCGAAGCCCCTGATTTCCGAATAGTTCATGCCGTGAATGCCCAGCTTTGAAAGCTCGTCCTTGACCTTGTCGAACATGCCGGGCCGGATGATGATTTCCAGTTTCTTCATGACAGACTCCCTTTGCCGCTTACGGCTTACAGCGAGTAGCCGCGTTCATTGTGTTCGCTCAGATCCAGGCCGGTATACTCCGCTTCGGGAGCGACCCGCAGACCCACGGTGGAATCCACGATGCCGAGCAGGATGCGGCTGACCACATAGACGAAGACCCAAGTGCCCAGCACGGAGACGAACTGCACCCAGAGCTGATGCGGATTGCCGTGGAACAGGCCGTCCACATTATTGATGGCCGCGCTGGCGAAAAGGCCGGTAGCCAGCGCTCCCCAGGTGCCGCCCAGACCATGGATGCCCACCACGTCCAGGGCGTCGTCATAGCCGAACCTGTTCTTGAGCAGCACGCCGCCGTAGCAGACCATGCCGCCGATGAAGCCGATCAGCATGGCGGGCAGCAGACCTACGAATCCTGCGCCGGGCGTAATGGCCACCAGACCGGCCAGAGCCCCGGAAACAGCCCCCAGACTGGTGGGCTTGCCCGTGCGCTTCCACTCCGCCAGCATCCAGCCGAGGATGCCGCAGGCCGAGGCCAGATGCGTGGTCAGCAGGGCCTGCCCGGCCAGCGTACCGGCGGACAGGGCGCTGCCCGCGTTGAAACCGAACCAGCCGAACCAGAGCAGGCCGCCGCCCAGCAGGGTAAAGGGCAGGTTATTGGGCGTGAAACTCCGCGGGCCGGTGGGCAGGCGGGGTCCCAGAGCCTGGGCGCAGGCCAGCGCGCCCGCGCCGGAGGCCATGTGCACCACCGCGCCGCCCGCGAAGTCCACGGCGCCCATCTTTGCCATCCAGCCGCCGCCCCAGACCCAGTGGGCCATGGGCGCATAGGCGAAAATCAGCCAGAGGCCCGAGAAGAGCAGCATGGCCGAAAAGCGGATGCGTTCGGCGTATGCGCCCGAAATCAGAGCCACGGTCAGGACCGCGAACATGCACTGGAAGGCCACAAAAACGGTATGCGGCAGATTGGAGGAGGCCGGAGCGGCCGTGCCCTCAACACCGCGCAGGAACAGATAGGAAAAATTGCCGATCACGCCGCCCACATCCTCGCCGAAGGCCAAGGTATACCCCGCCAGGGCCCAGAGCACGGTGATCAGCCCCAGACTGGCGTAGCTGTGCATGTGGGTGGAAAGCACATTGCGCGCCCGCACCAGGCCGCCGTAAAACAGGGCCAGCGCCGGGGTCATCAGCATGACCATGGTGGCGCAGATGATGACAAAAGCCGTATCCGAAGCGTTCATCCCAAACTCCCTTATGGCCGCTGCCGCCCGCAGATTCCGTCGCTTCGCCTTCCCGGGGACGGCAAGCGTCCCTGAACGCGCGGGAGCCCATCCGGCCGGACAAAAACTCCGGGGATGGAACCGGCGCCGTGGTCCTTCCCCAGCGCGGCACATGCCGCGCCTCCTGCTGTGCTCCAAGGCACAATCCATGCCAGAGCCGCAAAGCAAAAGGATCAGACATATACTATCCTAATTTTACAGATTATTTTTAGTTCTTCGAAAGAGACGGATGCGAGCCTCACCGGCAAACAGGCCTATTTTTCTACAAAATTGTCGAAAAAAAGAAGCGACTCTTCCACCGGACAAGCCGAAGAAAGAGCCGCTTCATAAAAAATCATGTAAAATCAGTGTATTATATCTATAAATTCAAAATCTACATTTTTGTCGTTTTCTACAGAAATATTGTTTGAGCAGTCAATCTCTACTCCGCTTCCAACAAGAAACGGCGAGTCTCCCGGTTGTACTGGCAGCCCTGCGGTCCGTTTCAAAAAATAACATTTTTGTCGATTTTATAAAACCATACTGTCGGCGGCGTGCGACGCACCCTTCCGGACCGGACGGAAGGCTTTGTAATTGAGCCCGTATTTTTTCAGGCGCAGGGCCATGATCCGCTCGGTCAGGCCCAGGCTTGCCGCCGCCCTGCCGATCTGCCCCCGGCTGGATTCCAGGGCCTCCACAATGCAGGCTCGTTCCAGTTCGTCCAGACGCTCCTGCAGACTGCCCGCGAAACCGGGCCGGATGACGCAGCAATCCGCGCCGTCATGGCCTTCGTGGATGCTGTGCAAGGATGGCGGCAAATGCTGGGGCAGCACCAGGCTCTCGCGGCCCAGAAGCAGCACGGCGCGCTCCATGACGTTCTCCAGCTCGCGGATATTGCCGGGCCAGGCGTAACGCTGGAGCATATCCATCACGGCCAGGGAAAGGCGCACGTTCTTCCGTCCGTTGGCCGTAGCGAATTTTGCAATAAAATGGCTGGCCAGAGGTAAAATATCCTCGGGACGCAGACGCAGGGGCGGCAGAAAAATGGGAAAAACATTCAGGCGGTAGAACAGATCACGGCGAAAACCGCCCTCCGCCACCATCCGCTCCAGGTCGCGGTTGGTGGCGGTGATGAAACGCACGTCCACATGCCTGGTTTCCATGCCGCCCAAGCGTTCAAAGCTGCGTTCCTGCAGAACGCGCAGTAATTTGGCCTGGGTCATGAGAGACAGCTCGCCCACTTCGTCCAGAAACAGCGTGCCGCCGTCCGCCAGTTCAAAGCGGCCCTTGCGGGTGGCACTGGCTCCGGTGAAGGCCCCCCGCTCGTGCCCGAACAGCTCGCTTTCAATAAGATTTTCCGGCAGGGCCGCGCAGTTGAGCGAAATAAAGGGCCTGGGCGCGCGGGCGCTGGCCGCGTGAATGGCCCTGGCCGCCAGTTCCTTGCCCGTGCCGGATTCGCCCTGCAAAAAAACCGTGGTCGCGGACGGGGCCACCTGAGCGATCTGGGCGTAGACCTTCTGCATGCTTTCCGAATTGCCTACAAAGCCCCTGGGCCGTAGGGAGGGGCGGTTTTCCTCATCCATGCGGCCCTGGGTTTCCAGGGCCGCGTGCCCCAAGAGGGTCGCAATGATCAACAGCAGGCGCACCTCGTCTTCCAGGGTGGCCGCGTCGGCCAGGAGATGATCCACGGAAAGCGCGCCCACCACCTGATCATTGAGCCGGATAGGCACGCAGATAAAGGAGATGCCCTCCTTTTTCAGATCGCGCGAACGGGTTTTGTTCAGAAAAAGCGGCTCTTGGGAGACATTGGAAATATACATGGGGCGGCCGCTTTCAATGACCCGGCCGGTGATGCCCTCGCCGCGCACGTAGCGCCCGCGCCGACACTCGGCGGGCTTGAGCCCGTAGGCGGCTTCCGTGCGGATTTCGCCGGTCTGCGGCGACACCAGGGTGATGGCCCCGCGCATCATGTGCAGATGCCCGGCCATCAGGTTCAAGGCCTTGTCCAGGGCCTGGCCTACGTCGCTGGCGGCATTCATGACCTGGGCCAGTTCCAGCAGCAGGCGAAGCTGGCTTTCACAGTGTGCGGCAACGGACTCCGGCGGCAATGCCGGTTTTGCGACAAACGGCAAAGAGGAAGATTCGGCGCTCGGCATGGCGGAAAAATACCTCAGGCCGCACGGCCTTGCAATGCCGCCGCAGGGCACCAACATATCCCGGCACCGGACAGGGCTGCCGCACGGGCTACCCATACCAGTCGACCAAGCCGCAATGGACGTTCGCCGCTTGACACGGTACCGGCTTTCCTTTACAAGTGCCTCTCACCCGTCCCCATCGTCTAGCCGGCCCAGGACAACGGCCTTTCACGCCGTCGACAGGGGTTCAAATCCCCTTGGGGACGCCAAGCAAATTTCAAGCGTAGTAATGTGCCTTTTCGGCATATTTCTGCGCTTTTTGCTTTTTTCAGGCCTGCCCACCTCATAAGCCCTTTCCGGTTCTGGTTCCTCCAGACCGAAATGGGCTTTTTTGTTTCCTCTCCCCCACTTCGCACGATCCGTAGTTTTTGCCAGAGGCACTTTTCTTACCCAAAAAACACGCAGGGCGAAATGCCCACCACTGCGCTCTAAAGGCATAGCAATGCATATCTTCACTGATCATTTGCCCTACGAGCAAGGAATCACGGACCTGATCCAATGCCTGCGGAATTACGCCGCAGGAAACGGCCCGCGCTCGGAAAGCGAGATTGCGAAGCTGGAGGCCTGGGCGAAGTCCGGCGATCCGGCCCGCTATCGCAATATGGATTACGATCAGGGGATTGCCGACGCCCTGCTGTGGCTGCGTGGAAAAATCGAGCAGACACCCGAACGCGAGGATTTTTAAATGGAAGCCGTCTTTTCCGATGCTTACGCCCGAATCAAAAAAGTCACCGGCTACACCAGCCAAGCTGAGTTAGCCCAGCGGCTCGGCATCCCCCAGGCGCTCATTTCTGACAGTCGTCGCCGTGGGGAGGTCAACCCGGAAATCCTGCTGGCGCTGCTGGAGCAGTTCAACTTGGCCCCGCAATGGGTCCGCACGGGAGAAGGGGACCGCCACTTTATTACTTCCGTGAATAAAGTCGCATCGCTATATGGCATGAAAATTCTGTCCGCATCCTG
>NZ_JAGZUV010000111.1:0-5433 GCF_018379785.1 Desulfovibrio sp.
GTTCGGGGAACGGAGCGGCGGCGAGGAGCCGGAACCGGCGACGGCGACCATCGCCCAATTGCGCCAACTGTACGCCGGGACGACGTTCGTGATTGCGACCGACGTGGTGGTGTCGGGCCGGGTGAACACCAGCGATGCGGAGGAAAACTTCTACCGCACGTTCTGCGTCGAGGAAGATGGAGCGGGACTTGAGGTAATGGCGGGTATTGACCATCTGCACAACGACTTTCCGCCGGGAAGCCGCGTCACGCTGCGGCTGAAGGGGCTGGCGCTGGGCGAAAGCCGCGGCATATTGCAGGTCGGGCGGAAACCCGCAGCGGGAAGCGGCTTCGCAACGGATTACCTCGGCTCGAAAGCCGCGCTGGACGCCGCCGCAAGTCGCACCGGCGAAGCCCCGCAGCCGGTCGCACCCGCCCTGCTGACGATTGCGGAACTCACGCCGAAGCGGTGCGGGACATTGGTGCGGATCGACGGCCTGAGTTACACGCCCGAAGACCTTACGCCCGGTACATGGGCGGGGTACAAACGCTTCACCGACGCCGGAGGAGCCGAAATATACACCTATGTCCGCAATTACGCCGGGTTCGCCGGCGAAGAGGTCCCCGCCGGAAAGAGCTGTTCGCTCACGGGCATTCTGCAATACGACGACGCCGGCAAAGGCCGTTACCTGCTCAAACTCCGCAATGAAAACGACTGCATGTATTAAACTGCTGGCGCTCCTGCTGCTGGCGGCCTGGCTGTTCCGGAAGGAATGGCAAGCCGCGGAAGCCCGTCGTGCGGCCCTGGAAAAACAAACAGAGGAAGCCCGGCACAACAACGAGGCGCGCGAGGCTTTTTTGCGGCAACTGCGCTTGCTGCTTGAAAAAGACCCCTGCGATATCCAGCGCGAGCTGAACAAGCTCAGTCCGCCGCCGGGTGTGGTCTGGCCGCCGCTCTCCGCCTCATCCCCTTCTCCGGCCGACAGGCCTGAAGCTCCTGTGGCAACGCCCGCGTCATCCCCGGCTGTCCAACCGCAGGCCTCGACGCCCGCCCCGCCGGCCAGCGTGGCCGAACTTCTGGAGCAGGGCACGGTACTGGTGCTGGCCCAGAGAAAGGAAGGGCTCTCCATGGGTTCCGGCTTTTTTGTGGCTCCCGGCTACATTGTAACCAATGCCCATGTGGTGGGCGACGCCGCTCAGGCCATTGTCACCAACAAAGCCACCAGGGGCCTGCTGACCGCCAAGGTTCTGCGCGCCACCCAGTCCGGCGGGCGCGATTTCGCCGTGCTCCAGGTGCAGGGCGCGCCCCCAATCACGCCGCTCAAGCTGGCCGCCGACATCAAACGCACCGAACGGGTCAGCGCCTGGGGCTTCCCCGGCGCGGTCACCGTGGATGATCCCAAGTTCGCGGCCCTCTTGCAGGGCAATGCCGCCGCCGCGCCGGAAGTCGTTTATACCGACGGCTCGGTGAGCGTGATCCTGCAACGCAATCCGCCGCTCATCGTGCATACGGCCACGGTTTCCCAAGGCAACAGCGGCGGCCCGCTGGTCAACGACAAAGGCGAGGTGGCGGGCATCAATACCTTCATCAAACTGGACGACGAATCCTACCGCCAGTCCAGCCTGGCTATCGTCAGCGCCAGCCTGGCCGACTACCTGCGTTCCGTGGGGATTCCATTCAGTCTGGCGGCCCCGCCCGCCGCTCCGGCCGCTAAAGCCGCCGGGGGAGGCAAACCATGAGCGTCCGGATTGCCGTCAGCCTGCGCGGTCAGATGCGGGCCCTTGCCAGCCAGGGTATTTTCGCCACGGATTGCTATGCCCAGATGCGGGCCATCCTGCTTCAGAAACTGGGGCCGGAGCACGCGGCCCTGCTGGCCGAACCCCAGCACGACGCGGAAGGCCGCAATGTGGACTGGTATGCCGCAGGCCAGGGAGAGGCACGGCCCGTCAAAGAACTGCCTGAAGCCGAGGCCCAGGCCCTGCGCGCCAAAGCCGGCGGCCTCGCCAAGGATATCCTGAACCTTTCCCGGTCCCTGACCGCCGAGGCCCAGGCCCGGCAGGCTCTTTCAGGCCAACTGCTGCAACTGGCCCTGCAGCACCCGACAGAAGATGATCTCTGGTCCGTGGGCGGCAAACCGGTCCTGATCAACTGGGGTTTCGCGCCCGGAGCCGTGGGCGCCCAACCCCAGGATCTTTCCCGCCTGGGGGCCGTACCGCCCCCCGCGCCTCCGCCGCCCCCGAGCCGAAGCGGCTGCCTGCCCTGGCTGTTGCCCCTGCTCTTTCTCCTGCTCCTGCTCTGGTTGCTGCTGGCGGCTCTGGGCATTCTGCCCTCGCCTCTTCCGGCCTCCTGCTTCAGAACGGACACGGCGGCTCTGGAAACCGAAAAAAAACGCGCCGTGCAACTGGACGACGAACTGGCCCGGCTCTGGCAGCAATTGCAGGAACGCGCGGCCCTCTGCAAGCCCGTGATCCCGCCGGTGGCGGCGAAGGAACCGGAAGTGGTGGAACCTTTCCTGGGTGAAACCCCGCCGGAGCCGGAAAAGCCCAAGGTTGAAAAACCCAAACAGGAAAAACCAAAAAGGCAGGAACCCAAGCCCGAACCTCCGGCCCCCAGGCCCGCTCCCAAAAAGAACGAAGACCTGAACATCCCCAGCGATGCGGCCAAAAAGAACGATCTCACTTTCCTGGAGGGTTGCTGGACCAGTGAGACGGGCCTGTATTCGCATCCATCCAACGAGCCGATCATTGCCGAATACTGCTTCGACAAAAACGGCAAGGGCCGCCGTTTCGTGCGCGAACGCAACGGCCAGGTCTGCAGCGGTTCGGCCAGCGCGCGCTTCCAGGGCAACCGCCTGCTCTTTGATTCCGATCCGGCCCGTTGCCCGCGCGGCGGCACCTATGTGCCCCAGAAAGTGGAGTGCACGGGCAGTGAAAGCAGCACCCAGTGCAAAGGCAATGAACTGGGCGGGGCCCGCCACAAGTGGGACGCCCGTTTCAGAAGGAAATAAGCATGGACGCCATTCCCCGTTACCTCTCGCCCGTCAGCATCATCCCCGGCGGCTGCCCGCAGTTTCTGGATTTCGCCCTCCCGGAGGAAGCCATCCACCGCCTGCGCCGCTATTTCCGCGAGGAAAAAAAACAGGAAGACGACGCCGGGGGCCGCTACACCCACTACCTGCGTTGCCTGGCGGAAACGGAAAACGGCTTTGTGGACCAGTTGACCGGCCAGCCCTGCGACTACGACTACGACATGGACGCCCGCCGTGCCCTGGACGTCTGGGAAGGACACTGGCTGCCCATTCCCTTTCTGCGCACCCTGGACCAGCTCTGGCCCGACGGCGGCAGACGCTTTGAATGCGGCCCCTCCAACTGGGCGCGGGCCAGAATCATGCGCTCGGAGCAGCATCCCGGCCGGTTGCGCGTCGTACTGGCTTTTGACACCAATGTGGAGCCGCGTCCCGCCGAGGGCGAGGAATATTACGCCCTTTCACCGCAGGACGTGGCGGCCCACGGACATTTCATGCTGGCCTGTCAGGTGCGCGACAATTCCTGGTTCCTCAACGCAGCCTGGGTGGATGAATGGCTTTCCGGCATTTACAGCGCCTGGCGGCAGGGCAAACACCACGGGCGCGGCTCCTGGCAGGAAGAAACGCCCTATGTTCTTGAACACTTGGCCAGCTATCTGACCTGGCTGGAAGTGGTGCGCCTGGCCCTCGACGATCTGGCCGCCCAGGTCATCAATCCGGACCGCGACACACCGGTGGATGTGGATCTGATTCTGGACATCGGCAATTCCCGCACCACGGGCATACTGGTGGAAACCCTGCCCCAGCGCGTCACCAATCTCAATGACAGCTATCTGCTGGAATTGCGCGATCTCAGCCAGCCGGACAGGATCTACGCCGAGCCCTTTGAAACCCGCGTGGAATTTGTGGACGCGGCTTTCGGCAACGACGCCCTTTCCCGGCGCTCGGGCCGCCAGAGCCCGGCTTTTGCCTGGCCTTCGGCCGTGCGTATCGGGCCGGAAGCCGCACGCCTGGCAACTCAGGCCGTCTGCGCCGAAGGCACCACCGGCATGTCCAGCCCCAAGCGCTATCTCTGGGACGAACGCCCTTGGCAGCAGAGCTGGCGCTACAACACCGGCGGCAAGGCCGAGCCCATGGTCAGCCGCGGGCTGTTCGCCCGCCAGCTCAACCCTCAGGGCACGCCCCTGGCCTGCTTTGGCGATCCGCTGTTCAAGAAGAGCCCTGCCCTGCAAAAACAGCAGGCCGAGCCCATTTTTGAATCCCTGTTTACCCGTTCGTCCCTGATGCTCTTCATGATGGGCGAAATCCTCACCCAGGCCCTGGTCACCATCAATTCCCCGGCCACCCGGGCCCGGCGGGAACTGCCCAATCTGCCCAGACGGCTGCGGCGGCTGATCTTCACCGTGCCCACGGCCATGCCCGTGGCGGAAAAACGCATCTTCCGCCGTTGGGTGCTCTGGGCCGTGCGGGTGATCTGGGACGCCCTGGGCTGGGGCCAATGGTTCCTGCCCCAGCAACAGAACAAGGGGCAGAGCGGCGATTACCGCCTGAGCCCGCAGGTACGTTGCGACTGGGACGAAGCCAGTTGTTCGCAACTGGTCCTGCTCTACAATGAGCTGGCCGTCAAACAGCACGGCGACGCCCATCATCTTTTCCGCCTGATGGGCAAACCGCGCGCCGCCTACGGCAATCATCCCTGCGTGCGCATTGCCTCCATCGACATCGGCGGCGGCACAACGGATTTGTCCATTACCACCTATGAGCTGGCCAGCGGCGAGGGCGACACGGCCCGTATCGTGCCGCATACGGAATTCCGCGACGGTTTCAACATCGCCGGCGATGAAGTTTTACGTGAAGTTGTGGCAAATCACGTCATCCCGGCCATCGGCGAAGCTCTGGTCAAGCAGGGTTTGGCGGAACCGCGCGGCCTGCTGGGCCAGTTGTTCGGACGTGACGCCATCGGCATGTCCCAGGAGGAACGCAATACCCGCGTGCGCCTGGTGCGCCAGATCGCCGTGCCCGTGGCTCTGGGCCTGCTGGCCGCCTGCGAGGATCCGGACATGCGGGACGACAGTTACAGCTGTGTTCTGGGCGACTTCTTCGAGCCGGACCCTGTGGCCCAGGCTGCGACGGGCGAACAGACAGCGGCCCCGACCAACGGCGTTCCGGCTCTGGACGACGAAGAAAGCATTGGCCGCTTCACTCCGGCCGTGCGCGCTCCCCGGCCTCAGGCCGCCATTTTGCGCGCCGTGGATCATCTGGTGCGTCGCGCGGCCCCCTTCATCCAAAACTTTAACATTCTCGACGTGCCCATCCAGGTCCGTCCGCGCGCGGTGGACGCCACTATCCGCGCCACCCTGGGCCCCACCCTGTCCGCGCTCTGCGAACTGGTCCACCTGTACGACAGCGATGTGCTCCTGCTCACAGGA
>NZ_JAGZUV010000024.1:0-38034 GCF_018379785.1 Desulfovibrio sp.
GCCCGGTGGAAAGATAAAACAGTGTGCTCATGACTTACCTCGGGCGTTATAAATACACTGATATAAAATGGTTGGCAATTAACGAGTCCTGAACCTAGGTTCAGTCCTCATTAAAACGCCGTCCGCGAAAAGCTGAATTTTTTCGGGCAGCAAGGCGCAAATGAGGGCTGAGCCTGGTCTCTTTTCCGCTTTCGACGCCAACAGATCGCCCTGACGGAAAAACGGGCCTGCCGACGACATCGCCGACAGGCCCTGCTCTTTTTCTCCGTTTGACCCGGCTTTTTATTACCGCAGCTTTTTGTTCAGCAACTCGTTGACCAGGGCGGGATTGGCCTTGCCCTTGGTGGCGCGCATGATCTGACCCACAAAGAAGCTGATCAGCTTGGTCTTGCCGCCCTTATAGGCTTCCACTTCCGCCGGATTAGCGGCGATCACCGCATCCACGGCGGCTTCCAGCGCCGAGGAATCGGAAATCTGTCCCAGGCCTTTTTCCCTGACGTAGGCTTCGGGCATGGCGCCGTTGCTGAACAGATCGCCGAAGATGTCGTTGGCGATCTTCGCGCTGATCAGCCCTTGATCCACAATACGCACCAATTCCGCCAGAGCTTCGGGCTTCATGGCCCACCGGGCCGGGTCGCCGGTGGGCACGTTGCGCGCGTTGCATTCGCGCAGCAGCGGTCCCAGCATGTAATTGGCCACCTTGCGGGGGTCGGCCATGTGCGCGGCGGCCTCAAAGAAGTCGGCCAAAGCCCGGCTTTGCACCAACACTTCCACTTCAGCCTCGGGCAGGCCGGTCAGCTCCATGAAACGACCGGCGCGGGGCTGAGGCAATTCGGGCAGTTCGGCCCGCCAGCGCTCCAGCTCCCCGGCTCCGATTTCCACGGGCAAGAGATCCGGGTCCGGGAAGTAACGATAATCGTGGGCCTCTTCCTTGCTGCGCATGGAGGCGGTAAGGTTTTTCACCGCGTCGTACAGGCGCGTTTCCTGCACCACGCTGTCGCCGTCGTCCAGCACATCCTGCTGGCGGGCTATTTCGTATTCAATGGCCCGCTGGACGTTGCGGAAGGAATTGAGATTCTTGAGTTCTGTGCGCGTGCCGAAGGCCGCCGCGCCCACCGGCCGGAGGGAAACGTTGGCGTCGCAGCGAAAGCTGCCCTCCTCCATATTGCCGTCGCAGACGCCCAGATAGGTCACGATGCCGTAGAGCGTCTTGAGATAGGCCACGGCTTCGGCGGCGGAACGCATGTCCGGCTCGGAAACGATCTCCACCAGGGGGGTGCCCGCGCGGTTCAGGTCCACGTAGCTGACGTTCTCTCCCTGGGCATGGATGTTTTTGCCCGCGTCGTTTTCCATGTGGATGCGGGTAATGCCGATGCGCTTGCTTTGGCCTTCCGCCACGATATCCAGGTGTCCATGCTCGCAGATGGGCAGATCAAACTGCGAAATCTGGTAGCCAGCGGGCAGATCCGGATAAAAATAGTTCTTACGGGCGAAGATGGAACGGCGATTGATGGCGCAATTGGTGGCCAGACCTACCAGCGCGGCGTAATGCACGGCCTGGCGATTGGGCACGGGCAGCGCGCCGGGCATGCCCGCGCAGACTTCGCAGACATTGGTGTTGGGCGGCTGGCCGAATCTGGTGGAACAGGAACAAAACAGCTTGGAGGCCGTTGCCAGTTGCACATGCACTTCCAGGCCGATAACGGCTTCATAGGCGGCCATGATCTTAATCCACTCCCTGTCGCGGGGGCTGGAGCCCGCATGCTTTGTGTTGCGGCCACGCCTCAGCGGCCCGTGGGCCGACTGATGCTGGCGTCAAAATATTTGCCCACCCCGTACTCGCCCCTGCGGAAAAAGAGCCGGGGCTCAGGCCCGATGATCTGCATTTCGCGGTTCTTGGCCTGCATGTCCAGGGCGATGCGCATTTCCTTGGTGCACCCCGTGGAATAGGTGGCGTCCTTACCGGACCACGACGGCGGCACCTTGCGCCCCAGCAGGGCGAAGCTTTCCTCAATGTCCTCCACGGACTGGAAGCGCCAAACGTCGATGAGGCCGCTGCGTTGCACCCGCTCCCACATGAACATCAGGTCGTCCCCGTCCATGCCTTCCACAAAGTGCTCCGCCGGGTTGATAATCAAAATATTATCCATTTTTTTTCGCAGATTGTCCACAAAGGCCCGCGCCAGGGCCACGGCCACGGATGTCTGGCCGGGAATGCTGCCGATGACGCAACTGTAGAACATGACCGAACGGCCTTCACTGCGGGCCGCGCGCATCTCCCTGATAATGGCGTCGGCCTGGGCGGCTATGTCTTCCTCGCTGAATTTACGCGCCGCGGCCGCATGCCTGCGCAATTCGATGCGAAAGCCGCTTTCGTCCCGCCAATAGCAGACAATGTCGCGGGTGAATTCGTGGCTGCTGCCAAAAAAGATGCCCGCCGCGCGCCAGCCTTTGCACAACACCACATCGGCCTCTTTCCAGGCCCGGGAAAAGGTCACGGAAACCCGGTACAAATTCAGACGCTCGCGCGTGCCGTCGTCAATGACCACCAGACGGTGTTCACGCAGATGCCGCAAAAGGTCGTTTTTGCCGAGCTGGGTTTCACGCAGCACAATGCCGCCGCGCAGCCAGCGCTCCAGCGCGGGATCGCTTTCCATGTCATCCATGGTCGGCGCGAAAAAATAAAATCCGGATTTGACCGCGCAAATGACCCGGTGCCCCATACGGATCAGGCTTTGCAACATAGCCAGATCAAAAAGGATGCCGCCGTCGGCGTCGCACAAAAAAAGCACGGTGGCCGATCGTCCGGCGGTGCGCGAAAAATAGCCGCGCAGCGGCGCGGCCGCCTGTTCGGCCTCACGCATGGTCCGACGGATGCTCCGGGCCGAAGGCAAATGCTCCTGCCAATCCTTGGCCATGGCCGAAAGGCAGAAAAAGCGGACCAGTTCCAGGCTGTCGAGCAACTGCCGGGTTTCATGCATATCGGCGGGCAGCTTGCCGCGCGGCATGGCTTCCAGGTTGCTTCTGATCTCGGGCAGATCCAGCAGCTCCTGCTGGCGCAATGTGGAAGCGCGACGGCGTTCCCGCCAGGGATCGCCCAGGCTGTAGCTCTGGGCCAGAACCAGATCTGTCATCCGTTTGACCAAGCGCGACGGAATCAGCGTCCGCTGGGCGATATACTGCAAAAAACGGTGGCGGCAGAAATGCAGGATGCGCCGCCGCTCCGCGCGGTCCTGCACCATGGAGCGGACCAGGCGCATGATGATGCGCCAGGCGCGGTTATACTGAGCCTGCAGTTTCGGTAACGGATTGTCGGCGCGCAGCATGGCGAAGGTGGCATCGGAACAGGGCAGATAAATCTGATCGTCGTCCAACTGAATCATGAACGCCAGTTGTTCCGGGCTGGCGATGATGTCCGGATTCATCCGGTAAGCCAGATTGTTGTCCATCAGCATGCTGTAAAGCCAGGCATCGAAACAGACGTCCCGGCCCAGGCGGATGTCGCGCACGCTGGACGGCTCGCGGGATTCTTTCATGCTTTCTCCGCATCGGCGCCGGAGGCCCGCTCAAGCACAAAACCCCGTGTGCGCAGACGCTCGAAAAAAGAAATTTCATCGCCCATGAAGCGCACGGCCGCGGGCAGGCCGGTGACTTCCACCAGGTCGCCGATCTCCAGACGCTGGCCCTCCTGTCCGTCCACGGTGATGTAGCAATCCGTGGAACCGGCTTCAATGCGCATGCTGAACACGGTCTTGCCCGGAAAGACCATGGGAGAAATGGTATTCAAAAAAGGGCAGATGGGTGTGAAGGCCACGGCATTCATGCCGGGATAGAGCAAGGGGCCGCCGGCGGAAACGCTGTAGCCCGAACTGCCCACCGGCGTGGAAAGAATTATCCCGTCGCTGCGCAGCAAGCCCATCCGTTGTCCGTCCACGGCGATATTCACGCAGACCAGGCGGGAAAGGGAGCCCCGGCTCAGCACCACGTCGTTGACGGCGGAACCGCCGGCCTGCGGGCTGCCGCCGCGCGTGAGCTTCCAGCTCAGGGCCAGGCAGGTGCGCACCGCCAGTTCGCCTTTAAGACAGGCCAGCAGCCGCTCTTCCCAGTGTTCGGGCTGGGCGTCGGTCAAAAACCCCACCCGGCCGAAATTGATGCCGAACAGGGGCACGGCCCGTCCCACCATGCGACGGGCCACGCCCAGCATGGTGCCGTCGCCGCCGAGCACGACCACGAAATCGAGTTCGGCGGCATAGGCGGCATCCTCATGCCCCGCTTCAATCATCACCGCCGTGTGCCCTTGCGCGCGCAACCATTGCAGGATTTCGCAACCGAGCTCCCAGGCGCGTTCGTGGCGGGCCTTGCAGACCAGAAGTACATGCCGGAAGACTGTATTTTGCATAAGCAGGCAATTTACGTTATCAGGGCCGCGACCGCAAGTCCGTGTTCCGGACGCGCTTGTCAGCCGCGCCGCTTTGGCATAAGTATGGGCATCCCGAAATCAAACGGCGTTCACGCGGCATTCGCCGGGAGCTGTTTCAAATTTGTCCTTTCGCCCTCTGCCTGCAACAGGCTCGCCCCGTGCGAAAGTCAACTATTTGAAGATACTCCCTCCGCCCGAAGCTCGCCTTGCCGGGCAGAGAACGAAAATCCTCATTACTGTCTGAAAGGATGCGCAGCATGAAAGACTCTGCCTTGGAGATCATAGCCCGCCATGCCCAGGATGGCGCGCGCCTGCGTGAGGAATTTTTCCGCGCGCAGGCTTCCAATCTGCGCGAGGCCGCCTTGCGCGCGGCCCTCTGCCTGGCCGGAGGCGGCAAGATTCTGCTCTGCGGCAACGGCGGCAGCGCGGCCGACGCCCAGCATCTGGCCGCCGAATTCGTGAACCGCTTTCTCATGGACCGCCCCGCCCTGCCGGCGCTGGCCCTGAGCACGGATACCTCAGCCCTGACCGCCATCGGCAATGATCTGGATTTCAGCCAGGTTTTCGCGCGGCAGGTGGAGGCGCTGGGGCGCAAGGGCGATCTGCTGGTGGGCATTTCGACCTCCGGCAACAGCGCCAATGTGCTGGCGGCGTTGCGGACGGCCCGGCGGACCGGTTTGTTCACCGTGGGGCTCACGGGCCAGAGCGGCGGCGGAATGGCCCGGCTCTGCCATATTCTGCTGGAAACGCCCACGCGGCATACGCCGCTCGTTCAGGAGCTGCATATTGCGGCCGGACATCTTTTCTGCCAGCTCACTGATTATTATCTGTTTGAAAACGTTACGGCGCTTACGCCGTATTTGCAGTCAGACCAAGAACAGAAGGATTGAGCATGCCCATTTATGAGTACAGCTGCGAAAAATGCGGCCGGGAATTTGAGGAACTGGTTTTTGACGATGCCGCGCCCGTCTGCCCCAACTGCGGCTCGCGTGAGACGCACAAGCTCATGTCCCGTTGCGCCCACTGCACGGGCGGCAGCGACGGCGGCGAGTATGCCGCGCCGTCCTCGGGCGGAGGCGGCGGCTGCGCCGGATGCTCAGGCGGCAATTGCGCCAGTTGCGGACATTAAACCCCACGCGCGCCGCGCCGGACAAAACAGACACGGACATCGCCCTTCCCTAGTGTCTAATTTGAAAAATTAGACACACAAAATCCGAAGGATTTTGCGGCGGCGTAGCCGCCGTGAGTCAGCGAAAAATCATGGTTTTTCGCTGCCGATCCTGCAAAAATGGAGAGCATAACTATGCTCGAAATTTTTGCAATCAGACACCAGGAACAAAGAACAGGAAGTTATGCGCAAGCATCTCGTCATCGCCACCCGCGGCAGCCGTCTGGCCCTCTGGCAGGCCGAACACGTCAAAAGCCGTCTGGAAGCCCTGGATCCGGGGCTCACGGTTTCTCTCAACGTCATCAAAACAAAAGGTGACATCATTCTGGACGTGCCCCTGTCCAAAGTGGGCGGCAAGGGCCTGTTCGTAAAAGAAATTGAGGAAGCCCTGCTGGACGGGCGGGCGGATCTGGCCGTACACAGCATCAAGGACGTGCCCATGGTCCTGCCGGAAGGCCTGATCCTGGGCTGCGTGCCGCAGCGCGAAGCCTGCACCGACTGCTTCCTTTCCGTCCACTATGCCGATCCGGACGCCCTGCCGCAAAAGGCCCATGTGGGCACCAGCAGTCTGCGGCGGCAGGCGCAGCTATTGTCCATGCGGCCGGATCTGCGCATTTCCAGTCTGCGCGGCAATGTGGACACGCGCCTGCGCAAACTGCAGAGTGGGGAATACGACGCCATCATCCTGGCCTCCGCCGGGCTCAACCGCCTGGGGCTCAGCGCGCCGTATATGTCCTCCCTGGACCCCGAGCGCTTTTTGCCCGCTGTGGGCCAGGGCGCGCTGGGCATTGAATGCCGCGAAGACAGTTATGAGCTGCTCGTCCTGCTGGCGAGCCTGGAAGACCGCGCCACCCGCGTCTGCGTGGATGCCGAGCGCGGCTTTTTGGCTGGACTGGAAGGCGGCTGTCAGGTGCCCATCGCCGGGCATGCCCGCCTTGTGGGCGAGGAAAACGTCAGCCTCAAGGGGCTGGTGGCCGAAGTGGACGGCAGCCTGATCCTGCGCGGCGAAAAAAACGGCAATGCCGCGGACGCCCGCGCCCTGGGCCTGGAACTGGCCGGGGAACTGCTGGACAAGGGCGGCCGCGCCATCCTGGAAAAACTTTATCAACAACAGTAAGAACTCTATATTTATGCCAAGCATCACACCTCTGCCCACCACCCGGCTGCACGCCACGTTTGATCCGACCCGCATTCCCTGGGAGGACAGCCGGGCCATTCCGTTGCCGCGCAACGGCAACAGCCGCAAGAATCCCTTCCAGCCACGGGCCATGCAGGCCTTGGACCTGGCCCTGCAAATCCGCACCGCCGGTTACAACATCTATCTTTCCGGCGAAGCGGACCTCGGCCGCAGCTATATGCTGCTTTCCTATCTGCGGCCCCAGGCGCGCAAAGCTCCTACGCCGCCGGATCTGGTCTATGTGCAGAACTTCGCGGACCCGGACCGCCCCACTCTGCTGGCCCTTCCGGCCGGACAGGGTAAAAAGTTCAAGCAATCCCTGAAAGAAACGCTGGAAAACGTCGGAAAGGAGCTGGCCCGGCGTTTTGAGGCCACAACCTACGTCAAGCAGCGGGCCAAACTGGTGGATCAGTTCCAGAACGTGCGCATCGGCCTGCTGCACAAGATGAACTCCGTGGCCGTGCATAAGGGTTTCAACCTGGATATGGACGAAAACGGCGGCCTGACCCTCTATCCCCTGGTGGAAGGCAAACGCCTGAGCGAAGAGGAGTTCGAACGCCTGGACAATACGGTGCGCCTCAACCTCAAGCGCCGGGGCGACAGTCTGGTGCAGGCCATGGCCGGTTTCATGCGCCAGTTGAACAAGGCCGAGGAATCCTTTCACGACAATGAGCGCGACCTGGAACGCCAAGCCATGGGCCAGGTGCTGGACGCCCTGCTCACCCCGGCGCAGCAGCGCATCCTGAAGGCCTGCCCCGTGCCGGAGCTGGCGGACTATTTCGCGGCCCTGCGCGAGGATATCCTCAAAAATACCGAATCCTTTCTCCCGCGCGACGGCATGCCGGGGCAGCCCGGCGGCGAAGGGCACGCCCTGCCGCCCATGGAGAACATCTTTTACCGCTACGAAGTCAACCTGCTGGTGGACAACAGCGGACAGAGCGGCGCGCCCATTGTGGTGGAGGACCACCCCACGGCGATCAATCTGCTGGGCTGCGTGGAACGCGAGTCCGAAATGGGCGCGCTGGTCACGGACTTCACTCTGATCAAGGCGGGCAGCCTGCACAAGGCCAACGGCGGTTTTCTGGTCCTGCACATTGAGGATCTTCTCCAGCATCCCAATGCCTGGGAAGGCCTGCTGCGCGCGCTGCGCTCCAATCAGGCGCGCATTGAGGACACCGGCGACACTCCGGATACGGCCATCCGCACCAAGGGCATCACGCCCGAACCCCTGGCGCTTGATCTCAAGGTCGTGTTGATCGGCGGCGAAGAACTCTACGAAACCCTGCTGGTCAATGACGACCGCTTTGCCAAGCTCTTCCGCATCAAGGCCCACATGGCCGACGTGACTGAGCGCAACGCCGAAAATATCCGTATTTATCTGAGCCAGATCGCCAGGATCATCGAGGAAAACAAGCTGCGGCCCTTTGACCGCACGGCCCTGGCCTGGCTGGTGGATCTGGGATCGCATCTCTGCGAGGACCAGCGCCGCCTATCACTTAAATTTCCCCTGTTACGCGAGCTGATGATCGAAGCGGCGGCCTTGGCCGAAATGCGTCAGTTGCCTCTGGTCAGCGCTGCCATTCTGGAAGAAGCCTATGCCGCGCGTACCTATCGCGCCAATCTGGTGGAAGAAATCTTCATGGAGGAATACGACCGCGAGATGATCAAGGTGCGTACCTCCGGCTCGGCCGTGGGGCAGGTCAACGGACTTTCGGTCACCTGGCACGGCGACTTTGAATTCGGCCTGCCGCACCGCATTTCCTGCACCGTGGGCGTGGGACATGAGGGCATCATCGACCTGGAGCGCGAGGCGGAACTGGGCGGCCCCATCCATACCAAGGCCATGATGATTCTGAAAAGCTATCTCACGGACCTTTTCGCCCGAAAAAAACCACTGGTGCTTTCCGGTTCGCTCTATTTTGAACAGAGTTACGCCGGAATTGAAGGCGATTCGGCCTCGGGCGCGGAACTGGTGGCCCTGCTCTCGGCCCTGGCCGACGTGCCGGTGCGCCTGGACCTGGCTTTTACCGGCGCGGTAAGCCATTCAGGCCAGATCATGGCCGTGGGCGGGGTAACCCGCAAAATCGAGGGGTTTTACAAGGTCTGCGCCCGCCACGGGCTCACGGGCTCGCAGGGCGTTATCATCCCCCGCGACAATGTGGACCATTTGATGCTCGCGCCGGATGTGCTGACGGCGGTGGAGAAAAAACAGTTTGCCATTTATCCGGTACGCCGCATTGAGGAGGCGCTGACCTTGCTCACCGGCCTGCCCGCCGGACGGCGACGCAAAAACGGCGGTTTCACGTCAGGCAGTCTGTATGATCTGGCGGACAGGCGTCTGGAACGTCTGGGGGATTATGCGCAGAATGCCTTCCGCAGGCCCCGCAAAAGTTGAAAATCGGTTCTTTTATTGACTTTGCCGTTCCCAGGCGGTAGGTTTTCGGCCCTGACAATACTTCAGCCCGGCCCTGTACCAGCGCCACGAAACAACTATGAACAAAAGCAAAAAAGAAGCATTGCTCCAGGCGGCCAAGGAGCTTTTCGGCGAATGCGGCTATGTGGAAACCACATTCAAAAAAATCTCCGACCGGGCCGGCGTGGCTCTGGGCCTTCTGACCCATCATTACGGGAATAAAGAAAAACTGTTTCTGGCCTCCGGGCTGGATGTGCTGGAGCATTTCCTGACCAAACTGCGCGAGGCCACCGCTGACGCGGATTCCGGCTTTGACGCCGTGATGCACTTCTGCAAAGCGTATCTTGATTTTTCCATCGATAAAAACTCCAACTGGCTGGTTCTGGTGCGCTGCTCGCCCTACAGCGACATGAAGACCAAGACCGACCGCGACCTGATGGACTCCATGTTCTCACAGGTCCATCAGTTGCTGGAAACACTCATCGCGCGCGGCATCAATGACGGCAGCCTGGCCAGGGTGGACAGCAGGGCCACGGCCCAGGTAATCATTTCGCTGATGGTCGGGGCCAACCGTACTCAGGTGCTGACCCCGTACGCCCTGCCCACTCTGTACAGCGACGTGCTGGACTTTGTGGCCCGCTCCATCAAAGCCTGATCTTTTCCGGCGTATCCCACTCCGGGGGCATTGACAGCCCGCCCGGCGGAGGATAAGGGTACAGTCATGAATGCAGCCATGACGTTTCGATTTTTTCGATATTACGTCGCCAGAGTCAATCACTGACCCCGGTTCGGATGCGTCGCCGTTTTTTTCAGACAGCATGCAAAGATGGTATATACCGCCGACCAATGGGGCCGGCGGTTTTTTTATGCCTGAAGGAGGCTCCATGGATATTCTCTCCACGCTTTTGCTGGCCGATGCCGCCGTGTGCATAGCCATTCTCTCTCTGGCCGGATCGCTGCTGTTGGCCCTGGTCGGCCTGGGCCGCCAGGCCCGCCGCCGGAGCTGACCATGCTGCTCGATGCCCTGATATGGATCGCCTATATCGCTGTTTTTGTCTGGCTGGCCCGCAAAGGCCAGGGGCATGACGCCCTGACCTCGGGCCGTGTGGGTTTCGGCATTCAGGCCTTTGCCTACGTGGCGACCTATATCTCAGCCGTAGCCCTGGTGGGCTTCGGCGGTCTGGCCTATGCCTACGGTCTGCAAATGCTCCTGGTGGCTGCCGGCAACGTCTGGCTGGGCACCTGGATCGTATATCGCTTTCTGGCCTGGCCGACCCGGGTCTGCCAGCGCAACCTCCAGGCCCGCACCCCCACCCAACTTCTGGCAAAGGGACATAAAAGCCCGTTTCTGGGTAAAGCTCTGGCCCTGCTCTTCGCGGTTTTTCTGGGTGTCTATGCTTCGGCGGTCATCAAGGGCGCCGCCCTGTTGCTGGCCCAGATTCTGCCGCTGCCGCTCTGGTCCCTGATCTGGCTGGTGGCCTTGCTGGTGGGCTTCGCCGTCTTTGTGGGCGGACTGCGCGGCGTGCTTTATACCGAAGCCATGCAAGGCATTGTGATGTTGCTGGGCATCTGCATGCTGGTCTGGGCCGTGTTCAGCAAAGTGGGCGGCCCCATCCAGGGCATTGCCGATCTGGCCCAGCTGGCTCCCACGGCCCAGGCCAATGAAGGCTTTCTGGCCCTGTCCAGCGGCGAGCAAGGCTGGTTTATCATTTCTCTGGTGGTGGTAACCTCCATTGCCGTCTGGGCCCAGCCGCAGATGATCCAGCGCCATTTTGCCCTGAATTCGGCAAAGCAGGTCAACAAAATCACCCCGCTGGCCATGCTGGTGCTTACCGTGCTGGTGGGCGGCGCCTACTTCGTGGCCTCGCTTTCCCGCCTGATCCTGCCGGAAGTGGCCTCGCCGGACGATGTAATGCCCACCCTGGTCAAAATGCTGTTGCCCAATGTGGGCCTGCAGATTTTTGTGCTGGCTATTGTCTCGGCTTCGCTTTCCACGGCCACGGCCATCTTTCATATCGCCGTCTCGGCTATTGCCGAGGATCTGCCGGGGCGTAAGGCCTCGCGCTCCATGTGGCTGCTGGGCATCGCCTTCTGCGTGCTGTTGTCCGGGGGCTGTGCCCAGATCAAGGGCCAGCTCATCGCTCTGCTCTGCACCACCAGCTGGAGCATCGTGGGCGCCACTGTTCTGGTGGCCTATGTGGCCCTGGTGCGCTTCGGCAAGCGCAGCTCCCTCGCTGCCTGGATAAGCTGTACGGCGGGCTTCACGAGCTGCATGCTCTGGTATCTGCTGGCGCACAAAAGTTTCGCGCTGGCCCCCCTGCTCTGGGAACAGGCCGCGCTGATTCCGCCTTTCTTTGTGGGATTCGCCTTCTCCCTGACCGGCTGGCTGCTGGGCTGGGCTCTGGACAGAGAAGGCCGCAAGGCCTCCTCTTTCTGGCCTGCGGCAAGGGCCTGAGCACGCCAGTAAAATCCGGCATCTCCGTTTTGATCAGACAAAGGGCGCGCCATCATTGATGATGGCGCGCCCTTTGTCTGATCTGTGTGCCGCGATCACTGGCTCTGTGCCGTCCGTTTTGCCGGAATAAGCCCCTTGAAACGTGTAGCGTTTTAAAGGCAATCCGCTTTAAGGTCAGTCCGGTCGCCCGCTTTGGAGTTTACGGAAGATGGTGCTGCGGTTGACCTGAAAGAGCTCCGCCACTTTCTGCACCGAGCCGTGCGCCTCAATGGCCTTAAGCAGAAAATCCCGCTCCATTTCGGCCATGATTTCCTTCAGCGGTCTTCGGGCGGCCAGGATTTCCTCGGAATAACAGGAGACGTCTCGGCTCACGCCGGAAATCTGCGCGGGCAGATCCCTGGGCGAGATCAGCGGGCCGTTGAGCGTGATCACCAGGCTGTGGACCAGGTTCTGAAGCTCGCGCACATTGCCGGGCCAGGCGTAGACGCTCATCATGTCCAGGGTCACGCCCATGAAGGCCAGGGCCTTGTGGTATTTGGCCGTGTATTGATGCAGAAAATGCTCGGCCAGGGGACACACATCTTCCGGCCGCTCGCGCAGAGGCGGAATGCGTACCGTCGCGACATTGAGCCGGTAATAGAGATCGCGGCGAAAGGTGCCGGCCTCCACGCTTTCGGCCAGGTTGCGGTTGGTGGCCGCGATGACCCGCACGTCCACCCTGCGGGGGCTGGACGAACCCACCCGCATGATCTCTCCGTCTTGAAGCACGCGCAACAGGCGGGTCTGCATGGACAGGGGCAGTTCGCCCACCTCGTCCAAAAAAATGGTGCTGCCGTCGGCGATTTCAAAATAGCCCGCCTTGCCCTTGCTGGAAGCCCCGGTAAACGCGCCGGGCAGATAGCCGAAGAGTTCGGATTCGGTCAGGGTTTCGGAAATGCCGCCGCAATCCACCTTGAGCATGATTTTGTCTTTGCGTCCGCTCAGCCTGTGGGCCAGGCGCGCGAAGACGTCCTTGCCCGCGCCGGTCTCGCCCAGAATCAGCATCGTGGCGTCCGTGGCCGCGAAACGCCGCAGCAGGGAAAGAACCTCGGCCATGGCCGGACTGGCAAAGACAGGCTCCTGCGGCCTGCTTTCGTGGGCCATGTGAGCCAACTGATCGTTGATCTGATCAATGAGACGGCACTGCCCCGCCACCTGCTCCTGCAGATTCGCCAGCAGGGTGATATCGCGCGCGAAAGTGACCACCAGACGGATGCCCCCGGCTTCGTCAAACACCGGAAAGCCGGAGAGCACCAGCTTTTTGCCGTTCTTGAGCTGCTGCACATGGGTGGCGGGCTTGCCCGTACGCACGATCTCCGGATTGAGGATATGGTCGAAGACCCCCTCCTCCACCAGAGCGCGCACATTCCTGCCCTGCACGCCTTCCTGCTTCAGGCCGGTCAGTTGCTCGTACATGCGGTTAATGTGCAGGGCAGTGCCCGAGACGTCGGAAATGAACACCCCGTCAGGCAGGGCGTCAAGAATGCGCTCGACATATCTGGAAAGGACTTCCGGGGAACGTCCGGCCATGGGCATCATCCGGGTTGAAAGAGTCGTCAGCGTGGAATCTGCACTCTCGCGCCCAGAATGTCCAGCGCGGCACGTTGCAGCCGGGGCATGACATTCCTGTCCAGCGTCACGTCGCCCATGGGCGGACGGCGGCCCAGAAAATGATATTTCTGGGTGCCCAGGCGGTGATACGGCAGCATTTCGTAATTGACCCGCGCATAGGGTTTCAGAAAAACGGTAATGGCGGCAACGGCCTCTTCGCTGTCGTTGAAGCCGGGAATAATCGGGGTGCGCGCCAGAATGGGCAGATCCGGGAATTCCTCGGCCAGGATACGGAAATTCTCCAGAATGCGCGCATTGGGCAGGCCGGTCTGAGCCTCGTGCGCGGCGCTGTCCATATGCTTGATGTCGAACAAGGCGAAGTTCAGGTAGGGAGCTGCTGCCCGGACTGTGGCGGCGGGCACCATGCCGCAGGTTTCCACGGCTGTCTTGAGCCGCCGGACACGCGCCTGACGCAACAGGGCCAGGGCAAAATCCGCCTGCAACAGCGGTTCGCCGCCGGACAGGGTCATGCCGCCGCCGGAGCGGGAATAAAAGGCCGCGTCCTGCTCCACGGAAGACAGGACATCATCCACGTTGCGCTTTTTGCCGTAGACCAGCAGGCCCTGGGCCGGGCAGGCTTCCGCGCAGGGCATGGCCCCGGACGTGGCGCAATCCGCGCAGAGCGAACGGTCGATACGGGGTTTGCCGTCCCCGCCACGGTTGACGGCACCGCGTTCGCAGGCCGTGACGCAGTGGCCGCACTTGTCCAGCTCCAGACAGCGCCCGGCATTGTAGGCCAGCTCGGGGCGCGGGCTTTGTGATTCGGGGTTGCTGCACCAGCGACAGGACAGCGCGCACCCCTTGAGAAATACAATGGTTCTGATGCCCGGCCCGTCATGCACCGAATATTTCTGGATATTGAAAACAAAGCCTTGCTGTTCGAGATCCTGCTGTTCGTCGTCTTCCAGACACATACCGTCTGTCCTTGGGGCTATGAGGGAGAAGAAAGGGCGCGGGGAGAGCCGGGAAGAGGCCCGCCCTCCCCGCGCGCAGTCACGGCGTTTACATGGCGTCGTGTTCCGTGCGGGCGATGAGGTCATTCTGCAGATCCGGGGAAAGATCCACAAAATACGCGCTGTAACCGGCGATGCGCACGATAAGGTTACGGTACTTCTGCGGGTCCTTTTGGGCGGCCAGAAGCGTCTCGCGGTTGAGCACGTTGAACTGCACGTGCCAGAGCTTGAGGTCGCAGAAGGTGCGGATGAAAGAGACCAGTTTTTCCGTGCCCTGCTCGCCTTCCAGGCACTTGGGCGTGAACTTGATGTTCAGCATGCGGGCCGCGCGGTCGCGCATGCCCATATTCTTGGTGTTGTAGTTGGAAAGCAGCACGGCCGTGGGACCGTTGACATCAGCGCCGTGCGAGGCCGAGGTTCCGTCGGAAAGCGGAAAACCGTCGGTGCGGCCGTTGGGCGTGGCGGAAACCACCTTGCCGAAGGGGACGTGGGAGGTGAAGGGCACATAACGCACGTCGTTGTGCATGCCCAGATCCCTCATGCCGTATTTTCCGGCGTATTCCACGGAGATTCTGTCGATGTCGCGACCGATGGCGTCGGCGTATTCGTCATTGTTGCCGTAGCAGGGGGCGGAGCGCAGCAGGGCGCGCACGTCGTCATAGCCTTCAAAATTGGCGTCGATTGCTTCGAGGAGCTTGTCCATGCTCAGCTTCTTTTCCTCAAAGACCAATTTCTTCACTGCCGCCAGGGAATCCACCACCGTGCCCAGGCCCATGTATTCAAAATATCCCAGATTAATGCCTTCGGGGATCTGCTCCTGATGCAGATCCATGCAGTGCTTCATACACAAATCATGCATGGCCGAACCCATGGGCTGGGCAAAATGCCGGGCGCGCAGTTTGTTGATGATATACTGCTGGGTAAAGGCCGTTTTCAGAAAGAGCATGTGCTGCTGCACATAGGCGTTCCAGAATTCCTCCCAAGTCTTGAATGAACGCGGATCGCCGGTTTCCACGCCCAGCACCCGGTCGCCGTATTTCTTCATCCGGCCGTTGCGCAGCGCCATCTCCACAGCCGCGGCGAAATTGATGTACGCGCCGCCGGAGGTATAGGTGTCGCGGTTGGGCATGCGGGCCTCGGTGCAGCCGGACACGGCGTAGTCCAAGGCCTCCTCGAAGGTAGCGCCCTTGGAGACATACAGCGGCACCACTTCCTCGTCGTTGATCAGCTTGGGAAAGCCGGAGCCGTCCTTGATGGTTTCGGCCACATCCCAGAGGTAGCGTTCCGGCGCGCGGGAATGGATGCGCGCGGCCAGATCCGGGTAGTGCAACGGAAATTCGCGCTTGGACTTGAGGATCAGATAGGTCAGCTCATTGCTGGCGTCGCGGCCGTCCGGGGTCTGGCCGCCCACGGTCACGGCTTCCCAATGGGCATACCCTTCATTGAAGGCTCCGCCGGTGGGGGAAATATACATGTCGATAAACTCGGCCATGCCCACCCACATGCATTCCAGCAGCTCCATGGCCTGCTTGTCGTTGATCGTACCGGCCGCCCGGTCCTGTTTGTAATAGGGGTAGAGATACTGGTCCATGCGGCCGTTGGAAATGGTGGTGCCGGTCTTCTGCTCAATGCGCGAGAACATCTGGGTGAACCACTGGCTCTGACAGGCCTCCCAGAAGTCACGGGCCGGTTCGCCGGGCACGCGCTCGGCATTGTCGGCCATGCGCAGCAGCTCGGCCTTGCGTATGGGATCCTGCTCCTTTTCGGCCAGTTCACGGGCCAGGACGGCATGCCGTTTGGCCCAGAGCACAATGGCGTCGCAAACGATGATCACGGCCTCCAGGAAGGGACGTTTTTCGCGGTCGTCCTTGGCGCTCATGGGGTCCAGGGCGGCCAGCTTTTCGCGGGCTTCCTTCTTGATGCCGTTGAAGCCGCGCTTCAAGACCTTGGCATAATCGTGCACCCACTGGATGGAGGAACGGAAGGATGAAGTCTCGTTGACGATAAAACGGGAAATCAGGCCTTCGGGATCGTCGTAGGTAAGTTTGTGCACTTCGAGCGGCAGCGCGGCATTAAGATCTTCATGATAGGTCTTGCCCTTCCAGTAGGGTGCAATTTCCTCAATGACGCGCTTGGCGTCCTCGGGCGTGATAACGGCCGGGGAAGTCCGGCGGGTGGGCAGGTCGCGCACGGCGATGTCCAGAAAGTCGCCGTCCAGCTCGGGATAGAGAATGCCGTAGCGGCCGTCGCAACCGGCCCGGCCCAGCAGAAGCTGGTCTTCCTGCACGCAGACGGAAATGTTTTCGGCGATGTGCATGAGCGCCTTGGCCCAGCGCAGCACCAGCGGCTGCCCTTCGGTTTCCTTCATGGACTGGGTGAAGTACAGGGCGCGCTCGATGTCGATACGCGGCTTCTGCCCGTCGAAGCGCTCCAGCAGTTTGAAAACACGGGCGTGCGTTTTGCGGAATTTGTCCTCTTTGCCCTCGATCCGGTCATAGAGGCGCTGTTCCTGGGGGGACCGGCATTCGCAGGTGGTCATGCTCATCGCTCAACTCCTGATAATATGTGTGGGGCGCGTGGCGCGTATCCGACTGCCGCCGCGCGGAGAACGCCATGTACATGCGGCAATCCTCGTGTGCCTCCCCCATTTGCATGGGGCATGCCACATTTCTAACACATTGACATACATTGAAAATAAAAGAGAGCTGGAGATAAAAGCCCTGGCAGCTCGTCCTTTCTTTCGCAAACGGCGCGGATTTGCATCATTCAGGAACAAATCCCAGCAAAAGTCCTGAAATTTGCGACGCAAATTTGCGACCCTGCCGCCAAAAAATGCCTGAAACGTGCCTTCCAAGGCCCATGTTCCCTGCATGAATCCCTTTTCACAATCTGGGGGACAGTCCTGAACCTGCGACTCCGGCTTATATCGCAAATTTGCGACATAAATCATACATGGCCCGGCCTTCTCTACCCCAGATAAATATAGCCTATTGAAAAATAACAATAATAATTATGAGCGTAAGGCTACACTCTTATCCTGAACTGGCATGCATCGTGCAAAACAAAAAAATCACAAAACAAGGCCAACCTTGGCCATGGAAGGAGAACGTTCCCATTTCCGCGCCTGCGTTCCGCGCACCTCCGTTTCCCGGCGAGAGACAAGCAAACGACGACCGCCAGGGCCGCACGCACGCCCCTCAACCTCAGACGGCTCAGGAGAATGCCAATCATGAAAGTCATTGATTTCCGTTTCCGGCCCAATACGCCTGAAATTATCAACGGCATCAAAAACAGCGCCATGTTCAAGGCGGCCTGCAAAGCCATAGGCTTTGACGCCCGCACGGCCCAGCCCCTGCCCGACATAGTGGCGGACCTCGACCGCCTCGGCGTGGAGTTGGGCGTGATTACGGGCCGTGACTGTGAAACCACCTACGGATTTCCGGCCAACAACAAGAGCGTGCTGGAGTTTTGCCGGGCATATCCGCAAAAATTCGCGGGGTTCTGGGGCATTGATCCGCATAAAAAAATGGCTGCCGTGCGCGAAATTGAACATGCGGTCAACGAATACGGTATGCGGGGTATGGCCATTGACCCATATCTGGCCCACATCCCGGCTTCCGAGGCGCGCTTTTATCCCCTGTACGCCAAATGCTGCGAACTGGACGTGCCGGTCTTCATCACCATGGCCCCGCCGCCGCAGGTGCCGGGCGCCGTTCTGGAATATGCCGATCCGCGTGATGTGGACAAGGTGGCCCGCGATTTCCCCGAACTGACCCTGATCATGAGCCACGGCGGCTATCCCTTCGTCAATGAGGCCATTTATACCTGCCTGCGCAACGCCAACGTCTATATGGACATTTCGGAATACGAGCGTTCCCCCCAGGCTGGTCTCTACGTGCGGGCCATGAACGATCTCATCGGCGACAAGGTTCTGTTCGCCAGCGCTCATCCCTTCGTGGAACTGGCCGACGCCCTGGACGCCTATGCGGCCTTTGAGCTGAAAACGGACGTCCGCGAAAACATCATGTATGCAAACGCCAGGCGTGTGCTGCGCCTGGCCTGAGAGGAGAAAGCACATGAGCCACGATCAAAAAAATCTGCGGCGCGTCGTCCTTTCCTCGCTGGTGGGCGCGGTCATCGAATGGTATGATTTCTTTTTATACGGCGTGGTGGCCGGGCTGGTCTTCAACAAACTCTTCTTCCCCGAATTTTCCGAGGGCATGGGCACCATTCTGGCTTTTGCCACCTTTGCCGTGGGCTTTGTGGCCCGTCCTCTGGGCGGCATTATTTTCGGGCATTTCGGCGACAAAATCGGCCGTAAAAAAATGCTCATCCTGACCCTGGAGATCATGGGCGTGGCGACAGTGCTCATCGGCCTGATCCCCTCCTATGAAACCATCGGCATCTGGGCGCCCATTCTGCTGGTTGTCTGCCGTCTGGCCCAGGGCATCGGCCTGGGCGGCGAATGGGGCGGTGCGGTGCTCATGGCTTTTGAGTCGGCCCCGGCCCACAAACGCGCCTTTTACGGCAGCCTGCCCCAGATCGGCCTTTCCCTGGGCCTGATGCTGGCTTCCGGCGTGGTAGGTCTGCTCTCCCTGTTGCTGTCCGACGCGGCCTTCATCAGCTGGGGCTGGCGACTGGCCTTCATCCTGAGCGCCGTCCTGGTTTTCGTGGGAGCATACATCCGCACCTCGGTACAGGAAACCAAAGATTTCTCAGAGGCCAAGAAAGACGTGGAACGGATCCGCTATCCCATGCTGGAAGCCTTCAGGCGTTATCCCAAAACGCTTAGCGCCTGCGTGGGCGCGCGCTTTGTGGAAGGCATAGCCTTCAATGTCTTCGGCGTCTTCTCACTCACCTATCTCACCCAGAGCTGCGGTGTGGACCGCACTGTGGCCCTGATGGCCGTAGTGGCGGCATCGGCCGTCATGGGTTGCTTCATTCCTTTCTGGGGCCTGTTGGCCGACCGCGTGGGCAAGGGCCGCATTTTCGGCTTCGCCGCCCTGCTGCTGGGTCTGACCGCCTATCCCGTATTCTGGGTCTTCCACAATTATTCCGCGAATCTTGTGCTGACCTTCCTGGCCCTGATCGTCCCCTTCGGCATCATTTACGCCGCGGCCTACGCCAGTATGGCCAGCCTTTTCTCCGAGGCTTTCGATGCCACGGTGCGTTATTCCAGCATTTCCTTTGTCTATCAGTTCTCCGGCATTTTCGCCTCGGGCCTCACGCCCATGATCGCCACCATTCTGGTGCAGGCCAATGACTCCCAACCCTGGTATCTCTGCGGCTATCTCGCTGTGGCCGGTGTCATCAGCGCGGTCTCCACGGTCTGCATCGGCAGGTTGCGGGCCAGCGGCGCGGAACCCCGCACTGGCGTGGAAAGTGAAGCAAAGTCCACGGCGGCCACGTTGCCGCAACAGGCCGCCTGAGTCCAGAGCAGATTACCCCATGAACGCAGATATCCCCGTTTCCATCCAGCACGGAAAGGAAACGGGGATATCTGAAAAACTGAAAGGGACGCAGTGCGAACGACGATTATTTTTCCGCTTCGGGCACGTCTTTCACGTCCACGATCTTCACGCCGAACTCGGCCACATCCTCGGGCGGCGCATAGAACAGCACCATGAAGGGCACTTCGCCGCCGTGCCGCACATTGGTGTTGTTGGCAAGAATCTCTACCTTGTTGTTCAGGAAGGACTCCATCTCCTTCTCACTGAGCACCTGCAACTGGAAAAGCGAAAGCTGGGTGCCCGCAAGCTGCGTCTTGGTAGCCAGGGGCTTTTTGTTCTTGTCATAAATGGCTGCCTCCACGGCGATCAGTTCCTTGGGTTGCGGAAACTCATTGACCACCCGGCCCTCAATCACAAAGACCCTGCCCTTCACTTTTTCATTATCCACATAGTACTGGCGCACATTGCGCATGGTCAGCAACTCGACCTTCTTGGCCAGTTCCTGTTCCGTGGGCGGCGTATCAGGGTGCCGCTCGCCGAAATACCAGTACGCGCCGCCTCCCAGACAAACCAGAATGAACGCCAGGGCCGCCCAGAACTTACGGCGGCCGCCGGACGGCCGCTCCTGCATATCCGGCAGTTCGTCCTCGCCGGGCAAGACCGCTTCGGACTCAGGCGCAAAGGGAAACACGGTCTTACAGACCGAACAGCGCAGCTTGACGCCCGGCTTGGCCAGGCTGTCAGGCAGATTGAAACGGCTGGTACAATGCGGACACTTTACTTCCATGCCAATACTCCACAAAACGGTCCGGCCGCCGGAGCCGAAACAAGGCTATTCAGGAATGATCTCACAGACGCCGGGCAGCGTCCGATAACGTTCGGCGTAATCCAGGCCGTAGCCGACAATAAAACCCTTATTCAGTACGAAACCGGCGAAATCCACGGTCACGTCGGCCTGACGGCGCTCACGCTTGTCCACCAGAGCGGCCAGACGCAGGCTGCGCGCCTGACGGGCGGCAAACTGGTCCAGCAGAAAACGCATGCTGTGGCCGCTGTCCACCACGTCTTCCACAATCAGCACATGCTTGCCTCGGATGTCTACTTCCACATCCTTGTTGAAGATCACATGCTTGGAGCTGGCCGAACTCTTACCGTAACTGGACAGACGGACAAAATCCAGTTCCAGATTCTGGTTATGCAAAGCACGTACCAAATCACTGAAAAAGATAACGCCCCCCTTGAGCACGCATATGGCCACCAAGGGTTCCTGTCCGTACAGCGCGTCGATTTCCACGGCCAGCTCACGCACGCGCACGGCAATCTGTTCCGGGCTGAACACGGATTTAAGTTCCTTGACCCGCAGCGTCTCAGCCATGCCTCCCCCTATCTTTCCCCGCCGACCGGGCATGCGGACGCTGTTTCCAATGCGCCGGGCACATCCAGAAAGACCGCCGTTTCATCGCAATCCGGGTATTTGGCGCAATGTACGCAATCGGCCCAGATCTTTTGCGGCAGCACGCTTTTTTCCACCACTCTGAAACCTAAACGGGTAAAAAACGCTTCCTGATAGGTCAGGGCGAAAATCTTTTTCAGATGCAGTTCACGGCACTCACCGATGCAGGCCGCGACCATCCGCCGCCCCAGGCCCTGACGGCGCAGATCGTCGCGCACCACCAGGGAACATATCTCTCCCAGATCCTCCCAAACCGGAGCCAGGGCGCAACAGGCCACGATTTCGCCGTCCGGGGCCTCCACCACAAAAAAATTGCGGATGTGCCCGTACAGATAAATCAGCGCGCGCGGCAGCAGCAGGCCCTTTTGGGCGCAGGCCAGCAACAGGCCGTGCATGGCCTTCACATCGTCCAGATGGGCCTTGCGGGTCAGATAGTCGCTTTCCATTACTTCTGGCTCAAAAGCTTGTCGATAACCATTTTGAGCATGCTTTCGTCGGCCATGCCCGGCTCGGAAAGAACCAGCGTGCCGTCCTTGGCGTAAAAAGCGTTATGCGGAATGCTGCTGATCTGATAAGCCCGGGTGATGTCCCGCCCGGCCAGATAGACCGGATAGTCCATGCCCATTTTTTTGACAAAGGGGAGCACGGGCGCGGAGTCCTCGTCAACGGACAGGCTGATGATCACCACGCCCTTGTCCGCGTAGGCCTTGCTGGTCTTGATCAATTCCGGAATTTCCACCCGGCAGGGCGGGCACCAGGTGGCGAAAAAGTTGAGCATCACCACTTTGCCCTTGTTCTTGGCCAGCAGATCGTTCAGACCGGCCAGATTCAGCGAAGGCAGCGTTTCGGCCCAGGCGGCGCAGGGCAGAAGAAGGCAGAGCAGCAGGGGCAGGAATATTTTTTTCATGACTAACCTTAATGTAGAGGTTAAAGAATACGACGTCGCCCCCTGAACGGGGCTCGCGACGGACGAAATCAGATAAAAGTTTTGGCCGCGCGCACCGCGCACACCGCGTCCGGACAATAGGCGTCGGCTCCGATGGCGTCGGCAAAGGCCTGGGTCACGGCAGCGCCGCCCACCATGACCTTGATGGGCAGATCGCGCTCCCGGATCAGGCGGATGGTGTCCTCCATGCGGACCATGGTGGTGGTCATCAGCGCGGAGAGCCCGATGATACGCGCGTTGTGCTCAAGGGCGCAAGCCACAATGGCCTCGGCGGGCACGTCCTTGCCCGCGTCCACCACGTCAAAGCCGTGGTTGCCCAGCAGCAGGGCCACGATATTCTTGCCGATGTCGTGGATGTCGCCCTCCACCGTGGCCATGACGATCACCGGACGCTCCTCGGGCCCCCGGTTGGCTTCCAGTCGGGGCTTGAGATAGCCGAAGGCCGTCTGCATGGTTTCCGCGGCGCGGATGAGCTGGGGCAGAAAATATTCCCGGCGTTCGTAGCGCGCGCCCACTTCAGTGATGGCCGGGATCAACGTGTCCCGCACCAGGGCAAACGGGTCGGCTCCGGCCTTCAGCTCGGCCTCCAGCAGAGGCAGCACGTTTTCCTTGTCGCCGGTCAGCACGGCCTCGCCCAGGGTTTTGGCGGCCCCGGCCTTGTCGCCCTGGCGCAGGGTCACGCCGCCCGCCGGTTTCCATTCCGCATAGGAGGCGATGAAGGATTCGGCGTGTGGATCATGGGCCCCGAGCACGCGCATGGCGTCCACGGCCTCGCGCAGGCGCGTGGCCGAGGGATTGGCAATGCAGGACGTGCGGCCCGCGCCCGCGGCCATGCACAGGAAGGTGGCGTTGAGCAGTTCGCGGGCGGGCAGGCCGAAGGAGGTATTGGAAAGCCCCAAGGTGGTGGGCAGGCCCTGAGAACGGCACCAGCGCGCCATTTCCAGGCACTGGCGGCCGCCTTCGGCCTTGGAGGACACGGCCAGCGCCAGGATGTCCACCATCACCAGGCGGCGCGGAATGCCCAAACCGGCCGCCCGCTCCAGCAGATTTTCCACAATGCGGATGCGCTCGGAAGCCTGAACCGGCAATTTCGCGCCCTGTAACGGCAGCAGGATGAAAGGCGCGCCGTAATCCCGGCAGAGCGGGCCCAGCACGTCCATGCGGTCGGCTTCGCCGCTGATGGAATTGACCAGAAAGGAGCCGGGACAGTACGGCAGAGCCCCGGCAATGGCCTCGGCGTTGGAAGAATCCAGCGAGAGCGGCAGGGCCAGCCGTCCGATCAGGCGCTGAGCCAGCTCGGGCAGCAGGCTGGTTTCATCCACCAGGGACGCGCCCACATTGACGTCCAGCACCCCGGCCCCGGCCTCCACCTGTTGGTCGGCCAGTTGCAGGGCCGCGTCAAAGCGTCCTTCCTGCAATTCCTGGGTGAGCACCTTTTTGCCCGTAGGATTGATGCGCTCGCCGATAATCACCAGGGGTTCGTCCGCGCCGATGCGCACCAGTTGTGAACGGCTTGTCAGGCAAATGCCGTCCCGGCGCGCCGCTTCCGGAGGCCTGCAGCCCATGCCGCGCACGGCCTGGGCCAGGGCAGCCAGATGCCGGGGCGTGGTGCCGCAGCAGCCGCCCAGAATGCGTGCGCTCAACCCGGCGAAGGCTGCTGTTTTTTGCGCGAATTCCTCGGGCCCCAAGGGAAAGACCGTCACATTGCCGTGCAACTCGGGCAGACCGGCGTTGGGCTCGGCCATGACCGGGCAGGCGCAGTTTTCAAGCAGCTCCCGGACCACCGGCAGCATCTGGTCCGGGCCCAGGCTGCAGTTGGTGCCCACCACGTCCACACCCAGATTCTGCATGGTTTCGGCGAAAATGGCCGGGCTGGAGCCGGTCAGGCTGACGCCCTGCTCAAAGGTCATGGAAACCATGACCGGCAGATCGCATTCCTGACGGGCCGCCACCACGGCGGCGCGGGCTTCGGCCAGGTCGAACTGGGTTTCCACAAAAATCAGGTCCGCCCCACCGGCCACCAGGCCGCGGATCTGGGCGGCAAAACCGGCGATGAGCTCGCGCGGCTCCACCGGACCCAGGGGTTTGGCGAACTGGCCGCTGGGCCCCACGTTGCCGGCCACAAAAACAGGCCGCCCCGCGTCGTGCGCCGCTTCCCGGGCCACTTCGGCCATGCGCTTGTTGAAAGCGAAGATGTCCAGTTCCTTGGGGAGCTTGTAAGGATTGCCGCCGAAGGTGCAGGTGGTCAGCAGATCCACACCGGCATCCAGATAGGCCTTGTGGATGCCCCGCAATACCTGGGGGCTTTCCATGCAGAATTGTTCCGGGCTCATGCCCACGGGCAGGCCGGAGGCCTGCAGCATGGTGCCCATGGCCCCGTCGAGCAGCAGAGGACGCCCGAGGCCGAGCGCCTGTCTGAATGTCATGTCAGCCATTTCATCCACTTCTTGTTGTTACGGGCGGACACGGGCACGCTGATCACCCGCACGGGGCAAGGGATCGGCATTTTTTGCTCTCCGCCTTCAAAGGCTGTATAAAAAACTGAGCAACAAGCGCCTCGTGTCGTAATCGCGTCTACGACGTTGAACAGGCACGAGGGCCGCTTCGCCAAAAAACACGCTTTTCGGCTCGCCCCGCCGCCCTTGGCGGCGCGCATTCCCCTATTGGGGCGACGACAAGCGTCGCTTGACGCGATGCTTGCGTTTTTCAGCACTACCCGGCCGGGAAAGCCTTCCGGGGCGCGGCTGCGTTTTTAGTACTGAAAAACATTGAAAAGGACAAACCAAAACTATAGCATAAAGCATTGCCGCCTGTTCCGAGCGGCAGTGATTGAGTATGAATAAAATGAAAAAAAATAATAAGATAGCCCCTTCCACGCGGCATAAGAGTGGAAAAAGCAAAACGGCCCCTAAAAAAATCGAGCCTGAAATAGAAGTGCTTGAAGCTCCGCGCGAAGCCGGGGAGGACGAAGACCAAAATCTGGAAACGCTGGATCTGCTGGACGGCGAAGAACTGGCAGCGGGTGAAGTGCTGGATGTGGACGACGACAAGGATGCCGAGCCGGAGCTGGCCCTTGAGGAAGGGGGCGACGGCGCCCTTCCTGCGCCGAGTGCGCCCCGTCTGCCCTCTCCGGCGGGCGCACGCGACAGCCTGCATCTCTATCTGCGCGAGGTAAGCCGCTTTCCAATGCTCAAACCTGAAGAGGAACATGAGCTGGCTCTCCGCGTGCGCGACCACAACGACCCTGACGCGGCTTTCCGGCTGGTGTCTTCCCATCTGCGGCTGGTGGTACGCATCGCCATGGACTTCCAGCGCCGCTGGATGCAGAACGTGCTGGATCTGGTGCAGGAAGGCAACGTGGGCCTGATGCGCGCGGTGAACAAATTCGACCCCGACAAGGGCATCAAATTCTCCTACTACGCCTCATTCTGGATCAAGGCCTACATCCTCAAGTTCATCATGGACAACTGGCGGATGGTCAAGATCGGCACCACCCAGGTGCAGCGCAAGCTGTTCTATAACCTGAACCGCGAGCGCCAGAAACTGATCGCCCAGGGCTACGACCCCGACGCGGCCATGCTGTCCGAACGTCTGGGCGTGACCGAGGACCAGATCAATGAGATGGACCAGCGGCTGGCCTCCACGGACCTCTCGCTCAACGTCCAGGTGGGCGAGGATTCCGGCGGGGCCAGCCGCATGGATTTTCTTCCCGCCCTGGGCCCCGGCATTGAGGACACTCTGGCCTCGGACGAAATCGCGGGCCTGGTGCGCTCGCGTCTGAAAACCATCATGCCCAAGCTCAACGAAAAGGAAGTATACATCCTGCAGAATCGCCTGCTCACCGACGAGCCCGTCACCTTGCGCGAGATAGGCGAACGGTATAACGTTACCCGCGAGCGCGTCCGCCAGCTTGAGGCCCGGCTTCTGGAAAAAATCCGCCAACACCTCACGCTGGACATCAAGGACTTTTCAGACGCATGGATACAATCATAACGCCGCTGTCCGCCCGGCAATCGGACAGCGGCGCGGCGTGAAAACGCTTTGCTTTGGCGCATGACAAGGAAGCATTGTTGCTTGTTGAGGCCTGCTTTCAGAAATATCTCCATAGGTTGCGGCTTTTTTAACCGAACGGCATTGAATCATAATGAAACGTAAAACCATAGCGCTGCTCTGCGCCCTGGCCCTGGCCGCCACGACCTCTCTTTCGCTCCTCGGCTGTGGCGGCTGCGCCGGCAACAAGCCACAGAGTGGGCAGGCTTCCGGGCAATCCGCCGTTGAGGAAAAGCCCGCGCCCTTGCAAAAGGAACCCGCCAGCCTGCAGGACGTGCCCGTGCGCCCGCTGGAAGCTGAACTCTCGCCCGAAGCGCGGAGCACCTATGCCTATCTGCTCTACGCCCAGGCCCTGCTGGACGAGGATGAAGCGGCCCTGTTGCAGGCCGCGTCCATGTTCAGGGAATCTCCGGTTCCGGCCAAGGTCTGGATGGAGGGCGGCGTCTGGCTGATGAGCCGCAAGTCTCCCAATGCCGTGATTTTGCTGGAACAAGCCTTGAGCGTTTGGCCCGAAGACATGTCGCTCAATCTGCTCTACGCCGAAGCGCTCATGGAGCACGGCATGCCCGAGCGCGGCGTGACGCTGATGCGCGCTTATCTGCAAAAGCATCCGGATTCTCTAGATGCCCGTCTGGAACTGGCCCTGCTGCTGGTCAAAAGCAAACAGTTCACGGAAGCCGAAAAACTGCTCAACAGCATTCCGGCCAAGCAGCGCTCTCCCCTGGTGGACTACTATCACGCCAGGGCGCTGATCGGCATGGCCCGCCAAAACGAAGCCATTCCCTATCTCCAGAAGGCCATCAAAGAAATGCCGGATTTTGTGGAGGCCCTGGCCGAACTGGCCTTCATTCACGAGCAGAGCGGGGAATTGCGCGAAGCGCGCACGGTCTACGAAAAGCTGATCAAGCTCAATTTTTCCACCCAGGATGTGGCCCTCAGGCTGGTCAACATCTCCCTGCGCCTGAAACAACCCGAGAAAGCGCTCCAGTATATGCGCCTCGGCCCGGACACCGTGCCATTCAAACTCACGGTCGCCAGCATGTTCATGGATTCGCGCCACTATCTCCAGGCCGAAAGCCTGCTCAAGCAGATCGTGGCCGACGGCGGCGCGCCCGGCGAGGTCTACCTGCTGCTGGCGGATCTGACTTACGAACAGCGCCGGGATTTGCCCATGGCCCTGTCCTGGCTGGACAAACTGCCGCCCACAAGCAAAAGCGCCGGCCGCTCCCGTCTGCTGCGCGCCCAGTTGCTGGCTGAAGCCGGGCAGAACGAAAACGCGCTCAAGGTGGTGCGCCAGGGCCAGAAGGATTTTTCCGACGTGCCCGACTTCTGGGAGTTTGAAATCCGTCTGATGGCTCGCCAGAAACAAATGGCGGACGCCCTCAAAGTGGCCCGCGCGGCTGCCAAAACCTGGCCGGACAATACGGATCTGGCCTTTCTGCTCGGTTCCCTGCTGGATGAAACCGGCGACAAGAAGAGCGCCTTCACGGTAATGGAAGGCATTCTGACCAGCCATCCGGACAATTATCAGGCCCTGAACTATGTGGGCTATACCCTGGCCGAGGAAAACCGGGATCTGGAACGAGCCGTCAAACTGCTGGTCAGGGCCGACGAACTTTCGCCCAATCAATCCTATATTGTGGATTCCCTGGCCTGGGCCCTGTTCAAGTCCGGACGCCAGGAAGAGGCCCTGAAGGAAATCCGCCGGGCCGTCAAGCTGGGTGATCAGGTGGATTCCTCCATTTGGGAACATTACGGCGACATCGCTCTGCGCTCGGGCCTCAAAGACGAGGCCCGCAAAGCCTACCAGAAGGCCCTGGACCTCAAACCCGCCAATGCCGACGCATTGCGGCAGCGCCTTTCGACACTATGAAAAAACTCGCCCTCCTCTGTTGTTTCCTTCTGGCCTGCGCCTGCGCCAGGCAGCCTTCCACCGCCGATTTGGGCCCGGAGGCGCAAGCCCGCCTGGAAAACCGCTGGCAAAAGTTCACGGCCGTGAGCGACGCCGCGCCGCTCGCGCCCTACCGCCTGCAAATGAGCCTGCGTTTCGGCATCGAAGGCGATACCCGTCGGGTCACGGCCCTGTTCTGGGGCAACAGCGGACGTCAGCTGCGCCTGGACGTTATGGCCGGCGTGGGCGCGGTGGTGGCAAAAATCCTGGAGGACGGCCAGCATTTTCTGGTCTACAGCCCGGGCGAAAACAAAGCCTATTTCTACCAGGGCGCGGCCAAACCGCTACTCAAGGTGGGCGTACCCGTGCCCTTTGACCTGGGACACCTGGCGGACCTGCTCAACGGCCGCTACGCCGCTGTGTTCGGTGCGGAGCATACCGCCGCCGCATTGCTGCCCGACGGCATGGCGCGCTACGAGTTGAGCGGCAAGCCCGGCGGCAGTGTAAGCCTCAATGCCGCGGGGCTGCCCGTGGCCTGGCGCGAAGCCCCGCAGGGCGGCAAGGGCTGGAGCATGGAAATCGCCTATGACGACGCCGTGCCGCCGCTGCCCCGTCGTCTGACCCTGACCCACAGCAACGGCAAGCGTGCCATCCTGCTGATCAAGGAAAGAGAAAAACCGGCCAAGGCCTTTACCGAGGAGCAGATGCGCCTTACCTTGCCGGAGGACGTGCCTCTGCTGCCGCTTTCCCAATACAAGGCGCAGTAGTCTGTTTTCCTTTGCTAGAGCGGTTCACACATGAAATGCGCCAACCGCTCTACAAGGATTTGCCTGCAAATCCTTGTCACGAAATGCGAGTAGGCGGGCGTTGCTCGCCGGAAAGGAGCATTTCAAGTGTCATAAATGCTCCAAGGAGAGTCTATGCAACGCATCCATCTGGCCTCGGATCACGCCGGATTCGACCTGAAAGCCACCCTGGCCCAGCATCTGACCGGACTCGGCTATGAGGTCATCGACGACGGCACCTATTCCAAAGACAGTTGTGATTATCCCGTTTTTGCCCATAAACTCTGCGAAGCCGTGGAACGCGAAAACTGCCCCGGCATTCTGATCTGCGGCACGGGCATCGGCATGTCTCTGGCAGCCAACCGTCATCCCGGCATCCGGGCCGCGCTCTGCACCACCGAGCTGCACGCCCGCTTCGGCCGCCGCCACAATAACGCCAATGTGCTCTGCCTGGGCGCGCGGGTCACGGGCGTGGAGCTGGCTTTGGCGATTGTGGGAACCTTTCTGGAAAATCAGTTTGAAGGGGGCCGCCATCAGCGCCGCCTGGATTTGCTCAAGGTTCCCGCCTGAGGCAGGGGCAGGCCGACGGCTGTTTCCGCCGCGTTTTCCGGCAGAGCCAAGAGTCGGCTCCGGGGCTCCTGCCGGGGGCTGTTCTAAATGAGGATTTTCGTTCTCTGCCAAGGGCGTCAGCCGTTGCCGCGTCTGCGGCTTGTTTGAGCCGTTCACGGCGAAGCCGTTTTATTCAAACCCGACCTTCGCACGGGGCGAGCCTGACGCAGGCAGAGGGCGAAAGGACAAGTTAGAAACAGCCCCTAAAGGATCGTCATGCAGATTTACAATACTCTGGGCCGTCAAAAAGAAGAATTCATTCCTGTCCGGCCGGGCAAAGTTCATATGTATGTCTGCGGCATCACCGCCTATGACTACTGCCATATCGGCCACGCCCGTTCCGCCCTGGTGTTCGATGCACTGGTCCGCCATCTGCGCCATCTGGGCCTGGAAGTCACCTTTGTGCGTAATTTTACGGATGTGGACGACAAGATCATCAACCGCGCCAACAAGGAAGACCGCGACTGGAAGGAAGTGGCCCAGACCTATATCGACGCCTTTCATGAAGACATGGACCGCCTGGGCGTGCTGCGTGCCGACCTGGAACCGCGCGCCACGGAATACATCCCCCAGATCCAGGATCTCTGCGCCAAGCTGATCGCCGAGGGCACGGCCTACGCCACGCCGTCGGGCGACGTCTACTTCCGGGTGCGCTCCTATCCGCCCTACGGCAAACTTTCCGGCCGCAGTCTGGACGAACTGCTTTCAGGCGCGCGCGTGGCGCCGGGCGAGGAAAAGGAAGATCCGCTGGATTTCGCCCTCTGGAAGGCCGCCAAGCCCGGCGAACCCTCCTGGGACAGTCCCTGGGGCAAGGGCCGTCCCGGCTGGCATATTGAATGCTCGGCCATGAGCAGCCCCTATCTGCCTCTGGATATCCACGGCGGGGGCCAGGATCTGGTCTTCCCGCACCATGAAAACGAAATCGCCCAGTCCGAAGCCGTCTGCCGTTGCGAACTGGCCCGCTACTGGGTGCACAACGGCTTTGTGCAGGTCAATGCGGAAAAGATGTCCAAATCCCTGGGCAACTTCAAAACCATCCGCGACATTCTGGGAAGCTATCTGCCCGAAACTCTCCGCTTTTTTCTGCTGGGCAAGCACTATCGCAGCCCCATCGACTTTACCTCAGAAGGCATGGACGAGGCGGAAAAAGCCCAGCACCGGGTCTATTCTTCCCTGCTGGAGGCCAGCAAGGCTCTGGAGCGCGCCTCCTGGAAAAAGACACCCCTGCCCGCCGAGTTGTCGGCGGAATGGGCTGCCCTGCCCCAGGCCTTTGAAGCCGCGCTGGACGACGACCTGAACACCGCCCAGGCCCTGGGCCAGATATTCTCCCAGGTGCGCATCGTCAACCGCCTGCTGGAAGAAAAAAATCTGCGCGCGGCCGAGGGCACGCGGGATCTGCTGGAGGAGTTTCTGGCCCGCGCCCGCGACTGGGATGGTCAGCTGGGCCTGTTCGGCAGGGATCCCGCCGAATTTCTGACCGAACTGCGCGCCATGCGCGCCGCACGTAAAAACCTGGATATGGACCGTGTGGAAGACCTGCTGGGCCAGCGGCGGGAAGCCCGCATGCAGAAGGATTTTACCCGCTCTGACGCCCTGCGCCGGGAATTGCTCGACCTGGGCGTAAGCGTGCGGGATACGCCGGAAGGACAGGCCTGGGATCTGGAATAGCCAGCATTCCCGGACGCCGACTCCCGGCCCGGCTTTGCCGAGAGGATAGTATGTCGTTTCGTTGTTTCGCCGCCCGCCGCTGGACGGCCCTGCTGGTTCTTCTGGCCTTTCTGCTGCCGCAGCTCTGCCCCGTACCGGCGCGGGCTTTCTTTTTCGGCGGCGTGTCCATCAAAGATGAAAAGGAGATGGGCCATAAGTTCGATGTCATGGTCCGCTCCAGTCTGCCGGTGGTCGAAGACCCGGAAGTAAGCCAGTACGTCAAGTATCTGCTGGACCGCCTGGTCAAGGCTCTGCCGCCCCAGCCGTACAGCTTCAAGGCCACGGTGGTTCTGCACAATTCCCTTAACGCCTTTGCCGTGCCCGGCGGGTATGTTTTCGTTTTCACCGGCATGATCATGAATCTGGACCGTGAGGACGAACTGGCGGGCGTGCTGGCCCACGAGCTGGCTCATGTGACCCAGCGCCATGTGGCCGCGCGCCTGGAACGGGCGCAGTACCTGACAGTGGGTTCGCTCCTGCTGGCTATCGCGGGCGTGGCAGCCGGCGGACCGGGCGGCGGCGCCCTGGCCATAGGCGCCATGGGCGCGGGGCAGTCGGCCATGCTCAATTACAGCCGTGTGGACGAAAGCGAAGCAGATCATATCGGCCTGCAATACCTGACAGCCGCCGGGTATCCGCCCAGCGGCATGGTCGGCGGCTTCAAGGTGCTGCGCCAGAAAAGTTGGATGAGCGGTACCAGCGTGCCCGCCTATCTCTCCACCCACCCGGCCATCGGTGACCGCATCAACGGCCTGCAGGCACGCATCCAGACCATGCCCGCCGACATCCGCGACCGCAAGCTGGACAACCGGCGCTTCATCCGCGTCAAAACCCTGCTGTGGGCCCGTTACGGCGACGAGCAGGCGGCTCTGCAACGCTTCTCCGGCAAGGACGGGCTCTCGGCCATGGGCCGGGGCATCGTGCTGGCCCGCCAGAACAAGATCAATGAAGCCAGTACGGCCTTCGACCAGGCCCTGGCCGCCGCCCCTTCGGACCCGCTGGTACTGCGTGAAGCCGGGGCCTTCCACTACCGCAAGGGCGATATGAACCGCGCCGACGGCCTGCTGCGACAAGCCATGCGCCTGGACCCGCGCGATTACATGGCTTCCTTTTTCTACGCCAGGATGCTGGATGAAACCGGCCGCCAGGCCCAAGCGGACAAGTACTACACGGAAGTACTGCGCTATGTGCCGGAAGACGCCGAGGTGCACGAGTCCTACGCCCGCTCCCTGGGCAAGGCGGGCAAAACCCTCGACGCCTACATCCATATGGCTTACAGCGCCCTGTACTCCAACAATAAAAAACAAACCGAGCGCTTTTTCAACCAGGCCAAGGCCCTGGCCAGCCGCTCGCCGGACAAGCGGCAGTTCCAGCGGCTGGAAGCGGCTTACAAGGAACGCAAGGAAATCTGGGATAAAAACTGATGGATACTCACGCGACAACCATACTGGCAGTGAAAAAAGGCGGCCACGTGGCCATGGCCGGTGACGGCCAGGTGACTCTGGGCCAGACCATGATCATGAAACATACGGCCCAGAAAGTGCGCCGCCTGTACGAAGGACGCATTCTGGCCGGTTTCGCCGGTGCCACGGCGGATGCGTTCACCCTGTTTGAGCTGTTCGAGACAAAGCTCAAGGAAGTGCGCGGCAATCTGCTGCGCGCCGCCGTGGAAATGACCAAGGAGTGGCGCAAGGACAAGTACCTGCGCAAGCTGGAAGCCATGCTGCTGTTGGCCGATAACGAACATCTGTTAGTGGTTTCCGGCACGGGCGACGTCATTGAACCCGACGACGACGTGGCGGCCATCGGCAGCGGAGGCCCGTATGCTCTGGCCGCAGCCAGGGCCCTGACCCGGCACAGCGACCTCGACGCGGAAAGCGTGGCCCGCGAGTCCATGCGCATCGCCTCGGAAATCTGCGTGTACACCAACGGCCATCTGACTGTGGAAACCCTATGACCCGGCTTACGGCAGGTTGCAAGGTCAATCTGGGACTGCACGTGACCGGCGTGCGGGCCGACGGCTACCATGAGCTGGACTCCTTGTTTTATCCTCTGCCGACCCTCTGCGACCATCTGGAGATCAGCGAAACCGGCGGGCAGGGCATTGTCGTCCGCTGTGACGAGCCTGGCCTGGACCCGGAACGTAATACACTGACCAAGGCCTACGCGGCCTTTGTCAAAGCCGTGGGCAGCGCGCCCGGCATTGCGGTGGAACTACGCAAAGGCATTCCGCTGGGGGCCGGTCTTGGCGGCGGCAGCAGCGACGCCGCCTCCCTGCTGCTCTGGCTCAGCCGGCGCGCAGTCCGGCCGCCGGATGCCTCCTGCCTGGCCCGCGCGGCGCTTGCCGTGGGCGCGGACACGCCTTTCTTTCTGTACAATCAGCCCTGTCGGGTCCAGGGCATCGGCGAAGTGCTGATCCCCATGGATTACGATTTTTCCGGCCTCAGCCTGGTGCTGGTCTGTCCCGGCATCCATGTGGACACCGCCTGGGCCTTTGCCCGCTATGACGCCCTTTTCCCCGGTAAAGGGCAGGCAGCAAGGCAAAACGACTTGACAAAGAGCCCGTGCAAGGCTAATGGATTTTTTCTCTCTGGAGCAGGGGACAGCGTGTGGTCCGTGTGGGACATCCGCAATGACCTGGAAGCCGTGGTTTTTCCCCAGTATCCGCAACTGGCCGCCATCAAGGCGGATCTTTTGCGCCTGGGGGCCGGTGCTGCCTGCATGAGCGGCAGCGGATCCAGCGTGCTGGGTCTGTTCAGCCGCGCGGCGGCGGCCAGGGCCGAAGATGCCGTGGCGGCGCTGCGCAAGGATAAAAGACACGTTTATCTGCTCTCCTTGGGGAATACTGGGATGTAGCCAAGTGGTAAGGCAACGGGTTTTGGCTCCGTCATTCGAAGGTTCGAACCCTTCCATCCCAGCCACCAGAATTTCGCTTTGAAATTGTTGCGCAACGGCGAAGCTGGTTCGCCTTGCAACAAAGGCAATGCTGTCACCATCCGTAACTGTTATTGGCGTTGCCGGTGGCGGAACGGTGCTTTTTCAAGAGCGCCGGTATGTATTAACGGGCGCTTCTATTAAAGGTGAAAACACGTTCATTGCCCGTGAACGCGTAAGGCAAGGCGGCCTCATGTTCAGCGACCTGAAAATAGTCACAGGTTCTTCCAATTCGGATCTGGCCAAGGCCATTTGTGATCACCTGGGCTGTCAGCTCACGCCCACGCTGGCTACCACGTTCAGCGACGGCGAGCTGCGCATTGAAATCGGCGACAATGTGCGCGGGGACGACGTTTTTGTGGTCCAGCCCACATGTCCGCCCGCGGTCAACCGCAACCTCGTGCAGCTCTGCCTGATGCTGGATGCCCTCAAACGGGCCAGCGCCGGACGCATCACGGCGGTGATCCCCTATTACGCCTATGCCCGCCAGGACCGCAAAGTCAGCCCGCGCGCGCCCATCAGCGCCAAGATGGTGGCGGATTTCATCAGTGTGGCCGGGGCCGAGCGCGTGGTCACCATTGACCTGCATGCCGGACAGATTCAGGGCTTTTTCGACTGCCCGGTGGACAATCTTTTCGCCGTGCCGGTCATGCTGGACAGCCTGCGCCAGCTTAACGAAGACAAAATCGTCATTGTCTCGCCCGACGCGGGCGGCGTGGAACGGGCCAGGGCCTATGCCAAACGGCTCAATGCTCCGCTGGCCATCGTGGACAAGCGCCGTGACCGGCCTAACCAGGCCCAGGCCATGCATGTCATCGGCGAAGTGGAAGGCCGGGTGGCCATTGTGGTGGACGATATGATCGACACCGCGGGCACGCTCTGCGCCGGGGCCGAAGTGCTGCTCAAGTACGGAGCCACCAAAATTGTGGCCTGCGCCACACATCCGGTGCTTTCCGGCCCGGCCATCGACCGCATCAATGAAACCGAGGCCCTTTCACAGGTCATCGTCACCGACACCATCCCGTTGGGCGACAAACTGGAGCGCTGCCCCAAGCTGAAGGTCATTTCCGTGGCCGCGCTGCTGGGCAAGACCATTCACAACATTCATACCGGCTCTTCGGTAAGCGTGTTGTTTGTATAGCCGGCACGCGCCGGACAAAAAGCGAATAAGTCCCGCAAGGGAATGGCAAGCAACTCATACGAACTTTTTCCGCACGTTTCAGGCGGCGGCCAGCAAGGAGTGGATCATGGACATTGAAAAAACGTTGAGCGTGCAGAAACGCGAAGATTGCGGCAAGGGTCCCAGCGGCCGTCTGCGTTCCCAGGAGCTGATCCCCGGCGTGTTTTACACGGCCAAGGGTGAGAACATCACCGTGCAGGCTCCTACCCTGCCTTTGGAAAAGCTTTATGCGGAAGTGGGCCACACCACTGTGTTCAATCTCGAAATTGACGAAAACGGCCAGAAGAGCACGCACCCTGTGCTGATCTGGCAGGTTCAGCGCCACCCATACAAGAAGTGCTTCACCCACATCGATTTCTACGGCGTGGACCTGAATAAAGAAGTCAAGGTTGACGTGCCTCTGGAATTCGTGGGCGTTTCGCGCGGCGTGAAGCTGGGCGGCGTGCTGGAAACCTACCGCGAAAGCGTGCGCCTGAGCAGCAAGCCCTTGGATATGCCCAAGAAGATTACCATTGACGTGAGCGATATGGATATCAACGATACCATCAACATGGCCGATCTGCAGCTGCCCGCCAATGTGACCGCCGTCTACGACCAGAACTTCGCCGTGGTCAGCGTGTTGGCCAAGGCCAAGGACGATGGCGAAGAAGGCGGCGAGGAAGGTGCGGCCGCCGCTACGGAATAAGCCTGTTTTTCCGCCGTGTTTTTCTGGGCCGGCCCCTTCTTGGGGTCGGCCTCATTTTTAAGAAGCGCTGGCGGGCGCTGTGGCACAGGAGTTTTGGCCGTTGGAGAGCCTGTGAGACATGAATACCTTCAAGCATTGCTCTACAATAAACTACGCTTGAGGCCAGCGCGGATAGCGCACAGTTTGTTCCATGCAATCGCTGTCGCCATCCACAACGCTGCTGTCGTGTTCCATGCCGGGCCGCCCTTGTGTGTGCGCCGCGTTTCGTCTACACTTGAAGCAAGTCGGCTCCTCTGTGGACTCCTCAGCAAACCGTCGGCGCGGCAACGGCCTCGACAAAAAACAAAAATCCTCATTACCAGCCCGCCCCTTATTCGTGAGAGCCGTCGTCCTGTACGCCGCGCGCTTTATCGGCAGTGATCTTTTATGCGCAACTATGCAATCCAATATCATCGGTTGCGGCACGGCCGCCGGGGCCTGATCCTTGAGCTCTGGCCCAATCCGGGCGCGGGAACCATGCTGTTTTACCCCGGCACCATGCTCTCGCCCTTTCAGTACAGACCTTTGCTGGCTGCACTGCGCGAAGCGGGCTTTGCCGTGGCCGCCCTGCATCTGACCGGGCACGGCCTCAACCCGCACAGCGTGGGGTTCACGTTTGACGATCTGTTGCACGACGGGTTGGAGGCCGAGCAATGGCTGCACAAGACCGGTCTGGGACCGGTGGCGGTCTGTGGACACAGCCAGGGCGGCATCCTGACCCTGGCCCATGCAGCGGCCTCCCGGCGGCTGGCGGCTGCTTTTCCCATCTGCGGCGTCCTGCCCCAGCAGGACGAAGCCATCAGTCTGACCTTGTTCCGCCCGCTGGCCGCACGGCGTCAAAAGTTGATGGCCGCCATCAACGCTCTGGCCCGCCGCGTGCCGCGCCTGCCCCTGCCGGTGCCTGCCTATCTTTCCCTGCGCCGGATCAGCGCCGGAGCGCGCCATATCCACGTCAACAGGCGCAAAAGCCGTTCAAGCTATCCTCTGGCCTTCCTGGCCAGCCTGTTCAACGCCCGCCTTTCTCCGCGCCTGCGTTGCCCGCTTTACCTGTTCAACGCCAGGGACGACGCCCTGTTCACCCCGACGCTGGCCCTGTCCACCTTCGACCTGCTGCGCGCGCCGTGCAAGCGCCTGATCTGGCTGCCCGGCGGCGGGCATCTGGCGGCCATGAACCCGCAGTTCTGCCGCTATATCGCCCGGACGGTCGCCGCGGCCTGCGCTGGGCTGGGCCTGCCCCTGCGGCTGGAAGCCACGGACGCGCCCTGACGAGGCGGCCGCAGCTTCCGCGTTTCCAACCATCAAGGATTTCTCTCATGGAATATACAGGCGTTCTGGTGGGCCTCGGCAATCCCGGCCCACGCTATGACGGCACCCGGCACAACTGCGGTTTCGCCCTGGTTTCCGCCCTGCTGGAGCTGGCGGACAAGGAGGGCGGTCTCGGTTCTCTCAACGGCGGCAAATTCTCCTGCGAACTCTGGCGGGTCCGCCTGCCGCAACTGAAAGGGACCTGGCTCGCGGCCATGCCCCAGACCTTCATGAACCTCAGCGGCCAGTGCGTGCAGCCGTTGCTGGCCTGGCACAAACTCAAGCCGGAACAACTGGTGGTGGCCCACGACGAACTGGACATTCCGGCCGGGGAGCTTCGCTTCAAGCGCGGCGGCGGCAATGCCGGGCACAACGGCCTCAAATCCATCACCGAGCTGCTGGGTACGCCCGATTTCTACCGGTTGCGCCTGGGCATCGGCCGCCCGCCCCACAAGGGCGACGTCATCAACTGGGTTCTGGGACGCCCCGACGCGGAGGACGCCGAACGCCTGCGCGCGGCTCTGCCCAAGGCTCTGGATACACTTTTCGCCTTTGCGGACAAGGGACTGGAAGCCGCGGTGCGCGCGGCCCGCGCGGTACCTCCGCCCAAGGCGGCCAAAGACTGAATCCACCCGTCGAGGCTGACACGGCGGCAAGTAAAATTTCCGAGACATCAACTTTTTCAATGACAGATAACTTCATATATGCTATCTTCTTTGTAGAAGGAGGAAAGCAATATGAAATGCCGAAAATGTGGTTCCGAA
>NZ_JAGZUV010000112.1:0-5106 GCF_018379785.1 Desulfovibrio sp.
ATCCGGCGCGGCCCTGCAGGAAATCGTGGCCACCGTGGAAGCCACGGCGGACCAGGTCAATGCCATTGCCACGGCCAGCGAGGAGCAGTCCGCCGCCAGTGAGGAGATCAACCAGTCCATCGTCCAGGTCAACGACATGTCCAGACAGACCGCCGAGGCCATGGCAGAGGCCGCCAAGGCCGTCTCCGACCTGGCCGCCCAGGCCCAGGGCCTTACGGATCTGATCCAGGAATTGAAAGAAGCCTAACGACATCGTTGCGGCCGGGGGCAGCGCATCTCCTCCCCGGTCGCGCGCGGGCGCGTTTGGACAACACGCGCCTATTCCCAGGCGCGCCCCGACGGACAACGGGGCGCGCCGTACTCATGAGCCGGTATTGGCGGCACGGCCCCACCCTTCAGAGAGAACGCGGATAATCCTCCCGGACTGTCCGCTTCAGCTCAGGCGTCCACATCCCATGCCCGTGAAAATTCCCGGTTGGAAAAAGCCTCGGCCAGTCCCTGCATCTGTTTCAGCCGCAACACCTCATCCGGGTCCATGCCGAGTTCCTTGCCGATCCGCTCATTCGTCCAGTTATGCCTGCGGAGCAGCGTCACAAGTTTTGCCGTCAATTCCACCTGATGCGCGCCACGGGCCATATTATGGCGCACGGTGGACGTGATGCGGTCCTCAAGGTTCTTGTTAAGGCGGACTATCGGGAGATAGCCCCCGAGACTCCGCCGGACATTCGCTTTCGTCTTCACCACCTGCCGCCTGTGAAAGCCGTCCACGACGACCCAGCCCTTTTTGTCGTCCGCCACCACGACCGGCATGGTCAGGCCGTCCTTTTCAATGGACAGGGTGAGCAGCCGCATTTCCGGGGGGGCGACTTTGTTCGGGTTGTACGCATTGCCCCGGACCTGCTCAACGTGAACGAGCTGCGGGCACGTCACCGGGTGGGGTATATTCAGGTAGGCCGAAGCCAAAGCGACAATACGGTTATACACCGCGACGCGCCTGTCCAGGTCGGCCTTCTCGGCCTCAAGGGCCCGCGCAAGTTTGGTCAGAAGTTCATCAATTTCCATGCTCGAATTCCTTTTTAAAGCGCACGAACCGCCCGACTTTGCAGACAGAGCTGAATCCATGGCGGAAATAAAACTCCCGGCGCGTCCAGTAATCCGCAGTTACCAGGCGATCCGCGCCTGCTTCCCGCGCCTGCTGAATGCAGCGTTCCAGGATGGGAATGTCCGCTTCTCCCTCCAGCGCGTATAAATGAAGGAGACAGGCCGCCGTTCGCCTGCGGCGCATCGAGCCGAAAGCCACAACCCGCGTCTCGTCTTCCATCATAATAAACCAGCGGCGTCCCGGCTCGGAGCTGATGACGCCGCCCAATGCCTCACGGATTGCCGGGCTTGCTATGTACTCGCCCAGCAATCCGAACAGTTCACGGTTCCTTAGCGGATCTTCATTATGAGTAAATTCCAGAAGTTCCATCACAGCACCATATATTTCATAATCAGTTGAGCCTGCCGTTCCATTTCGCGCTTTGTCTGGGAAAAACTTAATCCTTTGCACCAGTAGTCATTCTTCAGCAAGGTCTTGCAGATCCGCCGCCAGCTTGGAGCCTTGCGGAGTCTCTCTTGTTGCGCATCGGATTCCTGCGGAATCTCCTCAACGCCGTGCTTCGCCCACCATCTGAGAAAGGTATTGATTTTTTTCCGGTAGTGCGCGGCCGTGGGGGGAGGCATGGTCTCAAGCAGAAATTCCGCGTAACTTTGCCAAGTATGCCCCTGCGGAAGATGGATATGAAAATTTCCAAGCACGTTTCCCGATCGCTCCACATAACGGTTGCCGAAGTTTGCCCCTTCCACCCGCCCGACAAGTCTTGCCCACGTCTCCGGCTCCAGCATTTTAAAGAGCCAGAGCCCCTTTCGCTGGTCGTCGCCATAGGGCTGGCAAAGACGCATCTGATGGATGCCGACTCCGGCCAAGTGCATAAGGTCGTAAATCCGGTTGTAGTCCCATCCCTTTCTGCCCGTGGCCGTCCAGATATCTTCCGTGCGCCAGTCATATATCGGGTATGTATTGACAACGCCCGAAGGCGTTACAGTGCTCCAGCTTCTTCCGTTCCATCGCTGCTTGGTCGAAGACGCAATGGTACGAAAACGGTTCAGGGATTCATCACTGCGAATGGCCACAATGGAAGCACAGGAGCGCCCCTGCGCGAAATGCTTTGCAAACAGGGGCGTAAATTCTTCAAACTCCATGCCTCGCCTGAACCAGGGGAAATGGTCCTCACGCGCGATCACCCCCGGATGCACGGGGAGCTCACGGACCCACAGCTCCCGCGCACCAGGATCCCAGCACAACCAATGCGGCTGAATCTGGGAAACCGAGTTTCGCAGATGAATGGGCAGGCAAATCCAGTGCGGACGAACGTCAGGCCTGGTCATGATGCGTGTGACGAAAGCGTCGGTGTGCGCATACCAGGCTTCCAGATCGACATGCAGCACGTCCAAGGGGAGCCGCCCTTTCTCCCGGGCGATCTCCAGGGCGTACTGAACGACAACCCCGGAGTCCTTGCCTCCGGAGAACGAAACATACACGCGCTCAAAACTGTCAAAGATCTCCTCAAGCCGCAGACGCGCCGCGGCAAACACGTCCATCCCAAGGAAATGCTTCATGCAATCAACTCCACGAACCGCCTGCGCGAGAGATGCCGCGCGGCATCAGATGCCTTTCACGATGCGCCCTTTGCGAAAACAGGCGAACTCGATCATTGCGGAGGCATTCTCCGCCATAATACCCTATGCTGATTTCCATTCCAGGCTCAAAAAAAAATTTAAGCTGTGCATTACAGGAGACATAAGCAGTTATCCCAGGATTGCAGTCGTCAATTAAATAGATCATCTTTAATTTTTATTGTCGGTCAAGCCGACTGGAACCTTCAATATACAATAAAGCACAACTCATTATTCCAATAAAATTGAGCATATGTTGCTACATAAAACAAGAGCAATAATTACATACTATAACCATAACAGCTATTAACAATTAGATATACTATTTCAAATAATATAGAACATATTTTTTAATTTAACAATATAACGTTACAGGCATACCGGCGATGCTCCCTATTATACCCAGATCCCCCATTCGCTCCCGCCCCGGGCATCACGGCCAGCGCGAATGGCTCCAGCCGCCTCCTCCCGGCTGTGCGCCGCACCGCCGGAGGTGAAATCCCCAAATCGAAACAGGCTATTTTTATAAAAATTTTAGTAGGTTATTTCTATTATGCCTGAGGAAAATATTTTTCGTCATCTTGATTTCCAGAGAAATATAAAGAAAAATATTTCACAGCCGATTAAGCAAAATATGTAAAAATGTGACAACAGTGCGGAATGCGATTCCAGGTGGCTATCCACCGCTATAAAATATAAAAAACAGGCTTTATACGCCGGATAACGTCATGAGCAGCTTGTCCACCGCCCGTTCTTTTACCGCGCCGCTTACGGCGGCCGCGTGTGGGCTGAGAGAGAGAGAGAGAGAGAGAGAGAGAGAGAGAGAGAGAGAGAGAGACTGAACCGCTGAGCGAAGCGGGTCTTTTTTCGTATATTTTCTAAAGAGTTGCATTCCTCATCTCAGGAGGAATGCAACTCTTTTTGCATTTTAAGGATACAGGCGCGTCCGATCAACGGCGGGGCACACACATACTTCAAGGAAGGAGATTCGGCATGAAACTGTCTGCGAAAATTTCGTTCAGCATGGGCGCATTGGCCGTACTGATCGCCATTCTGGCGATCTATCTGCTGGTGCAGATGAAGAGCGTCAATCAGATGTCCACCATCCTGGCGGGGCGAAATATTCCGGTCATTGATCTGGCGGGCAAGCTGAACAATGACGTATCGGAATACCGCATCGCGGAAACCCGGTATGTTCTCAATCCGGACCCGGCCTACAGGGAGCGGAATGAAAAAGCGATGGCGGACTGGAAGGAGAAAATTGATTCCTACCTCTCCGAACTGACCAACCGCGTAAAGATGGCAGCCGTCAAAAAAGCTCTGACAGAGGTCAATGCGGCGCAGAAGATCTTTTTTGATATTTCAAAAAATCTGCTGGACATCTCCCGGCGGGATGAACAGGAAAAGGCAAAAGCCCTTATGCTCGGCAATTCGGAGACAGTTTACCGCGAGTTGAGCGACAAGCTCACAGCCCTTTCCGTTGCGGCCAAAAACAACGCCGAGACCATGAGCGCCCAAGGCGACGCCATGTACGAAAACAGCAATATGATCGGCACCACCCTGACCGTGCTGGCTATTCTCATCGCCGTGGTACTGACCTTTCTGATCGTGCGCAATACCGTGCGCCAGCTCGGCAAGGATCCCGGCGAACTGAACAATATCGCCCATCGAGTGGTGGACGGCGACTACGACGTCGACGACGGCGGCAAAAAAATGGGCGTTTACGGGGCCATTGTGGAAATGGTCAACGCCTTGAAGACCCATATCGACAACGCCCAGCGCGAGTCGGAAAACGCCAGGGAGCAGTCCCGCAAAGCCCAGGAAGCCATGCAGCAGGCCGAAGCGGCGAGCAAGGAAGCCCGCGCCAAAACCGAGGCCATGCTGGTGGCCGCCGACAAGCTGGAACAGGTGGGCGGCGTGGTCTCCTCCGCTTCCACCGAGCTTTCCGCCCAGATCGAACAGTCCGACCGGGGCGCGGCCGAGTCAGCCCAGCGCCTGTCCGAGGCGGCCACAGCCATGAACGAAATGAACGCCACTGTCCAGGAAGTGGCCAGGAATGCGGGGTCCGCCTCCGCCGCCTCCGCTGAAACCAAGCAGAAGGCCGAGGCCGGAGCCGAAGTGGTGGCAAAGGCCGTGCAGAGCATCGAGCAGGTCCATCAGATGTCCCTGGAACTCAAGGGGGATATGGTCCAGCTTAACGAGCACGCCCAGGACATCACCCGGATCATGAATGTGATCTCGGACATCGCGGACCAGACCAACCTCCTGGCCCTCAACGCGGCCATTGAAGCGGCCCGCGCGGGCGAGGCAGGACGCGGCTTCGCCGTGGTGGCCGACGAGGTGCGCAAGCTGGCTGAAAAGACCATGGCCTCCACCAACGACGTGGGC
>NZ_JAGZUV010000113.1:0-5090 GCF_018379785.1 Desulfovibrio sp.
TTGAACAAAGTGAAAGCCGGCGCCTTTAGACGCTGGCCGGTAACAAGCCCTTATAGGGCTGGAGCAAACCACCCGCTATGCGGGTGGTTTTGATTTCCGGCTGGGAGCGCTGAATCACCCTGTTCATTTTTTCTGAAACTCCAGCCTTGGGCATGCCTTCCTCTCCGCGCCGTTAGCGCTTCATACCTATGATCGTCTCCAGCATGGCATCCACGGTTGTGATGCCCTTGGAGTTGGCCTGGAAACCCCGCTGGGTGGTGATCATCTGGACGAACTCACGGGACATGTCCACGTTGGACTGCTCGACATGGTAAGCGTTGGTTGATCCGAAACCGTCGTCATTGGCTACGCCCTGACGCGCCTTGCCGGATTCCTTGGTTTCAGAGAAAAGATTGCCGCCTTCCCGGTGAAGCCCCTGAGGATTGTCAAAATCGCAGAGAAGCAGTTGCCATAAGGCCAGGGTTTCGCCGTTGTCATAGAAACCAGAGACGATGCCGTTTTCGTCAATCTGATAGGTGCTCAAAATTCCCGCAGCGTAACCATCCGCATCCGAATTCTGCACGACGGACTTGCCCTGCTTGAGGAAACTGGCGGTGCTTTCCCGGTTGGGCGACGTCATAGTGGCGCCCGTAGCGGAAAAGTCGAGAGTCTTCTGTGTGGCGGGAGGAACAGCCCGGGTCGTCAGACTGGCCAAGGATGTGGCGGCGGCATTGTTCCAGGCCGGATTATTGGCGGTATTTCTCAACCCCAGGTCAAGCTCAACGATATAGTTTTCCGCAATGCTGTATGGGGTGCCGCCGTTGGCCGCCGTTTCAGACACGCAGTTGGCCAGAGGCTTGCCGTCGAAGTTGGCCGTGAACACGGGCAGACCATTGCTGGAAATCTTGGTGGGCTGCCAGGAGGCCATGTTGTCGGGATCCTGATCGCAGGGTGTATCCGCAACCAGAGGGGCGTTAGCCCTATCCAGACCGTCGGCGCCATAGGTGTAGGCCGTCTGATTGACCAACTGGCCGCTTTCATTGAAGATCAGATGCCCTGTCATCAGCACGCCGGCCTTTCTGGTGCCGGCAAAGGTATCCTCGCCGGTTATCTGCGGGTTGCCCTCGGCGTCGTAGGTGATGGTGCCGCCGTAAGTGCGCTTGTCCTCGGACGGGGGAATGGTCACCAAGTACTCGTAAACCGTGTAGCCCTTCGGGAGCCCTGAAATCTTGTAGCCGTCGTTCTCAAGGGCCACCTGATCGTAATAGACCGTCATGGTGTGCTCGGTACCGCCCTCGTCGTAGACGTCGATACTGGAGTGCCCCACATAAGCTTTGTCGGACAAGGGCGTTTCAGCCGTACCGTCCCACTGGTTCCAGAGCGCGGACATGGGATTGTCCGCATTGGTGGTTTTGTCGCTGCCCGCGTCGGTGGTCAGGCCCATGGTAAAGAATACGCTACGGGTCTGCTGCGGCGGCAGGTTCCACATATCCAGCACAATATCCGTAGGCGTGCCGCTGCCCACATAGGACGATTCCGTTGCGGAGGTGCTGCCCAGACTGGTAGCGCCGCAGTTGAAAGTCAGATTTGTGGAATTGTCCACACGCCAACCCTGTACATGCAACCCCTGAGGATTGATAAGCTGGCGATCTTTATCGAAATAAAAATTGCCGGCGCGGGTATAGTACATTTCATCGCTGTTGGGCTTACGCACCTTGAAATAACCGTTGCCGTCAATGGCCAGGTCGGTGCCGGAATTGGTATTTTCGAGCGCGCCCTGGGAGTAGTCGCCCAGCACGGCATAGGTGCTCACGCCCGCGCCGATCTGGGTGGGGCCGCCGGCGCTGCTGCCATTCATGTACAGGTAATCATTGAAATCCATACGCTGGCTTTTGAAGCCACCGGGTCTCCGCGTTTTTGCCTTGGCACGGCAGCGGGGACGCTGTTATGCGCGTCAGAATCGCCGAGCCGCAAGAGATGGGCGGCACAGCGGCGGCATAATGACCATCGCCTAACGGAGCAGAACAATGGTTGAATGGCAGAGGCTGGACGTCGGCATTCGCGTCCGCATTCATCCCACGCGCAGACACGGTGCGCTGCCGGACAGATATTTTGTATTGCGCTACAGCGTGGACGGCGTGAAAAAGCAGGAGGCCCTCGGCTGGGCCAGCAGGGGCTGGACCCTGGCCAAGGCCCGCGACGAACTGGCCAAACTGCGGGCGGCCGCTCGTCTTGGCGAGGGGCCAGTGACCCTGAAAGAAAAAAGGGAATTGGCACGGACCGTCCGGGAAGCGGCTCAAGCCGCCGAACAACAAAAAATCGCCATTTCCGGCCTCTGGGCGCATTACCGGGCCGCGCACGCCCAAAGGGCGGGCATCATGCATGACGCCTGCAATTACAAACATTTTGCTGAATTGCACGGCCTGACGACGGATCAGCTGCGCACAGCGCAACTGGACGCCCTGCGGGAAAAACTGTTCGCTCAGGGCAAAGCCCCGCAGACCATCAAACACGTTCTGGGCCTGCTGCGCCGCATCATCCGCTGGGCGGTTTCACGCGGCCTTTGCCAGCCGCCGGATCCCTCCCTCCTGCGTTTTGAGATGCCTAGGGTGGACAATCAGAAAACGGAATGTCTGAGTCCGGAGCAGGCCAAACGGCTCTTCCAGGTACTGGACGCTTCATCCGAGCGCAATCTGGCCGCCCTGTTGCGCCTGGCTCTGGCCACAGGCTTGCGCCGCAAGGCGCTCTTCGGTCTGCAATGGGACGATCTGGACTTTCGGCAAGGCGTGCTCATACTGCGCGGCGAGCATGCCAAAAAAGGACGTACAGCTTATCTGCCCATGACGCCAGTTGTCCGCGCCATTCTGGAGCATATTGAACGGACGGATTCCCCTTACCTCTTCCCAGGCAAAAACGGCGGCAAGCGTGTCGAGGCGCGCGCTTTTTGCCGCCGGGTGCGGGAACTCTGCGGTCTTCCCAAAGACTTCCGCATGCTGCACGGGCTGCGGCATACCTATGCCTCCTGGCTCGCCTCCAGCGGTCAGGTGGATCTCTTCAGCCTCCAGCGCCTGCTGACCCATGAAAGCCCACAGATGACCTTGCGCTATGCCCACTTGGCGGACAGCGCCCTGCGACGCGCCGCGTGCGTCATTGACGACTGTCTGCGAGAAGCCTGCGCGGTTCAATCCGCCGTTCCGCCGCGTGGCACAGAAGCGGCACAGGCGGCTCCCGCAACGGACCGGAAAAGAGTCGCGTAACGCGCCAAAAATGCAGCACTCAGTAGGAGGAAAAATTTTCCCCACCCGCAATACAATTCAATAACATATTAAAATATAAATATAAAATAAACTTGGCACATGGGTTGCAAATCATGGACACAGCTTAGTAACCACCCCAGGAGGTGTCCCATGTCTTTGGTCATTAACCACAATATGATGGCCGCCAACACGGCCCGAAACCTGAATGCGCATTATTCACAACTGAGCAAGTCCACCGAGCGCCTTTCCACGGGCCTGCGGGTCAACAGCGCGGCTGACGACGCCGCCGGACTGGCCATCCGCGAATTGCAGCGCGCGGACATCGCTACCCTGCACCAGGGCGCGCGCAATGCCAACGACGCCATTTCCCTGATCCAGACCGGCGACGGCGCGCTGGGCGTCATCGACGAAAAACTGACCCGCATGAAGGAACTGGCCGAACAGGCCGCCACCGGCACCTATGATTCCACCCAGCGCCTGATGATCGAGTCCGAATACCAGGCCATGGCCTCGGAAATTACCCGTATCGCCAATGCCACGGACTTCAACGGCATCAAGCTTCTGGACGGCACCCTATCCTCCAGCTCGCACGACGGCAGCGGCCTGACCGCCACCGGCAAGCTGAAGGTCCACTTCGGCACGGGCAATGATTCCGCCGAGGACTACTATTACATTACCATCGGCAGCTGCACGGCCTCGGCCCTGGGCGTAGGCAACCAGGCCATTAACCCTGATACCGGCCAGTTGCGCGCCGGCGGCACCATTTCGACCCAGGAAGCGGCCCAGCAATCCCTGGTGGCTTTGACGGATGCCATCGTATCCAAGGACAAGATCCGCGCTCACCTGGGTGCCATGCAGAACCGTCTGGAGAATACCATCACCAACCTGAACACTCAGGCTGAAAATCTCCAGTCCGCGGAATCCCGCATTTCCGACGTGGACGTCGCCACGGAAATGACGCAATTCGTCCGTACCCAGATTTTGAGTCAGAGTGCGGTAGCCATGCTTTCGCAAGCTAACTCGCTGCCCCAGATGGCCATGCAGCTCATCGGCGGCTAGGCCATCTCGACATAGGCTGTGGCAGACCAAAGACGGGAGGCCCGGGGGCCGTGCCCCCGGGCCGGGAAAAATTCTCCGGCCCGGCTTTCGCGTGATGTATCGGCTTATGACGCCGGAACGAGGCGCGCATCCGGATTTTATTCGGCATGTTCCAGCGACTTCAAGGCTTGTCGGGCGGCTTCCTGCTCGGCTTTTTTGCAGCTTGTGCCGCTGGCCGTGAATTCCCTGCCGTCCGGCAGATGCAAGGAAACTTCAAAAATTTTGGCGTGTTCCGGGCCATGGCTTGCCGATTGCACGTACACCGGCCGTTCCCTGAATAATTGCTGCGCCACTTCCTGCAAACGCGTCTTATAATCCTTCCTCTGCGGTTCCCCGGCCGCTCGCGGCCAATGCGGCGCAAAGATGCGGGCCACTGCCGCCTGCGCAGCGGTAAAGCCGCCATCCTCGTAGACGGCGGCAAGCACCGCCTCCAGCACGTCGCTGAGTACGGAATCGCGGCTGCGGCCGCCCTGGCGTTCCTCGCCCTTGCCCAGCTTCAGCAGGCCGTCCAGGCCGCATTCCCGCGCCCGTTCAGCCAGACTGACCGTGCTCACCAGGCGCGCGCGCAGCTTGGTCAGCTCCCCTTCCCGCGCCTCCGGAAAACGACGGAACAACTCCCAGGAAACGCAGAGTTCAAGCACTGCGTCGCCCAGAAATTCCTGCCGTTCATTATGGTGCTGCCCACCGGAATACTCATTGGCCCAGGAGCTGTGGGTCAGGGCCAATTCCAGCAGCTCCGGGCGGGCGAAGACATGG
>NZ_JAGZUV010000025.1:0-36306 GCF_018379785.1 Desulfovibrio sp.
TGCTTTGAGGGAGTGTACTCTTCTGGTACTCGACCGAAAAAGCAGGTGAAATCTGACGCGGCAGGAGGGCAAAAAGGCATAGCGTTAACAGGCCCTAAGCGATTCCGCAGCAATCCTTGTCGCGCGGCGGAAAAGAACGGCCCCCAAAAACCAAAGTCTCGACGCGCCGGAATCGACCCGGTTCAGGCCGCATCTGTTGCATGCTTTCCGGCGGCGCGCGCCAGCTGACGCCGCTGCTCCCTGTCCAGCAGGCGTTGGTTGGAACTGCCCCGGAAGGGCAGATCCAGATCCCGCAGAGCTTCCAGATACGGCCCGTCAATGAGCAGATCGGTCAGCTCCAGCAGGCGGGCTATTTCCGAAGCGTCTCCGCGTTCCGCCCGCGCCAGCAAAGATTCATAGGTATAGCCGGTGTACGTGACCACATCCCCGCCCCGCGCGCGGACCCTCTCGGCCACGGCGCAGAGCGCCGCGGCCTGGAGAAAGGGTTCGCCGCCGGAAAAGGTAACTCCGGCCAGCAACGGATTTTCGTCATACACAGCGAGGAGTTCGTCCACGTCGCGGATGAAACCGCCCTCCAAGCTGTGCGTTTCCGGATTGTGGCAGCCCTTGCAGCCGTGCGGACAACCCTGGGTAAAGAGCACAAAGCGCAGGCCCGGACCGTCCACAATGGATTCTTCGACAATGCCGGACAGACGCAAAGACGGGCGCGATTCACTGTCCGACTGCAATCCCGCCCGCGCGCGGGCCGCAGCGGGCGACGCGGACGCGGTCCGCTCAGGCATGGCGGACCCGGTCATGCTCCTCGGCTCGCTTGGCATTGTTGAAGCGGTCCAGGGTGCCCACCAGATAGCCGGTGATCCGGCGGATGCGCTCAAAGCCCATGCCCTGGCCCACCATCTTCTGTTTCGTTTTCGTTTCCTCAAACAAGCGCGATTCCATCAGCATTGCCGCAATCTCCTTTCTGGTTCTGAAAGTTGTAAAAAATTTCCCACCGGTTCGGGAACCGGGGTTCAATAACGCGGATCAACTTTGAGAAGTTACATTCTCAGAGTGTCAGAGACGCCCGCTTCGGCGCTTAACGGCGCAAGTGAATCGCGCCCCCGCCTTCGCAGCCGTCAGAGCAATTTCAAGTTGAAATTGCTCCACTATGATATTCCACCTCGACCGTTCATTCCCACTTGGGCATCAGGGGGTATTTTCTGCGGAGTTCCCGCAGCGCCTCCAGACTGATCCCCTCGCCCTCGCGGCGGCCGCAACGCGGGCAGACGTCGTTGATGACGCCCGTGTAGCCGCAGACCGGATCGCGGTCCAGGGGATGGTTGATGGAGCCGTAGCCCACGCCCTGATCATGCATGTAGCGGATGATGCGCTCAAAGGCCTCGAGATTTTTGCAGGTATCCCCGTCCAGCTCCACATAGGTGATGTGCCCGGCGTTGGTCATGGCGTGGTAGGGAGCTTCCAGCTGGATCTTCCTGAAGGCCTTGATGGGATAGTAAACCGGCACATGGAAGGAATTAGTGTAATAATCGCGGTCCGTGACGCCGGGAATACTGCCGTAGCGCTCCCGGTCCAGGGACACGAAACGCCCGCTCAAGCTTTCCGCCGGGGTGGCGATGAGCGTGAAGTTCAGGCCGGTCTTTTCCGCTTCCTCGTCGGCGCGACGGCGCATATGCCCGATGATTTCCAGGCCCAGCTTCTGGGCCTCCTCGCTTTCGCCGTGATGCGCGCCCACCAAGGCCTTGAGGGCCTCGGCCAGACCGATGAAGCCGATGGTCAGGGTGCCGTGCTTGAGCACTTCCCCTATGCCGTCGTCCCAGTCCAGCTTGCCGGAATCCAGCCAGATGCCGTTGCCCATAAGAAAGGGATAGTTGCGCACCTTTTTGGCGCTCTGGATCTTGAGCCGGTGCAGCAACTGCCGGAAGACCAGGTCGATCTTCTCATCCAGCAGGGCGTAAAACTTTTCCGGATCATTACGGGCTTCCAGGCCCAGGCGCGGCAGGTTCACGGAGGTGAAGCTCAGATTGCCGCGTCCGCAGGTCACCTGGCGCTCCGGATCATACACATTGCCCAGCACACGCGTGCGGCAGCCCATATAGGCCACTTCGCTGTCGTAATAACCGTCCCTGTAGTACTGGAGGTTGAAGGGGGCGTCAAGAAAGCTGAAATTGGGGAAAAGGCGTTTAGCCGAGGTTTCCATGGCCAGTTTGAACAAATCGTAGTTGGGGTCCTCGGGATTGTAGTTGACCCCTTCCTTGACCTTGAAAATCTGCACCGGGAAAATGGAAGTCTCGCCGTTGCCCAGACCGGCCTGGGTGGCCAGGAGCAGGTTTTTCATGACCATCCGGCCCTCGGCGGAGACGTCCGTGCCGTAGTTGATGGAGCTGAACGGCACCTGGGCCCCGGCCCGGGAATTCATGGTATTCAGGTTGTGGATCAGGGCCTCCATGGCCTGGTACACGCGCCGGTCCGTATTGGCCAGAGCTTCGTCCACGGCATAGGCGTGGGCGCGTTCCGCCAGTTCTTTCCACTGTTCGGGAGCGGCTTCGGTCAGCGCGCGGCCCAGAGCATCGGCTCCGGCCATGCTCGGGCGCACGCCCACGGCATCCAGCAGTTTCCCGGCCAGTTCCTCCGCGGCGGCCGCGTCCAGGCCCCCGGCAATGCGCAGGCAGGCGCAGAAGGCCTTGCGGTATTCCTTGGCATAGGTCTTGATCACGCCCTCGGCCATGGCATAGTCAAAGTGCGGCACGCTCTGGCCGCCGTGCATTTCATTCTGGTTGGCCTGAATGGCTATGCAGGCCAGGGCCGAATAGCTTTCAATGGAATTGGGCTCACGCAGATAGCCGTGCCCGGTGGAGAAACCGTTTTTGAACAGCGGGATCAGATTGATCTGGCAGCAGGTTTCGGTGAGCATGTAGAAATCTTTGTCATGAATATGGATATCGCCGTTAAGATGCGCGGCCGAGGCGTCCTTGGGCAGGATATAATTGTCGATGAAGAATTTGGAGCCCTCGGAACCGTACTTGAGCATGGTGCCCATGGCCGTGTCGCCGTCAATATTGGCGTTCTCCCGCTTGATGTCCTCCCGGATGGCCGGGGAGTACGTCAGCTTTTTGTAGATATCCATCAGATAGGATTCCGCGTTGCGGATCTTGGCGTGCTCCGCGCGGTAGAGAATATAGGCCTTGGCGGTTTTGGCGTAATCGTACTGGATCAGCGTTTCTTCCACCACGTCCTGAATTTCTTCCACATGGCGGAGGCTGCGCTCATCCAACTTTCTGCAGACTTTCTCGGTGACGAAAAGCAGGTCCGTGGGCGACATGTCCTCGCCGCCCACAGCCTGATTGGCTTTGGTGATGGCGTTGAGAATCTTGACCGAATCAAAGGGCACGGACGCACCGTCCCGTTTCATAATACTGGCGGGCATGAAAAACTCCAGGCATGGAGGGGCTGTATGGAATAAAAAACCTCCGCCCGCAACACAGGCGGAGGAGGAAACGCATTTATCCTCACTGCAAGACCTGACGGCAAAAGCCCCGTTGCCGACGGTCCGTCCTCAAAGACGATGAATGAAAGCAGGTCTTCCGGCTTGCCGGCTCGCTTTTCGGCCTTCCCGGAGCGAATCCAGTGGCGCGCAAGGAAAAGCGGCATCAATTCGGCGTACGGCGGCGGGTCCGCTCCCGATTTGAACGGGATTCCCTATTAAGCCCCGAAGGGCGCTTTCGTATCTCTAGAGATAGTCAAAATAACCCCTTTCTGTCAATCGGAGGCGCGAAAAAAGGCTTCCTGGCTTCGTGGCAACATACTGAATTTAAAAGTTAAATTTTAAGAATACCGCCCTGGCAGCCTGATGTTCGATTTATCTCCCTTGCGGGCCGCCGAGCCGGGCCGCGATCCAGAGGTCCAGACCGGGCACGCCCGCCTCGCCCACCGGTTGCCAGTCCAGCACGGCATCCTGCCGCGTTGCGGACAGATAGCGCACAAAACGCAGATGCAGGTTCAGGGCGTTGTCCTTTTTATTCCGGCCGACAGTCACACTGCGGGCAGCCAGAAAAAACTTGCGGGACTCCCCTTCCGGGCCGTTGCAGTCCAGATAGAGCAGGCAGAGCGTATTCTGATCAATATCAATATCGTTGAGCAGATCGTAATTGACCAGCCGCACGAACGCACCACCGGCGGAGACGTCGATCAGGCGTATTTTCCGCTCCAGATCCTGGCTGTAACGGCTCATATAGATCTGCACCTGCCCGCGCTGCTCCGGCAACATGGGCGCGAACCAGAAGCGAAATTTTTTGAGCATGCCAGGCCCCAAGCGCAGCCGTTCGTGCCGACGCAGCTCCCGCCACAAAGAACGGAAGGGCGTCTTGAGCGTGATCTCGGTCAGGGCGTTTCCGGCGTCGCGCCGCACGTCCTGCACCCGGCAGCAACAATAAAAACCGTGCCGCGAGACGACGGCTTTACCGCTCTCTTCCTGCTCGTCCCTTGCCTCCTCCGGATTCGCCTCGATATCCGGCTTGAAATAGATGCGGCACTCCCCGCCCTTCAGTTCAGCGGGAATCCGGGGTTCCGCCGTGGACAGGACCGTGATGTCACGGGCGGTAAAGGTTACGGTGCAGAGCACCGGTCCCGCTTCGCGCGGACGGCCGCCAAAGGTGAGCTGGACCGGAAGGGCCCGGTCACGGGCGAATTCCAGGGCGGTTGCGATATTCGGACGCCAGAGGCAGAGAGGCATTACGCTGGTCTCCTGTCATCACCAAGGAATGCATGCCATGTTCTTTGGCACAGAATAAATTGGGGGAATGATCTTTTTTAACATTGAAGCTGCCCTCAACCGGTCGCTGCTGTCGCCATTCGCAGCAGTGCTGTCCTTATCTGTCGCCTTGCGGCTACGGCCGGGCCTCGCCATAAGCGGTTCAGACAAACCCCGGCGGCAACGGCTGACGCCCGGCGGAACTGCGGTTCCGCCTTTTGCCCCGGACGCGGGCGCTCACTCGCGTGACCGCCGGAGCAGCGTAATTTTCCAACGTTAACCTGCCCTCTTTCCCAAGGATTCTTTATAGATAGCGCACGCGGACGTGTTCTGTAAAGTCGCAACAACGCCCCGCCCCAAGGCAGACGCACCTTCCAGATACATGTGGGGGAAGGGCGACCCTTTTAAAAAAGGATCCCCTTCCCCCACGTCCCCATCTCCCCTGAAACTTGTGATTTTTAGTGCCGGCCTCCGTGATGTCCGCTCGCCTTCGAGGCAAGATGAAAGCACACCGGGAACAGCGCCTACGGCAGCAGGGTTACCTCATAGGCATTGGCCGGTTCCAGATACTTGCGGGCCACGGCCTGCAAATCAGCCGGGGTCAGCGTGACGGCCTTGTCCAGCAACTGTTTCTGGAAATCCTGGGGATAGTGCAGTACGGCGTCCGTGGCCGCTTCACCGGCGCGGTCCGCCAGGCTCTGCCTCTCGCGCAGGTATTCACCCAGCAGACGGTTGCTTCCGGCGGCCAACAGGGCCTTGGGCAGCGGCTTGGCCTTGATTTCGGCAATGATCCCGGCAAAACCCCGCCGGGCCTGCTCCACCTTGTCCGGCGTGGTGCCGATGTAAAAGGCCATGAAGCCCGCCTTCGGCATGCTGCGATTGAAGGCGGTTACGGTATAGCCCAGTCCCTGCTCGTCGCGCAGGCTGGTAAACAGCAGGCCGCTCTGGCCCGAAAGCACGGATTGCAGCAGCATCAGGGCAGGCGCGTCCGGATGGGTGGGCGGCACTGTCTTGAAGATCCGCAGGAGATGGGCCTGATTGCGGCCCGGCAGATTCAGGCTGAGCGCTCTGTCCTTGCTCCAGTCGGGCGCGGCCACGGCCAGGCCCTCCCCTTCCGGCGCGGGCAGGCCCTGGGCGAAGGCCATCACGGCCTCGCGGTCAAAACTGCCCGCCACGGAAAGCACCCACGGCTGGCCGGACTGACGGGCCCAGAAGGCCTGCACGTCCTTGCGGTCAAAGCCGTCCAGGCTCTGGGGCGTGCCCAGGCCGTCAAAACCATAGGGCTGGCCGCCGGGATAAAGGAAGGGATTCAGCTTGGCGAACATGTAGGCCAGAGGATTGTCCGAACGCTGGCGGATAGCGGATTTCATATTATCCACCTCGCGGCGCAGTTCCTTGGTTTCAAAACGCGGCTTGGAAAGCACATCGCCCAGAGCGCTGAAATACTCCGCATTGAAGCGCGAGGGCCCGGTCAGGGAGATGCCGAAGGTCTGCAGGCCCGCCTTGGCGGCAATGGAAGCCGCGCGTTCCGCAAAGTAGCGCTCCACGCCCTGGGCATCCAGATTGCCGCTGCCGTCGGTGAGCAGCCGGGCGGTCAGATCGGCCAGGCCCTGCTGTTCGGGCTTGAGCAGGGCGTTGCCGCCGGGCAGCATCAGGTCCAGGGAGATATAGGGCACTGTGGCATCGGGGATCAGGATCAGGGTGCGGCCCTGGCCCAGTTGAACCACCTCGCGCTTTCCGGCGGCAACGGCTGACGCCACGCTTTGCGCATGCGCCGCGGCGGGCCAGTTCTTCCGCAGCACGGCTTCCAGATCGGGCAGCGTCGCGCCTTCCGGGGCCAGCACGCGCACCCGCGCCCGTTCCGGCACGAGCCACTGGCTGACGGCATTCTGCAACTGGCTTTCATCCACATTGCGCTGGGCGAAACGCAGGTTGCGCTCCCCCTGCTCCCCGCCCAGATCAAACTGGATGGTTCCCTTCCAGGACGCCAGACCGTTGAGGGTTTCCCCGGCCCGGTCCATGCTGTCCTCCAGATTGAACTTGGCCCGGCGCACGGCGTCGGCGCTGAAGTCCTTGGCCGTCAATCCGGCCAGATCCCTGGTCAGCTCCTGCCAGAAGGGTTCCAGCTTGTCGGCGTCCAGCTGGGCGGTGATGGTCAACAGGCCCGCGCGGGCCAGACTCATATTGTCCACACTGATGCCGTCCACCAGCTGCTTTTCATACTTGTACTTGCGATAGAACGTCGAGGTGCCGTCGCCGCCCAGCAGATAGCTCAGCACATCCAGGTCCACGGCGCGCAGGTCGCGCAGGCCGGGCGCGGGAAGGGAAATGCCCAGATAAACCTTGTTCCAGGGTCCCCGGCTCACTTCCACGCGCGGACCGCCCGCCGCGCCGGCCAGGTCCAGCGGCTGGGGCACGGGCAGATCGCCGCCGTTCTTCAGGCCGCCGAAGATCTTCTGGGCATAGGCCAGCACCGCGTCGGGCTCAATGTCACCCGCCACCAGCAGCATCATGTTCTGCGGCTGGTACCAGCGCTTGACATAGTCGCGCAGATCCTGGGCGGTAATGGCCTTGATGGTGTCCACATAGCCGATGATCGGACGGCCGTAGGGCGTATTTTTGAGCCCGGCCACCTGGAGATTTTCATAGAGCTTGCGCATGGGCGAATCCTCGCCGCGCTGGAGCTCGGAAATGACCACGTTTTTCTCGGCTTCCAGTTCCTTGGGATCAAGCCGGGCCTGGAAAGCCATATCCTTGACCACGTCCATACCGGTGCGCCAGTGCGCGGCGGGCATGTCGGTCAGGTACCAGGTTTTGTCAAAGCTGGTGGCCGCGTTGAGATAACCGCCCAGGGCCTCCACTTCGCGGGCCACCTGGCCTTTGGGCCGGTGCTCCGTGCCCTTGAAGACCATATGTTCAAGCACATGGCTGATGCCCGCATGGCGCGGCTCTTCGTTGGCCGAGCCCGTGCGCACGTACAGGCGGGTGCAGACCAGGGGGAAACGCGTGTCCTTGAGAATATAGACGGTGAGCCCGTTGGGCAGCCGGGTCAGCACCTCGTTCGCCGAAACGGAAGAGGCAGCGGCGGCGCGCCCGGCGGCGACGGCCTGACCGATGGAAAGCAGGACGGCGGCCGCGCAGAACAGCGCGGCTGTCAGAAAGGGGGTACTATGTCGCATGAAAACTCCTGAAAACTGGTTTCAAGTCTTCCGGCTGTTTCCGCATGATACGGATTTCTTCCGGAGGGTCGCTCATTACAGTATGTTACGTCTGAAATGTGTGCTATCTCAAACTCCACGCCGCTTCGCGACGCGCCTCACCGTGTTCGGCGTTACAGCATCTCAAGTATGAAATGCCGTAACGGGCACGACCGCGCCGCCTGTAAAAACAAAACCGGATGGAAGGCATGACGCATTCCATCCGGGAATACTAGTTTTTGCCGCCGCTCAAGGCAAGCGGGGAAAAAACAAGAGCTTCCGGCAAAAAACCGGGCAGTCCGGGTTTTTCCGGCTCAGCCCTGCAAGGCGGGTACAAGCTCGCGCAGCACTTCCTCGGCCCGCTCGTTGGGCACCTGGCAGGTTCCGGCGGCCAGATGCCCGCCTCCGCCGTGGGTCAGCATGACCTGCCCGATATTGACCGTGCTGGACCGGTCCAGAATGGATTTGCCCACGGCAAAGACCGTATTCTGTTTTTTCAGGCCCCAGAGCACATGCATGGAAATGTTGCACTGCGGGAAGAGCGCGTAAATCATGAAGCGGTTGGTGCACCAGATGACATCCTCGTCGCGCAGATCCAGCACCACCAGTTTGCCGTGCACAGAGGAACAGCGTCTGATCTGCTCCGCGGCCCTGGGCTGCTGTTCAAAATAGAGCTCCGTCCGCTCCTTCACGTCCGGCAACTGCAGGATGTCTTCAATAAGGTTGGTGCGGCAATGCTCGATAAGCTCCATCATCAGGTCGTAGTTGCTGATCCGGAACTGGCGGAAGCGCCCCAGGCCCGTGCGCGGGTCCATGATGTAGTTGAGCAGGGTCCATCCCCCCGGCGCGAGGATGTCCTCCCTGGAATACCGGGCGGAGTCGGCCTGGTCCACGGCGCGCATCATTTCCTGCGGGATGCCCACAAAACGCTCGCGCCCGCCGAAATATTCATAAACGACCCTGGCCGCCGAGGGAGCTTCGGGATCTATGACGTAATTCTCGGGCCGCACGCCGCCCAGGCGCAGGGTTTCCGAAAGATGATGGTCGAAGACCAGATGGGCCTTGGAATTGTACGGCAGGTTGGTAGTGATGTCGTTTTCGGTGATCTCCACCTTGCCGTCCTGCATATCCTTGGGATGGACGAATTTGATGCTGTCCAGCATGTCCATTTCTTTTAACAGAACGGCACAGACAAGGCCGTCGAAATCGCTGCGGGTCACAAGCCGGTATTTTTTCTCAGCCATGCCAATCAGCTCCTGTGATGTATGAAGGTATAGCCATGGTGCGGGATGGGCGGCATATGTTCAAGAGGCCGTCCAAGCGCCGTCTCAGGCATTTTGTTTGTTTTGTCTGATCACATCCGCGAACGTTTCAAGCGTCTAGGATGCGTCGAGATCCACATCCTCTTTGACCAGCTTTACAAAGCAATTGGAAATGTTCCGGAGGCGCAGATTTTTTTCAATACAGGGAAAACAGCCCTGAACGTGCCGGGAAGGATGCAGAGAGCGGGTTTTGTTCGCGCAGGTGCAGAAGTCTTTCATGGATATTCTCCGTATCCGCCGCTCCCGGCATTAGCAAAAACAGCCCGGCGCCCCTCAGGGCGGTTGCCGTATTTCAGGCGTGAACCGCTATCGCCGCCCATACATCAGCCGCCCAGATAGGCTTCCTTGACCTTGGGATTTTCCAGCAGCTCCCGGCCCGGGCCTTCCAGCACAACCCGGCCCACCTCCAGGATATAGGCGTAATGGGCCACGGAAAGCGCGGCAAAGGCGTTCTGCTCCACCAGGAGCACGGTTTTGCCTTCCGCGTTGATCCGTTTGATGATTTCAAAAATTTCGCGCACCAGCAAGGGCGCAAGGCCCAGCGAGGGCTCGTCGAGCATGAGCAGGTCCGGACGGCTCATGAGCGCCCGGCCCACGGCCAGCATCTGCTGCTCGCCGCCGGACAGGGTGCCCCCCTTCTGCCAGCTACGCTCCTTGAGGCGCGGGAAAAGGGTGTAAACCCATTCCAGATCCGCCGCGATTTCGTCCTTTTCCTTGCGGGAATACGCGCCCAGGTAGAGATTTTCCTCCACGCTCAGATGCGGCAGGATACGGCGGCCCTCGGGCGAAAGGGAAATCCCTTTGCGCACCATGTCCTCTGGCTTCAGGCCCATGAGGGACACCGGCTCCTCGCCCTCATGCCGGGTAAAAAGAATTTCGCCGCTGATGGTCTTGTTCAGACCGGCGATGGAACGGATAATGCTGCTTTTGCCCGCGCCGTTGGCCCCGATCAGGGTCACGATGCTGCCGCGCGGAATGGAAAGGCTGACGCCCTGCACGGCCTGGATGCCGCCGTAACGCACATGGAGATCACGTATTTCAAGCATGCTGCACCACCACATCCTCACCCAGGTAGGCGCGGATGACCACAGGATTGTTGCGCACGGACTCGGGATCGCCCTGGGCGATCAGCGCGCCGTACTCCATCACCCAGATATACTGGCACACGCCCATGACCACCTTCATGTCGTGTTCAATGAGCAGAATGGTCAGCTTGAATTCGTCCCGGATGTGCCCGATGAAGTGCATCAGATCCAGGCTTTCCTGAGGGTTCATGCCCGCCGCCGGTTCATCCAGGAGCAAAAGGCGCGGCTCGGTGGCCAGGGCACGGGCGATTTCCAGGCGGCGCTGGGCCCCGTAAGGCAGGCTGCCCGCCTTTTCGTCCAGTTGGTCGCCCAGATTCACGCGCTCGGCCAGTTGCCGCCCCTTGCGGGCGATCTCCGCCTCTTCGCGGTAGAAACGGGGCAGACCCAAGGGAGCCATCCACCAGGGGCAATGGCGGCGCACATGGCAGCCCACCATGATGTTTTCCAGCACGGTCATCTGCCGCGAGAGCCGGATGTTCTGGAAAGTGCGGGCCATGCCCAGGCGGCAGATGTCATAGGGTTTGCGCCCCTTGATGCTCTTGCCCGCGAAAATCACGTCGCCTTCCTGCGGGGTGTAGAAGCCGCTCAACACGTTGAATACCGTGGTCTTACCGGCGCCGTTGGGGCCGATGATCCCCACGATGGCCCCCTGGGGGACGGCCAGGGTCAGCTCGCTCACCGCCGTCACCCCGCCGAAGCGCATGGTCACGTCGCGGGCCAGCAGCAGCGCGCCCTCATAGTCGGGTGGCGTGGGCAATACAAAGCCGCTCATGCCTTATGCCTCCTCAGGAAGGCGAAAATTCTCGTCCAGGTCAGCTCGCGCGTGCCCATGATGCCCTCGCGCCGATAGAGGATGATCGCCAGCAGCACCAGTGAAAAGACCACCATGCGCATGCCCGGAATGCCCGGCAGTTCGATGAAGCCCAGGTTCATGGGTTCTTCGATGGCCCGCAGCCATTCCAGCAGGATGGTAATAACCGTGGCGCCCAGAATGCTGCCGGTCAGGGAACCCAGGCCGCCGGCCACCACGAACATGAGCACGTTGAAGGTCAGCAGAAAGTTGAACATTTTGGGGTCGATGGTGGAAAGATGGCTGCCCAGCAGCGCGCCGCCCACTCCCGCGAAAAAGGCCCCGATGCAGAAGGAAAGCACCTTGTAGCGAAAGACGTTGATGCCCATGACGCTGGCCGCGATTTCATTGTCGCGGATGCAGCGCAACACGTTGCCGAAATTGCTGAAGACCAGACGCGCCAGCACAACAAGGGTAAACAGCGTCCAGCCGTAACAGGCCAGCAGGGTGGCGTGGCTCGGTATGCCCTTGATGCCCAGGGAGCCGTTGGTCACGGCCGTGGCGTTGACGATGAGCACGCGGATGATTTCAGCAAAGCCCAGGGTGGCGATGCCCAGATAGTCGTCGCCCAGGCGCAGCACGGGCACGGCAATGAAAAAGGCGAAAATCATGGCGACAAAGCCGCCGGCCAGCACGGAAGCCCAGAAGGGAGTGAACAATTCGGAGAAAGGCCAGATGATGGGCTCCAGAATCCACATCATTTCCTTCTGCTCGGGCGGCAGGATGCATAGTGCCGAGACATAGGCCCCCACGGCGATGAAGCCCGCCTGCCCCAGGGAAAACAGGCCAGTGAAGCCGTAAATCAGGTTCAGGGAAAGGGCCAGGATGATATTGATGAAGATCAGCTTGGCGATGTAGATCTGATAGTCGCCCAGAAAGCTTTCCGCCTGCCAGAGCACACAGCCCAGCAGGAACATGGCCACGATGTTCAGGAGGGTGCTGCGGTTCAGACGCATCAGATTTTCTCCTCCATGCGTTCGCCCAGCAGGCCCGTGGGTTTGATCAGCAGAACCAGCACCAGCAGCACAAAGGCGAAGGCATCGCGGTAGCCGGAAAGCTCGGGCATGAAAGCCACGGTCATGATTTCCACAAAGCCCAGGGCCACACCGCCGATCACCGCGCCCTGGATGGAGCCGATGCCGCCGAACACCGCCGCGATAAAAGCTTTCAGGCCGGGCATGATGCCCATATAGGGATGCACCTGCGGGTAACGCAGGGCCCACATGATGCCCGAGGCAGCGGCCAGGGCCGAGCCGATGCAGAAGGTGAAGGCAATGATGTTGTCCACCCGCACGCCCAGCAGGCGCGTGGTCTCAATATCCTTGGAAATGGCCCGCATGGCCAGGCCCGGCTTGGTGCGGTAGACGATGTACAGCAAGATGCCCACCAGCACGGCGGTCATGGTCGGCACGAAGGCCGTCAGGCGCAGGATGCGCAGGCCGCCCACCTGCCATTCCGAAACCAGCCACTCCGGCTGGAGCACGGGCCTGGGCTGTCCGGTAAAGACCACCACGGCGAGGCTTTCTATGAAAAAAGACACCGCAATGGCGCTGATCAGAGCTGAAATGCGCGGAGCGTCGCGCAAAGGCCGGTAGGCCACCCGCTCAATGACCACGCCCAGCAGGCTCGCCCCGGCAATGGACATGATGGCGGCCACGCCCCAGGGCCAGCCGAAGGCGAAGGTGCCGAAAAAAACGAAATACGCGCCCACCATCAGGATGTCGCCGTGGGCGAAGTTGATCAGGCGCAGGATGCCGTAGACCATGGTGTAGCCGATGGCGATCAGCGCATAGAGCGAGCCCAGGGTCAGGGCGTTGAAACAGTGCTGCAAAAACATCTCAAGGCTCATGGGCCACCTCTGGGCGCGGCCGTGCCGCGAAGCCCGGGCACTGGCGGTCCGGCTTCGGGTCAACGGCGATCACAGCGGAAAAAGAGACGACAGCGCCCCGCGGCGACAAGCCGCCGCGGGGCCGAGATACTGCAACCGTTTACTTGGGCGTCACTTCGCCCACATAGACGCGCTGCCCATTCTTGTATTCGATGATGCCCACGGGCATTTCGGCGTCGTGGGTCTTGTTGATGGAGAGCTTGCCCAGAGCGGTGGGCAGATTCTTGGTTTCGGCCAGGGCCTTGGCGATGGCCTGGGGATCTGCCGAATTGGCGCGCTTGATGGCGTCCACGATCAGGAAGTAGCAGTTGTAGCCCAGAGCGCCGTTCACGTTGGTTTCCTTGTCGGGATAGGCCTTTTTCCAGGCCTCGGTGAAGCGCTTGGCCTCGGGGCTCATGTTGGTCATCTTGGGATCATAGGGGAAGGTGGTGTGCAAAAAGCCTTCCGCGGCCTTGCCGCCCAGCTTGACGGTGTCGGGATTGTCCATGGCGTCAGCGCCCATCAGGCGGAAGGTGGCGCCCAGTTCGCGGGCCTGCTTCATGATGATGGCGCCTTCGGCGAAGTAGGCGGGCATAAAGACGATGTCGGGCTTTTTGGCGATCAGCTCGGTGAGCTGGGCCGTGAAGTCCTGGTCGCCGGAGCTGTATTTGAGGTTTGCCACCACTTCGCCGCCCAGCTTCTTGAAGGAGCGGGTAAAGAAGCTGGAGAGACCCACGGCATAGTCGTTGGTCATGTCCATAAGCACGGCGGCCTTTTTGAGGCCCAGGTTTTCATAGGCATAAGTGGCTGCGGCAGCGCCCTGATAGGGGTCGATGAAGCAGGCGCGGAAATAGTATTTCTTGCCCTGGGTCACCAGAGGATTGGTGCAGGAGGTGCCCACGCCGGGCACCTTGGCCTTTTCGGCCACTTCAGCGCCGGCCATGGCCAAGGAGGAACCGTAGGTACCGATAAGGGCCACGACCTTGTCGCGTTCCACCAGGCGTTTCACGGCATTGGCCGCTTCCACCTTGTCGGACTTGTTGTCCACCACCACAAGCTCCACGGGACGGTCCAGAACCGTGGGCATTTCCTTCTGGGCCAGGCGCACGCCTTCCAGCTCCAGCTGGCCGCCGAAGGCGTTCTGCCCGGTCAGCGGCAGATACACGCCGATTTTAATGGGATCCTTGTCCGCGGCGGACGGGGCCTGCGCGCCAAAACCCAGCGAAAGCGTCAGCGCGGCCAGCACCGCAAGATGTTTGCCCAGTTTCATCCTAACCCTCCAGGTTGTGCGGTTTACGACACGACAGTCCTGCACGGGCCGTTTCAGCGGCCCGCAACGGCAGTCCTCCCGCCGCTGTGACAGGTATGTAACAACAAGTATAGACCACTTGGCCTCTTGTCGCAATTCACAAAAAAAGCGGAGATATCAGCGCGTTATTTATACATGGCCGCATAACGCGCAAAAAGCCGGAGGCTCGGCCGCGAAAAACTGTCCCATTCCGCGGTAAGCTCCAGACCCGGAATCAGAACGCGGACCACGGGCAGGTTCAGATCCGTCCGGGTCAGATCCACATAGAGCGGGCTTTTGCCGTGCCCGGCCAGCACGCTTTCCAGCAAGCGCAGATTGGCCTCGGCCGACGGCAGGCTGTAATCCGGCAGATCTTCCAACACGCGCTCGGGCAACGCCGCCAGGCCGGGCCCGGACGCTTTGCCGAAAGGGGCCGGACGCGCCCAGACATAGGGCCAGGGCGTTTCGGTCAGGGCGGCCAGGGCCGCGCGCGCGCCGTTCAGATTGGCGCCGGTGGCCCGCGCCACGGTACCGTCAAGAGCCGTGACGAAACACTGGTATACGGGCAGGCCCAGTTCCGTGGTGAGGTCCTGAAACTGCACGCGGATGCCGCGCGCGGCATAGTCTTCCAAAAGGCTCTGAATGCGCTGGTCGCGGCTTCTGAGGGTAAAACAGCGCGCCCGGCTGAAGGGCGTGGTGGCCTCGGCGTCCCGTTCCAGAATCTCCGTGATCGCCGCCACCTTGGCCTCGTCCAGGCTGTTGCCCGAGGCCAGTCCCGTGGAGCCCCCGGCCAGAAAGAGGCCCGGCTCGTCCAGATTGCAGAACAGAAAAACGGCCTGGACCGGAACCAGCACTTCCGCGCCGTCCACGGCAAGGGCCGTCAGCCAGTACAGGGGCGCGTCCGGACAAGTTGCCTCCAGAGGCAACAGTCCGGGATCAAGCACTGCCCTTCCCTGCGCTTTGAGCTCCGCATAACGGGCTTTGATCAACAACAGGGGCAGCTTGCGGTCCAGCACTTCGCCGCCAATCCCGGCTTGGCCCGGTCCCACGCTGACGTAGGCGCTGGCCCGCTCCACGATTTCCATGGCGTAAGAGGCGCGGGCCTGGGCCAGCGAAAGCCCCCGGCCATAGGCCGTGGCCTGGCCGCGCAGACTGTGGTTCAGACGGCTGTTGCGCACGCTGATGTCCACCTGCCAGGAGCGCAGCAGGGCAATGGGCGAAAGCGAGGCTTCATGCCGCATTTCCGGTCCGGCGATGAAGCCCGCCTCCATCAGGGCGTCCAGGGCGCGCAAAAAAGTTTCCTTGGCCGGAGGCCGTTCCCGAGGCTCCCAGTCTTCGGCTTTCCGGCGGGCATGCTCCCGGGCCAGGATGTCGGCGCGCGACGCGAGTTCCTCGGCTCTTGCCGTCAGTTCTCGCGGGCAAAACAGCGGGGGGATGTCCGCCTCGTCCGGCCGGGGAAGCGGATGATGGCCGCAGATATTGGCGCGGAACATAGCACTCCAGGCCGCGGCGGCCTCCCGGTCGGATTGAAGCGCGGCCCGCAGGTAGACTGTCGGGCTGGCCGGAGCCAGCCGCGCGGCGGCGTCGGCGGGAAAGCCATTGCACACTTCCCGGCAGGCGGGCAGCAGCAAGGCGCATTCCAGCAGCAGACCGGCCAGGGCGGGTCTGATGAAAACATCGGCGGCGGCGTCATAGCAGGTTGCGGCCAGAGAACGCAGCTCGCCCGGACTTTTCTTACTCAGAACCCGCAGAAGATGCTGGTGCAGAAAGTCGTCCAAGGGTGTTGCCTCCAGCCGTTCCAGGGCCGCCTCCAGACTTAGGGAGGACGGCGGTTCGCAGGAGAAATAGCCGGTGGTCGCCAGGGTTTCGGCGTGGGTGTAGGTGTAGTCGATGGGGGAAGGCGTAACAGGCGATCCTTCCGGTGCCGGATAGGGTCCGGATGCTTGGGAATGGCCGGGCATCATGGTTCCTCGCGCGGGACAATAACTACAAAAAAAGCGGGCCGCATGGGACGGCCCGCTTGTCGCGCAGATATATTCCGGAAATCCCCGGCAGGAGGGATTTCCGGAATAAAAGGCGGATTAACGCTTGGAATACTGGTACCGGGCGCGGGCCGCGCGCAGACCGTACTTTTTACGTTCCTTCTTGCGGGCGTCGCGGGTCAGGAAACCGGCCTTCTTGAGCACAGGGCGCAGAGCCGGGTCCACAAGCAGAAGGGCGCGGGAAATGCCGTGGCGCACGGCCTCGGCCTGACCGGTCACGCCGCCGCCGGCCACATTGACGCGCACGTCCAGCTTTTCAGCCAGCTTGGCCAGCACCAGGGGCTGGCGGATGATCATCTGCAGGGTCTTGCGGGGGAAATACTCCTCAAAGGAGCGCCCGTTAACCGTGATGCCGCCCGAACCGGCATAAATGCGGGTACGGGCCGTGGCGGTCTTGCGGCGTCCGGTGCCGTATTCAAATTTCTCGCTCATGGCGTGCACTCCTTAGTAAGGCAGGGTCAGCGGCTGGGGATTCTGGGCCATGTGCGGATGCTCGGGCCCGGCATAAACCTTGAGTTTCTTCAATATGGCGCGGCCCAGGCGGTTCTTGGGCAGCATGCCGCGCACGGCGGCCGTCAGAACACGCGAAGGCTTGTCGGCCAGCACATCGCCCAAGGTCGTGGTCTTGAGGCCACCCACCCAGCCGGAGTGCCGGTAGTATTTCTTGTCGGTCATTTTCGCGCCGGTCACCTTGATCTTTTCACAGTTGACCACCACGATGAAATCCCCGTTATCCATATGCGGGGCGAACTCAGGCTTGTGCTTGCCGCGCAGGCGATGGGCAATCTGGCTGGCCAGACGGCCAAGAACCTGATCCTGGGCATCAACCACAAACCACTGGCGGTCGATGTCTTTGGGGGTAGGGCTGAACGTCTTCATCAGAATGAACTCCTCAGGGTCTGCTGGAATAAGCAGCAAAAAATATACGGCAGCCGTCAGGCTGAAAAAAATTCGTCCAGCGTCGCGCCGTCTAACGGGGGGTGGCGGCAGGATCACTGCAAAGGTCGATTTGATACGCCAAAGGCCGGGACGTGTCAAGCGCTATCCGTGCCTGACAACGATTTTCCGTCGGCTTCGCAGCGCTTGAGGTTTGTAGCACATGCCCCTATACTTTCGCCATTACTTTTTAAGACCCACGGCGGCGGCCCGCACCACGCCCCGCCGCCGTGCGCGTCTTTATTGAGGATACCGTATGCCGGTCATTCGCAAGAGCCTGCTGCAACTGATCTTTTCCGGCGCGTACCTGTTGCGCTGGAACGACAAGCTGCGCCCCGCGGAACTGCTGGAAATCGACAAGCAGGCCCATAAAATGCTGCTGGCCTGCGTGCTCTGGCATGAAAATTCCCGCACGCTGCCGGACGGGCAACGTCTGACCCTGGCGCGCGACATCATTGAAGGCGGTCTGTTCGACTATTTCTATCGCCTGATCATCACGGACATCAAGCCGCCGGTCTTTTACAAAATCAAGGAAAATCCCGCCCACTTCCGCCAGCTCACCGAACATGTGCTGGCCCGGCTTGAGCCGGTGCTCTCCCCGCTGGGAGACTTCTGGAAACGGATGCGCGCCTGGCACCTCACGGGCGACGAGAGCGGCCCGGCCCGGCGCATCCTCACCGCGGCCCATCTCTATGCCTCGCAATGGGAATTCCATCTCATCAAGCCGCTCAACGGCTTTGACGATGAAATGGACGACATCGACAACTCCTTTGTGGAGCGCCTGGATACCTTCCGTGATCTGGAGGGGATGGAGGCCATCCTCACGCCCAATACCGCCCTGGCCCGCCTTGCCAATCTCTGCGGACAGCTGCGCTTTCAGATCCGCTGGACCCAGGCCCCGCGCATTCCGGCCACTTCGGTGCTCGGGCACATGTTTATTGTGGCGACGTTCGCCTATTTCTTCAGCCTTTCGGTGGACGCCTGCACGGCCAGAGCCAACAACAATTTCTTCTGCGGCCTGTTCCACGACCTGCCCGAACTGTTGACCCGCGACATCATTTCCCCGGTCAAGCAGTCCGTGGCCAGCCTGCCCCTGATCCTCAAAGAATACGAGGAAGCGGAACTGGAGCGGCGCATTTTCCGCCCCTTGCGCGACGAGGGCTTCGCGCCCCTGGTGGAACGGATTTCCTACTATCTGGGCCTGAGCGTGGGCTCGGAATTTCAGGAATGCCACCGGGTAGGCGGCAATATCATCACAGTGGACGGTTTTGAGACCCTCCAGCGTAGTTGCAACGCCGACGCCCTGGACCCCAAGGACGGCCAGATGCTCAAAATCTGCGACTGGCTGGCCGCCTTTCTGGAGGCGCACAGCTCCATCCGCAACGGAGTTTCCTCGCCGCATTTGCAGGAGGCCCAGGCCCGGCTCAAGGCCAAACTTTGTGAAAGCCCGCTGGAATGCCTGCATCTGGGCGCGCTGCTGGCCGACTTCGACTAGGGAAATGTCACGCCTCACCTGTCGGTTCGGCGTGAATATCACACAGCAAAAAAACGCGGCTTTTGCTGTGTTTACGCCGCCTGCGGCGGCGCGCAACTTCTCGCGGGTTTGCGACATGTGTCGCTTGACGCGACACTAGAGCAGATTAACTTTGAACTTTGTAAAATTTCAAAGTAAAATTCTTTAAGATATCCACTCCGCCATGGCAGTCATGAACAGAACCACCCGCCGTTTGCTTCCGCCGCTGGCGGCGCTTCTGCTGGCTGCGCTCTGCCTCCTGCCGCCCCGTCCGGCGGGCGCCCTTTCCGTTTCCAAAAGCCTGCCCCTGTATGCCCGGGACATGGAATTTTACTACCAGAACAAACGTCCCGAAGTGCTGCCCGGCATTCTGCGCTCTTTTGACGGCCAGGGCGTCCTGGCTCAAGGGGAAAAACGGTTGATGGTGGCCGCTTTTCTGGCCGAGGTGTTGCGCGACGATCCGTCCGCGCGCCGTTTGCTTCTGCCGCCGCAGGCCGGTCTGAGCCAGGACGGCAGGCGTACCCTGGCCTGGGTGGCGCATCTGGCCGGACTGCCCGATGAAACGGCCCTGCTGGGCGAACTGCTCGGCCCGGATGACGCCCCGCTGCTGGCCCAGATTCAAAGCAGCCCCACGTCGCTGGCCCGCTGGGACATCTATGCCGAGAAATCGGTCCTGCAGATGTACTGGGCGGCCTTCCTGGCTTCGGGCAAGGCCGGTTATCTGGACGCCATCATCAATGCCGCCCTGCGCTATGCCCGGCTCAATGCCGGGGGGCGCCAGAACGAAGCGTCCTTTCCGGTCTGCGCGGCCGCGGCCGCCTCGCTCTACGAACTGGCCCCGCGCCATGCCGTGGTGCGCGCCCGCCTGGAACAGGCCCTTCAGGGACGAGCCGGACCGGAGGCAGACACCCTGCGGATCATTCTGCGCCAACAGCGGCCCGCCGGTTCCTGATTCGATTCCCTTTCGCGCCGTTGCTCCCTCCCCGCCAGGACTTATATGGAGGAGAAGGAGTTTCGCCATGACCACACTGAAAACCATGGAAGCGCGCCTGCAGGCGCAGTCCGCGCTCCACTTTTTTCCTTATACAGGCCCGGAATACGGCGTTGCCGCGCCACGGATCGCCATGCTGGGCGAAGCGGCCCACGGCCCGGCCCCGGCGGGACAGAACCGGAGCTTCGTCCGTTCCGTGGTGCGCACAGCATTGGACGAAAGCGCCAGGGGCATGAAGGGCGACCACTGGATTCGCTACATCCGCAATATTGAAGCCATGCTCGGCGGCCGGGAATACGGCGCGCCGGAACGCTGCTGGCAGAAGCTGGCCTATGCCGTCTTTTTTCAAAGGATCAAGACCAACCCCGGCGACGAGCACACGCCGGAGGACATCCGCCGGGGCCGGGAAGCCTTTTCCGCCCTTCTGGATATTCTTGCGCCCGATTATCTCATTGTCTGGGGGCAGGCTTTGCTGAAGAACGGCTGGCTGCCTCGGGAAGGACTGACCACGCTGGAAGCCTCCCTGCCGGTCTACGTCTATGCCGCCCATCCGCATACCCTGATATGGGAGTGCCATCATCCGTCCCGCGATTTCAGCTATCGGACCGAACACGCGCGCTGGCTGGCCGTGCAAAAGACGGCGGCAGCCGGTGACAGAACGGTTTAGGGGTTTAGTCCCACCTTGAAATGCACTGAGGAAGCTCTGATTAATGAAGATTTTTATTCTCTGCCAAGGCGTCGAATCCCGGGTGAAGGGAGTATATTCAAACAGATCCGATCTCCGCACGAAGTGAGCCGGACACAGGCAGAGGGCAAAAAGACCATTAGTCAGTGCCTCCTTAAGCCTCAAAACGCTTGGGACAGGCCAGACAGCAGGCGTCCGGCGCGTTGTGCGCCAGCGCGGCGCGAAACTCGCCGAACGCTTCGCTGTTCCACACCGCCCAGGGATCGTCGTCAAGAACGTTGCCGAAGACCCGGCGGCGCGGCTCGTCCCGGTCAGCGGGCACATTGAGGTAGACGCAGGGCGAAAGCGCGCCGTCGGCGTCCACGTACAGGCTGCGGGCCACGTTTTCGCGACAGCCTCCGGCGTCCGCCAAAGGCCGGGGGCCCGGCAGGGCGTAATAGATTTCCCTCCCGTCCTCCGCCGCCTGCGCGGCGGCGCGCTCCAGCACGGCACGGGCGCGGGCAATCTTGTCCGTCTCTTCCGGCGCAAAGGCGAGGGCGGCCTGTTCCGGCGCGGCGATATAGTCCAGCGTACTGATCACGGCCGTGCGCACGTCCAGCTCGGCCATCAGCCGGGGCAGCCCGGCCGCGGCGTCTATTCTGTCGGCCAGCAGCAGATAGGCCAGATGAATTTCCAGGCCCGTCTCCTTCCGCTCGGCCGAAGCATGCTGAGCGGCCCGGACCAGGCGGACGGCCTCGCAGACCCGCTCAAAGGGCACGCCGGACCGCGCCGCATTGGAGGCCGCGTCCGTGCCCGCCAGAGAAAAAGCCAGCATGTCCATGCCGCTTTGCACAATGCGCGCGGCCAGGTCCGCATCCATGCACAGGCCGCAGGAGGTGCTGGACACCTGGCAGCCCGCCTTGCGGGCCAGGGCCGCGAAATCGAAAAAACGCGGATGCAGCAGGGGTTCTCCCCAACCCTGGAGATGCGCCCGGCCCGAGCGGCGCAACAAGGGCCAGAGGGCCGCGAAAACAGCATCCGGCATGTGGCGCGACCGCCAGACGGCGGCCTGGGTGGTATGCGGACAATAGACGCAGCGCCCGGCGCAGCACGAGGTCACTTCCACCTGCACGCAGTCCAGAGGGCGATGTTCGCCCAGCAGCAATTCCCGCAGGCGTTCGCCCAGACCGGGCGCGCGGAAGGCCGGATTTCGCAGCGGATCATTCCCGGTCATCACAAGCCCCTCCGTAATCAGCGTCCCAGCAGCCGCGCCAGCCAGCCTTTTTTTGCCGCCCGCACGGACCAGCCGGTTTCCACACAGGGCAGAAAAAGGCTTGCCCCCCATTTTTTCTTGAAAAAGGCCACGCCCGGATGAATGCCCAGACCCAGATTGAGCAGGCCGTGCCCGCGCGTCTCCGCTTCGGCCGCCAGGGCCGCCAGCAGCGCGTCCGCCGTGCCCGGCGGCGCGTCCGGACGGCGAAAGGCGAACATATAAAACGCGGTGGAAAAGGACGAGTAATCGCCGATGGCACATCCGGCCAGGCCGCCGTCCCGGCGGCGGGCGGAAAACAGACGGGCCTGCGGCGCGGCGGCCAGATACGCGTCCAGATGCCGGAAAATGTGCACGCTGCCCGGCTCCAGAGCATGGGCGCGGCAGAAATCTTCCACCAGGGCCGCGTGCTCCGCTGTCCAGCAGTCCGGGCCGCCGCTCTGCTCCACCGTGATGTCCCGCGCGGCCCGGCGCAACATGTTTTGCAGCTTCTGGCCCACAGGGGGTACAGGCAGAGGCAGGGACCAGTAGGCGTCTTCCCGGCTCTCGGCCCCGGGCGGCGCGGCGGCCGGGCGCGCGGCGGCCAGCACCGTAATTCGGGACAGCCGGGGCAGGGTCAGGGCTTCACGCACGGCCGCGTCCACGGCCGCCGTATCGCGCGGGTCATGCAGCGGATAGCCCATAAGCACCACCTCGCCTTCGCCCGTGTGCCCCACACAGTCGCCGAACAGGCGGGGCCGCAGACCGGACACGGCCCCCACATAGGGCAGAAGCTGTTCCGGCGTCACGGCCTGCGCCGTCACACGGGCCAGTCCTCCGGGCAGGCCGCGCGCCGGATTTTTTGCGTCCCCGAACGGCGTCACCAGCGCACCTCCTCATCCCCGCGCCAGAGCGCGCGCAGTTTGTGCCCGAGGCCGGGCAGGCAACGGCGCACCCGGAAGCCGTCTTCCGCCAGCATGCGACGCAGATTGACCAGATGAGCCGCGCCCACGAAAACCGCGCACCGGCCTTCTTCCAGATACGGCCGCATGCGCTCCCGGAAGCGTTGGTCGCGGACAGTGACCACATATTCCGTGCGGGTGGGGAATTCCGCGCTGGAACCCATCATCCGCTCAAGATCCCCGGCCAGATAGGCGCGCATGTTCCGGCGGGACTGGGCTTTCCAGCCGTCGCAGGCCCGGAAAAAACGCAGCACCCGCTCCACGGGCACCGACTCCAGCGAGGCCAGCTGTTCTTCCAGATTTTCCATGCCGACCACGTTTCTGCCCATGTCGTGGGCGATGCGCCAGGCCTCCATATCCACGGAGCCGCACCAGCCCTGCCGTTCCAGAAAGGCGGTCCAGAGAGAGAAAAAGGCGCACCAGGGCCGGGCATGGCGCAACAGCCAGCGCACGTCCGCCTTGCGCGCGGCTTCCATGCCCAGCCAGCGGACCAGCGAGCCCTCCGGGCCGCGCACCACCCGTTCCAGACGGCGGATTTCCTCCTCGCGGAGCATTTCCAGCAGCGGCTTGTGCTCCGGCGGCAATCGTTTGCCCGCCTGATCCACGGCGGCCAGGGCGTCCTCGTCCAGCGGGCCTTCAAACAGCACGTTGTCTACCTTGCGGAACAGGCGGATAAAGGACGTCTCAAAGGAATAGCAGAAGAAGTGGGCCGTACCGCCAAGCCAGGACACTCTGCCGTTTTTTTCCACTTCCCAGAGCATGGCAAAGGGGCGCTGATCGGGCCGCGCGTTCTCCGGCGACGGCAACGACGGCGACGGCGCGGCGGCGGCGCGCAGCAGGGCCAGGGTCAACGCGCGGGCCGTATCGGTATGCGCGGCACGCGGTTTTCCCTCCCAGGCGGCCATGACATAGGGCAGATAGGGCCTGCCGCCCCATTTGCGCTTGAAGCGCAAAATACCTTCATTGACGCCCAGGCCCAGGTGCACGTAGCGCTTGCCCGCCCGGCGGGCCTTTTCCAGCATGGCCGCGAACAGCAGGTCCGCCGCGTGGGGCGTATATTGCGCGCGGGAATGCGCGCCGAGCACATAGGAGCAGAATTTTTCCGGCGCGTCGTCCAGCAGCAGGCAGGCGGCCAGACGGCCTTCCTGATCCCAGGCGTTGAGCAGGCACAGCGCGCCGCCGGCTTCGGCCAGGGCTTCGGGAGTGCGGGCGTACAGTTCGCGCACGTGCGGGGCCAGCGGCCTGGCCTCTTTCCGGTCCGCGCGCCCCATGAATTCCGCCCAGAGCCGCCGATGGGCAGAAGTGAACTCGCGGCCCTCCTCCACCCGCAGCGCGGCCGCCGCGCGGCGCAACACGCCGCGCAGCCGGGCCGGGGGCTCGGCCCGCGCCGAAAGCAGATAGTAACGGTCGCGATCGACAATATGAGAATGCAGACGCGGCGGCAGATCCGGGCCCACGGCCCAGCAGCTCGCGGCCCCGCTTTTTTCCAGGGCTTCGTCCAGGGCCGCCTCAAAGGCCGTATGGCTGTATTTGCCGCGCAGGGGATAGGCCACGGCCATGAGCCAGTCCTCGGCGGCCAGGAAAAGATACGGCCCCACGCAAAAGGGCGCGCCCCGCGACATGGCCAGCATGAGCGGCAGGGAATGCTCCGGCACGCGGGCCAGGGCGTTGATACGGGCAAGGAACTCGGTTTCCATACAGTTACAAAAAATGTTTTCCCAAGTGCTGGTTCAGGCTTTGCCTCTCCCAAGATGCATTTTGTCTTTTGGCAAGAAAAAAACGGGACGGATTTCTTCGCAGGCCGTGGGCAATCCACGCAAAGCAGGGAATTTTGTTCTTCCAGCGAGGAAAACAAGTTTTTTACGGAGCGGAGTGTACTCTAACGTACTCGACCGAAGTAAAAAACGCCGTTTGACGAAGCTCGAAGGCAAAAGAACCGCTTTGCGCGGGTTGCCTAGTGGGCGGTGCCCCAATCATGCCCCACCCCCCAGTCCACCACCAGGGGCACGGAAAGCGTTTCGCCGCCCGGAGCCACTGAACTCATCAGGGCGGCCACCCGCGCACCGGCCGCTTCGGCCGTGGCTTCGGGCGCTTCCAGCAGCAGTTCGTCGTGCACCTGCAAGAGAAGGCGGGCATCCATGCGCCGCAGTTCCGCATCGTGGGCCACGGCCAGCATGGCCAGTTTGATGATGTCCGCGGCCGATCCCTGGATGACCGTATTGATGGCCTGCCGCCGGGCCAGGGCAAAAGCCTGGCCGTTGGCCGAAAGGATGTCGGGCAGCAGACGGCGGCGGCCGCCCAGGGTGGTCACGTAGCCCTGGCGCTTGGCCGTGGCTTCCACGCTTTCGTAAAAGGCCTTGAGGCCCGTGAGCCGCTCAAAATAGCGGGCAATGAACTCCTTGGCCTCGGCGGTGCTGATCTTGAGTTCCTGGCCCAGCTTCTGCGCGCCCATGCCGTAGATCAGGCCGAAGTTGATGGTCTTGGCATTGCGGCGCTGGTCCGGGCTGACCTCATCGGCCTGCAGGTCGTAGATCAGGGCCGCGGTGCGGGCGTGAATGTCCTCGCCCTGGCGGAAGGCGTCCAGCAGGGCCGCGTCCTGGGACATGTGGGCCAGCACGCGCAGTTCCACCTGGGAATAGTCGGCGGAAACCAGGGTGCGGCCCGGCCCGGCGATGAAGCAGGCCCGCATGCGCTTGCCCAGCGGGCCGCGCACGGGAATATTCTGCAAGTTGGGATTACTGGAGGACAACCGCCCTGTGGCCGTGGCCTTCTGATTGAAGGTGGTGTGGATGCGTCCCTGCCCGTCCATCAGACGCGGCAGCGGGTCCAGATAGGTGGAACGCATCTTCTCCAGCTTGCGGAATTGCAGAATGCTGTCCACCACAGCATGGCGTCCGGCCAGTTTTTCCAGGGTCTGCTGGCTGGTGGAGGCCTGCCCGCCCTTGGTTTTGCGCGGCGAGGGCAGATTCAGGGTCTTGAAGAGCACATCGCCCAGTTGCTGGGCCGAACGGATGTTGAAGGTCGTGCCCGCCGCCGCGTAGACCTCGGCGGTAAGGCGGTCCAGTTCGTGCTGCACATCGGAGAGAAAAGCCTGGAACGCGGCGGCGTCGATAGCCACCCCGCGCCCTTCCATTTCGGCGAGCACCGGGGTGAGGGGCAGTTCCAGCGTGTTGTAAAGCTCGCGCAGCCCGTCGCGGACCAAACGATCCTCCAGGGCTTCGGCCATAGCCAGAGCCAGCCGGGCCGGACCCCCGCCCTCGGGTTTCAGAGCCGCCCCCCAGCGCGCGGCCAAGCGGGGCCAGCCGTAATCGCTTTCCTCGGGATTGAGCAGATAGGCGGCCAAGCCCAGGTCGAAACAGCGCGGCGGCGTTTCGCCCAGAGGCAGATTGCGCCAACAGGGCGCGGCGGTCAGCAGGGCCTTGAGGTCGGCCACCACCAGACGCCGGGCCGATTGCAGCCAAGCGCAGAGCATGTCCATGCGCCCGGTCCAGCAGTATTCCGCCGGCTCCGTCGTCTCGGGCAGCGGGTCGCCCACGGCCAGATGCGGCGGCTGATTGGGGCCCTGCGGCCAGATCAGGGCCACATGGCGGCCCGCGCAGTCCGGCAGGGCGGAAACATCCGAGAGTTCCGGGGCCAGAGGCTCTTCAACGGCATCCAGCAGGCTCATCTGCGCGCCCGTGCGGGTCTGGGGCCGCGAGGCGCCGCCGGATGACGCCGCAGCGGACGCAACGCTTTGCGCACCGGCCTTCCGCGCGGCGGCCCCCTCGGCTCCGGACACGGCATCCTCTGTCCGCGCGGCCGGACGCGGGGGCGCGGCCGTTTCCTCCTCGCTCTGGCGACGCAGCAGCGAGGCCATTTCCCGGCGCAGGGCAAAAAGTTCGAATTCCTCGGCCAGAGCCCGGCATTCCGGCACATTCAGCGGCCGTACCTCCAGGTCGCCCAGGGTCAGGCTTTCGCAGGCTCTGAGCGACAAGGTGGTCAGCTCACGCCAGATGAACATATCCTCCAGATGGCCGCGCATCTTGTCCTGAATTTTGGGCGGCAGCAGGACGAAATGGTCCCGGATGTCCTCCAGACTGGGGCAGATCTCGAAGATCTGGCGCGCGGTCTTGGGGCCGATGCCCGGCACGCCGGGAATATTGTCGCTGGCGTCGCCCACCAGGGCCTGCACGTCGGGCCACTGGGCCGGGCTGACCCCGCTCTCGGCCCGGAATTCGGCTTCGTTGAGGAGCTTTTCCTCGCGCGCCGCCGGATCCCACATATAGACGTTGGGACCCAGGCATTGTTTCAGATCCTTGTCGCCGCTGACGATGACCACCGGGTGCCCGGAAGAAAAGCGGGCCGCCAGGGAGGCGATGCAGTCATCGGCCTCGCAGCCCTCGGAGACTTCCAGCTTGAGGCCCAGGGCGTGCACCATGCGCAGGATGGGCTCGATCTGTCGGGCCAGATCCTCGGGCATGGCGTCGCGGTTGGCCTTGTACAGCGGAAAGATGTCGTGACGAAAATTTTTGCCCTTGCCGTCCTTGACGAAGACGAAATGACGGGGCCGCTCCTCGCGCAGAATGCGCAACAGCACGCGGGTCACCACCACCAGGGCGTTGGTGGGGAACCCGTCGGAACGCTGCATATTTTTATTGGCGAAAAAGCCGCGGTAAATGAAGGCGGAACCGTCCATCAGAAATATGGGATCAGAGGCTAGGCCCAGACGTTCTTTCAGTGACATGGCAGTAGGGGTTGAGGGTTGCGCGGCCCGGTCGGCGTCGCCGCTTGCGGAGAAGACATGCTGCGGGTATAATATAGGGATGGAAACAAGTCCGCAAGTGACAGCTTCGGCCCGGGGGCCGCTCTGGCTCGTAAGCGTGGGCGGCCGCTGGAATATGGAAGAGCCCTGGCCTGAGGAAGCCGACGCGGCCCTGGCCGGCATTGCGGACCGGCGCGTGCATGAATTGCGCCTGGAAGCAGATGATCTGGGCCAGTGGGACACCAGCCTGCTGGTCTTTCTGGTGCAGATGGTCAAGGCCGCGCGCGCCCGCAAGCTGGATGTGGATCTGGCCCTGCCCGAAGGCCTGGAACGCCTGCTGCACATGGCCTTCGCCGTTCCCGCGCAGGAAGGCGCGGCCCGCAAAAAAAGCGACGCGACGTTTTTGTCCGGCCTGGGGGACGCGGCCCTGAGCCTGCCGCCCAAGATCGGGGACTTTCTCAGCTTCTGCGGCGAGGTGACGCTCTCCATCTGGCGGCTTTTTCTGGGCCGAGCCAAGATGCGCAGCCAGGATTTCGTGGCCGCCATGTATGAATGCGGGGTGCAGGCCCTGCCCATCATCTCCGTCACCAGCATGCTCTTCGGCCTGATTCTGGCCTTTGTGGGCGCGGTGCAGCTGACCCAGTTCGGCGCGCAGATCTATGTGGCGGGCCTGGTGGGCATCGGCATGCTGCGGGTCATGGGCGCGGTGATGGTGGGCGTGGTCATGTCGGGCCGGGTGGGCGCGGCCTACGCCGCCCTTATCGGCACCATGCAGGTCAACGAAGAGGTGGACGCCCTGGCGACTCTGGGCATCTCGCCCGTGGACTTTCTGGTGCTGCCGCGCGTGCTGGCGCTCACGGCCATGGTGCCCCTGCTGACGCTCTACGCCGACCTCATGGGCGTGCTGGGCGGCTATCTGGTGGGTGTCATGATGCTGGATCTCAACCCCATGGAATACTTCAACGCCACCACCCAGATGGTGCCCTTCAAGCATGTGATCATCGGCCTGGTTTACGGTACGGTTTTCGGGGTGGTCATCGCCGTGGCCGGCTGTTACCAGGGCATGCGCTGCGGCCGCAGCGCCCAGGCCGTGGGCCAGGCCACCACCACGGCGGTGGTTCATTCCATTGTGGGCATCATCGTGGCCACGGCCGCCATCACCGTCATCTGCAACGTCCTGGGCGTCTGACATGAGCATGGGCATGAGCATGGACAAAGACAAAACCAGAACGGCGGGCGGAGCCGGGCCGGACGAACGCGAGATCCGGATCAGCGTGCGCGGCCTGCAGGTGGGCTACGGCTCCTTTGTGCTCATGCGCAATGTGGAATTCGACGTGCGCGCCGGAGACGTTTTTTTCATCATGGGCGGCTCGGGATGCGGCAAAAGCACGCTGCTGCGGGTGCTCATGGGGCTCAAGCCCCCCCAGGCCGGGCAGGTGCTTTACGGAGGCACTGATTTCTGGGGCGGCGGCGAGAATGTGCGCCGGAAAATCATGCGCCACGCGGGCGTGCTCTTCCAGGGCGGGGCGCTATGGAGTTCCATGACCCTGGCCGAAAACGTGGGCCTGCCCCTGCAGCAGTATACGGATCTGGACGATGAGGAAATCCGCGAACAGGCCTCGCTCAAGCTGGCCCTGGCCGGGCTGGCCGGATTTGAGGATTATTATCCCTCGGAAATCAGCGGCGGCATGCGCAAGCGCGCAGGTCTGGCCCGCGCCCTGGCCCTGGATCCCCAGATCCTCTTTCTGGACGAGCCCTCGGCCGGTCTGGACCCGGTCAGCTCCCATCTGCTGGACGATCTGATTCTGGAATTGCGGGACACGCTGGGCACCACTTTTGTTATCGTCTCCCACGAACTGGCCAGCATTTTCGCCATTGCCAGCAACAGCATTTTTCTAGACGCGCAGACCCGTTCGGTCACGGCCAGAGGCAATCCCAACGAGTTGGTGCGCGATCCCCATACCGAGAAGCGGGCCCTGCTCTTCCTGACCAGAGGCGGCGGACGCCGCGGAGAGGACTCCGCCCGTGACGACGCCGGGGCAGCCACGCCCGACAAGGATACGTCAGAATGACTTCACAAGCATACAAAACCATGGTGGGCGCCTTTGTGCTGGGCGGCATCGGTCTCTTTGCCCTGGGCCTGGTTCTGCTGGCCGGGGGGCGCCTGTTCAGCAACGACGTCGAGTACGTGCTCTATTTTGACGGCTCGGTGAGCGGCCTTTCCATCGGCGCGCCCGTGGTCTTCCGCGGCGTGCCCATGGGCAGCGTCACCCAGATCAGCCTGGTAGCCAACTCGCGCGACTCCAACGTGACCATCCCGGTGCACATCCGCATTGACGAAAAAAGCATTGTGCGCGCCGGGGGCAGAGGCATTTCCGAGGCCTTCCAGCAGGAGATCATCCGCCGCATGGTCCAGCGCGGCCTGCGCGCCCGCCTGCAACTGCAAAGTCTGATCACCGGCCAGTACCGCATCGAGCTGGATTTCCACCCGGACACCCCGGCCAATTTCCGCTCCTCCACGCCGGATCTTGAAATTCCCACCATTCCCTCGCCCATTGATACGCTCCAGCGCACCCTGGCCAAACTGCCTCTGGAACAGATGGTTCATTCGCTGGATTCCATTCTGGAAGATCTGGCCCAGGCCCTGGCCGACGGCAAGCTCAAGGAAGGCATCGCCTCCTTTGCCGGCACCTTTGCCGAGGCGCAGCGCATACTCAAGGACAGCCCCCTGCGCAATGCGGCGGACAGCGCTTTGCAGCAAATCGACGGCGCGGCCCGTGCCGTGCGCCAGGAACTGCCCGGCGCGCTGGTGGCCTTCCGCGAGGCCATGACCAACATGGCCCAGGCCGCCGACCAGTTGCGCAGGGTTTCGGGCTCGGCCCAGGATATGCTGGGACGCGACTCGCCCGCCATGAACGATCTGCGCCGCCTGCTCAAGGAAAGCACCGCAGCGGCCCGCGCGCTGCGCGACCTCGCGGACCTTCTTGAACGCAACCCGGAAGCCCTGCTCAAGGGCAGAAAAGGAACACGCTGATGTCACGCCGTATCTTTCTTCTGGCCGCGTTGCTGACCCTGCTGACCGCCTGCGGCCGCAGCACGCCCACCAACTATTATCTGCTGGAGAGCTCGCTGGGGCCGGTGCAGGCCGACGGCCTGCCCGCCAAAAGTCTGCGCGTGGCCCAGGTCTGCGTGCCGGAGTACCTGGACCGCAGCGGCATTGTCAGCCGCGTGGACGGCCAGACCCAGGTGATCGTGGCCCAGTTCCACGCCTGGGCCGAACCCGTCAGCAACGGCGTGCGCCGCGTCACCCAGGAGGTGCTGACCCCGCCGCTGCTGGCCGAAGGCATCAATGTGCTGCCCTCCGGTGACGAAAGCAGCGGTGATTTCACCCTGTTGCTGGACGTGCAGCGCCTGGACGGCAATTTTGACGACAAGGCCGTGCTGGAGACGCGCTGGACGCTCCGGAACAGGGACAACGCCATCCTCGGCCGAGGCATTTACGCCTCCCAGGAAATGGTGCGGGGCAAAACCTACGACCTGCTGGTAGGCGCGGAAAGCCGTCTGGTACGCCGTATGGCGGACTATCTGGCCGAAAAACTGCCGCCGCTGATGCGCGGGAAAAGGTCATGAGCGCCGTTGTTTCCGACGCCGCTCCCGCGCCCAGTCGCGTGCTGATCGTGGACGACGCGCCGGAAAACCTGCGCATTCTGAGTGAAAGCCTGCGCGGGGACTATACCATCATGTTTGCCAAAAACGGCCGGGACGCCCTGCGTCTGGCCGATGGCAAGCCCACGCCGGATCTTATCCTGCTGGACGTAATCATGCCCGGCATGAACGGCTATGAAGTCTGCCGCCGACTCAAGGAGTCGGCGCGCACCCGCGACATCCCGGTCATGTTCATCACGGCCCAGAACGAGGAGATCGACGAGGCCGAGGGCCTTTCCCTGGGCGCGCAGGATTATATCAAAAAGCCCTTTCAGGCTTCGCTGGTGCGCAGCCGCGTGGCCAACCAGCTGGAATTCAAACGCTATCGCGACCATCTCAAGGAACTGGTGGACGAACGCACCCGGCAGCTGGCCCTGACCCAGGAAGCCACTATTCACGCCATGGCCAGCCTGGCCGAATGGCGCGACCCGGAAACCGGCGCGCACATCAAACGCACCCAGAATTACGTCCGGGCCCTGGCCGAATATATGGCTACTCTGCCCCAATACGCGGACCGTCTTGATGCGGACGCCATTTCCTGGCTCTATCTGTCCGCGCCTCTGCACGACGTGGGCAAGGTGGCCATTGCCGACGCCGTGCTGCAAAAGCCGGGACCACTCACGGACGAAGAGTACGAGGCCATGAAGGAGCATACCGTACGCGGACGCGCGGTGCTGGCTTCGGCCGAACAGGTGCTGGGCGGCAATTCCTTTTTGCGGGTTGCCAGCGATATCGCCTATTGCCATCATGAACGCTGGGACGGCAAGGGCTACCCGCGCGGGCTCAAAGGCGATGAGATTCCCCTTTCGGCCCGGCTGATGAGCGTGGCCGACGTCTACGACGCCCTGCGCAGTCAGCGCGTCTACAAGCCCCCCATGAATCATGAGATGGCCGCTAAAATCATCCTGGCCGGGCGCGGCACGCAGTTCGCTCCGGATGTGGTGGACGCCTTCGCGGCTATCCAGAACCGGTTCCGGGACATTGCGGAGCGCTATTCCGATCAGGATGACGCAAGCAAGTGCGCCAATGCTCCCGCGTAAGAAAAAATACTTGTGGTTTGAGCCGTTGCTGTCTGCTTCAATGTGGATATACCGACGCCGGTAAAGCTGATGAACAGGGCGGTCATCGGCTTCTCCAGCTTGTTTTTCAAGAGGAGAACAAAATGCTGAGACAGGCAGTCGCCGCGGATCTGGACCATATAGAAGAAGGATATCAGGAGCATTTTTTACATGAAAGAGAACACGGCGCATTTACCGTCTTTCAGGAGGGGGTTTATCCAACAATAGAAGACGCGAAGAGAGCGTTGCTGGCCGGGGCCTTATTTGTATGCGAAGAGAGCAATATTCTGGCGGGCAGCATCATTGCCGATACGCGGCAGCCGGATGAATATGGAAAAATAGACTGGCCCAGTCGGGCGGCAGACGAAAAAGTGATGGTCATCCATCTGGTTCTTGTACGCCCCGGCATGGCAGGAAAAGGCATTGGCTCGTCACTTGTGAATTATGCGCTGGAAACAGCCAAACAGCGTTCATGCGAGGCAGTCAGACTGGATACAGGCTCACAAAACATTCCCGCTGTTTCCTTATACAGGAAGCTGGGGTTTGAACTGGCAGGGACTGCCAGCATGAAGGTCGGCGGATTGATTGCCCACGCGGGACATCTCTTTTTTGAAAAAAAACTATGCCGCAATTGCGGGGAATGAACGCAAAATGCAGCACACGGGCGCATCCGCACGCTGATCTTTAGAGCATTTAACAAAATGTTCGCTTACGGCGAGCAAAGCCCTCCTGCTCGCATTTCGTGACAAGGATTCGCAGACAAATCCTTGTAGAACAGTTGGCGCATTTCATGCGTGAACTGCTCTAGCTCGCTGCCTTTCCGCACTTTTTCCAGGCCGTGCATAACACAGAAAAGCCCGGCCGCGCCGGGCATTTTCTGGATAACAACCGCATTGCGCCCCGGATTTCCGCCCGTGCTGACCAGATCAGCGCTTGTCGGCGTGCCGGGGCGGGCCGTTCTTACTGGTTCTTACTGATTGATCATCACCTTGGCCGGGCGCAGCAGTCGGTCGCCCAGCTTGTAGCCTCGCTGGAGCACGCGGGCCACAACGCCGGGAGCAAGGTCCGGCCGGGCTTCAAAGCCCACGGCTTCATGCACTTCCGGGCTGAATTCCTCGCCCTCTTCGCCCAGCGGCGTCAGACCGTGCTTGGTCACCGCCTCCCGCAGCAACTTGCGGGTCATGGCCACGCCCTGAAGCATGTCCTTGCAGGCTTCATGCTTGCTGCCGTATTGCAGGGCCAGGTCCAGATTGTCCAGAGTGGGCAACAGATCGCTGAGCACGTTTTCGGCCGCGTAGCGCATCTGTTCCTGATGTTCCCGGGTAAGACGCTTTTTGAAATTTTCCATTTCCGCAGCGGCACGCAGGCGCAGCTCCTCAACCTCGGCCTTGAGGCGCGCCTCGGCGTCTGCCTCGGCCTGGTCCACAGCGGCTCCCGCGTCTTCCGGCACAAGGGCTTCGTCGCGCAACGCGTTGTCCCATCCGTTGTTATCCGGGCTCATGCCCTGCTGCTCCGGACGACCTTCACCGGCCTCGTCCTGAAATTCCTCGCCGGCCTGGGCCGACCGCATATATGACTGCATCGTATGACGCCGCATGCTTCCTCCTGAAACGTGCCGCCCTGAAAACGTCATCCCGATGGATGCTTCAGTAGGACGGTGTATATCTGTATTGAGTAAGGTCGCCGCGCCGTACTGTCAAGATGCGGCCGCGCGCACGGCATTGCGGGAGCGCCGGGCGCGTCTCCGGCGGGCAATACCCAGCATGCGCCTCGACATTCTCGCGGCCCTTCTGTATATTGGCCAGATTGCTGAGAGGACTTGCCTATGACATGCCGTATTCTGACCCTGCAGAACGAGCAGGAATGGCCCAAAGCCGCCCAGTGGCTGCGGGGCCGCAGCAACCCCGGCGATGGGGTTGAAAATGCCGTGCGGGACATTCTGGCCGCCGTGCGGGACAAGGGCGACGAAGCCCTTGTCGACTTTACCCGCCGCTTTGACTGCCCGGATTTCGCGCCGCCCCTGCGCGTGAGCGAACAGGAAATCGCCCGCGCCGCGGCGTCGGTTTCCGTGGAAAGCCGGGAACAGATCAGCGGGGCCGCCGCCAACATCCGTGCCTTTCACGAAGCCCAGCTGGAGAAATCCTGGTTTCTGACCCGCCCGGACGGCAGCATCCTGGGCCAGCGGGTTCTGCCCGTGGACGCCGTGGGCCTGTATGTGCCCGGCGGCCAGGGCGGCAACACGCCCCTGGTTTCCAGCCTGCTGATGAACGCCATTCCGGCCCAGGTGGCGGGCGTGCCGCGTCTGGCTGTCTGCACGCCGCCCCGCAAGGACGGCAGCGTCAACCCGCACATCCTGGCCGCCGCCCATCTGCTGGATATCGACGAAGTTTACCGCGTGGGCGGGGCCTGGAGCATCGCGGCCCTGGCCTACGGCACGCAGAGCCTGCCGCCGGTGGACGTCATCGCCGGTCCGGGCAATATTTATGTGACCACGGCCAAGCGTCTGGTTCAGGGCACAGTGGGCATCGACATGATCGCCGGGCCCAGCGAAGTGCTGGTTCTGGCCGATTCGTCGGCCAATGTGAGCTGGATCGCGGCGGACATGCTCTCCCAGGCCGAGCATGACCCCCTGGCCTCGGCCATCTGCGTCACGGACGATTCCCGTCTGGCCGAAAGCCTGCAACAGGAACTGGACAGCCAGTGCGCAAGCCTGCCCAGGGCTCAGACCGCCGGGCGTTCGCTCATGGACTGGGGCGCCATCGTGGTGGTGCCCAACCTCAGCGTGGCCGTGGCCGTGGCCAACCGCGTGGCCCCGGAACATCTGGAAATTTGCACCCGCGACCCCTGGGCCGTGCTGCCGCACATCCGCCATGCGGGCGCGGTCTTCATGGGGCAGCACAGCCCCGAAGCCGTGGGCGACTATTACGCCGGTCCCAACCATGTGCTGCCCACTCTGGGTACGGCGCGTTTTTCCTCGGCCCTTTCCGTGCAGACCTTCTGCAAGAAAACCAGCATCGTGGCCGCCTCGTCGGCCTTTCTGCTGCAAAACGCCCCGGCCATCGCCGCTCTGGCCCGTCTGGAAGGTCTGGAGGCCCATGCCCGCTCGGTGGAAGCCCGCCGGCATAAATAGCGGCACAACAGGAGCTCATAATGAAAGTCGTCGTCAAAACGGACATCACCGCCTATCCCCTGCTTTCGCGCGGCAAAGTGCGCGACATCTACGATGTGGACGAAAAAACCCTGCTCATCGTCACCACGGACCGCATGTCGGCCTTTGACGTGATCATGAGCGAGCCCATTCCTTACAAAGGCGTGATCCTGAACAAGATCACCCTGTTCTGGATGGATAAATTCAAGGACATCATCCCCAACCATCTGCTGGAAAGCGACGTGAACCGCTTCCCGGCCGCCCTGGATCCCTGGAAGGACGAGCTGGAAGGCCGTGCCGTGCTGGTGCGCAAGGCCAAGCCCCTGCCGGTGGAATGCATTGTGCGCGGCTACATCACGGGTTCCGGCTGGAAGGACTACCAGGCCACCGGCCAGCTCTGCGGCTACAGGCTGCCCGAGGGCCTGCGCGAGTCGGACAAACTTGAGCCCGCCCTGTTCACCCCTTCCACCAAGGCGGAACTGGGCCAGCACGACGAAAACATCAGCGTGGCCGAGGCGGCCCGCCTGCTGGGCGAGGACACGGCCCGCCTGGCGGAAAAGACCTCCCTGGCCATTTACGAGGCCGGGCGGGCCTATGCCTCCGGGCGCGGCATCATCGTGGCGGACACCAAATTTGAATTCGGCTTCATTGACGGCAGCCTGCACCTCATCGACGAAGTGCTCACCCCCGACTCCTCGCGTTTCTGGCCCGCTGACCAGTACAAGGCCGGACAGGGCCAGCCCAGCTTCGACAAGCAGTATCTGCGCGACTGGCTCAAGAAACAGCCCTGGAATATGCAGCCGCCCCCGCCGCACCTGCCCGAAGAGGTCATCCGGGCCACGGCGGAACGCTACAAGGAAGCCTACGAGATTCTGACCAGCGAAATTTAACGGGCTCGCGCCCGCAGGACCAACATTCATCAACCGAAGGCCGGCGCGCCG
>NZ_JAGZUV010000026.1:0-36093 GCF_018379785.1 Desulfovibrio sp.
GCACCGCCTACCAGATTTCACACAGAAGTTCGCCGCCCACCTTCTTCTCGTGGGCGGTCATGCCGTCCAGCACGCCGCTGGACGTGGACAGGATGCAAATGCCGAGGCCGTTCTGCACCTTGGGGATCTGACGCGAATTCACGTACACCCGGCGGCCCGGAGTGCTCACGCGCTTCAGGCCCGAAATGACGGGCTTGCCCTTCAGGTACTTGAGAGTGATGGTGATGGTACTGTCGGCCACGGCCACGTCTTCGACGTAACCTTCCTGCTTGAGGATGGCGGCTAACGATTCCTTCATCTTCGAGCGCGGCACATTCACTTCCTTGTGCAGGGCCAAATGTGCGTTGCGGATACGGGTCAGCATATCCGCAATGGGATCTGTCAACATCGAAAGCTCCTGAGAGTTTTGGGCGCGGGGTTAACGGCCCTATGCCGCCACTTCCCACCGACGCGGATCACACCGCGCCGCCCGGACGCACCCGCGTCCGGCAATGTTTTTACCAGCTCGACTTGCGCACGCCGGGCAACTCGCCGCGCAGGGCCATGTTGCGGAAGCAGATACGGCAGATGCCGAACTGGCGCAAAAAGGCGCGGGAACGACCGCACAGCGGGCAACGGTTGTACGCGCGCGCACTGAACTTGGGCTTACGTTTGGCCTTCACTTCCAGCGAAGTACGGGACATACGGCAGACTCCTATTTACGGAACGGCATGCCCAACTGGTCCAGAAGGAACTTGCCTTCCTTGTCCGTGGCCGCCGAAGTGACAATGGTGATGTTCATGCCCTTGGGATTTTCCACACGGTCGATTTCCAGCTCGGGAAAGATGGTGTGTTCCTTGATGCCCAAGGTGAAGTTGCCGCGCCCGTCAAAGCCGCGATCCGGAATGCCGCGGAAGTCGCGCACCCGGGGCAGGGCAAAGTTCATGAGCTTGTCCAGAAAGTCCCACATGCGGTCCTTGCGCAGGGTGACGCGGGCGCCGATGGGCATGCCTTCGCGCAGCTTGAAAGCGGCAATGGATTTCTTGGCGCGGGTCACCACAGCTTTCTGGCCAGCAATGGCGGTCAGTTCCGCCACGGCCTCTTCCATGATCTTGTTGTTCTGGGTGGCGGCGCCAAGGCCGATGTTCAGAGAGATTTTTTCAATCCCGGGCAGCTGCATGGAGGAGGTATAGTTGAACTCCTTCTGCAATACCGGAACAACTTTCTCTCTATATATCTTTTCAAGGCGTGTCATCGTATCACCTTATTCCATGACTTCGTTGCACTTTTTGCAGAAGCGCACTTTCTTTTGCTTGCCTTCGGACTCGATGTACTTGTAGCCCACCTTGGTGGCTTTGCCGCACGCCGAGCAGACCACCATGACGTTGGAGACATGGATGGGCATTTCCTTTTCCACGATGCCGCCGGGCTGCTGGGCATAGGGATTGGGGCGCATGTGGCGCTTGACCATATTGGTCTTTTCCACCAACACGCGATCCTTTTTGCGCAGGATCTTGAGCACCTTGCCGATCTTGCCCGCGTCCTTGCCGGTGATCACCATCACCTTGTCGTCCTTGCGGATGCGATACGTTTTCATGACGATCTCCTAAAGCACTTCCGGGGCAAGGGAAATAATTTTCATGAAGTTCTGGGCGCGCAGCTCACGGGCCACGGGGCCGAAGATACGCGTGCCCACCGGCTCGCCCTGGTTGGAGAGCAGCACGGCGGCGTTGCCGTCGAACTTGATGTAGCTGCCGTCCATGCGCCGCACTTCCTTGGCGGTGCGCACGATAACAGCCTTCATCACGTCGCCCTTCTTCACCTTGCTGTGGGGCATGGCTTCCTTGACGGAAACCATGATGATGTCGCCCACCGAGGCGTAACGGCGGTGCGAACCGCCCAGCACCTTGATGCAGGCCACCTTTTTGGCGCCGGAATTGTCGGCCACCTGAAGCGTTGATTCTACCTGGATCATGGCACTACCCTACACGGCTTTTTCAATGATGGAGACCAGATGCCAGCGCTTGTTGCGCGACATGGGACGGAACTCCACGATTTTGACCTTGTCGCCCATACCGCATTCGTTCATGGGATCATGAGCCGTGAACTTCTTGCGGCGCCTCACATACTTTTTGAGCAGAGGGTGCTTGACCAGGGTCTCAACGCGCACGACAATGGTTTTGTCGTTCTTGTCGCTCACCACAATGCCGGTCAGCGTTCTGCCCTTGCGTTCTTCCAGAGCTTGCATTTTCAGGCCCTCTGTTCCTTTTCGTTCAACACGGTCTCAATGCGCGCCACCTGCTTCCGCATGGCTTTCAGCTCGGAAGTCTTTTCAAGCTGCGCCGCGGCGTGCTTGAAGCGGGCGTTCATCAGTTCCTGCCGCTGCTCGGCCAGCTTGCCGCGCAGTTCTTCCGCGCTCATATCGCGCAGCTTGGCGGCGGCGTCCCGGACAGCCTTGTCGCTTTTTTTCTTGGCAGCCATTAGAAGCCCTCCCTCACCACGATGACGGTCTTGACAGGCAGCTTGTGCGCCGCGCGGGTCAAGGCTTCGCGGGCCAGCTCCAGGCTGACGCCCTTGATTTCATACAGCACGCGGCCGGGCTTGACCGGCGCGCACCAGCCCACCGGCGCGCCCTTGCCGGAACCCTGGCGGGTTTCCAGAGGCTTGGCGGTGACCGGACGGTCCGGAAAAACGCGGATCCAGACTTTGCCGCCGCGCTTGATGTGACGCATCATGGCGATACGGGCGGCCTCAATCTGCTGGCTGGACAGATGTCCGTGCTGCACGGCCTTCAGGCCGATGTCGCCGAAGGCAATGGAGGCGCCGCGCGTAGCCAGCCCGCGCAAACGGCCTTTCTGCCACTTGCGGAATTTAACTTTTTTGGGCGCAAGCATTATTGTTCAACCTCTTTGTCAAGGATTTCACCCTTGTAGATCCACACCTTGACACCGATGATGCCATAGGTGGTACGCGCCTCGGCAAAGCCGAAGTCAATGTCGGCGCGCAGGGTCTGCAAGGGCACGCGACCGTCGCGATACCATTCGGTACGGGCGATTTCCGCTCCGGCCAGACGGCCGGCGCACGTCACCTTGATGCCTTCGCCGCCGAACTTGCGGGCCATGGACACGGTGCGCTTCATGGCGCGCCGGAAGGCCACGCGGCGCTCCAACTGCTGGGCGATGTTCTCGGCCACGAGCTGGGCGTCCACTTCGGGGCGGCGGATTTCATTCACTTCCAGGGAAAACTCGCGCCCGAACTTCTGGCGCAGATCCCCACGCAGCTTTTCAATTTCCACGCCCTTGCGCCCGATGACGATGCCGGGACGGGCCGTGGAAAGAATCAGGCGCACCTTGCCGCCCGCGCGTTCAATCTCGATCTTGGACAGCCCCGCATGGTAAAGGAGCTTTTTGACGAATGCGCGGATCTTGCTGTCTTCGTAGACAAAGGCAGGATATTCCTTCTTGCTGAACCAGCGGGACTGCCAGTTCTTGTTATACCCAAGCCGGAAGCCGAACGGATGTACTTTCTGACCCATAGCCTATTCCTGCCCTTCTGCGAGTATGACGGTGATGTGGCTGGTGCGCTTGTGAATCTTGCTGGCCCGGCCCTGAGCGCGGGGCATGAAGCGCTTCCACGAAGGGCCTTCGTTGACCACGATTTCCTTCACCACCATGGCATCCACATCCACGCCGCCCAGCTGCGAGGCATTGGCCAACGCGCTTTTGAGCACGCCGAAGAGCACGCCCGCAGGCTTGTTGGGGGTGAAGCGCAGAAGATTCATGGCTTCCTCAACCCCGAGGCCCTGCACGTTTTTAGCCACAAGCCGGGTCTTGCGCGGCGAAACGCGCTGGAATTTCGCAATAGCTTTCGATTCCATAGTTCTACCCTACTTCTTGCCGGCCTTGGCCTTTTTATCGGCAGCGTGCCCGTGGAAGGTACGGGTGGGCGAGAACTCACCCAGCTTGTGACCCACCATGTTTTCGGTGACAAACACCGGCACGAACTTCTTGCCATTATGCACCGCGAAGGTCAGCCCCACCATTTCCGGCAGGATGGTCGAGCGGCGCGACCAGGTCTTGAGCACGCGGCGATCGCTGTTGGCCACCGCGCTGTCGACCTTCTTCATCAAATGGCCGTCCACGAACGGCCCTTTTTTCAATGATCTCGGCATGAGCTACTCCTACTTCTGGCCGCGGCGTTTGATGATCAGCCGGGAAGAGGCCTTCTTCTTGTCACGGGTCTTGTACCCCTTGGCGGGCATGCCCCACGGCGACACGGGATGACGGCCGCCGGAGCTTCTGCCTTCACCGCCGCCCAACGGGTGGTCGATGGGGTTCATGGCCACGCCGCGCACCTGGGGACGACGACCCAGCCAGCGGTTGCGGCCGGCTTTGCCCAGCGAGATGTTTTCGTGGTGGATGTTGCCCACCTGGCCCACGGTGGCCACGCAGGAGGCCAACACCTTGCGCACTTCGCCCGAGGGCAGGCGCAGCAGGGCGTATTTGCCTTCCTTGGCCACAAGCTGGGCATAGGTGCCCGCGGCACGGCAGAGCTGGCCGCCCTTGCCGGGGTAGAGCTCCACGTTATGAATCACGGTACCCACGGGAATGCGGGCCATTTCCAGCGCGTTGCCGGGCTTGATGTCGGCCGTTTCGCCGTTGCGGGCGTTGACGCCGCTCATGACCACGTCGCCCTGGTTCAGGCCCACGGGGGCGAGGATGTAGCGCTTTTCGCCGTCCGCATAGTGCAGCAGCGCAATGCGGGCCGTGCGGTTGGGATCGTATTCAATCTGCGCCACGGTGGCCTCAATGCCGGTCTTGTCCCGCTTGAAGTCGATGAGACGGTACAGGCGCTTCACGCCGCCGCCGCGACGACGGCTGGTGACGCGGCCACGATTGTTGCGGCCGGCCTTCTTGGGCAGACCTTCGGTGAGCGACTTCTCAGGGCGCGTCCGGGTGATTTCCTCAAAGTCGGAAACCGTCTGGAAGCGACGCCCCGCGGAGGTCGGTTTCAGCTTGCGGACAGCCATGATTACACTCCCTCGAAGAACTCGATTTTATCGCCCTGGCGCAGCGTCACATACGCTTTCTTCCAGCCGGGCTTGCGGCCCACCACGCGGCCCTGGCGCTCCCTCACGGAAGGCGCGCGGCGCACCACGTTGACCGCTTCCACTTTCACATCAAAAGCCTTTTCCACAGCCTGCTTGATCTCAAGCTTGTTGGCCCTGGGGTGGACATAAAAAGCCACCTGTTGCGCCTCATCCTTGAGCAGCGTCGTTTTTTCCGTCAGCAGGGGCTTGAGCAGAACGTACGTCGTTTCCATCTTAGGCCCCCTTCTTGGCGAAACGCGCCTGCACAGGCTCCACGGCCCCTTCCAGAAGCACAAGCTGCTTGTGCTTGAGCACGTCCAGCACGCTCAGGCGATCGGGCGTGGTCAGGGTCAGGCCGGGGATGTTGCGGGCCGAGCGGCTCAGCGTCTCATTGTCCTCGGGCGTCACGATGAGCGCCTTGCCGAGGCCAAGGGCACCGGCCACCTTGGCAAAATGTTTGGTCTTGGCTTCAGGCAGATCGATGCCCTTGACCACCAGCAGGCTTTCACCGGCCAGACGGCTCGACAGAGCCATCTTGAGAGCCAGGGCACGCACTTTGCTGTTGACCTTGAAGCCATAGTCGCGCGGGCTGGGCCCGAAGATGATGGCGCCGCCGCGCCAGATGGGCGAACGGTTGGAGCCGGAGCGGGCCCGGCCGGTGCCCTTCTGCTTCCAGGGCTTGACGCCGCCGCCGGAGACGAACGCGCGGGTCTTGGCATTGTGCGTGCCGGCGCGTTTGGCCGCCATCTGGGCGCGCACCACGAGATTGAGGATTTCGGGCCTCACCTCGATTTCGAACACCTCGGAAGCCAACGTCACTTCGCCGCTTTCCTGCTTGTTCTGGTCGTATACTTTCACGGTAGCCATGTTGCTTCCCCTACTGCTTGCGGATCAGCACCAGCCCGTTCTTGGGGCCGGGCACGGAACCTTTGACCAGAATGACGTTGTCCTCGGGACGCACGCCGACGATCAGAAGGCCCATTTCCGTCACGGTTTCATTGCCCCAATGGCCCGCCATCTTACGTCCTTTGAAGACGTGGCCGGGGAAGGTGTTGTTGCCTACCGAACCGTTGTTGCGGTGCACCTTTTCGCAGCCGTGCGTATCCTTGGAGCCGGCGAAGTTCCAGCGGCGCATACGGCCCTGGTAGCCCTTGCCCATGCTCTTGCCGGTCACCTTGACAACATCGCCGGCGGCGAAGATGTCCACGGTGAGCTGCTGGCCGGGCTGCTGCTCGGGCGCGCCCGAAAGCCGGATTTCACGCGTGTGGCGGAAAAGCCCGGTGCCGGCCTTGGCGAAATGGCCGCGCATGGCTTTGTCCACGTGCTTTTCCTTGGCTTCGGTCAGCGCGATCTGCAGGGCGTTGTAGCCGTCCTTTTCCACGGTTTTGACCTGGGTGACGGGGCAGGGCCCGGCCTCAATGACCGTCACGGCCACGGCGGCGCCGTCACCGGCGAAGATGCGGGTCATGCCAAGTTTGCGACCCAAAATTCCCATTTTCTCAGCCATGACTGCCTCTCGCTAGAGCTTGATTTCCACGTCCACACCGGCGGGCAAGGAGAGCTTGCCCAGCGCGTCGACGGTCTGCTGCGTGGGTTCCAGAATATCCATAAGCCGCTTGTGAATGCGCATTTCAAACTGCTCACGGGACTTTTTGTCCACGTGCACGGAGCGCTGAATGGTGTACTTATGGATGTTGGTGGGCAGGGGGATGGGTCCCGCCACACCGGCACCGGTATTGCGCGCCGTATCCACGATTTCCGCAACGGCCTTGTCCAGAATGCGGTAATCGTAGGCTTTGAGCTTGATCCGAATGCGATCGCTGCTAACAGTTGTCATTGTGCCTACTCCGTTTGCAAAAACATCCCGCGCGGCCACACGGCCCCGGCGGGCTCCTTCACAGCATACGCGGGCCATGAAGCACGGCCCGAAGGCCACCACACCCTGGCGACGGACGGAACAAGACTACGTAAGGGGCTGCGCGAGTCGCGCGCATCACGCCTGAAATCAGGAATTCGGAAGATAATGGACGCCTGGGCGTTCCGGCATCATCCGCGTGATGCTCCCCGGCGCAGCCCAGGCCTGGCCGCCGATGAAAACGGCGGCGCGGCGGTCCCGCAGGGTCACCAAATGGGGTTTACCCCCAATACCTTACAGCCCCGGGTCACTCCGGCCTGCTGGCCTCGGTGGGGTCCGTCCTCGGGCTGGAACGGCTCGACATTGTCCGGCATTTGGTAACGCCTGCGAATGTCAAAACCCGTGGCGGCGATGGAGCCATAATGGCATCCGAACCGCTTCCGGGCGCAGCAGGACAGGCTCAACCTGTCCTTCCCTGCCGTCCAGGGAATGCTTCTCCGGGAAAAACCCGTTGAAGCGACGTCTTGTTTAGCCAAAACCCGCCCCGGCGTCAAGGCTTTTCCATAAAAAAATTCAGTTGACCGCGCGGCTGCCGCCCATGCTCCGCCGCACCGTGCCGCCCGCTTGACAAGGCGGGGCGGCCGGGCCTACATGCATCAGATAAACTATGCCGTGTGTTTGCGTCCCACGCCTTTTCCGCGCCCGGCTTTCATCCTAACGAAGCGCGGCAGTTCAGACGTGTTGCGCAACGCTTGGCAGAGCGGGAAATTATACTTTTCGATCTGTTCGGCATGCTTTTTCAGACAACCAGCGGTCGTTTTGTCCGCGACAGCAGGAGCCATCCATGCCTATTGATCCGGCCCTCAAGGCCAAGCAGAATCTGTATGAAGATACTGTCATCCACTATATGAACAAGGAGGACGGCCACGTCATCGTACTCAGCGACGACCAGGCTTTCTCCACCCAACTGCGCCTGACCCTGGCCAAAGAAATGGGACTCTCCTCCCCCAATATGCTCACGGCCCTGTCCGACCCGCATCAGTTGCTGCGCGTGCTGCGTGAAGTGACCCCCAAGCATCCGGCTCCGATGCTGTTTCTGGAGCGGATTATGGGCGGCCAGGATCTCAGCTTTCTGGTCAATCAGATCAAGCAGGCCTACAACAAATTGCGGATCATCATCCTGACCACCGACGTTCAGCGCGACCGGCTCATGCTTTTGCACGAAGTGGGCGCGGACAATTTCATCGCCAAACCGGTATCCGTGAATACGCTGATCGAAAAAATGGCCTTCACCCTCAAGCCGCAGAGCAAACTCGGTCAGGCCATCGACTTGGCCAAGGCTTTTCTGGCCCGCCAGAAATACGCCGAGGCTCTGGCGGCCTGCCAGAAGATCCTGGCGCTCAAGCCCGGCAGCGCCGCGGCTTACCTGGTTATCGGCGATACCCAGCGTGCCATGAAGGATTATGAAAAAGCGCGCATCGCCTATGAAACAGCGGCCAAATCCGCCGACCTCTACCTTGCGCCGCTGCAACGGCTGGCCGAAATGTATGAGGAACTGGGCGATCAGCAATCCCAGTTGCGCTATCTGCAAAAACTTGACTCCATCTCGCCGCTCAACGTCAACCGCAAGGTAAGCCTTGGGGAAATCCACCTGGCCATGGGCGAACCGGAAAAGGCCGAAGAACTCTTCGACAAGGCCATGGCCCAAATCACCAAGGAGGCCATGGACGGCATCAGCGCCCTCTCCGGCCGCATCGCCTCCATCTATGCCGACCGCGATCCGGCCAAGGCCGAGAAATTTCTGCGCAACAGCTTGGAAGTCAAGGGCAAATATCTCTCCAAGGGCGACATCATGCTCTTCAACCAGCTGGGCATCAGCCTGCGCAAGCAGGGCCGCTGGAAGGACGCCATCACTGAATACAAGCGCGCCATCAAGATCGCGCCCGAGGATGAGAATCTCTATTATAATGTGGGCATGGCTTTCGCCGAAGGCGGAGACTTTTTGCAGGCCAAGGCCAATTTGCTGAAAGCCGTGGACCTCAATCCGGAAATCCCAGGCGCCAGCCCCAATATCGCCTATAATTTCGGAGCGGTCTTCCTCCAGTCCAAGGATCGCGAGCGCGCGGCCCAGTTCTTCAAACTGGCCCTGCAGCTGCGTCCCGATTTCCCGGCCGCCCAGGACGGCCTGAAACGGGCCGGGGGGTAATAGAGGACGCGCCATGTCTTCAGAACACCGCGACGACACCTTGGGCGACGAGAGCCTGGCCGAATCCATCATCGTCAATGAAACGGATTCGTTCATTTACATCAGCGATCCTCGGACGTACGATGTACTCTATGTCAATAACTTCGGCAAAAGGTTGCTGAATCTGCGCGACGTCAGGGGGCATAAGTGCTACCGCCTCTTTCAGGGCAGGGAGGCACCTTGTGAATTTTGCACCAATCATCTGCTCAGCAGCGAAGAATTCCACACCTGGGAGCATTTTAACGAGTTCACCGGCCGAAACTATCTGCTCAAAGACAAACTCATTGAGTGGAAGGGGCGTCAAGCGCGTCTGGAAGTCGCCGTGGATATCACGGACAAAGAGAACACCAGCCGTGCCGTCCGAAACAAGCTGGAAATGCAGCACGCCCTGGTGGATTGCCTGCGTATCTTCTATGCCGCCCCGACCTTCAACGAAGCCATCAACATTATTCTGCGCATGCTCGGGTCGATTCATAAGGCCGACCGGGCCTATATCTTCGAGTATGCGGACGACGAATCCGGCACGCTCTTTTGCAGCAACACCCATGAATGGTGCGCCGAGAACATCAAACCGCAGATAGACAATCTGCAAAATCTGTCCCTGGACCTTCTCCCCGACTGGAAAACATTTTTCGGTCCCGAGCAAAGCATCGCTATCCGGGATCTTGAACTAATCAAAGAGAGCCACCCGCAGACTTACGACATCCTGAAGATGCAGGAAATCAAAAATCTGATGATCGCACAGCTGAACGTGGACGGCGTCGCCACCGGCTTCATCGGCGTGGACAACCCCCGGCACATGGGGGAAGATCTTTCCCTGCTCTGGTCGCTGTCCTATTTTGTGACCATGGAACAGCAAAAACAGCGCATGGAAAGCAACATTCTGTTCCTGAGCCGGCATGACAGCCTCACCGGGCTGGGCAACCGCCACAGTTATATGCGGCTTCTGAGCGAGTTGGAAAACGCGGAAAATGCCGAGACAGGCGTTGCCTTTGTGGACCTCAACGGACTGAAATCGCTTAATGACCGCGAGGGGCATATGGCGGGGGATATCTTTCTCAAAAGCATGGGTGAAGTTTTCACCCGACATTTCAGAAAAGATGAGGTTTTCCGCATCGGCGGCGATGAGTTCGTCATCGTCTGCCGGGGCATCTCCGCGCATCTCTTCAAAAAGAAGGTCCGCGCCATGCGCGCCGAGGCCGAAAACCTGTACCCGGCGGCCCTGGCTCTGGGCAGCGTCTGGAAAAAAAGCGGGACCAGCCCTTCCGAGATGGCCCGCCTTGCCGACAAACGCATGTATGCGGACAAGCGCCGTCAGTACCGCGACCGGAACCGGAACGGCCAGCCCGCCCGCGCCTGCCGGTCAGCGCCGACCGACATCATGCAGAAAGCGCTTTAACGCCTCCGCCGTCTCCGTTTTGCACAGTCGGGTATAACAGCGCCCGATCTCTTCATACAGCCAGGCCTGAAGCGCCGCGTCCTCCCGTGCCGCGAACAGGGCCGCGCCCGGCAGTTCCGGTCCTTTTTCCGTCTCATCCCGCATAAAATGCAGATTGGCTCCCAGCATCAGGGTCAGGGGCGTGGCCTGATAGCGGCACAACCGGGCATAGCGCCGGAAGGCCCGCGCCATGTCGCCGGATTGCGCCAGGGCCGTGACGGCCGCGATTTCCTCTTCAGGGCGGGCCGCGCAATCCCGCGTGACCACGGCGGCGATTCTTCAGGCGGCATGCGGCTGAACGTCTTCCGCACGGGCGGAAAAGGCGCAATGGCCGTATCAGGCGTACCTGTCCGGCTGCTCTGCCGGTAAAAATCCCCCAGGGTCCAGCCATCGCTCCCGTATACGGCGGTAGCCAGGCCGCGTTGAACCTTTTCCTCAACATCCTGCTGTGATGTATAAAAATAATGATTGATGCGGATTTTTCCCGCCACGGGATAGGAAGAGGCTCCCAGTACGGGACGCGGTCCTCGTTGACGCAAAAACGCCCCTCGGCACAGGCAAAGTGCTGCGGCGGCAGAGGCTTGAGTGCCCATTGGGGCCGCACCAGACTTTTGACGTGATGACGCAGACAAACGCCGTTGGTGTAGCTGCGCAAATGGCCGCCGGAGCTAAAGACCATCCAGCGCGCCGCCAGACCGGCCCAGGCCTCACAGGCTTCCGGCAGATCCCGCACATCCCGGCGGGCCAGGGGCAGCACGAATTCGTCAATATCAATAAAAGCCAGCCAACGGCTGTGTGTTTTCCACTGACGCAGGCAATGGTAGTAGGCCGACAACTGCGGAGCTTCGCGCCGGGGAAAGTCAATGACCGTCAACAGACCGGCTGCGGCCAGATCCGCCGGCGGCCGCGCCGCGGGCACGGCGCTGCTGTTGTCGTAGAGCACAATATGCTCGAACCCCACGGCAAAACGGTGCAGCGCTCACTCGCGCAGATGGGGCGTCTCGTCCTTGTCGATGGCGCAAACACAGGCATAATACACGGGCGTGTCCGGTTCGGCTAATTTCCGGCGGCGGGCTCACCCAGCAGGGCGCGGGCGTAATCCGCGCCGTTGAAGGGGCGCAGATCCTCCATTTTTTCACCCAGGCCCACAAAAGTGATGGGCAGATGATGCTGCATAGCCACGGCAATAGCCACTCCGCCCTTGGCCGTGCCGTCCAGTTTGGTCAGGATCAACTCGTCCACGCCGGCGGCCTCCTTGAAGAGCTTGGTCTGGGAAAGAGCATTCTGGCCGGTGGTGGCGTCCAGCACCAGAATGCTGCGGTGCGGCGCGCCGGGATGTTTCTTGCCCAGCACCTGACGGATTTTGGTCAGCTCTTCCATCAGGTTGACCTTGGTCTGCAAACGTCCGGCGGTATCCACAAAGAGCACGTCCACGCCTTCCCGCACGGCCCGCTCCACGGCCTCAAAGGCCACGGAGGCCGGGTCCGAACCCGCCGGGCGGGCGTGGAACAGAGCGCCCACCCGCTCGGCCCAGACCTGCAACTGCTCGATGGCCGCCGCACGGAAGGTGTCCCCGGCCGCGATCATCACCTTCTTGCCCTGCATGCGCGCGCGGTGGGCCAGCTTGGCGATGGTGGTGGTCTTGCCCACGCCGTTGACACCGATCATCAGCACCACTTCGGGCGGATTTACGGCTGAAATGCGGCGCGGCGCGTGGAAAATCTCCTCCAGCTCGGCCAGCAGCAGCTCCCGGGCCTGCTCGGCGCGGGTGGCTTTTTCCCGGCGGGCGCGTTCCCTGAGGCGCTCCACCAATTCCAGCGAAGGCTCATAGCCCAGGTCGGCCATGATGAAGAGCTCTTCCAGCTCTTCCCAGAACTGCTCGTCCAGTTCGCCGTGGCCGGCGAAAAGCGTGTCCAGGCGACGCGCGAACTGTTCGCGGGTACGCGAGAGCCCTTCGCTGATCTTCAGAAAAAGACGGCTGCGCTCATCTTCCTCATCCTCCAGGTCCAGGGCCAGGGCCAAGCGGTATTGCAGTTCCGAGCGGAATTCCTCCACATAGCGGTATTCCATGCGCTCAAGCCAGTCCTGAAAATCGTGCACAAAGGCCTGAACCTCGTCCTGCGGCGCGTCCAGGGAGCGCAGCAGAAATGCCAGGCGCTGCCAGAGCAGGTCGCCGACGCCGTCCACATCCTCCAGGATGATGCCCAGCCAGATTGAAAGCCGGGGTTCGGCCTCGCGCAGGCGCAGGGTCAGGGCCTCGTCTTCCCCGGAGATGCCGGAAGCCGGAGCGGGCGCCCCCGCAACACCCTTTTCCTCAAACGGAGTGGGGGCGGGTTCCGGAACAACTTCCGGGGCCGGGCTCACAGGCGCCGCGGCTTCCTGGGGCAGTGCGGCCCCGCCCCCAGGCTCACGCGCGGGCGCTGTTTCGGGCTCATGCCGCGCTTCAGCCCCAATTTCGGAAGATTGCGACTCGTCCGCGGCATCGGAAGGCTGCGGCGCATTTTCATCCTGGCGCGATCCGCCGAAGATTTTTTTGACGGCTGAAAAAAAGCCCATGACACACTCCTTGCTTGTGGAAGCCCCGCGCAAAAAGTTACCCAGCGCTTCCCTTATTTCTCTCCACCCAACGCCGCCAGCACATCCTCCAGGGCGCGCATGCACTCTTCCACGGCCAGCGCGGCGGTTTCACACTGCGGGTCATTGAGGGCCGCCTGCATGGCCCGTGCCGCCTCGGCCAGGCGGGTCGCGCCCAGACAGGGGGCCGCCAGTTCGAGCATGCGTCCCAGATGACAGAGACCCGCCGTTTCGCCGTCCGCGTACAGGCGGCTCAGGAGTTCGGGCGCGCGGGCAAAGCACTGGCGGAACAGCCCGGCGGTAATCTGCCAGGCGTCGGCATGCTTGCGCTGGAAACTCCGGCCCAGCGCCGGATTGACCGGCGCAAAACAAGACACGGGCGCGCCGTGGGCCTGTGGAGTCCGGCCATCCCGCCCGTCCGGAGCGTTATCGCCCTCGGCCGTGGAAGCGCTCAGACCCAGCACGATTTTTTCCGGCGCGGACGCATCAGGTCCGGGCAGGGCCGCATCCGTTTTCCGGGCCAGCAGGCGGCGCAGGCGGGCCAGATCCCCCCAGTGCCAGAGCAGCAAAAGCAGCACTCCTGTCCAGAACAGGGCCGCCAGGGCAAACCGCCAGACTTCGCGCCGGGCCGTCAGGGCCTGCTCCTCCGCGCTCAAACGCGGCGAGAGATATACTTCCACCGAGCCGACGGTCCGGCCTTCCATCTTGAGCGGATTCATGCCCTGTACGGTGTTTTCCGCGATTTCATCGTCCCAGGGCACGGGCTCCCACTGATAATTGCGACGCTGGCCTTCCAGCATGCCCCGCTTGGTCTGGACCTTGACCGCGTAAATGCTGTCGTCCTCCATGGCGGCCATGACGATGGTGCGGGCCGTCAGCTCGTCCAGCTCCCAGGCGGGCAAAGAAAGCAGGGCCGCCAGTTGCGCGGCCGTGCGCCCGGCCTCGCTGATGAGCCGGTTTTCCGCATCCCGGCGGCTGCTGTTCAGATTCCAGAGGCCGAGCAGCAGAAAAAGCAGAAGTCCCGCCGCCCAGGCGGCCAAAGCCAGCCAGCGGCGCGTGCCGTGTGTAATGTAGGGCATATATTTCGTGTGCGCAAAGCCGGCGGCCTTACGCCCTCCTTCTCATTTTGCGCGCAGCTCGCGCAGGCGGCCCGCCAGAGCGGCCAGATCCTCATTGCCCAAGACGGCCAGACAGAGCAGCCATCCCGCCAGCCCGGCGGCAATAGCCAGGGCCAGTGCGCTCCACTGCCCGCCCCACCAGCAACCGGCCGTCCGCGCGGCCGATGCCGCCCAAACGGCCAGGGCAGCGGCAGTTCCGGCGGCCAGAGCCGCCGCCGCCTGCTGCGCCAGCACCCGCCGGGGCACTGCCGGAGCGGCCTGCCCGCAACGTCGCAAGGCCAGGCGCAGCCCGCGCCAGAGCAGGCAGGTCTGGAGCCAGAGTCCCAAGCTCACGGCCAAGGCCGGGGCCATGGACGACCAAAGCGCGGGAAGACTATGGCCCAGCACGGTCCCGGCCGCAAGTGTCGCCGCCACGGCCCAGCCCGCGCTGACGGCGGTGCGCCGCGTTTCGGCCAGAGCGTTGCAGCCCGCCAGCAAACTGCGGTTGAGCGCAAAAGCGGGCAGGCCCGGCAGATAGGCCCAGAGCGCCAGCCCGGTTTCATACGCGGCCCGGTCGTCAAAAGCTCCGTGCCGCAGCAGGGCGTCCACCAGGTCCGGACCCACGGCCCAGAGACCGGCGGCGGCGGGCAGGCTGAACAGCAGGGTCCAGCGCAGGGCCGTGCCCAGTTGCCCGGCAAAGGCCGAAAAATTCCGTTCCGCCGCAAGGCGGCTCAAAGTGGGCAGGCTGGCCATGCCCAGACAGACGCCCACCAGGCCCAGCGGCAGTTCCAGCAGGCGCTCGGCGTAATACAGCGCCGCCACCTGCCCCTGGCCCAGGTCCGACGCCAGGCTCATGGCCGCCAGCATGGCCAACTGCGGCGCGGCGGCCCCCAGCAGACCGGCGGGCAGCTGCGCCAGGCAGCGCCAGGCAACCCGGCCCGGATTTTCACGCGCCGCTTGCGCCCGGATGTCGTAATCCGGACGGCCAGGCCAATCAGGACGATCAGGCCGATCTGGGCGCACCGGCTCCGGCAACGCCTCGCCCGGCAGCAGGCGGCGCAGGGCCAGCCACTGCGCCAGCCATTGGACCAGCCCGCCGCAGAACATGCCCAGAGCCAGGGTGGACGCGGGCGGCCAGCCGCCGAGGGCCGCAGCGGCCGTAAACAGCAGCATGGTCAGGTTGAACAGCGCGGGCGACAGGGCGGGCAGCCAGAAAATCCCCATGCTGTGCAGCAGAGCCATGCCCAAGGCGGCCATACCCGCCGTAAGCAGGTAGGGCAGGCAGATCCGCAGCAGATCCGTCACCCGCGCCGCTTCCGGGCCGGAAAAGCCGGGAGCCAGCGCCGAGGCCAGCCAGGGCGCCGACAGCAGGCCAGCCAGAGTCAACACGACCAGCACCAGGCCCAAGCGCACAGCCAGAGCCGACGCCAGGGGGCGCAAGGCATGCGCCCGCCCCCGCTCCTCCGCCGCATCGCCCGCCGGGCCGTGGGAACGGCGCACCAGACCGGCGGTAAGGGTCATGGACAAGGAGCCTTCACCCAGCAGGCGGCGCAGCACATGGGGCAGACGCATGGCCGCCACCAGGGCGTCCGCCGCCGCCCCGCCGCCCAGCAGCCAAGCCATGCCCATATCCCTGGCCAAGCCCAGCAGACGGGAACCGAGGGTAAAGCCGCCCAACAGGGCCGCCGTGCGCAGCATCCCGCCCGAAGCGGCCCGCGCGGGTTGAGGACAGGCGCGATCCGGCATGCTCAGATCCGTTTCTCCGACGCCGAGCCCTCAGGACCGGTGCGGATCAATCTCCGACCGCCAGGCCCGCACGGCCTCGCGCACGCGCCGGTCCTGCTCCTCGGGCATTTCCTTGAACTCCTCGGCGAAAACATGGATGCGCGTGCCGCCGCGCGGCACGAACAGGCCTTTGACCCGGCACCAGCAGGGCGCGAGCAGCTCGCGCAGGTCTTCCAGCACGGTGTTGGTGATCGTCTCCATGAAGGACTGGTGATTGCGGAAGGCGAACATATAGAGTTTAAAGCTCTTGGATTCCACGCAGAGCTTGTCCGGCACGTATTCCACACTGATGGTCCCGCAGTCCGGCTGGCCGGTCACCGGGCAGAGCGAGGTGAATTCGGGGAAACTGATGCTGATCACATAGGGCCGCTGCGGGTAACAATTGGGAAAGGACTCCAGCAGACCGACGCCGGGGCCGTCCTCAAAGGCCGGAAGACGGCCCGTGCCGAGGATATGCAGATTCTGGGTCTGGTCCTGACTGCGGGTGGGCATGCGCTACTCCTTGGAACATTATAACACATGAAATGCGCGGTTACGGCGGCAAAGGCCGCCTGCTCGCATTTCGCGGCAAGGATTTGTCCGCAAATTCTTACAGAGCAGTCGAGGCATTTCATGCGTCAACCGTCTAGAGCAGATTAACTTTGAAATTTTACAAATTTCAAAGTTGACATTCTGGCGAAAAACGTGCTTTTCGCCAGAATCCACGCCGTTTCGCGGCGCGGCGCGCCGTGTGCGACGTTAAAGTAATTTCAAAGTGAAATGGCTCTAACTCACCTCATTCCGGCAACCCGCCGGAAAAAACACGGGAAGCCTCCGGCGCGTAACGGACTTGTAACCCATTGCGCTTACGGCTACAATATTCTATTCGAGCGCTGCCCGGGGCGCTGCCTCCGGAGCAGGTTGACGCTGAAATTAATTTGCTCTGAAAAAAATTTTGTCCTTCCTGCCCAAAAAACGCTTTTTGTGAAGGACATACGTCCGCGAGGCATGCGACCGGAGCAAAAAAATGCGTCTGTCTTGGCCGCCGAAGAAATTTTTTCAGCAACAGCGCCGGGCAAGCAATCCCTTTCGGAGTACCCATGCATCTCAGCCTGCGATTACAGCCCTGCCGGACCGGCGACGGGCTGCCGCTTTTTCCCGCCGCCCTGCCCGGTGCGGACGTCTGGCCCGCCCACTGTCTGACGAAAGCCGTTCCCCGGCCCATGACCCGGATGCGGGTAGGAACCCGCCTGTATACAGAGGACGGGACGGCGCTGTTCTGCGTCACCGGGCGCATCTGGCTGACCACGCCGCCCGGACTGCGCCATGCGCACGCCTACAATTGTCCCATACTTACCGCCCTCACGGATATCGCGCCGCTCCCCAATCTGGACGACGCCGTACGCCTGGAAGTGCGCAAGGAAGGCCGTTCCCTGGCCTGGGTCACACTTTCGGACAAGGGTTCCCAGGGCATGCGCGAGGACTTGAGCGGCCCGGCCATCGCGGATCTGGCGGCGGCGCACCTGCCCCTCTGCCACAGCCAGGGTTTCCTGCTGCCGGATGAAGCCTCGCAATTGCGTGCCCTGCTTACGGATCTGGCCCTGAACCAGGGCTATGACCTGATCTGTACCACCGGCGGCACGGGGCTTTCCCCGCGCGACATCACGCCCCAGGTCACGGCGGCCCTGTTGGACCTGCCCCTGCCCGGCTTCAGCCAGGCCATGCTGGCCGCGAGCCTGGACAAAACGCCGTACGCCGCCATTTCCCGCGCCGTGGCCGGGGTACTGGGCCAGAGCATCATCATCAACCTGCCGGGCAGCCGCAAGGGCGTGCAGGAAAACCTGGCCGCCGTGCTGCCCGCCCTCCCCCATGCCTTTGACAAACTGCACGGCGACCCCGCCGACTGTGGAGGATAACAGCATGCGCACGCCTTTCGGCCAGTTTGCCGACATCTGCCGGATGATCAAGATCGAGCACTCCGTCTTCGCGCTGCCCTATGCCTGGGCCGGGGCCGTTCTGGCCGCGCGGGGCCTGCCGCCGTTGCGCAGCCTGATTTTTCTGACCATCGGCATGGTGGCCGTGCGCTCCTTTGCCATGGCCTTCAACCGCCTGGTGGATCTGCCCTTTGACCGCGACAATCCGCGCACCATGGATCGCCCCCTGGTCACCGGCGACATCAGCGTCGCCCAGACCTGGGCCTTTTGCGGGGCCACGGCCCTGATTTTCATCATTGCCTGCGCCTGCCTGAACAGCCTCTGTTTCTGGCTGGCCGTACCGGCCCTGCTGTTCGCGGCCGCCTACAGCCTGCTCAAGCGTTTCACCGCCCTCTGCCACTTCTGGCTGGGAGCCACCCTGGGCCTGGCCCCGCTGGCCGGATGGATCAGCGTGAACCCCGCGGGCATGGATCTTTCGCCCGTGCTGCTCTTCCTGGCCGTGACCTTCTGGGTGGGCGCCTTTGACATTTATTACGCCTTTCAGGACCTGGATTTCGACCTGGCCTTCGACCTGCGTTCCGTGCCCTCGGTCTACGGGCCGGACACGGCCCTGGCCCTGGCGGCCTTCTCCCATGTGATGACCGCCATTTTCCTGCTGCTGACGGGCCTGGCGGCCCATCTCTCCTGGCCCTGGTACGCCATTTGCCTGGGCATCGGCGTTCTGCTTCTGGTGGAACACAGGCTGATGCGCCCCCAGGATCTGCGCCATGTGAACACCGCCTTTTTCACGCTCAACGGGATCATCTCGCCGGTGGTGCTGGTCGGCGTGATCCTGGGCATTTACATCTGACCGGAATCATCATGCCCCGTAAAAAAAATTATCAGTGGCAGGCTGGCGGCAATGCGGACAATGCGGAAGCCCCCAGCCGTTCGTCCAAAAAACGCCAGAGCCTGGCCCTCCAGGCATTGGGCGAGGAACTGACCCGCCTGTCCCCGGCGGAACTGCGACATCTTGACCTGACGCCGGATCTGAGGGAAGCCCTGACCCTGTATGCCCGCATCCGCGATCATGAGGGCCGCCGCCGACAAATGCAGTATATCGGCCGCCTGATGCGCGAAACCGCTGCCGGGCCCCTGCGCGCGGCCCTGGACGCCAGGCCGGACGCGGCCGCGGCCGACACCGCGCGCTTCCATCAGGTGGAGCAATGGCGCGAGCGCCTCCTGGCCGCGCCCGAAACGGAAGTGGAAAGCCTGCTGGAAGCGCTGCTGCGGGCCATGCCGGACGCTGATGCCGTTCCGGCGGACCGGCCCGCGCCTGGGGAACTGCGCCGCTGTGTCCGGGAAGCGCGGGAGGCCCGCGCCGCCCAGGCGGCAACAACGGCCAAAATCGCGCCGCATGCCTCCCGCGCCCTGTTCAGGGCCCTGGCCCGCGCGTTGGCTCCAGTCCCGGACAAAGCCTGACGCGGGACGCGATCTACATAAACATCTGCAGCACGCTGGCCGCCAGCAACCCGGCCAGCAGCAGGTTGAGAGCGCGGCCGTGCCGCCGGAACGTCTCCCGCAACAGGCCGCCCGCCCCGGCCCAGAGCAGATTGCAGGCGACGCCCAGCGCCGCGAACACAAGGGCGCAGCCCAGCACATGCGGTCCGTCCGGCGCATGCGGCAGTACAAAGCTGGTCAGGGCCGTGAGGCCGCAGAGCAGCACCTTCACATTGACGAATTGCAGCGCAAGCCCGCTCCAGAATCCCAGCGGGCGGCCCGTAACCCCGCTGCCCCCCTCCTCTCCCGCGCCGCCCGCCGCCATCCGCCAAGCCAGCCAGAGAATATAGAGCGCGCCCGGCCAGACCAGCCAGGCGGCCAGCCCCGGCAGCATGCGCGCCAGAACGAGCGCCGCGCCCCCGCAGAGCAGCATGACGGCCAGAAAACCGGCGCTGATGCCGGCCAGCAGGGGAACGCTGCGACGCAGGCCGTGCGCCGCGACGCTGCTCAGCGCCAGGATGTTATTGGGGCCCGGCGTCACGGCGGCGATCAGCGCGTAGCTCAGGAAGGAATAGAAGGCGACGAAAGACATGACATTCTCCTTGCTTTTTCCCAGCATAGCGTCGATAGTTCCATCGGAATAGTGAATATTTTTGCTTTTACTCTTCGATGAATTCGATGAAAAGGAGGCGAGCATGGATCTGCGCCGTCTGGAGGCCCTCAACGCTGTGGTGGACGAGGGCAGCTTCGAGAAAGCCGCGCGCCGCCTCTGCTGCGCGCAATCCACGGTCACCTTCCAGATTCGCCAACTGGAACAGGAACTGGGTCTGCAATTGTTCGAGAAAGTGGGCCGCCGCATGCGTCTCACCGAGGCAGGCCACGGCCTCATGCCTCAAGTGCGCGAACTGGCCAGAGCCCTGGACGGCCTGCACGCGGCGGCCCGGCGGGAAGAGCCGCGCGGCCTGCTGCGCGTGGCTGTGGGCGAAACCCTGCTGGCCTGCAAGCTGCCTGAGGTTCTGCGCCGTTTCCGGGCCCGCGCCCCGGAAGCGCGCCTGCACCTGCAATCGCTCAACTGTTACGTGATCCGGGATGCGCTGCTCAACGGCGCGGCGGACGTGGGGGTGTTTTACAGCCAGGGACCGGACGCCTCGCTGTCGCAGGAATCTCTGGGGGATTTTCCCCTGGCTCTGGTAGCCGCGCCGCAGTCGGCGGACATGGATTTCACCCGCCCGGACCAGAAGTTGCCCACCAGCCTGATTATCAACGAACCCCAGTGCATGTTCCGGCTGTTCTTTGAAAACACGCTGCGCCGCCGCAACATCAGCCTGAACGGAACCATTGAGCTGCTGAGTATTGAAAGCATCAAAAGCTGCGTGGCCGCCGATCTGGGGATTTCCTATTTGCCCCGCTTCTGCGTGGAGCGGGAATTGCGCGAAGGCCTGCTCCGCGAGCTGCCCTTTGTCGAACCGGCCCACACCCTGCACGCCGTCTGCGCCCGTCACGTCAATAAGGCCCAGAGCCCGGCTCTGCGTCTCTTCACGACACTGGCAGAGGAATGTATCGGCGGCGTTTTGCCTGGCGGCGCGGGCCCTGACAGCCGACTGGCGGACCGCATGCAAAAAACTCCGCCGCAAGACTTGACGGCGGCCAGCCGATAGGATAGAAGCCATCTTCGTTAACAGCGCCCTTGTAGCTCAGTCGGTAGAGTGCATCCTTGGTAAGGATGAGGTCATCAGTTCAATCCTGATCAAGGGCTCCAGAAAAAGTACCCGCGTCTATATGGCATAGGCGTCAGATTATGATGACAAAGGCCCGGTTTCGTGGAAACCGGGCCTTTGCGCCGCCTGGGGCGGTAAAATCATCGGGCGGAGAGGCATAAAAGCCGGTAACGCCCGCATACTTTCCCATGGGCATTTTTCGCGCAAGGCAGGCGGCCATGCAGATTCCCGTTCCCCTTGTCACCGTGGGCCTGCTCACGCTGTCCAATATCTTCATGACCTTCGCCTGGTACGGGCATCTGCGTTACAAGGGCGCGGCCCTGCCGCTGGTAATCCTCACCAGCTGGGGCATCGCCTTTTTCGAATATCTGTTGCAGGTACCGGCCAACCGCATCGGTTACGGTTATTTTTCCGCCGCTGAGCTGAAAACCATTCAGGAAGTCATCTCCCTGAGCGTCTTCATGCTTTTTTCAACATTCTGGCTGCATGAATCCCTGCGCTGGAACCATATTCTGGGCTTCGCGCTGATCGTGCTGGCGGCCTGGGTCATCTTCAAGGAGTGGTAGGACCGCATGTTCACCCTCACGCTGAGCACCATCCTGATCTGCACCGGCGCGGCCCTGCTGGGCGGCTTTATTGACGCCATCGCCGGGGGGGGCGGCCTGATCACCATGCCCGCCCTGCTGCTCACCGGCGTGCCGCCGCATCTGGCCCTGGGTACCAACAAGGTCAGTTCCTGCGTGGGCACCAGCGTGGCCCTGGGCAATTTCGCCCGCAGCCATCTGGTGCTCTGGCGTCTGGCCCTGGCGGGGCTGGTCTTTTCCCTGTTGGGGGCTTACGCCGGTTCCATCCTGGCTCTTTATGTGAACAGCGAAATTCTGGGCAAAATCCTGGTGGGCCTGCTGCCTGTGGGCATGTGCGCCACCCTGCTGCCCAAAAAGGAGCGTGAATGCGCGCCCCGCCCGCTGGAAGGCGCGCGCTTCTGGACGCTGGTGCCCCTGGTCTGCCTGTTGATCGGCGCGTATGACGGCTTTTTCGGGCCGGGTACGGGCAGTTTTCTGATCCTGGCCTTTCACTGGATTCTGCGTGTGGGGCTCATTGAGGCCTCGGCCACCTCCAAGGTGCTCAACCTGGCTTCCAATTTCGGCGCGGTGGTGGCTTTCATCTGGCACGGCAAGGTGCTCTGGCCCTTGGCCCTGGCCATGACCGGGGGGTCCGTAATCGGCAACTGGCTGGGCAGCCGCACGGCCATCCGGGTGGGCGCCAAGGCCGTGCGGCGCTTCCTGACTGTCTCGCTGTCCCTGCTGTTGCTTACCCTGATCTGGCAATACTTTCTGGCTCCGGCCCGTTGAGCCTGGGACCACAGCTTGCCTTGCCGTTTCGGCGCATGTTACCATAATGCCGCTTCAGCGGAGCCGCCGCACGGCGGTCCGCCCCCACCCTTTACAAGGAGCAGCGTTATGCGTCGCATTCTTCCCCTTGCTCTGATGCTTCTTCTGCTGGCCGCCACGGTTCAGGCCGCCGGTCCTCAAAAACAACTGCCCGGCGATCTGACCTTGGCCCAGGCCCAGGAAGTGCTCAAGGCCGCCCTGGTCAAAGCCGAAGCCCAGGGCGTGCCCATGAATATCGCCGTGGTGGACGCGGGCGGCAACCTCAAAGCCTTTGCGCGCGAGGACGGCGCGTTTCTGGGCAGCATCGACGTCGCCACCAAAAAAGCCCGCACGGCCCGTTTCTTCAATATGTCCACAGCCCAGTTGGGCGCGGCCTCCCAGCCCGGCAAAGAGCTGTACGGCATTGAAGTCACCAATGACGGGCTGGTCATTTTCGGCGGCGGCGAGCTGCTGATCAAGGACGGCGTCATTGTGGGCGCCATCGGCGTGAGCGGCGGCTCGGTGGCCGAGGACACAAATGTGGCCAAGGCAGGCGCGGCGGCCTTTGACTCCACGGCCGGGAAGAGCAAATAACGGATAATTGACATTCCATGAGAAAGCCCGGCGCAAGCCGGGCTTTCTCATTCAGACGCGCTTTTCCGTGCCGTTGTACGGCGCGGCGCGCTTCGGGATGCGACTTTGGACGTCGCCTTGGGCGCGGGATCCGTGAGGCCCGGAACGGCCCCGCCGGCCACGGCCCAGAGGTACAGACTGGCTACTGTGGCATGGGGCGCGTAACGCCGCCGGTATTTGTCGAAGAGTTTGCGGTCGACACGACGGTGGCGGTAAAGCATGCGCAGGCCGCGCTGAATAGCCAGATCGCCGTAACTGATGACGTCGGGCCGCTGCAACGAGAAAGTCATCAGCATTTCGGCCGTCCAGACGCCCACGCCGGGCAGGCGCGCCAGTTCGGCGCAGAGCGCGTCGTCGGGCAGGGTCCGCAGGGCCTCCACATCGAATTCGCCGGAAAGCACCCTCTCGGCGGCCGCCTTCATATAGCCCACTTTGCGGAAAGACAGGCCGAAAGCCTGCAAGCCAGTCTCGGACGTTCCCCGGATGACGCCGGGCGTGATCGCGCCCAGGCCCGCGCGCATGCGCGCCCAGATGGTCTGCTGAGCCCTGGTGGCGATCTGCTGGCCCACAATGGCGTGAATCAGAGCCTCAAAGAGGTCCGGCACGACCTCACGGCGCACCGGGCCGATCAGCTCGATGATTTCGGCCATGCGCTTGTCCCGCGCCTTGAGGTGGGTGATTTCCTGTTCGCCGTATGTAAAGTACTGCGCCATGGCAATGCCGACCGGGGCAACTCCCCTTGGTCCACTCCCAGAGCAATTCAAAGTGAAATTGCTCTAAAGGTAAAGTTTGAGAAAAAAAAAGGGGGCGTGTGGGAGAGAGACTTTGTTCACCAAAGTTTCTCTCCCACACGAAACGTCAGTTTTTCAGGCTGTGGATGGGCGCGGGAATCCGCCCGCCCAGACCGATGAAGCCTGAAGCGTCGCCCGGCGTCACCGGAATGATGGCGGCCTTGCCCAGCAGGCCGCCGAAGGAAACCTCGTCGCCCACGCCTTTGCCGGGCACAGGAATCACGCGCACGGCCGTGGTCTTGTGGTTGATCATGCCGATAGCCATTTCATCGGCGATGAGCCCGGAGATAGTGGCCGCGGGCGTGTCGCCGGGGATGGCGATCATGTCCAGCCCCACGGAGCAGACGCTGGTCATGGCCTCCAGCTTTTCGATGCTCAGGCGGCCGGACATGGCCGCGGCCTCAATGCTGGAATCCTCGGATACCGGGATAAAGGCCCCGGACAGGCCGCCCACCGAGGAGGAGGCAAAAGCGCCGCCCTTTTTCACCGCGTCGTTGAGCATGGCGAGCACCGCCGTACTGCCGGGCGCGCCGATGCTGGACAGGCCCAGGCTCTGAAAAATTTCGCCCACCGAGTCGCCCACCGCCGGGGTGGGGGCCAAGGAAAGGTCGGCCACGCCGAAGGGGATGCCCAGCCGCCGGGCCACTTCGGTTCCGATCATCTCGCCCACACGGGTCACCTTGTAGGCCGTGCGCTTGATGACCTCGGCCATATCCAGCAGGGTCAGGCGGCCGCCCTGCTCGTTGTGTCCGGCGGCCAAGGCCCGGTCAATGGCCTTCTTGACCACGCCGGGGCCGGAAACGCCCACATTGATGACCACGTCCGGCTCGCCCACGCCCAGATAGGCCCCGGCCATGAAGGGCACGTCCTGCGGAATATTGGCAAATACCACCAGTTTGGCGCAGCCGATGCCGCCGCGCTCGGCCGTGGCCTGGGCCACCCGGAGAATCTGCTCGCCCATCAGAGCCACGGCGTCCATATTGATGCCGCTGCGCGAGGAGGCCACGTTGATGGAGGAACAGATGCGGTCGGTCTGGGCCAGAGCGTCGGGCAGGGCCTCGATGAGGGCGCGGTCGCCCTTGGCGAACCCCTTTTCCACCAGGGCCGTGAAGCCGCCCAGGAAATCCACCCCGGCTTCCTTGGCGGCCTCGTCCAGGGCGCGGCAGATGCGCACCATGCCGTCCGGGCCGAAGGGCGCGCCCACCACGGCGATGGGGCTGACGCTGATGCGCTTGTTGACCACCGGGATGCCGTACTTGTCGCCTACTTCGTCGCAAACGGCCACGAGCTGCGAGGCATAGCGGCGCAGCTTGGCCCGCACGTTGGCGGTGAAGAGATCCAGATCGTGGCTCACGCAGTCAAACAGGCTCACGCCCAGGGTGACGGTGCGCACATCCAGATGCTCGTTGCGGAGCATGTTCAGGGTGCTGATGACTTCGCGTTCTGAAAGCATGGCGTATCCTGTGTACCATGCGCGGCCTGCCGCCCTGCAAGAGGACCGGACTGCCGCTGCAAAGCTGAATGTTGTTTTCCGGCAAAAAGCCGGGCGCGGCTGTCCTTAAAAAGAACTCACTCTGTGGACGGCCTCGAAAATATCGCGGTGCTGCACGCTCACGCGCAGATGGCGGCTCTGGCCCTCGCAGGCCAGCTCGCGGCGCAGGCGGCCCAGATCCGCATCCTCGGGCACCATAACCTCAAACACGAAGAGCGCGTGATCCTCCCCGCCCTCGCCCAGGATGGCCTTGAGACTTTCGATGTTCACGCCGTGGCGGGCGAATACGCGGCTCATGGCCGCGATGAGTCCGGGCTTGTCCGGACCGTCGGCGGTGACCACAAAGGGATCGCACTTGAGGTCTTTGCCCCACTGCCCCTCAATGGCCGGACGCACCAGGACGGAGAGATCCACCTGGGCTTCGGCCAGACCGGCGGTGAGCTGCTCGCGCAGTTCCTCGGCGCTGCGGCCCTCCGGAGCCTGGACCACGAAAATGGCCGCGAACTCGCCGGAAAGGATGGTCTGGGTCACTTCCACGATATTGCAGCCCGTTTCACCCAGGATGCGGCTCACCGTGGCGACCACGCCGGGGCAGTCGCGACCGAGAAAGGAGGCGGTGTATTTCTGCATGACACTGTCCTTGGGAAAGCGCCGGTTGCCCTGGAAATCGCGCCTCCGGCGGAAAGCGCACTTATACACGCAAACACGGGCACAGTTCAAGCCCGGAAAGCCCTTCCCGCCCGCGGCACGGTCGCCCCGGACGGCCGGACAATCTTGACGCTCCCGGCTGAATGGCATACCGTAACGCTCCTTTCCTGAACAGTGACGAACATGACGGCGCGGGGCCTGGCCTCGCGGATCGTCAAGGCAGGGCCAGAGCGGGGGAATTCAGTGGAAAACCGGGAAAAGAAGAAAAAGCCTGTTGTCAAACTGGGCACCAAGTCTTCGCATGCGGCATACTTCATGCCCATGCTGGAAAGTTTCGCCGCGCGCGATGATCTCAACGAGGTCATCAAAAACCGGGTCAGCAAAGCCTGTGACCTGCTGGACGCGGGCGTGCCCCTTTTTCCCAATGATTTCCACAAAGACCATGCCGTTTCCTGGGTGCTGGAAAAGTTCGGCGGCCTGGAAGGCGACGACCTGGAAAAACAGGAAGACGTCTTTGCCATTGCCGGGCGCATCGTCTCTTTGCGCTCCTTCGGCAAGGTGGCCTTCTTCCACCTCATGGACCAAAGCGGCCGCATCCAGTGCTATGCCTCGCGCGAGCATCTGGACGAAGAGACTTACAAGATCGTCAAGAAGCTGGACGTGGGCGACATTGTGGGCGTTTCCGGCCACTTGTTCCGCACCAAGACCGGCGAACTGACCATCGCCTGTCGCAGCCTCAAGCTGATCACCCGCTCCATGCGGCCCCTGCCCGAAAAATACCACGGCCTCAAGGACATGGAGACGCGCTACCGCCAGCGCTATGTGGACCTCATCGTCACGCCGCGCGCGCGGGAGATCTTCGCCAAGCGCAGCCTGATCGTGCGCGAGTTCCGCCGCTTCATGGAGGAGCACGGCTTCATGGAGGTGGAAACCCCCATCATGCAGCCCCTGGCCGGGGGCGCCACGGCCAAGCCGTTCAAAACCCACCATAACGCGCTGGACCTGGATCTTTTTCTGCGCATCGCGCCGGAGCTCTACCTCAAACGCCTGCTGGTGGGCGGCTTTGAAAAAGTCTTTGAGCTGAACCGCAGTTTCCGCAACGAAGGCATCGACACCCGCCACAACCCGGAATTCACCATGTGTGAGTTCTACTGGGCCTATGCCACCTTTGAAGATCTCATGAACTTCACGGAGAAGCTCTTCGCCCATCTGGCCATGGCGGCCTGCGGCACCACGGTGGTGACATATCAGGGCCAGGAAATCGACCTCACGCCCGGCCACTGGAAGCGCCTCAGCTTCCACGACTCGCTTACGGAAATCGGCGGGCATTCCCCTGATTTTTACAATGATTACAGCAAAGTGCGCAACTATATCCGCGAGCGCGGCGAAAAGGCCGCAGACAGCGAAAGCCTGCAAAAACTCCAGGCCAAGCTCTTTGACCTGGATGTGGAAGGCAAGCTGATCCAGCCGCATTTCATCTATCATTATCCCACGGAAATCTCGCCCCTGTCCCGCCGCAACGACCTGCGACCGGAAATCACGGACCGCTTTGAACTGTTCATTACCGGACGCGAGCTGTCCAACGCCTTTTCCGAGCTCAATGACCCCGTGGACCAGCGCCTGCGCTTTGAAGAGCAGGTGCGCGAACGGGAAGCCGGCGACGACGAAGCCCACAGCATGGACGAGGACTACCTGCGCGCCCTGGAATACGGCATGCCCCCGGCGGCGGGACAGGGCGTGGGCATCGACCGCCTGGTCATGTTGCTCACGGATTCGGCTTCCATCCGCGAGGTCATTCTCTTTCCTCTGCTGCGGCCGGAGTTTTAGGGAAGCGCTGATTAGAGCAATTTCACTTTAAAATTGCTCTAACGCCGCACACAGTGCGGCGCGCCGCGAAGCGGCGTGGATTCTGCCGAAAACCACGTTTTTCGGCAGAATGAGCTTTTGAAACGTAGAGCGTTTCAAAAGCAAAACACTCTGAATGAGCAAGGCCCTCGCATCTGTCGGGATGCGGGGGCCTTTTTTATGTCTGTAAACGGCGCGGCGGCCTGCAACCGCCGCGCCGTTGCCCGCGCCCTTCAGGAAGGGACAAGGACGCGGACCTCGGGAAAAACCGTCCTCCGGGGAAGCGAGTAGCGGCGGACGGCTGTCCAGACGCGGCGGTTCCGCACGTTACGGAGCCGCCGCGTTGATGCGGATACAATCAGCCTTTCGGGCTAGAACTCATAGCGGAAGGTGCCGAACACGCCGTGCGCCGTGCTGTGGGCTCCTGCCTGCACATTGTAGTTCACGCCGAAGCTGACGTTGTCGTTGCCGAATTCCAGACCGGCCTGACCCATGTAGGAGATATAATCCATGGTCTGGGTATCCAGTTCCGCCGTGCCGTTCATGCCGGTGAAGCGCACGTCGCTGCGGGCCTTGATGTCCCCGGACGCCGGAATCACGGCCAGATCCAGGCAGGGCTTGACGTGCCAGCCGTTGCCCGTGGCAATCTGCTTGGAGAAGGCCACGCCCACCGGGAAGGTCCAGATGTTCTGACTGATGCCGTCGCCCTTGAGCAGCGTGCCGCCGCTCTTTACGTCGTATTCGTCGGTGTTCAGGCTCATGTAGCGCACGCCCACATGCGGGATGATGTCCAGATACTGGGTTTCCAGCTTGTACTCGCCGCGCAGGCCCGCGCTGATGGCATAGGCCGTCACGTCGCTCTTGAGCTTGCCCATCCGCATCCCGGCGGGCAGATCCTGCTCCAGCTTGTTGTAGGTGGAGGTGTAGTTCACGTCGGCGGTCACGCCGAAGTTGTTCTGTGCCCAGCCCAGATACGCGCCCAGGCCCCAGAAGTTCATATTGTTGGTGGTTTCGTTGAAGTCGCCGGAGCCAGTGGCATAGCCGCCGCCGATATTGAAGGTGATGCCCGCGCGGATGGCGTTGTCAAAGGTATAGTCAGCGCCGATGGCCACGCCGCCCAGGCCGCCGCTGTAGTCCAGATTAAAGCCGCCGCCTTCCAGACCCCAGCCGTTGGAGCTCTGGTACAGGGGCATGATCCACATGACGAAGCCGGTCTTGGAAGCGTCACCGGCGGAAGCGCCGGACACGGAACCGTCCATAGCCATGCTCTGTATGGCGTTGCCTCCGGGCTGGGCCAGGCTGGTGCGCTGGGTCACAGCATTGCCCGCCGCGTTGCTGGCCGCCATGGTCATCTGCGGCACCGCGCCGACAAGCGCCATGCGCGCCGCGCTTTCAATGGTCACGGCGGCCTGCTTGGCGTCCGTGATATAATTATTGTCCGTAGCGCGCGACAGGAAGCGGCGGCCGCGTTCGGCCGCAAAATAGTCGTTGCGCCCGGCCGCGTACATGCCCACGGCCAGTCTGCCCAGCTCGCCGTCCAGCGTGGGCAGCGCCTCGGCGGCGGATTTGGCCCGGGTCGTGACCTCGCCGGTGGTGGCATCAAAGCTGAAACCGAGGAATGAAGTGCTGCTGAGCAGATTATCGCCACTCCAGCCATCCTGGTTGCCCGTCTGGGTGACGGTAACGCCCTTCGTGACGGTGTACTGTTGATTCGCTTTGGCCCCGCTGATGCGCAGTTTCGCGCCGTCATCCACAGTGACGCTGCCGTTGCCCTGAATCACGCCCGTGCCGTCCCCAGCGGACCGGGCGCTGACGTTAAACAGGGAGCCGGAATTAAAGGTCAGCGCGGAAATTGCTGTGGTAGTGATTTTTCCGCTGTCCGCCACGGCCAGGGTTCCGCCGTCATTGACGGCCATGGTCGAATTTTGGGCCAGAACCAGCGTGCCCGCATTGGTCACAGTGCCGCCGTTCTGGGTCAGTTTTGCGACATCCGTGCCGTTGCCCAGTGTGAGATTGCCCGCTTCCGCGATGTTCAGCGCGCCGCCCGTCATATTCACATTATCGCCGGTTGTGATGAGGCCGTAGCCGGTGACGTCGATGACGGCATTGCCTTCAATGCTGTTGGCTCCCGTGCCGCCGAACTGAATATGCGCGGCCTTGCCGCTGCTGCCGTTCATGGTGACTGTGCCGCCTTTGAACTGCGCGCCGATGGCGGAACCGCCGAACAACTGGCTGTTGTCGTTCATCACGATGGCACCGTCGTTGACGATCATGCCCTTATAGCCGCCGATGTAGGCCGAGGCGGCCGTATCTCTCTTGCCGGTCAACGTCAGCGTGCCGCCATTGATGGTGACGGTATTGGCGTCAACGGTGGCGAGCCCCTGACTGCCGTCGATGTTCAGCGAACCGCTTTCCATCCTGAAGTCCATGCCCTGGAAAGCGGGGTTTCCCGAATACACGTAATGGGTCAGGCGTCCGCCATCGCTGATGGTCAGCGACCCGCCGCGAATAATGACCTTTTTCGCCTCAAGGTATTGCGCATGCTGTCCCCCGATGTCGGTCGGCGACGCCTTATGGTTCGTAGCTGTGTAGGTTTCAGTGCCGCTGATGACCACTTCGTTATCGTTCCAGTTCGCAGCCGCCGCCAGGCCCGCGCCGCCCGGAACCAGCGCCCCGACGACGGCCAGGAAGCCGAAGACGTTGAGCAGGCCGCATTTTTTGAGTACGGCCCGATACTTATTGACAAGATTTCCGATAGCGCCCTTCGTAAGCATAACATACCTCCCAGGAGCCTCCGCTCCTCAAAAATTCCTACGGAGCCCAATGCTCCCTTCCTTCGCCGACAGATGGACTGTCGGTTTCCGGCTGGGCTTCGAGAATTTGCGGGAGAGCTATCTTGATGAAATAATGAATATTTTTTCAAAGTAAAAAACTGTGAAATTTTTATTAGCAATATGATATTGCAAATTTAAGCTACTGGAAGTATCATCATTTAAATATTCATTGACAGTCCATCTGTTGATGAACTGTAGACATATCGCCTTGGTATGCATACAGACAGTCCAGCAATCATCCTGAAATGCAGTCAACCAACTCATTTTTCTTGTTTTTTACGTCCGAAATGACGCCCCAGAGCGGATTCCTTTCGCTCCTGCGGCCTAAAAATTGACAACCCCTCGTCACAAAAACGAGGGGTTGTCAATGGTCTGATCCCGCTTGACGACACAAAAATCAGTCGCTGTACGGCACGACAAAGCCGTGACCTGCTCCTGATTTTTGGTCGCGTTGACCTTGTCAACGCTCTGGTACCTTTGCAAAGGTACGTTGCTCTAAAAAAAGTCTTGAATCTCAGGCCAAGCTGGGCCAGAATGCCGCAAATGTCCTTCGAACTCTTTGTGGCCTTGCGCTACCTCTTTTCGCGGCGCAAGCAGACCTTTATCTACATCATCTCCCTGATGTCCATTCTGGGAGTGGCTATCGGCGTAGGCGCGCTGGTGGTGGTTCTGGGCGTGTACAACGGCCTGACCACGGACATGCGCGACAAGATCCTGGGCGCCAACGCCCACGCCATCGTCATGTCCTATGTGCCCTCGGCTTTTGAGCACGACCAGGACCTGACCCGGCGCATCCGCTCGGTGGACGGCGTCACCGGCGCGACGCCCTTTATTTATACCGAAGTGATGCTTTCCGCGGGCGGCGGCGTCAAGGGCGTGGTGCTGCGCGGCATCGACCCTGCCAGCGCCCCCGAGGTGCTCTCCCTGCTGCACCAGATGCGTTCCGGTTCGCCGGAGGATTTGCAAAAAGAGGGCACGCCGGGCATCATCATCGGCGAGGAGCTGGCCCGTCGCCTGGGCCTGGCCGTGGGCAGCCGGGTCAATCTGCTCTCGCCCTCGGGCCAGAAGACCGCCTCCGGCTATTCCCCGCGCATCCGGCCTTTTGAAGTCGTGGGCATCTTCAAGACCGGCATGTTCGAGTACGATTCCTCCCTGGCTTTCGTCACCCTGAACGCCGCGCGTGACGTGCTGGGCCTGCCGCCGGGCTTCCTTTCGGGCATTGAAATCACGGTCAGGGACGTCTTCAAGGCCGATCAGACCGCCGCGCGTCTGTCCACGGAACTGGGTTCGCCTTTCTACGTGCGCACCTGGATGGAAATGAACGCCAATCTGTTCGCGGCCCTCAAGCTGGAAAAGGTCGGCATGTTCATTCTGCTGGCCATGGTGGTGCTGATCGGCTCTTTCTCCATCGTTACCACCCTGGTCATGCTGGTCATGGAAAAAACCCGCGATATCGCCATCATGATGTCCATGGGGGCCACGCGCGGCATGATCCGCCGCATCTTCATGCTTCAGGGCACCATCATCGGCGTCATCGGCACGCTGCTGGGCTATGTTTTCGGCTTGAGCCTGGGTTGGCTGCTCAAGCGCTACCAGTTCATCAAACTGCCTGAAAACGTCTACACCCTGGACCATCTGCCCATCATCATCACGGTTTCCGATGTGCTCATCGTAGGGGCCAGCGCCATGCTGCTCTGTTTTCTGGCCACTCTTTATCCGGCGCGCCAGGCCGCCCGCCTCGAACCGGCCGAAGCCCTGCGCTACGAATAATCATGTCCGAGCTCTACAAATTTTCTGACGTGGGAAAAAAGTTTTCCGGGCCTGGAGAAAATCTTGAAATTTTCAAGAATATCAATTTGATTGTGGAAGAAGGCGAAGCCCTGGCCATTGTGGGGGCTTCCGGTTCGGGCAAGTCCACCCTCTTGCATCTTATGGGGGCTCTTGATACTCCAAGCACGGGCGTCGTGGCCTTTGACGGCCGGGATATGGCCCAGATGAGCCCGGACCGGAAAGCCGCTTTCCGCAATAAAACTCTGGGATTTGTTTTTCAGTTCCACCACCTCCTGCCGGAATTTTCGGCACTGGAAAACGTGTCCATGCCTGCTCTCATCGGCGGCGCGCGCCGGGCCGACGTGCTGCCCGAAGCCCGTGCCATGCTGGAGCGGGTAGGCTTGGCCGCCCGCGCGGACAGCAAGATTGCCACCCTGTCCGGCGGCGAACGCCAGCGGGTGGCCATCGCCCGCGCGGTTCTTTTGCGGCCGCGCGTCCTTCTGGCCGACGAACCTACCGGCAATCTGGATGAAATCAGCGGCGCCCAGGTGGGGGATCTGCTGCAGGAACTCAACCGCGAACTGGGCATGACCCTGGTAGTGGTGACGCATAATCTGGAATTGGCCGCCAGAATGGACCGCGGCCTGGAACTTAGAGCGGGGGCTCTGTATGAGAAGTCTTTTGCATAGTGTGCTGTTCAGGGCCGTGTGCCTTGCCGCCCTGGCCTGCGCCTTACAGGCGCTGTCCGCCCAGAATGTCATGGCGGCCAAGGCCGGGCAGCCCCTGGTTCTGGTGCTGCCCTTCCAGGTCAATGCCGGGCCGGACATGCCCGATGCCTCCCGCGATGTGCCGCAGCTCATCGTCAGCCAGCTGGAACAGAACGGCCTCAAGGCCGTGCCCATGAACCGGGCCCGCGCCCTGTTCGAACGCAGCGGCGACAACAGCATCGATCTGGCCACGGCCCGCCGCCTTGGGCGCCAAGCCGGCGCCAAACTGGTCATTTACGGCAGCTTCAATCAATTGGGCGACGGCTTCACCATGGACACCCGCTTGGTGCCCGTGGAGCAGGGCGAAGCCGTGCCCGCCGGTTTTGAGCGCAATTCCCTGGTGGCTCTGAGCGAATGCGCCACGGCCGTGGCCGGGCGCGCTTCGGACATGCTGGGCACCGCCGCGCCCGCCGCTCCGGCCCCGCAGGCCGACAACGGCCCCGGCTTCGTGCCCATGCACTCCCCGGCGGCCGCCGGCGACGGCCTGGCCGACGTGCAGGTGCGCGGCATGAAGATCATGGACCCGGACACCGTGCTCATGCGCCTGACCATCCGCAAGGGCGACAAGCCGGACGCCAACGCCATCAACGAAGAAGTCAAACGCATCTGGGACATGGGCTATTTCAGCGATGTGCAGGCCTCCATGGAAGGCAGCGTCCTGGTTTTCACCGTGGTGGAAAAGCCGCGCATCGACAATATCGTGGTGGAAGGCTCCAAGGATATCGACCAGGAAGACGTGCTGGCCGCCATGGGCACCAAGTCCGGCAGCGTGCTCAACGAGCAGATGCTTTCCGACGATTTGCAGAAAATCACCGAACTCTACCGCAAGGAAGGCTATTACCTGGCCAAGGCCACCTACCGCCTGGAAGACCGCCAGGGCGGCCGGGGCGCTGTGCTGGTCATCTCCGTGGACGAGGGCAACAAGCTCTATATCAAGGAAGTGAAGATCGAGGGCCTCAAGGAACTCAAGCAGGGCGACATGGACAAGTACATGGCGCTCAAGCCCCGCAACATCTTCTCCTGGTTCACGGGCAGCGGCGTGCTCAAGGATGAATACCTGGAGCGCGACACCAACGCCATTGCCGCCTACGGCCTGAACGAAGGCTTCATCGACATGCAGGTTTCCGCGCCGCAGGTGGACTACAAACCCGACGGCATCTACATCACCTTCACCGTGCACGAGGGCCCGCGCTATACCGTGCGCAACGTGAAATTCGCCGGCGACGTCATCGACAGCGAAGACAACATGCTCAAAGTGGTGCAGATGGACGACTGGGAGAAGTCCAACAAATACTTCTCCCTGACGGTCATGCAGGAAGACTCCAAACGTCTGACGGACTACTACGCCGACTACGGCTACGCTTTCGCCGAAGTGGACACCAAGCTGATGAAGGCCGACGACGGCAGCGCCCAGGTGGACGTGGGGTATCTGATCAACAAAAAACAGAAGGTCTTCATCCGCCGCCTCACGGTGGAAGGCAACACCAAAACCCGCGACAACGTCATTCTGCGTGAAATGCGCCTGGGCGACGGCGATATGTACGAGGGCGCCAAACTGCGCCGCTCCAGCGAGCGCCTGAACCGCCTGCGCTACTTCTCCGCCGTGGACACGGAACTGATCCCCACGGGCAATGAGGACGAGGTGGATCTCAAGGTCAAGGTCAAGGAAACCAATACCGGCGCCATCATGGGCGGCATCGGCTACTCGACCTATTATGACGTGGGCGTCACCGCCTCCATCATGGAGCGCAATCTCTTCGGCCGGGGCTACTGGCTCCAGTTGCAGGGTTTCTTCTCCTGGCGGCGCACCACGGGCATGCTGTCCTTTACCAACCCCCGCGTCTACGACACGGACCTTTCCCTGGGCAACGACCTCTATTATACGCACGACTACTGGGACGACTTTACCAAGGACACCGTCGGCGACACCATCCGGGCCTCCTATCCCATCGGCGAATACACCTCCGTGGGCCTGGCCTACCGCCTGGAGCGCTATGAATTGTACGACGTGCACAGCGATGCCTCGCCGTACATCAGCGATTACAAGGGCGTGAACTGGACCAGCGCCCTTTCCGGCCGCATCCTGCGCGACACCACCGACGCCAAGGACCGTCCCACCAAGGGCACCATCACCCGCCTCTGGGCGGAATACGGCGGCGGCGGCCTGGGCGGCACGGACAACTTCGTCAAGGCCGTGGCCGACTGGCAGGGCTTCTGGTCCTTCAACCCCCAGAATACCTTCCACGTACGCACCCGACTGGGCGGCGTGTTCCAGAACACCGACGACCCGGTGCCCGTGTTTGAGCGCTTCTGGCTGGGCGGCATGGACACCATCCGCGGCTATTCCTACTCCGACCTTTCGCCCCGCGATTACAAGTACAATGGCGAGCAGATCGGCGGCGACCGCATGGGCGTGCTGAATGTGGAATATATCTGGACCTTCCAGAAGGATATGGGTCTGGCCCTGGTGCCCTTCTTTGACGGCGGCTTCAACATCGACCAGAAGACCATGGGCAACGACCTGGACAAGTATCTGGTGGCCTCCGCCGGTCTGGAACTACGCTGGCGTTCGCCCATGGGCGATCTGCGCATCGCCTACGGCATCCCCCTGGTGCAGGACTACGACAAGGAAATGGAATCGGGGAGGCTTGAATTCAGCATGGGCCAGTTCTTCTAGGTTCAGGACTCGTTAATTGCCAACCATTTTATATCAGTGTATTTATAACGCCCGAGGTAAGTCATGAGCACACTGTTTTATCTTTCCACCGGGC
>NZ_JAGZUV010000027.1:0-52551 GCF_018379785.1 Desulfovibrio sp.
GCAAAAATCTTAGTTTTTAGGATTCTCCCGGCACCAGCCATCCGCCTGCGCTTCGCTCCGGCGGAGCAAAGGTGGCTTCGCCCCTTTTTGCTCGTTCTCTGATCTATCGGGGAATAAAGACTTTTTTAGATGCGTCTGCCCTGGGAGGAGGGGCAGGATGGGCAAAATCTGCCGCCAGGAGGTGCGGCCGTGTTTCTTCCGTCTTCGGCGGGTTCGTCCCGCAGCCGCTCCCGTAATAAGCGCGGACACAGGACGCGGCGTGTTACGAGCGCTTCAGTTCCATGGCCTTCTGAAGCATCTGGTCCGCCGTGGTCACCACCTTGCTGTTGGACTGGAAGCCACGCTGGGTGATGATCATGTTGACCATTTCCGTAGCCATGTCCACATTGGAATTTTCGACGTTATAGGCGTTCACGGTGCCGTAGTTTTCCGTCCCGGCCACGCCCATTTCCATCTGCCCGGCTTCCTCCGTGGCCGAGAAAAGATTGCTGCCTTCGCGGCGCAGGCCGTCCTCGCTGGTGAAGCGGCAGACCGGGATCTGCCAGAGGTTCTGGCCCTGGCCGTTGGAATAGCGGCCCACCACAGTGCCGTCGGGATTGACGCCGATGGTGCTCAGCGTGCCCTCGGCATAACCGTCCTGCTTGTAGCCGCCCGTGGGCGAGGAGCTGTTGTAGGCAGTGGTGGCGCCTTCGGCGCGCACGGCGTCCGCGCCCATGGAGGGCAACTTGCTCTGGTCCGTGCCGACCTCCGCCGCCGAGGCCGGAGCGTTCTGCCAGCCCCCGGCGGCGCTGATGCCGAAATTCACGGTCATGGCCGCGCCGTCCAGATTGAGCTGGGGCAGGCCGCCTTCCAACTGGGCGGGCTGCCAGTCCGCAAGATTCTTGCTGCCCGCCGCCGAGGGCGTGAAGGCGGACATGCCGGTCAGGCGCCCCGAGGCGTCGAACTGCAGAACGCCGCTCATCAGCAGGCCGTCGCCCTCCGAAGGCTGAATGGGGTTGCCGTCCGCATCGGTCTTGCCCGCGGCCGCTCCGGCGGCAATGACGAATTCAATCATGGAGCCCGCCGTGCTGTCGGGCGTGCCGTCGAAATAGGCCGTGACCGTGCGCGCGTTGCCGTCGGCGTCGTAGAGCGTCATGGCCTGGGAATAGGCGTACGAGTCGGAGGAAAGGGGGGGCTTGGCCGTGGCATTGTAGAGCCCCAGCAGTCCGAAATAGGGATTGCCGGCATCCTCGGTCTTATTCTGGTTCGAATTCAGATTAAGGGTCAGATCTACCCGGGCCGTGCTCTTGGCGGGCATGGTGCCGAACCTGTCGACCTTGACTTCCTGCAGGCCGCCCAGGCTGCCGTCCGGGTTATATTTGTAGCCGTTGAGGGCCAGGCCCGTAGGGGTGCGCCACACGCCCTCGTTGTCCGGGCGGAAGTCGCCCGCGCGGGTGTAGTAGAGATTCGCGCCGTCGCTGACCTGGAAGAAGCCCTTGCCGTTGATGGCCATGTCCGTGACTGTATTGGTGGCCTCCAGAGCGCCCTGCTGAAAAATGGTGCGCACCGCGTCCACCTGCACGCCCTTGCCGGTCTGCCCCAGGGCCACGCGCGAATTCTCCTGGGCGTTCCACCATTCGCCCGTACCGCCCTGGCTCGTGGAGAGCATGTCGGAAAAGAGGGTATTCTGCTGCTTGTAGCCGATGGTGCTGACATTGGCCAGATTGTTGGTGGTCACCTGCATGCCCTGGCTCAAGCCCTTCATGCCGGTGGCCCCGATGTACAGTGCCGAGTTCACGTGCTGCCTCCTGGAGCAGATGACCTTTAGAAAGTTATCTTGCTCTAAAAAAAGCGGGCGAAGAGGAAAAATCTTCCTCTCCGCCCCCAAGAGAAGCAGTATTCATGCCAACGGCAAATCAGGCTCAGCCCTCATTAAAACGCCGTCCGCGAAAAGCTGCTGCTTATTTTTCCAGGGGCAGCCCGGCCTTCTCCCAGGCCTCAATGCCCTGGTTCATATGCAGGATGTTCTTGACTCCCGCCTGTTCCAGCGCCTCCAGGGCTCCGGCGGAACGCTGGCCCGTGCGGCAGTAAAGCAGCACGGGCCTGTCCTTGGGCAGGGCCGTCACGTCCAGATCGAAGCGGCCGCCGAAGAAGTCCAGGTTGCGCGCGCCGGGCAGATGGCCCTGCCGGAATTCGCCGGGCGTGCGCACGTCAAGAATCAGCAGGCCGTCGGGCGGGGACTTGAGCAGAGCCGCCGCTTCCTGCGCGCTGACGTCCTTGGCTTGGGCGGCGACGGGCGCGGCCCAGAGCAGAGCGCAGAACAGGATGCAGGCCAGCGCGCCAAGAGCCGCCGGAATGCGGTTCCCGGTAAGATCGGCGACGGCGGGGAATGAAGACGGATGCCGGGTCATACTGCCGAATCTCCTTTACTGAATGGCCGCGCGGGCTTTGGCAAAACCGTCGGCGGCCTTGCGGATCACGCCTTCGTCCACGCAGAACGCCAGGCGGAAGTGGCCGGGGCAGCCGAAGCCCGAGCCGGGCACGGCCAGCACGCGCTCTTCCAGCAGCCTGTTCACAAAGGCCACGTCGTCGCCGCCCGGCGCTTTGGGGAAGAAATAGAACGCGCCGGCGGGCATCTGGAATTCATAGCCCGCGTCGCGCAGTACTTCGGCCATGGCTTTGCGCCGGGCCGCGTAGACGGAAAGATCCACCTGGCTGCCCAAGGCCTTGGCCATGATGTGCTGGCCGATGACCGGCGGATTGACAAAGCCCAGAATGCGGTTGGTCAGGGTCAGACCGGCCATGAGCTCGGCCTTTTCCCGCAGCCGGGGCGAAAGGGCCACATAGCCCACGCGTTCGCCGGGCAGGGAGAGGTTTTTGGAAAAAGAGCTGATGCACACGGCATAGGGATAAAGGGGCAGCACCGAAGGCACTTCCGCGCCGTCGTAGGCCAGGAAGCGGTAGGGCTCGTCAGCCACCAGCCAGATGGGCCGTCCGTATTCCTGGCTTTTGTTTTCCAGCAGGCTTGCCAGGGCGGTGAGATCCTTGCGGCTGTAGATCACGCCCGTGGGATTGTGCGGGGAATTGATCAGCACCACCCGCGTCTTTTCGCTGATGGCCGCTTCCAGGGCCTTGAGGTCCGGGGCGAAGGTGTCCTTCCGGCTCATGACGGCCTTGAACGTGCCGCCGTGGTTGGCGACGTAGAAGCCGTATTCCACAAAGTAGGGGGCGAAGCTGATCATTTCCTCGCCGGGATTGATCACGGCGCGCAAAAAGGCGTTCAGCCCGCCCGCCGCGCCGCAGCTCAGCAACACGTCGTCGGCTGTGAGCTTGACGCCCTGCTCGGCGCTGAGGTGAGCGGCCAGCTTTTCGCGCAGCCAGGGAAAGCCGCCGTTGGGCATATAGCCGAAAGCAAAGGGCTCGCCCGCGTGCTCGGCGAAGTCGCGCAACCCTTCAGCCACGGCGGAAGGAGCGGGCAGGTCGGGATTGCCCAGGCTGAAATCATAGACGTTTTCCGCGCCGAAGCGCGCCTTGAGCTGGCCGCCGGCTTCGAACATGCGGCGGATCCATGAAGCGTTGCCCAGGTATCCGGTCACGCTGTCGGCAAGAACTGACATAAACGACTCCTGATGGTTGTTGTCTTCGCCATGACTATTGGTTATAGCTTTGCTGAGCTAGAGAAAGCAATCTCCATTGGAGGCTCTGAATGCGTCTGACTGTGTTTGCCAAAACGGCGCGGCTCATTGTGCCCGCGCTTTTCGCCGCCCTGTTTCTGCCCGCCTGCGCCGCCAAGGATGCGGAGGACGAACAGGCCGGCATGACCATTACCGTCACTCTGCGCGACCTGCACCGCTGCTCGCGCATCTCCCCGGAAATTCTCGTCGCCAACGCGCCGGACGGCACGCGGACTTTTGACGTGCGTCTGGTGGAGTATGGCGATGAAGAACGTTTCTTCGGCGGCGGCTCCTGGGATAACGACGGCTCGGGCGTCATCCCCGAGGGCGGCCTGACCCGCCATTATCGCGGCCCCTGCCCTCCGGCGGGCCAGAGCAGGGACTACGCCTTTGTGGTCTCGGCCATGGGCAAGGACAACCTTCAGCCCCTGGCCGTGCGGCTTTACCGTTTTACTCAGGAATAAACGCCGCGTCCATGCCTTTATGCACAGAGCCCCGCCTGCACAAGCAGGCGGGGCTCTGTGTTTGGAGCAATTCACTCAGTGGAGCCCACGTGCATGGAAGCGACCGGAGGCGGCGCGGCCGCCGGAACAAAGCGACGTCGTCCTATTCTTCGGGCAGCTCCGGCGGCACGGCCACGGCTGAAGTGATGATCCGCCGCCGTGCGGGAGCCGTCGGCGCTTCACCGCTGACAGGCCGTTTGGCCGCCGGTTCGGGCAGGGCGTTGTACAGAGCCCAGAAGGCCGGATACAGGCCGGTCATGACGCCGGGATTGCCCAGGCGGAAGCCCTGGCCGCGCGCATCGCGCGCGCAGGCGGTCAGGGCCAGGGCCAGGGCCCAGACCGGCGAGGGGGCGTTCCAGGCTGAGGCGGCGTTCAGTTGGGAGGTTGTTTGTTCTGTTTTGCACAAGCGGCCTTCGGCATTCCGCTCCAGGCCCACCGCATGAAGGAAACTGGTTACTTCGCTCATGTCCGCGCCGGGCAGTTCGGGCAGGTTCGCCTCGCCGCCGCGCAGGGCCGCGCAGGCGGCCAGGGCCACGGGCAGGGGCGCCCAGTCCGGCGGCAGCTCGGCCAGAAGTTCGGCGGGCAGGTCCGCGAGACAGGCGCGTTTCAGCGTTGCGTCGGCTTTGGCGCGCACCACGCCGCCCGGCCTGTCCCCGCCGGGCTGAGCGGGGTGCGGATCAGGGCGTGAATCAAGGCGCAGATCCAGGCCCAGCGCCCGGAGGAGCTCCCAGGCCGCCCGCGCGCCCGGCCATTGCGGCCAGTCGCCGTCCAGGCGGGTTTCGCCGGAAAGCACCAGGGGCAGGGCCAGCAGAAATACGGCCAGTTCCGGCTCCAGGGGCAATTGGGGCCGCGCGGGCAGGCGCAGCGGGCCGGGCGCCACGCGCACGCGGCTTTCCGTCAGGCTGAAATCCGCTCCGGAGGCGCGCATAATGGGCAGCACGCGGGCCAGAATCAGCTTTTGCTGGGGATGGGCGGCCAGGTCCAGGGTCAGGGCGCGTTCATAAAAGGGCGCGGCCAGCAGGATGCCCTCGGCCAGCTCCGCCGGAACGTCGGCGGGCAGGGTCACGGCATCCGGCAGAATGCCCGAGCACTCCAGACGCGCGGGCAGACCGTCGCTCTTGGGCACCACATGCACGAGACGCGCGCCCATCTGCGGCAGAAAATGCCGCACGGCGGAAAAGTCCGCCAGTTTGAGGCTCGTTTCGCCGGTGAACTTGGCCCGCGAGGGGCGGCCCAGATAATGGCCCAGCAGCAGGAAAAAATTCCAGGCGCTGTCGCCCACGTGCAGCACCTTGTCCGGCGCGCCCAGGGGCGCGGCCTCGCGGGCGGTCACGCCGTCCTCCTCGCGGGTCAGGGCGGCGCCGAGCTGATTGAGCGCCTTCACGCAGTCCACGATGGGGTCGTTCATCAGGCCGGGCTCAATGCGCAGGGGGCGGCCCGAAGCCGCGGCCAGCATGAGCCAGGCGCGCGTGGCCCGGCAGGCCAGGGGCGCGGGCATGCTCAGGCGCACGGGCCTGAGGGGCGGGGCCAGATTGAAGGCCGGGCGGCGTTCCGCCCCGGCGTCCTGGCCGGCTTCGCCCGCCTCACGGTCCTGGCTGATGTTGGGCCGGGGCAGAAATTCCACTTCCTGCATCAATGAAAAGAAACGGCCGGAAAGGCGGGCGTCGCGGCTCACTCGGGAGACGGCGGCCTCCCAGGATTCGCGCAGGGCTTTTTCCTCGGCTGGGTCCAGAAAACCCTTGCTGTTGTGCATGCGCGCCAGCAGGTTGTGGCGGCGCAGCAGCAGGCGCAGGATGTCGCGGTCAATGTCGCCGACCACCTCGCGCAACGGGCGGCGGGGGCGGGTGTCGTGGGCTTGCTCGGTCATGCTCGGTCCTCTGCGGGAAATGCGTGCGGCGGGGATTGATTTTTGTCTGCGCAAGCCTGTTAGCCCGAAACGCGTCCGCTGGCAAGGGCGCACAGCGGCCGCCGGGGGCGTTTTCGGGCCCGCCTTCGACGCCTGGCCGGGAAAAAACGGCAAGGGGGCTTTACGCGGCCTCTTTTTCCGAATATGCTCCAGGCATTGGCTTTCCTGGCTTTACGGGAGAAGGCAGTGTGAAGAACCCGCGAAATTTTGCAAAAGGGGCTTGACGCGAACAGCACTCGCTTGTTACTAAATGCGCAAGCCATGCGCCCCCATAATTTTCGAGGCGCGCGACTGACCTGGCGTGCCGGCAAGGGATCGCGCACGCCTCGCCGAGGGCTTGGCGGGATGTTTTGTAACACTTTTAAGAGTTGGAGGATACGTATGCCGACGTTTGTCGATCCGTCCAAATGCGACGGCTGCAAGGGTGGCGAAAAGACGGCCTGCATGTACATTTGCCCCAACGACCTGATGATCCTCGATCCCGAGGAAATGAAGGCCTACAACCAGGAACCCGACGCTTGCTGGGAATGCTATTCCTGCGTGAAAATCTGCCCCCAGGGCGCCATCACGGCCCGTCCTTACGCGGACTTCGCGCCCATGGGCGGCACCTGTATCCCCATGCGTTCGGCCGACTCCATCATGTGGACGGTCAAGTTCCGCAACGGCAGCGTGAAACGCTTCAAGTTCCCCATTCGCACCACGCCTGAAGGCTCCATCAAGCCCTTTGAAGGCCGTCCCGAAGGCGCCAGCCTGGAAGATGAACTGCTGTTCACCGAACAGACTCTGGCCGCTCCGAAGGAAGCCCTGGGCAAGAAGTTCGACGTGTCCGACGCCGACAAGGTCTTCACCTGCATGGAACACGGTCGTTAAGCCGTTTCAACCGCTAGTGCGATAAGGAGAAACAATTATGCCGATGATTCCCGTTAAGGAAGCGACCAAGGGCGTAGCCATCAGCGAACCCGAAGTGAAAGAACATGCGGTTGACCTGCTCATCGTGGGCGGCGGCATGGGCGCTTGCGGCGTCGCCTACGAAGCTGTGCGCTGGGGTGACAAACACGGCCTGAAAATCATGCTCTGCGACAAAGCCGCGCTGGAACGCTCCGGCGCCGTGGCGCAGGGTCTTTCCGCCATCAACACCTACCTGGGCGAAAACAGCGCCGACGACTACGTGCGCATGGTCCGCACCGACCTTATGGGCCTGGTCCGCGAAGACCTGATCTTCGACGTGGGCCGGCATGTGGACGACTCCGTGCATCTGTTCGAAGACTGGGGTCTTCCCTGCTGGATCAAAGGCGACGACGGCCACAACCTGAACGGCGCCGCCGCCAAGGCCGCCGGCAAGTCCCTGCGCAAGGGCGACAAGCCCGTGCGTTCCGGCCGCTGGCAGATCATGATCAACGGTGAGTCCTACAAGTGCATCGTGGCCGAAGCGGCCAAGAACGCCCTGGGCGAAGACCGGATCATGGAACGCATCTTCATCGTGAAGCTGCTGCTCGACAAAAACACCCCCAACCGCATCGCGGGTGCCGTGGGCTTCAACCTGCGCGCCAACGAGGTGCACATCTTCAAAGCCAACACCATCATGGTGGCCGCCGGCGGCGCGGTGAACGTGTACCGCCCCCGCTCCACCGGTGAAGGCATGGGCCGCGCCTGGTATCCCGTGTGGAACGCCGGTTCCACCTACACCATGTGCGCTCAGGTCGGCGCTGAGATGACCATGATGGAAAACCGCTTCGTGCCCGCCCGTTTCAAGGACGGTTACGGCCCGGTGGGCGCATGGTTCCTGCTGTTCAAGGCCAAGGCCACCAACTCCAAGGGCGAAGACTACTGCGCGACCAACAAGGCCATGCTGAAGCCCTACGAGGACCGCGGCTACGCCAAGGGCAACGTCATCCCCACCTGCCTGCGCAACCATATGATGCTGCGTGAAATGCGCGAAGGCCGCGGTCCCATCTACATGGACACCAAGACCGCCCTGCTGAACACCTTCGCCAGCCTGAACGAAGAAGAGCAGAAGGACCTTGAGTCCGAAGCTTGGGAAGACTTCCTCGACATGTGCGTGGGCCAGGCCAACCTGTGGGCCTGCACCAACACCGCCCCTGAGGAACGCGGCTCCGAAATCATGCCCACCGAGCCCTATCTGCTCGGTTCGCACTCCGGCTGCTGCGGTATCTGGGTGTCCGGTCCGGACGAAGCCTGGGTGCCCGACGATTACAAGGTCAAAGCCTCCAACGGCAAGGTCTACAACCGCATGACCACCGTGGAAGGCCTGTTCACCTGCGCCGACGGCGTGGGCGCTTCCGGCCACAAGTTCTCCTCCGGCTCGCACGCCGAAGGCCGTATCGCCGGCAAGCAGATGGTCCGCTGGTGCCTGGACCACAAGGACTTCAATCCTGAAATCAAGGAATCGGCCGACGAACTGCGCAAGCTGATCTATCGTCCGTACTACAACTACGTGGAAGGCAAGGCCATTTCCACGGATCCCGTGGTGAACCCGAACTACATCACGCCCAAGAACTTCATGATGCGCCTCATCAAGTGCACCGATGAATACGGCGGCGGCGTGGCCACCTACTACACCACCTCCCAGGCGCTGCTCGACACGGGCTTCAACCTGCTGGCCATGATGGAAGAAGACTCCCAGAAGCTGGCCGCCCGCGACCTGCACGAACTGCTGCGCTGCTGGGAAAACTACCATCGCCTCTGGACCGTGCGCCTGCACATGCAGCACATCGCCTTCCGTGAGGAATCCCGTTATCCCGGCTTCTACTATCGTGCCGACTTCATGGGTCTGGACGACAGCAAGTGGAAGTGCTTCGTGAACTCCAAGTACGATCCCGCCACCGGCGAGACCAAGATCTTCAAGAAGCCCTACTACCAGATCATCCCCGACTAGTCGGCGGCATTGACCATCAGGGGGCGGCCCTCGGGCCGCCCCCGTTGCCGGCGGCGCCGGCGATCCGGCGCGTGGGGCCGTCAAGAAACGGTACGCCGTTTCCGGCGGTCGCGCGGGCTCCTGAGAACGGTACAGGCTTGAGATGTCTGCCGGGCGGAGGGCAACCTTCGGCAACCATCTCGCGGCAAGAATGCGCGAGCAGTTCTTGCGGGCCGCTCCGTTCAGGCGGAGCCGGCCATCTGTCAGGGTTGGCCCTTTGTGGTCCGCCCTCTTTTTTCCCGCGGCGGGAGGCCGGTCTTCCTTCTTCAGCCGCTATGCAACAACGCAGGAGGATATCCAGGATGTCCAATGCCATTCTCGTCGTGGGCGGCGGCTTTTCAGGCCTCACAGCCGCCATTGAAGCGGCGGAACTGGGCCACGACGTCTATATCGTCGAAAAGTCGCCCTGGCTCGGCGGCCGCGTGGCTCAGCTCAACAAATATTTCCCCAAACTCTGTCCCCCCTCCTGCGGCTTGGAAATCCAGTTCCAGCGCATCAGGAAAAACCCGCGCATCAAATGCCTGACCATGGCCGAAGTCACGGGGCTCACGGGACGCAAGGGCGACTACAGCGTGCGGGTCCGCCTGAGCCCGCGCCGCACCGCGCCCCACAACGTGGACTTCAGCCTGCTGGCCTCCAGCCTGGAAGGCGAAACCCCCAGCGAGTTCGACCTGGGCCTTTCCAGGCGCAAGGGCTTGTATAAAGCCATGCCCTTCGCCTTCCCCGGCCGCTATGTGCTGGACCCGTCCACCCTGTCCAAGTCCGACGCGGCGCGGGTGGCGGGCAATAAATTTCTTAATCTTACGGAAAAAGAGCACGAGATCGAGCTGAACGTGGGCGCCATCGTGGTGGCCACGGGCTGGAAGCCCTATGACGTGACCCGCCTGACCAATCTGGGCGCGGGTTCGGTGAAGAACTGCATTTCCAACATGCAGATGGAGCGTCTGGCTTCGGCTTTCGGCCCCACGGGCGGCCGCATCGTCCGTCCTTCGGACGGACGGGCCCCCCACACCGTGGCCTTTGTGCAGTGCGCGGGCTCGCGTGATCAGAACCATCTGAATTACTGTTCCTATATCTGCTGTATGGCTTCGCTCAAGCAATGCCTGTACATCGCCGAACAGAATCCGGATACCCTGATCACCGTCTATTACATTGATTTGCGCGCGCCCGGCCGCTACGTCAACGTTCTGGAAAAGGTCAAGGCCCTGCCCAACGTGCGTTTCGTCAAGGGCAAGGTGGCCGACGCGGTCCAGGCTGACGGCGACAAGGTGCGCGTCACGGTGGAAGACGCCGTGCGCGGCGAAAAACTCACCCTGGACTATGACCTCGTGGTGCTGGCCACAGGCATGCAGCCCTCGCTGGCCGGCGAAAATCCGCCGCTGCCGCTGCCCCTGGATGAAGACGGCTTCATCGCGGGCGGCGAGGAGGCCGGTATTTTCGCGGCCGGTTGCGCGCGCATGCCCCTGGATGTGACGCGCTCGGCGCAGTCCGGCACAGCCGCCGCCCTGAAGGCGGTGCAAACGGTGAAAGGGAGGTAGGCGGCATGGCCGGTAAAATTGGCGTCTATTTTGACCTGCAGAACATCGGCGGAGGCCTTGACGTGGAGGCCCTGGCCGCCCAAACGCGCGACAAGTGGGGCGACCTGACCCCCGTGGTCAAGGTCGTTCCCCTGCTGGCCGAGGCGGTGGACGAAGTCAAGGCCGATATCGAGGCCCAGGGCCTGGACGGCGTGCTGCTCTGCGGCGCTTCGCCGCGCGTGGACGGAGACCTTTACCGTTTCCCCGTGCAGGTGGAACATGTGAACCTGCGCGAGCAGTGCGTGCTGGCTTATAAGAATCCGGACAACAGCCCGGTGGACAGCGCCGAAGGCGCGCCGGAACTGCTGACCCTCATGGCCCGCGACTATGTGAACATGGGCGTGGTCAAACTGCAGAAGAGCGAAGTGCCGGACTCCGCGGCCATTCCGGGCGTGGCCCGCATCCTGGTCATCGGCGGCGGCTGGACCGGCCTCACGGCGGCGGCCGAGGCGGCGGCCACCGGCTATGAAGTGGTGCTGGTGGAAAAGGCCGAAAAGCTGGGCGGCGCGGTCAACAACATTCCCACCGCCTCGCCCCTGGGACCGCTGTGGACCGACAAGCAGCCCACCAATCTGGCGGCCAAGATCGAAAAGGTCACGGCTGACGACAAGATCACGGTGCATCTCAATGCCCGTATGGAAAAGCTGGAAGGTCAGCCCGGCGAATTCACGGCCGTCATCGCCACGGCCGGGGGCCCGGTGAGCGTGGAAGTGGGCGCTGTGGTCCTGGCCAGCGGCTGGGTGCCCCTGGATGAAAAATACCTGGCCCCCATGGGCCTGGGCGTGAGCCCCAAGGTGGTGCACGCGGCCCAGTTCGGCAAAATGCTGGTGGCCGGCGAAGTGACGGCCCGGCGCATCGCCTTTGTGCTGGACACCACCCTGGCCGAAGAGGCCGTGCGCAAGGCCGCCGGGGAAGCCCCCGAGGCTCCGGCCGAAGCGGAAGCCGCCAAGCCCGCTCCCGCAGGGGAAGAGGGCGAGGAAAAACCCTTTGTCAAGGAAGATCTGGAGAGCGTCAAACACCTGCAGTACTCCAACGCGGTGAACAGCGTGGGCATGCTGCGGCTGGCCAACACCATCTGCGAAAAGACCGACGACGCCACTCAGGCCTTTATTCTCTATAAAGACATGACCGTGCCCGGCATTCTGGAGCGCTTCTACAAGAAGATGCAGGACCGCTTGGGCGTGATGATGACCAAGGCCGACGTGACCGAAATCCGTGATCACGGCGACCGCATGGTGGTGGCCTGCAAAAATACCCTGCTGGGCATGGATTTCGACCTGGACGTGGATCTGGTGGTCCTGCCCACGGGCCTGGTGCCCACCACGGCCAAGGACGTGACCGTGCAGTTCGCCTACCGCCAGGGCCCGGATTTCCCGGACCTGGAGCTCTTTGACGGTTTCGCGGACTCCAACTACATCTGCTTCCCCTACGAGACCCGGCGTACCGGCGTCTACGCGGCGGGCTGCGTGCGTCAGCCCCTGACCATGGACGCCTGCGAGGAAGACGCCAGGGGCGCCGTGCTCAAGGCCATACAGTGCATTGAAGCGGCAGAGCACGGCGTGTCCGTGCATCCGCGTTCCGGCGACCGCTCCTACCCGGTGTTCAACTTCGTGCGCTGCACCCAGTGCAAGCGCTGCACAGAGGAATGCCCCTTCGGCGCCCTGGACGACGACGAAAAAGGCACGCCCAAGCCCAATCCGGCCCGTTGCCGCCGCTGCGGCACCTGCTTCGGCGCCTGCCCCGAGCGCGTGATCTCCTTTGCCAACTACAATATCGACCAGATCGGCTCCATGATCCGCGAGGTTCAGGTGCCCAAGGACTTCAAGAAAGAAGGTCCCCGCATCCTGATCCTGGCCTGTGAGAACGACGCCTATCCGGCCCTGGACATGGCCGGCATGCGCCGCAAGAGCTGGAGCCCCTACTGCCGCATCATTCCGGTGCGCTGTCTGGGTTCGGTCAACGCCATCTGGGTGTCCGACGCCATGAGCAAGGGCTTTGACGGCGTGATGCTGCTGGGCTGCAAATACGGCGACGATTACCAGTGCCACTTTGTGAAAGGCTCCGAAATCTGCAACCGCCGCAAGGAAAACATCGCCGAGACGCTCAACCGTCTGGGCGTGCAGCCCGAGCGCGTGGATCAGCTGGAAGTGGCCATTGACGAATATGACAAGGTGCCCGATCTGATCGACGGCTTCGTGGCCCGCATTTCGGCTATGGGCCCCAACCCGTTCAAGGGCATGTAGGAGGATGGCAGCAATGGCACAATGTACGCTTAAACCGGATCTTGAGTTTACCCGGGAGCTCACGGAAGCGGGGGGCGAATCCCTCAAAAAATGCTTCCAGTGCGCCACCTGTTCCGTGGCCTGCCCGCTCGCTCCGGCCAATGCGCCCTATCCGCGCAAGGAAATGGTCTGGGCTTCCTGGGGCCTCAAGGACAAGCTGCGCGCCGACGTGGACCTCTGGCTCTGCCACAACTGCGGCAATTGCTCGGATCTCTGCCCGCGCGGGGCCAAGCCCGCGGACATGATGGCCGCGGCCCGCAACGTGATCTATAAGGATCTTACCGCGCCCTCCATCGTGGGCAAGTGGATGAGCAAGGCCTCGGGCCTGCCCATTCTCTTCGCCATTCCGGCGGCGCTCTGGCTCATCGTCTGGTGGATTCGCGCCGGGTACAACAACGGCGAGTGGTTTCCGCGCGCCGCTGACGGCCGCATCGTCTTCGGCCAGATCTTCTACGGCGACTATACCATCGACCCCATCTTCATGATCACCTTCTTCGGGGCCTGCTTCATCCTGCTGCGCGGGGTGATGAAACTCTGGGCCATGTTCAAGCCCGAGGGCCGCATGACGGTCATCGGCAAAACCAAGTGCTGGGTCTGGCACCTCTGGGACGTGCTCTGGGATGAGGTCATTACCCACCGCAAGTTCAACGACTGCGAGGACGGCCCGGCCACCGGCGTGGACACGCCCAACCGCAAGTACGGCCACGCCGTCCTGGTCTGGAGCTTTGTCATCCTGGCTTGCGTCACCGCCATCGTGGCCGTGGGCCACTGGGGCGGCAAGATCATTCCCATGATCAAGATCGAGACGCCCATGCCCCTGACCTTCCCGGTCAAGATTCTGGCCAACATCGGCGCGCTCATGCTGCTCGCGGGCCTGGCCATCCTCACGGTGCGCCGTCTGCGCCTGAACCCCGAATACCAGGGTTCCAGCTTCTATGACTGGTACCTGCTGGGGATCATCTGGCTGGTGGCCGTGACCGGCGTGCTTTCCCAGTGCTTCCGCCTGGCGGACGCCATCAGGCCGGCCTTTGTGGTCTATTATCTGCATCTGGTCTTTGTCTGGATGCTCTTCGCCTATCTGCCCTGGTCCAAGCTGGGGCATTTCGTGTACCGCACGGCGGCCCTTGTCTATGTTCGCATGTACGGGCGAAGCAACTAGCGGCTGAGCCTTTTTGCCGCTGGCGGCGTTACACGGCGTTTTTTGCTCCGGTTACGGGCCGAAGAGCCCGCGCCCTCCGCAAAAAATTTGTGTGCCTTGCCAGCGAACAAAAAATCTCACCCGCCGGTGAGAGTGGGTAAGGCGGAAGGAAAGAGCAACGCATCAAAGTAAAAAATAACGATCTCCGAGGAGGAGGCCGCCATGTCTGATAGTGATCGCAAAGTATTTCCCGTGGAATCCGTGCTGGCCCTGGTGGTGGGCAAAGAGGGCGTGGACATCAAGGATATCGCCGGTTATGTGGTGGGGCGCTCCATCGCCTGCGACTGCTGCGCCAAGGCCGTGGGGCCGTTCGCGGCGGCCTGGCTGGCCCGCTGGTACCCCAAATTCATGGACCTGACCTGGAGCGAGGACCAGTCCTGGGAAGGCTTCGTCACCCGTGGGCGCGGCATGCTGGGCGACAATGTCTCCCTGACCCCCATGGACGGCCGTACCAAGGCCCTGGCCGGCCAGACCCTGGATTATCTGGCGGATACTTTCGCCAGTCTGTCCGCGCAGACCGCCGCCGTGGTCAAGCTGGAAGAGCGCGTGCGTGAACTGGAACCCGCCGAGGCCCGCGCCGAGGCGCTCCAGAAAAAATGCGACGAGCTGGAAGCCAAGATCAAGACCATGAATTCCGACATGGGCGGCCTGCGCAAGCAGGTGGCCGAATTCCAGGGCAAGGTGGCCGTGAGCCATGACGACCTGATGCAGACCATCAAGGACGCCATCAAGGACGGCCTCAAGGGCATGGTGGTGGGCGGTGTGGCCGCCGGTGCCGCCGTAGCCGGGGCTGACGCCGCAGAGGCCGCGCCCGCTGAGGAAAATGCGGTGCCGGATGATTTCGGTTTCGGTTCCTCCGGTTCCAATTCGGACGGTTTCGGTTTCTAGCCGCCGGTTCGGATCAGTGAATGCACGACGACCCTTCCGCCTTGGCGGAAGGGTCGTTTTTTGCGGAAAGGAAACGCGGACGCGTTGCGGCCGGTTCAGAGCGCGGCGGCGTAAATGCGCGAGCTTTCTCCCCAAGGGTGCCAGCCTTGCCCCAGATAGGCAAAGCCGTAGCGTTCGTAATAGCCGACGTGTTTCGTGCTGAGATAGATTTTGCGGAAACCGAGCCGTCGGGCGTCAGCCTTGGCGTAATCCAGCAGTCGGCGGCCGTATTCATGGCCCCGGTGTTCCCGCGCCACATACAGCGCGCAGATCCAGGGCCAGAGGTCCATACGGCTGATGAAGTCATTGGGGATCAATCCGGCGCAGCCCGTAAGCGCCTCCCCGTCCCGCAGCAGATACCACTGGGGCAGGGGGCTGGGGCTGTCCAGGCAGTGCCGGACGCAGTCCTCATACATGATCTCGTTGCTGCCGCCGCCCCAGGCCTGTTGCAGAAAGGCGATGGCCGCATCCGCACAGCCCGGCTGCGCGCGGACGGAAATGATTTCCATCCCACCTCCAAAGAATCTTTAACCCTTGAAGTGCGTCAGTAGCGTTCCGGCATGAAATGCGGCGGCAGCGTGTTTTCCGGCTGCTCGGCCAGCTTTTCGCGCAAAAGGCGGATCACGGCCAGCGCGTCGGCCAGATCCCGCTCCACCTTGTCCAGCTGGGTCTGCTGGGCCGTGAGCGCGGCGTTAAGTTGCCTGAGCTGTTCTTCCTGAAAGAAGCTCAGCTCCTCCAGGCGGGTCAGACGTTGTTCCAGATCGGGCATGGTTTTCTCCCTGGTTCCCTGTTTACGCCGCACTGGCGCGTCCGGGCTTTTTCAGGCACACTGGCCCGGACGCTCCCGGCGTTTTGTCCGGGGCGGACGATAGTTGTAAGGGGGCGACATGGCTGCGCATGGTCCACAGGCGCCGGACAATCTCCGCAACAAGCTCAAAGGGCGTTCCGGTCTGCGGCGACTCTGGAATGCCTGCCGCTATTCCCGCGACGGCTTTACGGCGGCCTGGCGGGACGAGCAGGCTTTCCGCCAGATAGTCTGGGGCTGCCTCGCGGGCCTGCCGCTGGCCTGCTGGCTGGGCCAGACCTGGGGCGACCGCGTACTGCTGGCCCTGGTGCTGGTAGTGGCACTGCTGGTGGAGTTGCTGAACAGCGCCATTGAAAACGTGGTGGACCGCATTTCGCCCGAGCTGCATCCCCTGTCCAAAAAAGCCAAGGACATGGGCAGCGCCGCGCAATTCACCGCCCAGATCTGTATCCTCGTGGTCTGGGGCACGTATCTGATCGGTCGCTTTTTTTAAGGAAGCGCTGATTCATACTCTTTTTGCCCTCTGCCTGCGCCAAGCCCACTCCCTCCGCCCGGTGTTCGCCTTGCTTTAGCCGTAGGCTCAAGCAAGCCGCCGACGCGGCAACGGCTTGCGTCCTTGGCAGAAAACAAAAATCCTCATTAATCTAGCGCTTCCCGCGTCCTTCCCGGTTTTCAGGCCCGCGCGCGCCCTGCGGCTTGCGACGTCCCTCCGCCGTTTCCGCCACCGGCATGAGAATGCGATGCTGACGCAGCCGGGCGGCGTCGCTGCGGGCCACTTCAATGTCTTCACCGGCTTCGTTTTTGCCGCAATAATACATGGCCGTGGCAATGGTGCCCGGCGTGGGGATGAAGCACTGGGTCTGGCGCGGATTCCAGTGGCGTCGGCGCAGCCAGTGGGCCAGGGTTGTACCACATACTGCTCGCGCCCGGCGGCCCGGCTCTAGCAGACGAAACTCTTCAGAAAGGCCTCGAAAACCGTCAGCGGCGGCTTGCGCATCAGGGCCAGCACCGAGGGCGCGCAGTGTTCCGGGGCCACTTTGAGCTGCCCGCCCGTGAACTCGCCGGTATAGGCGGCCAGCGCCTCGGCATCGCGCAGGGCCAGATCCGCGCGTACGCCGCTGGCCACACGCACCTGTTTGACTTCGGGCAGAGCCGCCACCGCGCGCAGCAGTTCCACATGTTTGCGCTGCGGGGCCACAAAGGCCTTGCAGACCGTGGGAAAACAACAACTGGAACGGCGGCAGCGGCTTTTGCGCATGCCGGTCGGGCTGTCGCCCTCTTCTTTGGTCCCCGCGTCTTCCAGAGCGCAGTGGGCCTGCCACATATTGGCAGTGGGGCCGCCCACGTCGGAAATGGCCACGCCAGCCTTGCTCCGTCTGCCGGAGGCCGCGTCACGGCCCAGAGCGCGCGCCTCGGCCAGAATGGAGTCCGCCGAGCGCGAGCTGATGTGCCGCCCCTGATGCAGGGCCAGGGAACAGAACGAACAGCCTCCGCCGCAGCCACGGTGGCTGGTGATGCTGGTGCGCAGCATTTCCGCCGCCGGAATAGGCTGCGTATAAATGGGATGGGCCTCCCGGCAAAAGGGCAGGCTGTAGAGTTCGTCCATTTCCGCCGTAGTCAGGGGCGCGGGAGGCGGGGCCAGAACCAGGGCGCGGCCGTCCACGGGCTCAAAGGCCCAGGCGTCGCCCCGGTGCACCTGCTGTTCCAGCATCTGAGTCAGTCTGAGCAATTGTTCCGGTTCGTCCAGCAGCTGCTGATGGCTTGGCAGGGTCATCAGCGGCGCGTCCGCCAGCGTGGCGGGCGGCTTGGCGGGTCGGCCCTCGGCGTTCAGTTTGTCAAGCCAGGCCGTGCCGGGAATTCCGGCCAGCACGTTCGCGCCCGGGCTCTGGTCCCGGCTCTGATTCCGGTCTTGATCCAGGCGGCGGGCACATTCCAGAATAGCGCGCTCGCCCATGCCCCAGACCAGCAAGTCAGCCTTGGCGTCCATAAGAATGGGGCGGCGCAGGGCGTCGGTCCAGAAATCGTAATGACTGACCCGCCGCAGGGAGGCTTCAATGCCGCCCAGCACCAGGGGCAGGCCGGGAAAGGCCCGGCGCGCCAGGTTGGCGTATACCAGGCAGGCCCGGTTGGGCCGCGCGCCCGCCTTGCCGCCGGGGGTGTAGGCATCGTCATGGCGTTTTTTGCGAAAGGCCGTGTAATGGGCCAGCAGGGAGTCCAGGGCTCCGGCGCTGACGCCCGCGAACAGGCGGGGCCGCCCCATGGCCAGCAGGTCGTCGGGGCTGTCCCAGCGGGGCTGGGCCACCAGGCCGGTGCGGAAGCCGTGATGGATCAGCCAGCGCGCCAGCAGCACGCAGCCGAAGGAAGGATGGTCCACATAGGCGTCGCCGTTGATCAGCAGCACGTCCAGTTCGTCCCAGCCCAGGGCGAGCATTTCTTCGCGGGACATGGGCAGAAAGCGGGGCTGGGCCAGGGCTGCCGGAGCTCCCGAACCTCTTGGATGGCGCAATCGTGTCGAATGGTCGGGCCGGGCCGGGGCATCTGCCGTATCCGCCATTTCCGCGAGAGCGCCGGGCCGCCACTTTTCATCCGGGCCGCACGGCACGGTCCGGGAACGCGGGCCGGGGGCGGCTTGTCCGTGTGCGTCTGCATCCGGCGGCGCTGAAAAGTCGGGGAATTGGGGGCAATGCGGCCGCCTTTGGGCATCCGTATTCCGGGGGACGCTCTGCCGATGCGGACGTGGCCGCATGCCGCGCGCGGGGCGTTCCCGGCGGGCCGGAGAAAGAGGCGCGCCGGACGTTTCCGCCCGGCGCGGGGAAGCTGCGCCCGCCTCTTCCGCGTCAGGAGCCGTTGCCGGACGCCAGGGCACGGGAAAAGGCGGGGCCTTGTGTTTATCAGAGGCCATTGGGCGGCGTAACCAGGGGCATGTCCGCGCTGTCCGGCGACGGAATCATGGGATCGCCGGGCATATTGTTCATGGGTGCGCCCATCCGGGGCGGCATGCCGCCCATGCCGGGCTTCATGCCCGCCGCGTGGCCCTTGAGAAATTCATCCCACTCCACGCGGTCAATGGCGCCGTCGCCGTTTTTGTCAATGACGACAAAGGCGCTTTCCTTCATATTGGGGAAAGCGGCCTGGAATTCTTCCAGAATCACTTTGCCGTCCTTGTTTTTATCCATTTCCTCGAATTTGTCCTTTGAGGCCGCCTTGGCCGGATCGTCCGCCGCCCGAGCCTGAAGGGCGGGCAGAGCCAGCAGGCCCGCCAGGGCCAGCAGGGCGAACATCCGCAACAAAACCGGCAGGGCCGGAAAACGCAGTACACGCGTCATAACTTGCTCCTTATGCGTGGATTTTGTCTTGCCCGCGCGTGCGGCGCAAAACAATTCTTTCGGAGGCCGGAGGGCCGCCGATTTTTTAAGTATCGGCCAATCCGTCGTCCCTGTCCAGTCTCTTCGGCGGACAGGGCAGGGCAGACGCACGTAGCATCTAACTATTTGAAATTATTTGCTACGAACAACAAATATAGTTTATTATATATTAATAATTTCAAATAGTTACCGAATTAGATGCGTCTGCCCTGGCGGACAGGGCCACGGCGGGCTATGAAAAGTTTTCGCCTTCGCGCTCCATGCGGTCGATGCAGACCGTCAGATCGTCGGGCTCGCCCTGCTTGTGATCTTCGGGATAGAGCAGGGCGGACATGTAAAAGACCGAATTGAGGCCCAGCGCATTGCGGGCGCTGCCCGAAAAACGTTCCAGCGCCAGAGCCAGGTTGAAGCGCAGTTCGCCGGGCAGCCCGGCCAGCAGGGGTTTGGCGTCCTCGCCCAGGGCGGCGAGCAATTCGGCTTTTTCGCGCATTTTGGCGTTGTGGCCGGGGGTGTCCCCGGCTTCCAGCAGGCGCAGGGCTTCGGCCTCCACGGCCATGATCCGGTCATGGCGCTCTCTGAGCCATTGGATGAGCCCGGCCAGGGCTTCAGCGGCATTCTGATCGGACATGGGTCCTCCTTTTGAAGAATAGACAAAAGCCCGGCCAAGAGGCCGGGCTTTTACACTATCGGTTAATCCCAGTGGCGCTTGTCCTCGATGGGCCGGATCTGCGGCGGCAGACTGCCCGGAGCCAGAACGCGCAGTTCGGGACGCAGTTTGATCTTTTCGCGGAACTGGTGCAGCAGCTCCTCTTCGCGCTTGAAGCCGCTGGTTTCGATGAAGAGCGTCATTTCGTCGATGCCGCCGGGGTTGGTGACCTCGATCTGCCAACGCTTGATCTCCTCGAAACGGCTCATGACCTGCTCCACCTGATGGGGGTAGACGAACATGCCCATGATGCGGGCGGTGGTGTCCACGCGGCCCACAATGCTGCCCAGGCGCGGGCTGGTGCGGCCGCAGGCGCAGGGGCTGCGGTCGATGTAGGAAAGGTCGCCCGTGGCCAGGCGGATCAGCGGATACGTCTTGTTGAAGGCCGTGACCACGATTTCGCCCACTTCGCCGTCCTTGAGCGGAATGCCGGTGTCCGGATGGCAGATTTCCACATAGCAGCGGTTGGCGATGTGCAGGCCCGTCTTGTGAAAGCATTCATAGCCGATGCAGCCCACGTCCGCCGTGCCATAACCCTGGCGCATGATCAGGTCGTATTTCTTTTCCATCTGGGAGCGCATTTTTTCCGAGAGGCGCTCGCCGGTGACGAAAGCCACTTCCAGAAAGAGATCCTTGCGCAGATTCAGGCCCTTTTCCTCGGCCTTCTGGGCCAAGTGCATGAGGAAACTGGGCGTGCCCACATAGCCGGAGACGCGCAGCTTCTGCATGATGTCCAACTGGGTGGCCGCATCGGACGGCCCGGCGGGGATCACAGCGCAGCCCAGGTTGCGCAGGGGCTCTTCAAACATCAGGCCCGCGGGCGTGAGCTGGTAGTTGAAGGTGTTCTGCACCGCGTCGCCGGGACGGAAGCCCACCGAATAGAAGGCTTCGGTATAGCCCCAGTAGTCCTCTCCCCGGTCTTCGGGGTCAAAGATGGGGCCGGGCGAAAGAAAGATGCGCTTGAGCTCGCCGATGTCCTTGGTCAGCAGCCCGCCCAGGCGCGGTCCCATGGACTGCAGAAAGATCAGCTCTTTCTTTTTCAGAATGGGGATGTGCTTGATGTCCGAGAGAGTCTTGAACTTCTCCACATTGAACTGCGCGCGGTCAAAACGCTTTTTGACGTCTTCCGAATAGCGGTAGGCGTAAGAAAGCAGGTCCTTGAGCTGGATCAGGCAGTATTGGCGGCGCTCGCTCTCGTCAAGCACTTCACGGCGGCTGTAAATGCCTTCAGTACGGTCTTTGCGGGTCATGACGTTTGCCTTGTAATATTGATGGGAGGCACCATATGTAAGCAATGATCTGTACTATTGCAAGTATTTTTTTATTTATATTTATATTTCAATATGTTACATGCAAATAAAAATGATTCTTGATCGTGCGCACGGCGACAAACCATTCAACGGGCCAGCTCCCGCATGACATCCAGCACCATATCCTGTGGGCGCCTCTTGCAGGCCTCAAACAACGGCCCGTTTCGGTCGATGACGGCCTCCATATCTTCGACAAACCAAGGCGCCGCGCCGCGTCCGGCATGCAGATAACCCACCAGCCAGAGCGCTATGCCCTTCTCCGACGCCCAAGGGCGTCCGGCGCTTCCGTGCACAAGATCGTGGCAGGCAAGGGTAGTCATAGCGTAGCTTTGGCCTGGTACAATAAGGGTTTTTTTGAGTTCAATCCAAATGTCCATGACCTTGGCCTGGGGGCGCGTCTCGCACTGCCTGTACAGTTGGCCCAATGCCTCGTCAGCCCATTCCGGATTCAGACTTTCCTGGCCGGTTTTGCGGGCGGCGTAGCCGTCGAAGCAAAGGAACACGGGGGAGAGTTCCCGAATATGAGCAGTCGGGCGTGTAAAATCGGCGCACGTGCTCTCCGGATAGGTGTTCGATTCGCAGGCCGTGAGCGTCGATAAAAGCAAAAGCGGCAGGAAAAAGCGGCGCACGTATCCTCCCTAAGCGGTTGCGCCCGGAACGCCGGCGGCCTGATCGATTTTGGCCTGCCGGGCTTTTTCCTGGTCCACGGCACGCTGCTTCAGGCTGTCGTAGACCGGCGGCGAATTCAGGCAGTTGGCGGTCAGGGCGGCCAGATAGGCCGTGACCACAATGGCCGGGGCGTTGTGCAGCGAGCCGGTCATTTCGACCAGCAGGGCCGCGCCGGTGAGCGGCGCGCGTACCGTGGAGGCAAACAGCCCGGCCATGCACAGAATGAGCAGGGTGGCGCCCTGTTCCGGGCCGATGCACTCCAGGGAGAGCAGGGCCGAGGCCGCGCAGCCGCCGGCCAGAGCGCCGCCGAGCAGTATGGGCATGAGCAGGCCGCCGGCCACGCCTGAAGCGAAGCTCACGCAGGAAAACAGTATCTTGGCGGCCAGCAGCAGCAAGAGCGCGCCCAGCGGCAGGGCCAGGCCTTCCAGCTCCACCGCGCCCGGACCGAAGCCCACCAGCACCTGGGGGTAGAAGTAGAGCAGCAGGCCGCTGATCAGAAAGGGGGTCAGCACGCGCACGGGCTGGGGCATCAGCGGGCTGCGGTCGGCCCAGTGGGTCAGGCGGACCAGGATGGCGTTGTAGGCGGCGCCCAGCATGCCCATCATGCCGCCCAGCAGAGGCACGATCCACCATTGCAGCAGGGAGAGCGTGCCCGTATTGTGGAAGGGAAAGACCCGTCCGAAGCCGAAGAGCACCTCGATCACAAACCAGGCCGAGGCGGCGGCCAACGCGGTAAACAGCAGCATGGGCGCGCTGATCACGGTTTTCATTTCTTCAAAGGCGAAGCAGAGTCCGGCGGCCGGAGCGCCGAAGGCCGCCGTGAGCCCGGCCACGCTGCCGCCGATGAGATAGCGCGGCATGGTCTGGGCTTTGTCGTCATGCCAGATGCGGCCCACGCCGCAGCCTACGGCCGCGCCCATCTGGATGCAGGGGCCCTCGCGGCCCACGGAAAGTCCGCCGGTCAGGGAGACCAGGGTGCCCACGAATTTGGCCCAGATCACCGTGACCCAGCGCATGGGCAGATGCCCGGCCACGGTCAGCTCCACCTGGGGGATGCCGCTGCCGCTGATCAGCGGTTCATGCCGCAGCAGTTGCCAGGCCAGAAGGCCGAGCAGGACCAGCGCCACGAAGATGCTCAGACCCACCAGGGGGTCGGACAGGCTGTGGCCGTGCACATAGTCCACAACCGCTGTGTTGATCAGAGTGTAGGTCTGGCGGAACAGGCCGATCACCGCGCCGGTGATGCCGCCCGTGACCAGGGCCTGCAACATGAGCCGCCACACGCCAAGGGTGCGCAGGGCCTGCACTTCACGTAAAATCGGGGGAACTGAGGCACGAAATTGCACGGGAACTCCTCGGCTGGACTGTAAACAACGGGAGTATGGCCGGAAGATGCGCAAGATTCAAGTTTTCGCGGGAAATTTCCCCAAAAAAGGCTTGCCAAAGCCTCGCCAAGCGGGTACAAGACTTTCCCACATGGGCCGAGGTAGCTCAGTTGGTAGAGCAGGGGACTGAAAATCCCCGTGTCGGCAGTTCAATTCTGTCCCTCGGCACCATATATTTCAAGGGGTTAGGCATAAGCCGAACCCCTTTTTCTGCACCAAATTGCACCAAACCCGGCATGAGAGCTGCAGCCCGTTATAGGTGCAAGGGCGCGTCGCATGAGTCACACACCCCGGTGCGCGCCACCATGATCGACCTGTCCAGCTCCCGGATCCGCATTCCCGGGGGCCTCTGGCTCTATCTGCTGGATACCTACTATTTCAAGAGTCTTATTTTTGCCCGCCTGGAGCCTGATGCGCGTCAGTCCATGACCTTGCACAGGGAGACGGACCAATCTTTTGCCGCGCAGATCTGCGCCGAGGCCCTGGTGCGCGGCCGTAAAGGCAAGCTGGCCTGGGTACGGAAAAAATCGGAACAACCACTATCTGGACTGTACCGTCATGGCCAGCGCCTGCGTGGACGGGGCCTGGTTGCCCAGTTTTCAGATGATCGTGGAACGCGAGCTTTTGGCCGCAGCCCAGGCCTGTCTGGTTCGGCCCGTCGTGGCGGAAGCCCGGGGCGTAGACCCGCGGACCTGCATGACCGCCCGGCCGCCTTTGCCCGCTCGTGTGCTGCCCGGCAGGGAAGCGCCCCAACGCAACCGTCCCGGCTTCCTGCGTGGCCGGGGCGAGTATTAGGAGATCGCCATGGGCCGGAACGCCAATCTTCCCCATGACCGGGCCAAAGGATCGGAGTCAATGTGCAGACAGCGGCTGCCCGCCTTGGCTGCACCGATTCCTGGGTGTACAAGCTGGTGGCCTTCCGCATCGGCAACCGCAAGGGCCTGCAGGTGACGGTGAGCCGTATCGAGGCCTACTTGGCCAGCCGTAAGGTCGAGCCTGAATAGAAGACTTGTCAAAATTAACCAAAATGGTTATTCTGTCTTCATGGAAAAGAGCAAACCTTCCTGCCCCCTCTCGCAAGTCAAGGCTCTCGTGGAAGCCGGGAAGCTCAGGTACACCAGGTCCGCGTTGCTGGCGGCTGATGCCCTTGGTTTTGACCGCCATGGCATCAAACTGGAAATCCTGCGGCTGGAAACGGCGGAATTTTACAAGAGCATGACCACTTATCGGGATTCCACAATCTGGCAGGACGTGTATCGCCATCACTCCACAGTGGGCATGCTGTATATCAAGCTGACCGTGCTGGATGACGTGCTGGTTGTCTCTTTCAAGGAGCTGTGAAGATGAAATGCCCCGTTTGCGGCGGTTCCAGTCTGCGCCGGGACTGCGACAGAAAGATTCCCTATACCTATAAAGGCCAGGAGACCGTGCTGGACGTGCATGGCGACTGGTGCCCTGATTGCGACGAAATGATTTTTTCCGACGAAGAGGCTGCGGCCATGGAAAAGCAGATGGCCGATTTCAAGCGCCTAGTCAACAGCCAGTCCGTGGACCCCGAGTTCATCCAGTCCGTCCGTAAAAAGCTCGGCCTGAATCAGAAGCAGGCCGGGGAGCTGTTCGGTGGCGGGGTGAACGCCTTCAGCCGCTATGAGCGGGGCAAGATAAACCCGCCACAGTCGCTGGTGGTGTTGCTGCAGCTGCTGGACCACAAGCCGGAGCTGCTGGACGATGTCGTCCAGTGCACCAAAAGCAGACCGGCAGTCAATGGGACGGTCGGGATGTGAATGCCGGATAAAGAAAAAAACACATTTTCTGGTCGCCAGAGGGGGTGAAACGGACTCACCCCCCCATCCTCGTTGTACCCATGTGGTCCAGCACCAAATAATCCAGCGAAGTGGTGATGGTAGTGAAAGAAGAGATGTGTTCGGCCACGGGCTTTTCACCCACCAGGCTCTGGAGAATGGAGAGCAGTTCCGCGCGTTCTTCCGCGTCAATCACGCCGTCTTCCAGCATCTGGGCCACGCGGGTATTGAGCACGTCGAAGGGCCAACAGGTCAGATGCTGGTTTTCCTGCAGCCAGGTGATCAGGAAGTCCGCTTCCCTTTCGTTGACGATCCCGTCAGCCACCAAACCCTGGCAATGCCCACCAGTTCCGAAATGCTGCGGTCCTCAATGCGGTGCTTGTTCTGTGTGAAATGTTCTCCCGGCATAGCTTCCTCCCGATGTTAGACGGTACTTTCCGGGCTTGGCACGCTCCGTGCATTTTGGCAAGCAATTTGACGGGTGCCTAAGAACACCTTCAACGACGGCTGCCAATCCGTGAGCGTGGCGTTTTTTGTGCCCTCCGTACAGGAAAAGCGGTGGTGCATCCTTCGGCTGCATGGGCGGGAGTGGGCTAATACAACACCCTTCGGGGAAATATGCCCGCCGTTCGTTGACGGTTCTTAGCTCCCGGCCTTTTTTGCGTCCGCAGAAAGGCAATAAGAAACTCAACGAGGTGTCTTATGTCTCAGCCCCTTCCCCGTCCCGTTTTCCTTTCCGTGGCGCGGCCCTGAGGCAATGCTGCTGCTCCATTGCCGTCATCGACGACGTCATGGGCAGGCTTGCCCTGCTGCAAGGCTATTTTTCTCTCCTGAATTCCTCTCCCGTAAGTCCGGCCGGCGGCATGACGAGTGTCCTTGCCGGGGCCTGGTCCGAACTGCGCGACGTCCGCAACCGTCTTTCCGGCCTGGCCGGGCAGAAGGAGGCGGATCATGTCTAAGCTCATCCCGCTCTGTTTTCCTGTCTGGCGGTTCGTCCATCACGCCGGCCCCTACATGGCGGCCATCCTCTATATCCGGAAGAGATACGCTCATGATCCGGAGTATGAGGCGGCCCTTATCCAGTCCGTTTTCGACATCGCCCAGGCCAATGCCCTGGCGCGCGACGCCGGACGGGCGGCGGCCTTTCCGGAAGCCGAGGTGGTCAATGCGTAACGCCGTCTCTCTGGGCAGTACCCTGACCACGGACCTGCTGACGCCGCTTATGGCCTATGCCGAAATGCTCAAGCAGGGCGGCGTATATGCCCAGAGCCGTCTGCTCTGGACCCTTGTCGAGGACGTGGACCGTAAGCTGATGCAGATGTTCGACCCATTTATGGGCCGCTAGGAATAGCGGCGGAAGTCAGGTCTGGCCTCCTTCAGGGGGCGGACGAGTAATAGGCCCTTATAGGGCCAAATCAGCACCACCCCTTGAAGGAGCGGTGCTGATTTTATCCGGCTTGGAACCTCGCTGCGAGGTCGGCCCGCGCGTTTATCCCTCTTCGGGCTGGAGGCGAAAATCCGCCACCAGCGAGCACAGGCTGTTCAGCGTGTCCAGAGGAGCCATCAGGGTGTCGCCCAGCAGCGTCACGGCGTAGCCGTCCATGCTCGCGCCCGTTTCAAAGTGCTGCAGGAGAAAGATCAGGGTGTGGAGACGGTTGCACGCCTTGTCAAACATCTCCTGCCAGCTTTGGGCCTGGTGTTGCGCGAGCAGCCTCCGCTCTTCCTCCACAATATAGTCGGGGACGCGGTAGGTGCGGATTTCCGAAGGCCTTTCGGCATCAACGGCGGGGGCGTCGCCGGATTCGGCTACGGGCGGGGGCGGGCCTGCCGCCAGCAGGACCTGGGCAATTTGTTGCAGTTTTTCGGCCAGGGCAACGAAATCGGGGAGGGGCCGCGCCGAAGGCGACGGCGCGTCCGCGAGAGGATGGGACATACGGCGCTCCATTGGTTTAGTATCGGCACTTGGCTATGAGAAATGCCGGGACTCAACTACGCCCAATGGAGCGCTGCTCGTATTCCCCCGAAGGGTCTTGTATTCGGAGCTATCGACCCGGCAATGCATGCTGTGGGCGTGGATGCCCAAAAAGAAACCCAGCGGTATGCCGGGCAGATTGCGCGCCTTGTTTATCCAGCCGCGCCCGCTGCCATTGGAAGTAGTGGAAAAAAGATAAACCGCCCCCCGGCGGGCGTCAAGCCGTCGGAGAGGGATGCCCTTGCCGGGCATCCCTCTCCGGTGGGGAAAGTGTTCCATGTCCTCAGCGCAATTTTCTAAAAAGCCGTATTTCCGCCGATGACGCCCGCGTAGCTGGAGCGGAACTGCGTGCCCCAATGCCCGTTCATCCTGGTGAGGATGTAGAAGGATTCAAAGGCGACGATTTTTTCATGCGCGGGCGTGTAGCGCGAGAACTGCACGGCCATGTGGATTTTATCCTCATCGGCCTGGATCATCTTGCGCCGGTCCCATTTTGTGTAGCCCCAGCCGGAGGCCTCGCGCAGGCGGCTGACGTCATTGTCCCGGGCGTAGTCTTCGGGCGAGTTCCAGATCTGGACCGCGAGGCCGCCCAGGCGCACGTGCGGATAGTGCAGGCTTTGCGCCCAGAGCAGGGGCGAGCCGCTGTTGAAGGTTTCCATGAATTCGTCCAGCGCTGCCATGCCTGCGCGTTCCAGTTCGATCCATTGCGCGGAGCCGGGGTTGGCTGCCATATGATCCTCCTTGTGTCCGGGGTTGCGGGTATGGGTATTGCCGTGCGGCGGGCTCAGGCCGCGCCGGTGAGCTTCCAGAAGGGATAGAAGACGAGGATGAGCGCGATCAGCGCCATGAGCGCCCGCCAGGCGAAGACCAGGACCATGTCCTTGAAATTGATGTAGCCCGTGGAGAACATGTACAGAAAAGCCGCGTATTCGTAGGGCAGCACGTACTGGTCCAGACCGAGCATGAAGGCGTAGGCCGGGGCCAGAGGATTGATGCCCAGGGCCTTGGCGATTTCCGCCAGCGGCACGGTGAAGGTGCTTACGGCGGCCACCGGCGTGAGCAGGAAGTTGAGCCCCGCCCCGGAGAAGAAGGAGGCGATGACCGTGCCCAGCTCTCCCTTGCCCTGCAGCAGGGGCAGCACTGCCCGGGCGATGCTCTTGTCCATGCCCGTGGCCTGGGCCGCCGCGCCGATGGACATGCAGCCCACGATGAACAGCACGGAGGTCAGGTTCAGCGTGGCGAACTTTTTGCCGTCCACCAGGTCAAAGCCCGGCAGAAAACCGACAAAGCCCACCACCATCATGATCCAGCCGATGTTGATGCCGTGCCACTTGTCCGTCATCATCAGGACGGCCAGCACCGCGAAGAGCGCCAGGGCCTTCTTTTCGCGCAGGCTCATGGGGCCCAGCCCGGCGTACTGCTCTTCCACCCAGACGCGGGCGTCAACAGTGCTCCTGGGCCGCATGACCAGCCGCAGCACCACAATGGACAACACGCTGTAGACCACGCTGGGCGCGAAATTCTGCAGAAAATACTCCAGCCATGACACGTGCACCCCGGCCGTGGCGAGCATTTGCAGATTCAGGGTCACTTCGCCCGCGCCCGTGTACAGGCCCATGCGGGGCCCGGCCACGGCCAGGTAACCGGCCATCAGCAGGGTGGATGCCTCGCGCGAGCGGGCCTTGAAGCCCATGGCGTCGCAGATGCCGATGCAGATGATGCCCAGCAGGATGCACTTCCCTGTGGATGTGGGCATGAGCGGCGCAATGATGAAGCCCGCCAGCAGAATGCCCCAGAGCAGGCGGCGGAAGGAGCTGCCCGTGACGTGCAGGGCCCAGAGGGCGATGCGCCGGGCAAGCCCCGTATGTTGAAGCACCAGGCCGGTCATCAGCCCGCCGAGGATCATCCAGCCCATGGGCTTGGTCCACGGTGAAAGCACCTGCGCGGGCGTGCCCACGCCCGACAGGATATAGCCCATGGGCAGCATGACGGCCACGAGTCCGTCGGGCAGCAGGGAAAAACCCCAGAGACAGATGGCCAGCACCGTGAGGCTGAAAAACCAGCAGGCGGGCCGGGGCAGACCGGCGACGACACAGACGGCCAGAATGACCGCCGCGCACAGCAGGGAAAAAATCCATTTCAGATGTTCGTTGCGGGTGGGAGGGATCGCGGCCGCGCCGCCTGTGCCGGTGGCTGCGGTTTCCGTGGCGTGTGTGATATTCATGCCCGACCTCCATCATGGTTTCCGGTGCGGTGGCGCTTCCCGGCCTTCCGAAAGCGGCGTGGGAAGCTGAAACGGAGAGAGCAAGAGCGGTGCCAATATGGATTTTATTTTTTATTGTTTAAAATCAATATGTTATTGCTATTAATTCCAAATACGCTCTTTTTGGGGCTTGTTTATTAAATAGATTTTGTCCAATATCTGGATTAAATCTGAAAACAGGGCCGACAGATGACCCATGATCCGCAGGAATCCCTGCCACAGGCTCTGGCCGCGCTGCTGGCCGTGGATAAAATCCGCTACACGCGGCAGGCGCTGATTCAATTGGGGCCCTGGCCGCCCGCGGCCGTGGATGAAGTTTTGCGTCTTTTCGCCGCGCGTGGGCTGGCGCGGCCGTCGCGCTCGGGGCTCTGGCGGGGACGGGCCGAGGCGCTACGCGCTTTTTCGCGTGAGCGCGCGCCGGAAGTCACGGCGCGTCCATTGTTGCGGGCCGTGGCTTCGTTGGAGAGCGGAGCCGTTCTCGACGGTTGTGAAATATTGCTGGAAGAAGTGCGGCAGACCCTGGACGACGGGCGATGCGCGGCGGTGCTGGCGCTGCTGGATCTGCTGCTGTCCGGCCTGCGCCGATGGAGCGGGGACACGGAGGAGGCGGAGGCGTTGCGGCGCTATCTGAGCGTGTTTCGCAGCGTTCAGGGCATTTCCATCTATATGGGCAAGAGCGGCCAGGAAGTTCTGGATTTGCTGCCTCGGGCCCGCGCCGCCGCCGAGGCGCTGGGGGACAGGCGCGTCACCCTTATGCTGGACCTCACGGAGGCCAGCCAGCGTCACCTGACCCGGATGCACAATACGGAGCGGCCATATGCCCTGCTGGCCCGCACCCTGGCCTCCATCAGGGAACTGGGCGACCCGGACATTCTGGAGGAGGCCTCGCACAGCATCGGCATCCTGCATTTTATGCAGGGCGCGTACAGCGAGGCCCTGCCCTGTCTTGAAACCGGCGCTGTGAGCCGGTTCACCGCGCATTTCAACTACTTTGAGGAAGCGCGGCTGCGCTATATCGGCAGCGCCGCCTGCAGTCTGGGCCTTCCGGCCAAGGCCGCGGGCATTCTGCTGGCCGGGCTGCGCGAAGCGCGGCTGCGCCGCAACCGGCAGACGCGGAAATGGATTCAGACCCATCTGGCCGACGATCTCATGCGCATGGGGCGGCCCGACGAGGGCCTTGCCCTGCTGGATGAACTTCTGCTCTGCTGCGACCCGGCCACGGAAACCACCCTGTGGATCTGGAACATGCGTTCGCTGGCGCATTATCATTTTCTGAAGGGGCGCGTCGCAACCTCGCACAGGATTTTTTACGCCAGCATGCGCTATTGCGTGCGCATGGGGCTCCAGCGTCCCTATTACGGCTTCACCTGGCTGTTTGACATGCTCTGGGCCTATGAATGGCAGGGCTTGCCCCGGATTCCGGGCTATGATCTTGAAGACGAGCTGGCGGCCGCGCAGCAGAGCCCCAACCGGCATCTCAAGGGCGCGGCCCTGCGCATCCGGGCTTTGCAGGCCCGCGCCAGAGGGGTGGACCCGGCACAGGTGCGCGGCCTCCTGGTGCGCGGCCTGACGTATGCCAAGCGGGTAGGCAGTCCGCTGGAGATCGCCCGCTGCCGCCTTGCCCTGGCGTATTGCCTTTCGCGGCGGCGCGCCCGCCAGGCCGAGCTTTTATTTTCGGCGGCCAGAGCCGTGTTGCGGCGCTATACCCAGTACGACTGTCCTGACGGCCCCGGAGGCGAGCCGGACGCGCCTTATTGCCCCGACGGCCGGAGCTGTCTGCGCCGCTGCCGGGAAGGACTGGAGGCCCTGCCCGCCTGGTCGGATCTGGACGCCCACCTGGCCGATATGCTGCGCATTGTCAGCGAGACCTTTGAAGTGGAGCGGGCGGCTCTGTTCAGCCCGGACGCCGAGGGGCCGGTCATGGTGTGCAACATTTCGCGCCTGGAGCTGGAAAGCCCGGGCTTCCGCCCCGTGCTGAAAAAGGCCGCCGCCGTCATGGAGGCGGCTTCAGGCGAACCCGCGCGCGCCGCGCGGGGCGCCGGAATATATCTGCCCCTGACGGTTCCCAATGCCCGCCCGTGGCTTCTTTTTCTGCAATGCGAGTTTTTCACCAGCCACATCAGCGCCCAGGGCACGGAAATATTCCGCGAGCTGGGCGGCTTGCTGGCGCGGGAGCTGCAAACCGCCCGGCGTTTGCAGGAAGGCATGCGCAAGGCCCTGCATGCCGTGGAAGAACGGGGCCGCGTGGCCGCCGAGCGCATGGCCGCCCTGGATGAACCTTACTACGGAGCCGGGCTCGACGACGTGCTGCGCCAGGCGGACAGCACGGCCGTCACCGACGCGCCGGTGCTTATCCTGGGTGAAACCGGAGTGGGCAAGGATCTGCTGGCCCGGCGCGTCCATGCGCGCAGCGGCCGGGCCGGAGCTTTTGTGCCCATTCATCCGGCCAGCATTCCGGAACAGCTTTTTGAAAGCGAACTCTTCGGACATGAAAAAGGTGCGTTTACCGGAGCCTGGCGGCAGAAGCTGGGCCATCTGGAAGTGGCGGACGGCGGCACGCTGTTTATCGACGAAGTGGGTGATGTGCCTTTGCCCATGCAGACCAAGTTGCTCAGGGTTTTGCAGGAGAAATGCTTTATGCGGGTGGGCGGCATCCGCGAGATCCGTTCTGATTTCCGTCTGGTGGCGGCCACCAACCGGGATCTCAAAAGCATGGTGGCCCAGGGGCGCTTCAGGGAAGATCTTTACTACCGTATTTCCGTGGTGCCTCTCACCCTGCCGCCCCTGCGCGAACGCCCCGCCGACATTCCCCTGCTGGCGCGGCGCTTCGTGGAGATGTTCAGCCGCCGTTACCAGCGCCGTGTGCCGCCTCTGGAAAGGGAAGAGCTGGAACGCCTGCGCGCCTATGCCTGGCCCGGCAATGTGCGGGAACTGAAGAACGTGGTGGAGCGGGCGGTCATTCTCCACTCCGGCGGTCCGCTGCACCTGCTGCGTCCCGTTGAAGCGCCGCCGCTTCCGGCGGAAAAGACAACCCCGTCCGGGCCGCTTTCCGGCCTGGAATGGGAAGATTTGCCGAACCTGGAAGAATTGCAGCGCCGTTACATCCGCCATGTGCTGCGTCTCGCCCGAGGCCGCGTGGACGGCGAGAACGGGGCCCTGCGCATCCTCGGCATGAAGCGTTCGACCCTGTATGCGCGCATCCGGGCCTGGGGCCTGGACGCGGTCTCGCAGCTTTACGGCAGGGAGAAATAGGGCCGCCGGCGGCCGAAGCCGCCGGGACCGCAAAAGAATGTCGCGGGATGCGCGCCTTTACCGCATGAGCAGCGGCACCACCAGGCCCACCAGCACCAGGATGATCGCGCCGCCCAGGCGGGAGGAAATCTGGGCAAAGGGCATCAGCACCATGCGCCGTGACGCCGAAAGCACGGCCACGTCGCCGGTGCCGCCCATATTGGCCATGCACAGACCGGCGGAAATGGCGGATTCGATGAAATGGAAGCCCACCAGCACGCCGCCCAGGCCCGCGCCGAGCACCGCGCCCAGCACCACCGCGATGACCTGGAGGGTGTTGACGATGGAAAAGGTGTCGATGACCAGGGAGAGGTCCGTGTAGGTCACGCCGATGCCTACCAGCAGCGGGGCGGTCATGTACTTGGCCACGAACCTGAACCAGACCGTGCAGGACTGCTCCACGGATCTGGGCAGCACGTGGAAGATCTTGAACACGGCCACGCTGAGGATCATCAGGGCGTAGTAGTGGATGCCGGGAATGACCATGGCGGCCAGGCGTCCGAAAAGCATGAAGGTGCAGGAAACCAGCAGGCCGATGCCCAGGGCCGTGTAGGTGACCGGCAGGCTTGCCTCGTCTTCCGCCGCCGGGGCCTCGCCCTTGAGCAGTTGGCCTTCGCCGGACAGGCGCGGGAATGCCTTGCCCAGCTTGTCGAGCAGGCCGCCGGAAATGATGGCGACCACATTGCCCAGGGCCACCGGCGGAATCAGCATGGAGAGGATGTCCTTGAGCGCCGTGTCCGGGTTGCTCTGGTGCAGGATTTCGGCCATGGGAATGGCCCCGGCCCCCATGCCGCCGCCCATGATCGGGAAGGAGACGTAACTGATGCCTTCGCGCCAGCCCGTACCGGCCAGCAGACCCACCAGGGCGGCCAGGAGGGCCGCGCAGACCACGGCGGCCGTCAGGGGGACCACGTAGCGCGCCCCGGCCTTGACCAGCAGGCGGGCCTCGATGCCCAGAATGCTGCCGCAGATCAGGGCGCAGATGTAAAAGGTCAGAAAGTCGTCGGCCTGCATGAAGGTGTCGATGACGGCCTTGGTCGAGGCCGGCATGACGCCGCTGTATACCAGCAGGGCGCTGCCGAAAATGACAATAAGGGGCCCGCCGCCCAGATAATCCTTGATCAGCGGCAGGCGGTCGCCGATGTATTCCAGCAGAAAACCCAGCACCATGACCACGGCGAAGCCGCCCACCATGCCTTTGGGCAGGGCGTCCAGGTACATGGCCGCCACGACCACCACGCTGATTCCCAGAAAAACAGGCCAGCTTATGCCTTTGATTTCTATGTCCGCTATCCGCATTGTATATATACCCCTGAAAGAAATTTATTCTGTTATAGATAATCATCTTTCAGGGTTGTCGCCAGAGGTATGAAATTTAAAAAAGCGCGGCGGAAGTTATGCAAGGTGGCGGATTCGCCGTCGGCGCGGCCTGGAACTCACGGCTCCCAGCGGGCAAGGAATAAAATGAAGCCGCCGAAGGCGGGCAGAGCCACCATGGCGATCTTGAGCAGTATCTGCGGGGCCAGGCGGGTGAGCTTGGCCCCGAAAAACGCGCCGATCGTCTGGCCCAGCAGCACCTGGACGAAAAGCAGCGGTTCCAGATGCCCGGCACTGAGAAAACCCGCCCCGCCCAGCACCGCGATGGGCAGGATGATCAGCATGGTGGTGCCCACGGTCTGATAGAGAGGCGCGTTGAAGACCAGCAGCAGGCTGAGCTGGATGAAAGAGGCCGCGCCCACGCCGCAGGCTCCGGAGATGAGCCCGTTGATCAGGCCGGTCAGACCCGCCAGCAGCCAGAATCTGCCGCCCCTGGGCGTCAGGAAGCGCTGGCGGAAGAGCGGGCTGTGGGGGTGGAAAATGCGCAGATAGATCAGCAGGGCCGACAGCAGCAGGGCCGCGGCGGTGAGCGGGGTGAGGACGGCCGTGTCGAGGGAGGAGGAAATCAGTGCGCCGCAGAACGCGCCCACGGCCCCGAACAGGCCCATGGCCAGACCCAGGCGGCGCAGCACGTTGCCTTCGCGGAAATGGCTGTACGAGCCGGAAAGCGTGGTAAAGGCCATGGCCGCCAGGGACGTGCCCAGGGCCGTATGGATGGGCACGTCAAAACCCACGGTGAGCAGGGTGATCATGACCCCCGCGCCGCCCGCGCCCACAAAGCCGATCACCGCTCCCAGCAGAAGCATGGCCGCGAAAACAAACATGGCATTCTCCGTGCAGAAAAAACGCCGCCCGGCGGCGTTGGGATGCAATAGCGCCAAGCGGAGCCGGAGGCAAGAGCCGGGGCGGTCCGTCTGCGGCGGAGGCGGTTTTGTGCACGAGGGAAAGGCTGAGCCTAGGGGCTGTTTCTGATTGCAAAAATTTTAAGCACAGTTTTGCTCTCAATGTTCGCGGGAGCGTCAGCGAAAAAGGCGGTTTTTCGTTGTCTCACGGCGGCTATCCCCCGCCCACGGCCGGGAAAAGGCCCACGCGGTCGCCGTCGTGCAGCACGGCGTCAGGCTCCACGGCCACGCCGTTGATGAAGATGATTTTTACTTCAACGGCGGGGAGTTGCAGGCTGTCCATGAGCCGGGACACGTCCGCGCCTTCGGGCAGTTCACAGACGCCGCCGGGCGGGCTTTTCCCGGCCAGCGTGGCGAAACATTTGACGTTCAGTTGCATGGTTTTTCCTCCAGAGGCGGCCGGGGTTGCGGGCGGATTGGAAAGGATTTCCCCGATTGGAACGGTAGGGTGCGCAATGCGCACGGCGGCGGTTATAAGCGGACGCGCTGAAACGTGCCGTCCGCCAGGTCAAAGACGCACATGCCGGAGGCGGCCGCGCGGCCGGTGAGCAGTTTCAGGGCTTCGGCCGCCTGAAGGGAGGCGGCTGTCGCCGCCGTGGGCGCGAGATTGCCCAATTCTTCCTCGGGCGAGGCTTCTGTTTCATCTGTCTCGCCCGCGCCCAGCCATTGGACCGGCCCAGCCTGTCCGGGCGGCACCACGGCCACCCAGCCGGTCAGGCCCGCAATGCCCGCGCTGACAAGCGGCACGCCGATTGCCGCTGCGGCTTCCTGCAAGGGCAGGCGGCAGGCCAGCCCACCCAGGGCGTCCAGAGCCAGATCCATACCGCGCAGCAGCCGGATCAGCAGAACCTTGTCCGCAAAGCGGGGCACGGGCGTGAAATGCACGGCGGGATTGATCTCGGTCACGCGCGCGGCGGCGGCTTCGGCCTTGCTTTGGCCCAGTTGGGCCGCTTTGCCCAGCGACTGGCGATTCAGATTGGATTCTTCAAAACAGTCGCCGTCCACGCCGGTGATCGCTCCCACGCCCAGGCGGACCAGCTGTTCCAGCAGCCAGCCGCCCAAACCGCCCAGCCCCACCAGCAGCACGCGGCTTTGCAGCAGGGCCAGCTGGTCCCGCGTGGAAAGCTGCCGGGCGTTGCGGGCATAGCGCGCGGGCCAGATTCCGGCGCGGCAGGCCGCCTGCTGGGCCGTGAGCAGGTCCAGGCCCGCGTCGGCGGCCAGCCCGCACAGCGCGCTTTCCGCAATGCGGCCCGCCCGGGCGGCGTGGCGGATGGCGATTTCAAGTTGAGGCAGTGTGTCCGGCATGGGATGATGCTATCCAAAAAACGGGGGCCGGGCAAAACCCGGCCCCCGTGTCATTCAGGCTCAGAAGTTGAATACGCTGTCCAGCTCCTCGTCGCTCACGTCAAAGGTCGTGTTGTGCGGCGGCAGCTGTTCGCGACGCATGTACATGGGCAGGCGGTCGTGGGCGCGGGTGAAACCGGCGGCGGCGTTGAATTCCCGCTCCTGCTTCAGGACGCTCTTGCCCAGGGCCACCACGTCGTCGCCGGTCATTTTACGACCGGTGAAGGCGCTGAGGGTGTCGATGAGAGCCTGGAAGGTCTCGGGCTGGTCCAGGATGCAGAAGGCCACGAAGATGCAGTAGCCCGTGGAGTCCAGGGCGGCGGTGGCGATCTGGAGGTTGCGGGAGAGTTCCACCTGGCCCTCCGGCTTGAGCGGGTCCACCTTGCCGCCGAGGCCCAGAATATTGGTGGCCACGGCGTAACCGGCGGTGTGGTCCGCGCCCATGGGCGTGGTGGCGTAGGTCACGCCCACGCCCTTGACCGCGCGCGGGTCATAGGCGGGCATGGCCTGGCCTTTGACCACGGGCGCGCGTTCCAGGCCGTAGCAGCGGGCCACGGTGGCCGTGCCCGCGCCCAGGATGCGCCCCAGCGGCGTGCCCTTGCCCATCTCGTGGATCATCTCGATGCAGGCCTTGGAATCGCCCCAGGGAATGACCCCGGCTTCCATCAGCACGCCGAGGCTGGCCCCGGTTTCAATGGTGTCCAGGCCGTAGTCGTCCTCCAGATAGTCCATGCGGATGATGTCGTCCAGATTGTCCACGCCGCAGTTGGCGCCGTGGCCCCAGACGGTTTCATATTCCGGCTGCTTGGAAAGATATTCGCCGTTTTCGTCCACGCAGATGCCGGAGCACTTCATGATGCAGCCCCGGTGGCAGCCGTGGGTGGGGTTGCCGCCGCGCTTCTTCTGGATTTCCACCATGGTTTCGGCGCAGATTTTTTCCGCGCCCGCGAAGCGGCCTTCCTTGAAGTTGTAGGTGGGCAACCCACCGGCTTCGTTGAGGATGTTGACCAGCACGTTGGTGCCGTAGGTGGGCAGGCCCTGGCCGGTGACCGGGTGGGAGGTGATGCCCTTGGCGAAGCGCTTGCAGGCGTCCTTGAAGGCTTCGGGATCTTGGGCCTTGCGCATGGTCGGCGTGTCCGCCGGGTCGAGCACGATGGCCTTGATGCCCTTGGAGCCCATGACCGCGCCCACGCCGCCGCGCCCGGCGTGCCGGGTGGCCCGGCCTTCGGGATCGGTGAAACAGATGGTGGAATTGCACATGCGCATTTCACCGGCCGTGCCGATGGTCACGAAACCGGGGCCTTCGCCGTATTCCTCGCGCAGCCGGGCCACACAAGGATAGTTTGAAAGCATGGCAAGTTCGTCGCATTGCTCGACGGTCACGCCGCTGGCCTTGATGACGATCTTGTACAGATGGTCGTCGCGGCGCTGGCCTTCAATGATGACGGCGGCGTAGTTCAGACGGGCCATGTACTGGCCGCCGGTGCCTCCGGCGTTGGACTCCTTGATGCCGCCGGTGAGCGGGCTCTTGCAGCCCACGGAAATGCGGCCCGAGGAACCGGCCGTGGTGGCGCAGAGCATGCCCGGCGCGAAGACCAGCTTGTTTTCGGGGCCCAGGGCATGACAGGTGGGGGGCACTTCCCTGCAGACGACCGCGGTGGTCAGGGCGCGGCCCGCGAGCCCCGCGTATTCGCCCAGACGTTCTTCTCTGATCCTGGGGCCGCCCTCGGCGCCCACATCAATGCGTAAAATCTTGTCCATAATGACCTCGTCTGTATAAAAAATGTGTGAAGGAAAAATACACTGCGATTATGTATAAGTATAACCAATGAAAAAAGGGCCGCAATATGTTTATTGCGGCATAACTGAAGAGATATATATTGTGGCGGCTGCAATATGCTTTTTGTTGCATATAATATATATTTTGCGTGCCGTTTGAGTCACTGACCCGCACCGGTCCATGGGCGCAAAAAAGCCGGTGTTCGCAAACACCGGCTACGGGCGGCGCCAAGGCTGAGAATGCCGATTTTCAACGTTACTCTGATCCGGGCCGGGAAAGCCGGAGCACGTTTTCCGCGCTCCGGCATGGGGTCAATTTTCTTCCCGGCTCGTCTGATTCACCTGGGTCAGCAGGTCCTTGGCCTGATCGTTGGCCGGGTCCTGTTCCAGAGCCAGACGCAGCAGGGGCAGGGCGTGCATATTGTCGCCGGTCCGCACGAAGACCGTAGCCAGGTTGCTGGCGATGAGCGAGGATTTGCGCGGCAGATCAGGATTGAGGGCCAGGGCCTTGAGCGTGGAGGCCCGGGCGGATTCGAAATCCTTGCCCTCCAGATAGGCCATGCCCAGGTTGTAGTGCAGATTTTCGTCGTTGGGGGCCACCTTCAGGGCCTTGAGGTATTCCTCGGCGGCTTCGCGCCATTTGCCCGCGCGGCGCAGCAGAATGCCCACGCGGTTGAAGGTGAGCAGATCCTCGGTGCCCCAGAAGCCCCTTTTGGCCTCCAGGCCGCGCTGCAGAAAGGCGACGGCGGTCTGCGGGTCTTTGTCCATATAGACGTCGGCCACCCGGAAGGCCACGCCCGAGACGTATTCCGTGGCTTCACGATCCGAGAGGGTCATGGCCTGATCGAAAATTTTCCTGGCGTTTTCCGGGCGGTTCATCTGGAGGTATATCTCGCCCAGGGTCAGTTTGCGCTCCACGTTCAGGGGCGAAAGCCCGTCCAGGCGCTCCAGGCATTCCAGCCGCTTGGCCGTATTGCCGGTATCCGCGTAGACTTCCGCCATCTTGCGCAGGGGTTCAAGATACATGGCCGAGGTGCGGCTGGCGTTTTCATACGCCTCGCAGGCCTTGTCGTACTGCTTCATGGCCCGGAAGATGTCGCCGATGAGCAGCAGGGCCGCTGCGGAATTGGCCTTGAGGTCAAGGGCCTGCTTGCAGACCTGCAGGGCGCGCAGATGCTCGCCCTGGGCCATGAGGGCACGCGCCCATTCCAGAACCCGGCCCAGCTTGCCGTGGGGCTTGATGGTCAGGGCGATCTTTTCAAGCAGGGCCTGCACGCCGATGGGTTTGACGATGCAGTTGTCCACGCCGCTTTCGTGCAGAAGGACAAAACGTTGTTTGTTGGTCTCGCGGGTGACGATGATGATCCACAGCTCCGGATAGCCGTTTTTGAGCTGCCGGAGCAGATAGGTCATGTCCCGGCTTCCGAGGTTCTGTTCAATGAGCAGCAGGGGCGCGTTTCTGGCGGAGATCATATGGCGCAGGGTATGCAGCAGCATATCGGCGTTGCCGCTGATGGACAGGCAGCCCGCGGGCATCTTCAACCGCGTGCATACGGCCTCGCGCAACAGATCGGTAAAGGCTTTGTCGTCGGAAATACAGATGATCTGGCCGTTGTCGCGTAGATATTCGATAACGGCTTCCCCATAGAACCTGTCCTGGATTTTGCTTTCGGCCATGGTTTTCGCCATGGTCTGTTCGATCTGCCTGAGCTGTATGCGCTTTGCAAGGCCGCTTTTCGCGGTATCGTCCTCCATAAGGCCTCCATCCCGCTGAAATGCAAAAGATCTGCGTCGTTGCAGCATAGACAAAAGAATCGTTCCCGTCCAGCGGAGGAGAGGGCCGCGCCAAGGTCATTCCGTTCTCCGCTCGTAGGCAGAATTATTCCGCATTTATGGCAGATTACCTTTCACAATCGTTCTATGGGCTTGTCATACGGATGAGGAATTTCGAACCCTGCGGGCACAGAGGCTTTACGCCTCCCCGCGTTTGGGCCGCCTCCGGCGCGGGCAGGGCAGAATAAAACGAGGAGAGGAGAACGGAATGACCCTGAAGGGCTTATTCCGCTATGGCCGCCGGGTCAGATGGTAGACGCGCGGCACCATATACATCAGGCTCATCTGGCGATGGGTGGGCGCGTACCGGGTCGCCACCACCACGGAGCCCAGGTTCCAGAGCCGGGCGTCGTCCCCTTCACCGGCCGAAGGCGGCCCGAAACGTTCTTCCACCATGTGCAGGATCTGCGCGGCCGTGGCCTTGTCCGGCGCGGCATAGTCGATTTTCAGAAAGCCCAGGGGCGCGGGCGAGCCCGGTCCGTAACAGGCGGCCATCTGCTCCGCGCCGGGCACCACCCGGCGCACGTCATACAGATCACAGATAAAGTCGTCGCTCTCGCGGCTGGCGGGCGTGCCGGATTTTTTCAGAGCCGCGCGCATGGCGGCGCGGTCCGCGGCGTCCAGCTTCTGGCCGAAGAGCACGGCGGCCGGGCGTGCCGGGCCCTCTTTCGCCATTTCTTCCAGTTCGCGGATGGCTCCGGCTTCGCCGTTCATGGCCGCCGCGTAGAGCAGGAGCACGGCCCGGCCGGGATTTTTTGCCACGCCCCGGCCCGCGCGGTAGAAATGCCCCAGGCGTGCCAGGGATTCGCTTTGCTGCTGGGCCGCGGCCCGGCTGTACCAGGCGGCCGCCGCCTTGTCGTCCTGGGGCACGCCCCGGCCCCGTTCGTACAGCAGCCCCAGATTGTACTGGGCTTCGGGCTGGCCCTGGCGGGCGGCCAGATCAAACCAGCGGGCGGCTTCCCGCGGGTTGGCGGCAATGCCGCGCCCCTGCTCCAGCATGCGGCCGTAATTGCTCATGCCCGAGGGATGCCCGGCCTTGGCCGACTGGGCGAACCAGTGCAAAGCCCGGCCCGCGTCGGGTTCCACGCCCTGACCCCGGTCATAGAGCACGCCCAGATTGTTCATGGCCTGGGCGTCGCCCTCTTCGGCCAGCTTTTGCCAGATATCCCTGGCCCTGAGGAAATCCCCTTGGGCATAAGCGCGGGCGGCGTCCCCGGCCGGACCTTCGGGCAGTTCCGGGGCCCTGGTCCGGGCTGGAGATTCCTCCTCCGGTTCGGCAGCGGCCGTAGCGGCCGCGGCTGGTTGCTGCGGCGCTGCCGCCGGAACGGCTTGGGACGGCGGATTCTTTTTGCGCGCGGGGCGCGCGTTTTTGCGGGACGGCTGAGCCTTCTTCGCGGCGGGTGCGACCGGAGTGGGGGGCGGCGGCGCGGCCTGCGCTGCGCCCGCCGCCGGAGGCGTGCCCGGCGCCTGGGCCTGATCCGCCGAAGCGTTGCCGGGCACGGCCCAGATCAGGGATGCGGCCAGAAAGACAGCCGGAACCGGACTGCGCCGAAAGCGTCCTGAGGAAAACATGAAGCTCATGCGTTCTTATTCCTTTCCGGGCAGCACCAGGGGAAAGCCGGGCGTGAAGCGGTCCAGCAGACCCAGCAGTTCCGCCACGGTCTGACTGTCGCCCTCGATCAGCCCCTGTTTTGCGGCCTCGGCCACGCTCAGGCGTCCCTCGAACAGGGCCATGACCGTGGGCATGGCGGCGGTCAGGGTCGCTTCCGGCGCGGAGGCCGCATCGGGATCGTCCGCGCTCAGGCGGGCGTGCAGCACGCTGTTGCCCAGGCGCAGATCCCAGACCTGTCCCACATCGCCGAGCTTCACGCGCAGCGCGAGACTGCGGCCTTGAGCTCGCTGGGCATTGAGGCGCACGCCCAGATAGTCGAAGTAAAGATCCGGGGTCATGGCCCGCGACTGGCTGTTGCTTTTTTGCGCGGCATTTCTATCCCCGGCCGGGGGCAGACCGCGCAGGTCCCGTGCCCCGCTGAGGTAAAAATTGCGCCAGGGGCCGCTTTCCGCCTGATAGCCCAGCTGCTCCAGGGCGTCCGCCGCCAGCTCCCGCGCCGTGGTATTGCCGGGATCGGCAAAGATCACGTGGTCCAGCACCTGGGCCACCCAGCGGTATTCGCCCTGGGCGAAATCCTTGCGGGCGCGCTGAAGTACGGCTTCGGCCCCGCCCATGTATTCCACGTACTTACGGGCCGCCGCGCGCGGCGGCAGGGCGTGCAGATGCGCGGGATTGCCGTCGAACCAGCCCAGATAAAAATTGTACACGGCTTTGACGTTGTGGTTCAGACTGCCGTAATAGCCGCGCAGGCCGAAGATTCGCGCCAGTTCCGGAGGCAGGCGCAGATTTTCGGCGATTTCCAGCATGGTTTGGCCCTGGTTGGCTGCATGCAGGGTCTGATCATTGATGTAGCGGTAGAGATCGCTGGTCAGGGCCAGGGTCCGGCGTACCCGCTCATTGCCCCAGACCGGCCAGTGGTGCATGCCGTACAGCACTTCGGCCTCGTTGCCCCAGAGAGCCAGGGTTTCGTCCAGGGCGCGGCACCAGCTCAGGGGATCGCGCGTCTTGGCCCCCCGCAGGGTATAGAGATTGTGCATGGTGTGGGTGCAGTTTTCAGCGGCGGTCAGGGCCTTCAGTTCGGGAATGTACCAGTGCATTTCCGCCGGGGCCTCGGTATTGGGGGCCAGCAGAAAAACAAAGGTCAGGCCGTCCAGTTCAAGGCGCTCGCCGCTTCGGGCAATGGTAAGCGTGGGCGGAATGAGGCCGGTGGACCCGCCGGAATTTTTCAGGCCCAGGCCCGCGCCCACATGCCCGGTGGGCGACGGCGGCAGCAATTCGCCGTACATGTACTGGGCCCGGCGGCCCATGGCCGTTCCGGCCAGCACGTTTTCCGACATGGCGGCGCGCAGAAAGCCTTCGGGCGCGATGATCCGCACTGTGCCGTTTTTGACGTCCTCTTCCGTGGTCACGCCCGGCACGCCGCCGTAATGATCCACATGGCTGTGGGAATAGATGACCGTCTTCACGGGCTTGCGCGGGCGGTGCGCGTAGTAGAGATCCAGGGCGGCGGCCGCGTTTTCGGCGGAAATCAGCGGATCCACCACGATCAGGCCTGTATCGCCTTCAATGACGGTCATGTTGGAAAGATCGGCATTGCGCACCTGGTAAATGCGTTCCGTGACTTTGTACAGGCCGTCGCGCAACACCAGCTGCGACTGCCGCCACAGGCTGGGATGCACCGTATCCGGCGCGGGTGTGGGCATGATCCGGGAGGGCGGCATGTCCCGGCTCATGGCCGGGGCCAGGAATGCGTATTTCCGGAGATTCCAGGTTTCACGGCCGCTTTTGTCCAGAATGCGGCCGTTGTCCGGCAGGGGGGCCATAAAGCCGCGCTGGGCGTCGTCGTAGTCCTGCCGGTCGTCGAAATTCAGATCCCGGACAGCGGCTTTGTTGGCCGCGCGGGTGGCGGCCGTGGCCGCTTTGCCGGTCGCTTCCGAGGAGGCGTCCATCACGGGAGCCGCATATGCCGGATGCACTCCCAAACCGCAGACAATGCCGCAGGCCAGGCCCGCCGCGCTGAGAAAGAAGTGACGGAACATCCGCATGATTCCTCCTAACGTATTTGCTACTGGAAATGTTTGTTTCAGGGTTGACGTTTGGAACAGCCGAAGCGCATGAAATCTGTTTCCGGCAGACTCGTGAGGCGTTCGTCAGGCACCAGCGCGTGCCCCTGCCAGTCCCGGATGGCGGCACTGAGCCGCTCCATGTTCACATAGGAGAGCAGGGCTGGCCAGCGGTCCGCCATGGCCCGTAAAATCCGGGCGTAGGTGACTTCCCCGCCGTGAAAGCCGTCGATGAATTCGCAGTCGCCGGAAGCGAAGGCGCGCGGGTCCGTGCAGTCCAGCACGTCGATGCCCCGCGCCAGCAGGGCGTCGCGCAGGGCGAAGAGGTGGGGATAGTCCTGTTCATGCTCGCGCAGGGCCGTCAGTACGCGTTCGGAAAGGGGCGCGATGAACACGAAGGTCTGAATGCCGCGTGCCTTGAGGCGGCAGTAGATTTCGGCAAAGGCGTCCAGATGCTCTTCGGCGGGACCGGTTTGCCCCGCTTTGGCCCTGTAAAATGCCTTGATGCCGTGGCGGACCTGGCTGAGCGTGTCGTTGAACTGATAGTCAAAGGGGCGCTTCCGGCCGGTGATGTCCGCCGTATAGTACCAGGAGCCGTCCGGGCCGAAACCGTCGTCGGTCTGCTGGGCCATGATGCCGTAGCGCCCGGCCCGGAAGCCGTGCCCGAAGGGGCCCAGCAGGGGCGCGGCCAGCTCCGCCGGGGAGAGCTTGCCGTCCAGCAGCCAGCTCCAGGGTTTTTTGAGGCTTTCAAAACCGTAATTATAGGAGCCGCTGGTGGGCGGGACTTCCTCAAAGGGCCGGGCCTCCCACTGGGGCATGAACCACCAGAAATCCAGGCCCAGGATCACGGCCTGGGGCTTGTGGATGCGCAGCATGGCGTCCAAAGTGGAGCGCAGCACCGCCAGATTGCCCGCCACGCCGCCCATGTTCAGAAAGGGCTTGCGGAAATAGGCCGCGCGGAACTGCATGACCCGCGAGGAGCCCACGGCTGTGATATCCGGCCTGACCGCCGCGTAGAGCCGCAGCTTGTAGTCCACGAAATCCTGGGAAACTCCGGAGCCGAACAGGGCGAATTCGCCTTCGGCCTGGGCTTCCACGGCGCGCTCCACGGCCACGTCGCCGCTTTCATACAGCCACCACCACGTATAGGGCAGCACCAGGACAAGACCCAGCAGGGCCAGGGCCAGCAGGGTTTTGAAATAGCGCCGGAGATAGGCCGCGTCGCTCAGATTGCGGGCAGGCAAAGCCATCGGGGGCCTGGGTTCGGGCCGCTCTTCCGGGCCGGCAGGGGATGTTCGGAAAAGTCGCATGCTGGGCTCCCGGCGCTAAAACTGAAAATATAAAAAAGTGGACTGGCGCGAGACCAGAATCAGCGCTGCAAAAGCTAGCAGGGCAAGACCCGAGGCCCAGAGCCGGGAGGGCCGCCAGAACAGCCAGGGCCGGGAGCCGTCGCGGCGGCCCTGGAGAATTTCCCGGCTGTTGGGAAAGGCCCAGACCAGCACGGCGCAGAGGACGAGCAGGGCGAAAGGCTGCCAGCCCTGAAAGTAGTGGTTGGGCAGCAGGCCGTCCGTCGATCCGGTTTGGAGGCTGAACGGGCCGGTGAACATGGCGGTGTAGACGCGCAATGCGCCGTCCAGGCTCAGAGCCCGGAAGACCACCCAACAGAAATTAATGCACAGAAAGGTAAAGGCAATGGACAGCAGGCGTAACGGCGCGGAGGCCAGCACGGCTTCCAGGCGCGAACCCTTGATTTGTGCGCGGAAAAAATGATTCACGCTGAGCATCAGGCCGTGCAGGGCCCCCCAGACCATGAAGGTCCAGCCCGCGCCGTGCCAGGCCCCGCCGATGAGCATGGTCAGGAAGAGATTCCGGTACTGCTTGAGCCGTCCGGCCCGGTTGCCGCCCAGGGGAATGTACAGAAAGTCGCGCAGCCAGGCGCTGAGCGTGATGTGCCAGCGCCGCCAGAAATCCACGATGCCCGTGGATTTATAGGGTGAATTAAAGTTCTCGGGCAGGCGCAGGCCCAGCATCAGGCCCAGGCCCAGGGCCATGTCCGTATAGCCGGAAAAGTCGAAATAGAGCTGGAAGGTATAGCAGAACGAGCCCAGCCAGGCTTCGGTCCCGCTGAGGGGAAAGGCCTTTTCCGCCGCGTTGAACACCGCGTCGGCGTACAGGGCGATACTGTCGGCCAGGAGGATTTTTTTGGCCAGTCCGATGCTGAACAGGCTGAAGCCGCGCGCCAGGCCCTCGGCGCCGGGATCGGCCAGGGCGTCGAACTGCGGGCCTACTTGCTCGTAGCGCACAATGGGGCCGGAAATCACATAGGGAAAGCAGGAGGAGAACAGCGCGTGCCGCGCCAGGCCCCGCGGCGCGATCTGACGGCGGTAGACGCTGACCAGCCAGGCAATCTGAATGAAGGTATAGAAAGAAATGCCCAAAGGCAGGCCGGGCGGCTGGAAATTCCATTCCGTATGGAAGAGCAGGGCCAGATTCTGGGCCAGGAACCAAGAGTATTTGAACCAGAGCAGGGGCAGCAGGTTGAGCGTCAGGGCCAGGACCAGCAGGCCTTTGCGGGACAGGTTCAGAGGGCTTTTTTTCAGGTTTTCCGGCGCGGCCAGGGCCAGGCCGAAGGCGTAGTTCATGCCCGCCATGACGGCCAGCAGCAGAAGAAAACCCGTGCCCCAGAGGCCGTAGAAGACCGCCGAAAAGAACAGCAGCACCAAGGCCAGCCGCGCGGAGCCGAAACCCCCGGCCAGACGCCAGGCCAGCAGCAGAAGAGGCAGAAAGCAGAACAGAAAAGGATAGGAATTGAACAGCATGCGCGACTCCCGGCACAATGCCCGATTCCGCCACTCCCGCGGTCACAGCGGACGGTCAGCTTCCCTGTGACTACGGCGCGGTAACACCCGCTGGCCGCCCCGACCGGCGTCACGGGCAGCGGAGCGGAAAACGGGCGGCATGACCGTGCGACGTGCCGTGAACGCCGGCAAGGGCCCGCGTTCACGTGCAAAACGGATGACGCCCTGCGGCCCTGGAACGGCGTTGCCGCTGAGATGGGTCAGGGCTCACGGTGGTCCGCTCTTACGGATTAAGTTCCGAGCGGAATTTGCGCGACAAGCGGAAGACCATAACTTTGCGCGGCGGCAGGGTGATGGTTTCATCCGTCTGCGGGTTGCGGCCTTTGCGGGAGGCCTTGTCGTAACACTCGAATTTGCCGAAGCCGCTGATCAGCAGGGCCCGGTCCTTCTTGATGGCGGTCTTCATGATCTCCAGGAGCTGCTCCACCACGTTTTTCACATCCACGCGGTTTTTGTCGGTCTCTTCATAGATGGCCTCCACAATATCCGCTTTGGTCAGTGTTTTTTTCATCGTGAATTTCTCCGGCGCGTTCATGCCACGTCCTGCGGCTGACGGCCCCAAGCCGTCGCGCAGGCGACCCCCGCGTCCATGTTGAATGGCGCGCATTCGCTTCACACAAGTGACACTTTCTTTTATAAGTACACGCAAGCCCTGGTCTGAGCAAGATTTTTCTTTTTTGCCCGGCTGTATTCACGGTCCCGGCAAAGGTCCATCCCTGTTGCTGCCCTGTTCCGCACCATGTCCCGCGAGGCCCCATGCCGTCCGATTGTCTTTCCCCAGCCCCGTTTCCGCTGAGCGCGTCCTGGCCGCCGTTCCGGCGCGCCCGGCCCATTGTGCCGGTATTTCTGCCTTTCCGGGGCTGCCCCACGCGCTGCGTCTTCTGCGCGCAGGACGTCCAGACCGGCCAGATCGGGGCCAGGCCGGACCGCATTCTGGACAAGGCCCGCGCGCTCCTGGACCTGCGCGCCGCGCGCGGTCTGCCCCCGGCGGAACTGGCTTTTTACGGGGGCACTTTCACGGCCCTGCCTGAAACGGAACGGGACGCCTGCCTGGAATTTGCCGCCGCCGCGCTGGCGCGAGGGCGGATAACCGCCTTCCGCTGCTCCACCCGGCCTGATTGTCTGGATGCGGCCCTGCTGGCCCGTTTGCGCCAAGCCGGTTGCACGGCTGTGGAATTGGGCGTGCAGAGTTTCGCGGACGCGGCCCTGAGCGCCGCCCGGCGCGGTTATGACGGCGCGGCGGCCCTGCGGGCCTGCGCCCGGGTCAAGGCGGCGGGCCTGGCGCTGGGCGTGCAGCTGCTGCCGGGCATGCCGGGGACGAGTCCGGAGATTTTTCTGGCGGATGTGCCTCTGGCTCTGGACGCGGGCGCGGACATGCTGCGTTTTTATCCCTGCCTGGTGCTGGCGGGCACGGGGCTGGCCGGGCTCTGGCGCGCCGGAGCCTATGAACCCTGGGATATGGAGGCCACCCTGGACGCTCTGGCCCGCGGCTGGCTGCTGGCGCGGGCCGCCGGGACGCCGGTGATCCGCATGGGCCTCGCTCCGGAAGCCTCCCTGGCCGGGGCGGTGCTGGCCGGGCCCTGCCATCCGGCATTGGGCGCGCGGGTCATGGGCCGGGCCCTGCTCATGACCGTGCGGGACCTGGCCGCCCGTGAGCTGGGGGGGCGGCCCCTGGAGCGCCTGGAGGCGCCGCGCGCCTGCCAGGGGTATTTCTGGGGGCACAGCAACGAACTGCGCCCGGCCTGGGCCGCTCTGGGCCTTGGGCAGGACAGCGTCCGCTACGGCGCGGACCCTGTCCTGCGGCTCTGGCCCCGGTCGTAGTTGCGGGCCTGCCGTACTTTTTCTCCCTCTGGTTTTCCTCTCTGAACGGCGCTGGCATAAAGTTTTTTGGCATGCGGCGACGGCAATATCGTCGCGGCTATAATCTTTTTCCGGAATATGACGAAAAGGCAGAGAGGAAAATGGTTCGCCATGTTCCCCGGCACAGGCCTTATGTCCGTGCGGATGCCGTATTCCGGCATGTCAGGCCGCTTTTCACTGACGGGCGCGCCCGCCGGATTTTGCGCGTAGCGCAAATCCGGCATAGGCTTTGTTTCGCCCGTATCGGCATAGAACCCCGTTGTGTCTGGAGGCCAGGCTGAGCGCTTTTTGTCAGGGTGGCGTCATGCGCTGCGACGCCTTTTTCACGCCGCTGTCCGCGTCGTTGAATTGAAAAAGGGGGAAGGATGGCATGAAGCTGCGATTGTTGCCCAAAATGTTGCTGTTTATTTTGCTGCCCGCGCTGTTGGGGTTGTGCGCGGTGAGCTGGTTCAGCTACAACCGTGCGGAAAGCTCCTTGGACGCTCAGATCTCCGAGGACCTCAGCTTGTTGTCTGGCAGTGAAACCAGCCAGTTGGAAAGCGTGACCGAGCTGTTGCGGAATGTACTGCAAAATACCGCGAGCATCGCCCGCATCCGCAATTTTCTCAAAGCCGGATCCGAAGAAGAAAAGGACGCATTGCGTCCCGCCATGCAGCAGGCGTTGAAAAGCGCTTCCACTAATTTTCCCCTGCTCACGGACGTGGGGCTGATCGGTACGGACGGCATGGTCGTGGGACATACCAACATCCAAAAAGGGAAGGGCATGGACCTCAGGGAGCGCCCGTATTTTACGGCGTCCATGCAGGGCAAGAGCAGCGTGCAGAACACGCGCAGCAAGACCTCCGGCGAGGTCACCACCATCCTTTCCGCGCCGGTCATGGACGGAAGTTCGGTGCTGGGCGTGATCTACGCCACGCTGGATCTCAAGAATCTCAGCGCGGAAACCACGGACAGCATCAAAATCGGCAAAACCGGGGCCTGCTTCGTCTATGACGGCAGCGGCCTGCTGCTGATGCATCCCAACAAGAAATATATCGGTGACGAAGACGGAAAACTGGACTGGGTCAGGCAGATTCTTGAACAGCGCAACGGCCGTTTGAATTATGTCTGGGACGGCAAGGAAAAGGTGGCCTATTTCCGCAATATCCCCGAGATGGACTGGTTCGTGCTGGTGGGCGTTGAACGGGCCGAAATGCTCGCGCCCGCAGCGGCGTTGCTGCGCGGCAATCTGCTGTTGACGCTGGGCATCGCCCTGCTGGTGGGCCTGGTTATTTTCCTGGTGGCCCGGAACATCGCCGGGGCCTTGCGGGAAGGCGCGCACTTTGTGGGCCGGGTGGCCGAGGGACATTTTGAGATTGACGACGCGCAACGCCGCAGCCTGGAAAAGAGCGCGGCCCGGACGGACGAAATCGGCAGCCTGGCCAGGGGCGTGGGGGCCATGGTGGAAAACCTCAAGCAACTCTTCGCGGACAGCGAGCAAAAGACGCGGGAGGCCCATGCGGCTACTGAAGAGGCCCGCCAGGCCATGCGTGAGGCCGAGGAGGCCCGCAAAGCCGCCGAAGGCGCGCGCCGCGAAGGCATGCTCAGCGCCGCAGGCCAGTTGGAGGAAGTGGCGGCCGTGCTTTCTTCCGCCTCCACCCAGTTGTCGGCCCAGATTGAGCAGTCCGACAGGGGCGCGGCCGAGTCCGCCACTCGACTTTCCGAAGCGGCCACGGCCATGAACGAGATGAACGCCACGGTGCAGGAAGTCGCCAAGAATGCCGGTTCCGCATCCACCGCCTCCGCCGAGACCAAGGAAAAGGCCGAGGCCGGCGCGCAGGTGGTGGAAAAGGCCGTGCGCAGCATTGAGGATGTGCATCGGATGTCCCTGGCCCTCAAGGGCGATATGGCCCAGCTCAATGAACACGCCCGGGACATCAGCCGGATTATGGCCGTGATCTCGGACATCGCGGACCAGACCAACCTGCTGGCGCTCAACGCCGCCATTGAGGCGGCCCGCGCGGGCGAGGCCGGGCGCGGCTTTGCCGTGGTGGCCGACGAGGTGCGCAAACTGGCTGAAAAGACCATGGCCTCCACCCAGGATGTGGGCAACGCCATCAAGGCCATTCAGGAAAGCACGTCAAAGAGCATGACCGGCGTGGACAACGCCGTGGAGCGCATCGGCGAGGCCAACGAACTGGCCAGCCGGTCCGGCGCGGCCCTGGAAGAAATCATGGCCACCGTGGAGGCCACGGGGGACCAGGTTAACGCCATTGCCACGGCCAGCGAGGAGCAGTCCGCCGCCAGCGAGGAGATCAACCAGTCCATCGTCCAGGTCAACGACATGTCCCGACAGACCGCCGGGGCCATGGCCGAGGCCTCCAGGGCCGTGTCCGATCTTGCCGCTCAAGCCCAGCGGCTCAATGAACTCATCACCCGGATGAAAGAAGCCTGATTTCCGTCGCACGGCGGCGCGCTTTTCTCCCTTTGCGACAGCCGGCGGCAACGCCGGCTGTCGTCGTTGGCGGGGCGGTTTCGCTTCCGCGGCTCCAAGGCCCTGTCGGGGCGGAAGGTTCGATGGGTGGGGCGCGGCCGCCGCAAAACCCTACGGGTTTTATGGGGCTGATCTTTCAAATGCCGGGCCGCGTTTTCCGGTTTACAGCACGACAAATTGTCCCATCCCGCCCTCCGGATGCTGAGCGCCTCCCACCTTGACGGCTCACGGGCGGCGGTCATGCTTCAGGGCGGTTTTTTGCAGCTTCGGGCATTCCACGAGCGGGGGACGGATTCTACCCGCGGCAACCGATCTTTCGGGCGTGTGCCGCCGCATGCCGCGTAAGGGCCGCATTGCGGGCGCGGCAGCCCGCCCGGGAGGCCGCAATGAACAGGGCTTGTTGCAAGGTACCGGCTGCGGGTCTGTAACGGGCGACGCCGCTTGCGGGCTGAGCCTGAAAAGGAGGGGCGGCCGCCGGGGGCAACCGGCGGCCGCTGAGAGGGAGGATGTTCCGATGGTTAGAGGGTTCTGTTCAAAGGAGGAGGTTTTTCGGGGGGTTCTCCGTGCCGGTCCTGATGGGGGCTGGGAGCGGCACGGAAATTTGTTTTATTTTTTTCGTATATATCGACCGCCCGTCGGCGGATAAGCAAGTTGGTGATTCAGCAGGTTAAAGGTTGCGTTGCCGATCAGTATTGGTCCATACCGTGGCCATAACCCATACCGTGACCCATACCGTGGCCCCTCATGTGGTAACCGGGACCGTATCCATTGGGGCGGGTGTCTGCGCCTGCGGGTTCACCCACTTCCTTTTCAAGACGCTGGGCCATTTCATCGTGCAGGGCGCCCAGCTGATTGTTTAATTTTGTCAATTCCGTGGCTGTTTCCCGCACAGCTTTAACATCAGGGTTGGTAGCGTTCCTCAGGGCGCGCAGTTCCTGCCGTTTTACGAAAATCTGGTCCTGGAGGGGATCCATGCGCTTGGCGTACTCATCCACGATCTTTGTATATTTTTCCTGCTGCTCGGGGCTCAGAGCCGCGCCTCTGTTCCATCCGTAGCCGTATCCACCGGGGCAGCCTTCACAGCCGTAGCCGGAATCAGGGCTGTAGTGGGAACGGGCCATGCTGTCCGTGACCAGTGCTCCACCAGTCAGAGCGGCGGCCAGCAGCGCGGGCAGAATGAAACGGGAACTTCTCATTATAATCTCCTTACCTTTCAAGCAGTCAGGTTATTTTTTTCTGGGCGCCCGGTGTTCCGTGCGTCATGCCTTTTTTATAGCAATGCACGTGCCAAAGTTTGATAAAACGGCTAACCTATTATAATTTAATAGAGTTTTTTCTCTATTGACGGAAAAGAATGAAAAATGGGCGTATGTTTTTTATACAGGGTGCGTACGGGCATGTATAAAATTTACACAGATGGCTATATTTCACACAGGCCGAAGTGGGCGGAGAGATAGGTTGCGGGCGGACGCGCGACATGCGCGGGAAGTGAAAAACATCGGCCCCGTGCCGACAGGATACCAGGGCGGGGCTGGTCGGCCGCGCCGGAGCGCGGAGTTCCACACTGAATGGGCCGGGCCTGGTGAGATGTCACGCCGCCGCCTGCGGCGGCGCGCAATCTCCCACAGGGTCGCGGCATGTGTCGCTTGAGCCTAGTGCCATGTCACACATAAAACTTCGTTTTCTGTGTGCAGATCGCTGCGCCGAAAAACGCGGTTTTCGGCTCGCTCACGCCGCCTGCGGCGGCGCGCCGGACTTTCGTCCGGCGGCCAGTACCCCGTAACTTTATGAGTTACGGGGTACTAGGTTCAGGACTCGTTAATTGCCAACCATTTTATATCAGTGTATTTATAACGCCCGAGGTAAGTCATGAGCACACTGTTTTATCTTTCCACCGGGCA
>NZ_JAGZUV010000114.1:0-4632 GCF_018379785.1 Desulfovibrio sp.
ACCAAGTCCACCGTGGGCGCGCTGGGCCTCAGTTCCTCTTCCAAGAAGGAGGGCAACTCCTCGCTGACCCAGGTAGAATCCAACCTCATCGGCCAAAACATCACCCTGGACGCGGGCAAGAGCGTCAGCCTCACGACCTCCAATCTGGCCGCCGTGGACAATATCAACCTCACGGCCCGCGACGGCGACGTGGCCGTTGTGGACGGCAAAAACCAGTCCACGTCCTGGTATTACAAAAAGCAGACCGGCTTCGGCCTGGGCGGGGGCGGCTCCTTTACGAGCTTCTACGGCACCGAGGGCAAAAAAGAGCAAAGCGCGGGCAGCACCAGCAAGGGCTCGTCACTGGCCGCCGGACAGGACATCACGCTCACGGCCTCGCGCGACGCGGCCATTGTGGGTTCCAGCCTCAGCGCGGGCAATAACGTGACCATCAATGCCGGACGGGATGCCAACATTCTCGGCGGCGCCAACACCTCCTCCCACAGCAAGGAGAAATTTGCCTCCGGCTTCGGCGTAGAAGGCATCCTGGGCCTGGACAAGACCAGCTTCTTCATGGGCTATCAGGAGACGGCCAAGGGCAACGCCAAGGCCAACACGCAAAACGCGGCCAGCCAGATCACGGCCAATAACGACATCACGGTCAATGCCGGGCAGAACGTCAATATGTCCGGTTCCCGGTTGGCTGCGGCCCAAGATTTGAACATGGCCGCGGGCAAGGATATCAACCTCCTCCAAGCCACGGACACGGCCAGCGCCAGCGCCTATGAAAAAACACTGCGCGCGGGCCTCAGCCTGACCCTGGAACAGAATCTGACCAGCAACGCACAGAAGCTGTACACCTCTGTAAAAGATATAAATAATGCCAGCGGCCCTGTGGACGGCGTCGGCAAGGCCAACGCCGTCATCAAAAGCGGCGAGAGCCTGGCGGGCAGCCAGGCTTCGGCCAGTCTGTCTCTGGGCGTGGACTCCTCCTGGAAGAGCAGCGAAAGCCATTCCTCCACCGCTGTGCCCGACGAACTGTCGGCGGGCAGGGATATGGCCCTGGCCGCCGGACAAGACCTGACCATGCAGGGCACCCAGGCCCAAGCCGGTCGGGATATGACCCTGGCCGCCGGACGTGACCTGGATATCCATGCCGCCGAATCCTCTGCCGGAAGCAACAGCGACGGCGGCAGCTTCGGCGCGGGCGTGGGCGTCAAGGCCACCGCCGGAACCAAGGGCTGGGGCATAAGCCCCAGCGTCAACTTGCAATTAGCTGGCAATCAGGCCGACAACGATGCTCACAAGTACATCAACGCCAAGGTGCTGGCCGGAGAAAAGCTGACCACCGTGTCCGGGCAGGACACCACCGTGGCCGGGGCCAACCTCACCGGCAAGGACGTGGACATGACCGTGGGCCGCAACCTCACCGTGGTCAGCAAGCAGGATACCAGTTCATCCAGCTCCAGTTCATACAAGGCTGGCGGAAACTATACATACAGCGTCAGCAATTCTTGGAATTCCGGCGGCAGCAGTCCGATAGATAAGGCGACGGGAATAACGACGGCCGGAACCGCGTCCGCCACGGACGGCATACTGGGAGAAGCTGGCAGTATTTTGGGAACAGGTGTTGTTGCAGGCATGACGGAACCTCAGAAAAGCAAAGAAAAGGAAGAATATTCTGCCAGCCTCAGCGGTTCGGTAAGCGAGGGCCATAGCACATTGGTGAGTGACCAGACCTCCATTTTGGGATCCAACAGCGTGAGTATCTATACCGAAGGCAACACGCATGTGGCCGGAGCCATCATCGCGGCCCTTAACGACAACCTCAAGCTGGATACCGGCACCCTGACCTACGAAAACCTTGTGGGTAAGACCACCCAGAGCAGCACCAGCGCTGGGATTAACTGGAAGTATAGTCCGGAAGAGAGGAAGGGAGAAACTGGAAAAAATGGGCCGCAGGGAGATGGTTTGCAGGACGGAGAAAAAAATCCTCAGTCCACCAGCGGAGTGCAGGGCGACAATCAGAAGTCTGAAGAACAAAAGAGAGCTGACGATAAGAAAAAGGCTCAGGCCGAAAAATATAAAAATGTCCCCGATTGGATGGCCAGCATTTTTACTGCTGAGGATAACGCCAAAGAATGGTGGGGAACTGCCCAAAAGGACATTATGTTCTCGCCTGGCAAGTTTGCTCACAGCTATACGGAAAGCACGCAAACCGCTTATGCCACTATTGGCAATGGTGAGATCATTATACGCGATAATCCCGGCCAACCTTTGGACGGTCTGAACCGCGATCCGTCCCAGGCATTGAAAACTGAGCAGACCGCCAATGTCAACATCGACTGGCAACCTGCCTTCAGCTATGTAAATACGGTCTTGGATGGCTGGGGAGTTCCGTCCATGCTTACCGGCACGTTCAACTTATTTGCTGATCCCAAGACCTTTTTCAATGATCTCCAGGATAGTCTGGCTAAGGGCATTCCATTTTTGAAGCGCCCTGAACCTAAAAAAGAGGAGCCTTCTGCGCCAGCGGCAAGCTCGCCTGCAGTCCCGCCAACGTCGTCCGCTTCTGGCCCGCAAGCCAGCGCGCAACACTAGGAAGCCGCCATGCGCAATATTCTTTTATTGGTGGCGGTCTGTTGCCTGCTTTCGGCTTGTATAGTGAAAGATATGGCCAATAGTATTGGTATAAAGCCTTCGCCTGAAATACCAAGAGAGCCATTGCGCGACTCTAAGACCGGAGAGGAAATCAAAATTTGGGTTCCTAGAAATATGATCAGCCTCTCAACGTGGGAGTTTCAAGCTAGGGGAGAAGAAAGCCGGTGTTCCAGCGGTCATTACAAGGGGAAAAACGTTGCTAACCTTCTTCCAAGTCAGCGCGGAATTTATAAAATTCTTCCCAACTATGGGAACAGAATTTGGGCATATTATTATTATGGGGAAGATATTCCTGGTATTGACACAACGGACTGGTATATAACCGTATTCAATATCTATGCAGACAAAAATGGGCGTATCTATGGATGTCTTTGGCAAAAATTCCCAGGTGATTACCGTGTAAAGCACGGTACATCTGACGGTATCCGGCCATGACTGCAAGGCCTCCCTTCGCCGGGAGGCCTTGCCCGTTTTATAGGGGAGAGATAATTTTCAAGAAAGAAAAAACAGATAATTTATATTATTGTCACTGCCTATGTCACTATCGGCAGGGGAGAAATTATTGTGCGCGATAATCCCGGCCAATCTTTGGACGGTCTGAACCGCGATCAGACTAAGACCACCAGCGAAAGCCAGAGCGTCACCAATATCAACTACAAAGCGGCCTTTACTTATGTGGATGAGGTCGTGGCGATGCAGGGCATCCCCTATGCTCTGAAGGATGCCAATGAAATATGGGAAGACCCTAAAGGTTTTTTGGGGAATCAGTGGATAAATGTCCAAGATGCCTTTGCTGGTCTGAAGAATTCTTTCAGCCAGCTTTGGGGCACTCTGAGCGGCAAGAAAAAGCAGCCAGAACAGCCTAACCCGACGCCCCCTGTTGGCAATAATCCGCAGCCTTAAGGCAAGGAGGGTTGGTCATGCGTATTTTTAATACTCTTCTGCTTTGCTTTGTTTTACTTTGTGGCTGTCGCAGTATCGGACGTGTTACCCAACAAGACTTTACAAAAATTTGGTTTCCTCCAGAAACAAATAATATGGCCGGAGAAAGTTCTATATGGGCACTTGATGAGTGGAAACGCTGTGGAAGTGGTTATTATAAAGGAGTTTCTATTTATAATATGGACAATAGAAAATTGAAGATGTGCAAAAAAATAGGTCATAAAGATACAATATGTGCGTACTATTATAGCTATGAAATAGATGATGCATATGGAAATGCAATTCCATATGTTGCTGTATTTAATATTAAATATAATTCAAACAAAGTTGTTTATGAATGTTCTGGAGAAAGAATGATGGGATATGCATATTAATTATGCATCGTTATGCTAAATATTGTTTGATATATATTACAAAAAAATGTGAATATGGACAATATAGTTCTATATAAATATGAAAAAAAACGTTTTAATATTCATATGCTACTGCCTCCTTGCTGGATGTGGTGAGGCAATACAAAGTCAATTCTATGCTGCGCACTTGCCTGCAAGCGTGCAAAAGCAACAAATGCCTTGCGCTCAAATTGATGTGGAGGTAGATCGTTGCCTGAATGGATATTATAATAACATAAAAATAACGGATGAGAAATTTGAAGGGAAAAACCTCTCCTTTCTTGATTTTGAAAATGGAGAGAAGCTATACTATGCAGAATATTATTGCGAATGGGCTAGTGCCTTTACTTGTTGTAAAAAATCTCTTGGTTTTAATGTTACGGTGAATGCTCAAGGCATGACTCAAAACAGCATTGGAGAAAAAGTTGTTGATTGTTGGCTATGCTCGAAATGGGAATAGGAATGGCATTCCTTGCACCGCAATGGGGAGCGCGTCACCAGTAAAGCCGCCATGGTCACGTCGGGCGGCAACCTGAATCTCCTGGCCGGGGCTTCCATTTCCGGCGCGCCCGCGTCAACCGGCCACGCCTCGGTGGTGGGCTCCAACCTGGCCAGCGGCAAGGACCTTACCGTGGCCGCCAGCGGCAACGTCAACGTG
>NZ_JAGZUV010000115.1:0-4604 GCF_018379785.1 Desulfovibrio sp.
TCTGCATGGCAATTTCCTTAGTCACTTCTGGGGGAGGATGGTACGAATGTCTTTTTCTTAACCGATTGAGGGAAAATTGTCACGCCCTTCACGGAGAGAGTCCTATTTTTACCTATTGAGAATTGCAGAATTCACTCTCTTCGACCCGGCGAGGATTCCGGTTTTTCTCCCATCTTGTCATGATCTTATGACAATTGTCAGATTTTTCTGAAAATTCTGATTTGCCGCTTGTGAGCTTTTTCTCTTATCCGTTGAAATCACAATTGTTTTTAGAAGCGTGTTTTTGGCATGCCGATTGCTTTTGAATTCCCAGCAATCCCGTTTCATTAAAAAGAAGTTCTCAGCCTTGGCCGCATGACTCCGTAGGGGAGACAGGCGGCATGGACGCAAAGGACCGGCGGATGTCTTTGAGGCAAAGATGCAAACCGGCTGTCCGCAACGCATCCGGGTTGAGAAAGCTCCTTTTTCTTTTTCCGGCCGCACAGACGGCCGCACCATCAGCCATGGAGAAAAGCCCATGCCGTATCCTCGAAAACGCGTCTGGATTGTGGGCGGCATAATCCTTGCGGCGTGCGTTGTTCTGGCGGGCGCGGGGGTGGCCTACACTTCCGGCACGGAATTCTGCCTGTCATGTCACGAGATGCGCGTTTACCAGGATGAGCTCAAGCTCTCGTCCCACGCCAAGGACGCCCAGGGCAAAGACATTTCCTGTTCGCAGTGCCATATCCCCTCGGGCAATCTGGCGCGCATGCTGGGCGCCAAGGCCTGGCTGGGACTCAAGGACCTCTGGGTGCACAACCTGGACGGCGGCGAGGATCTGGACCGGGCCGGAATGCAGCCCGTGGCCCGGCGCTTTACGGACGACGCCAATTGCCGCGCCTGTCATCAGGATCTGAGCAAAAACGCCAAGAACGACGGCCCTGTTTCTAAGGAAGGCCAGCTGGCTCACGACAATTACCTGGGCAAAAACGGCCGGGCGCGTAGCGGCTGCGTGGGCTGCCATCAGAATCTCGCCCATCTGCCCGTTTTTGACGAGCGCATTCCCCATAACCAGAAGTTCGCACAGAAACTCAAGGAGAGCCGGTCATGAACTACTGTAAAATACTGCTCTTTTCCCTGCTCGCAGTGATTGTGCTGGTGGGCGGCTATTTTCTGTACATGGCCTGGGCTTTCCCCGCTGTGCGCTGCGAGGCGGCCAAGCATCTGGATGCGCCGCAGATGGCGGGCGACTGTTACGCCTGCCATGCCAAGGCCACCCCGCGCGTGGCCCAGGAATGGTATGAGAGCAAGCACGGCGTCACCCTGGTGCGCTGTCAGACCTGCCACGGCATGCCCGACGGCAAGGGCTCGCTGCCGTTTACCCGCGTGCCCGGCGTGGAAGTCTGCGCCCGCTGCCATTCCCTGTCCATCGGACGCATGGAAGCCAAATTCGGCCAGCGCAATGATTGCAGCACCTGTCACCCGCACCATCAGAGCGCCATGCACGGCGGCGCCTACCAGTACCGCCTGCCCAGCGCCAAGACGGATTTGTAATGCCCGCGGACCATATAAGGATCGGCATACCGGACACGCCAGCAACAACGAGGTTGAACATATGAATGCTTCCCGTCGTGAATTTTTACGCTGTTTTGCCATGTCTGCCGCCGTGGCCGCGGCTTCGGGCACGGGTCTCGCGGGCCTGGCCCAGGCTGCGGACGACAACCGGCCGGATAAATGGGTCAAGGGCGTCTGTCGCTATTGCGGCACGGGCTGCGGCGTCATGGTCGGCGTCAAAAACGGCAAAGCCGTCGCCATCCAGGGCGATCCCAACAACCACAACGCCGGATTGCTCTGTCTCAAGGGCTCCATGCTCATCCCGGTGCTCAATTCCAGGGAGCGCGTGACCCAGCCCATGCTGCGCCGCCAGAAAGGCGGCAGGCTGGAACCCGTCAGCTGGGACGAGGCCCTGGATCTGATGGCCAGGAAGTTCCGCGCCAGCATCGATACCTACGGCCCCAATTCCGTGGCCTGGTACGGATCGGGCCAGTGTCTGACCGAAGAAACCTATGTGGCCAACAAGATTTTCAAGGGCGGTTTCGGCACCAACAATGTGGACGGCAACCCGCGCCTGTGCATGGCCTCGGCCGTGGGCGGCTATCTGACCAGTTTCGGTAAGGACGAGCCCATGGGCACCTATGCCGACATCGACCATGCCTCCTGTTTCTTCATCATCGGTTCCAACACCTCGGAAGCCCACCCCGTGCTCTTCCGGCGCATTGCCCGCCGCAAGCAGATGGAGCCGGGGGTCAAAATCATCGTGGCCGACCCGCGCCGCACCAATACCTCGCGTATCGCGGACCTGCACATTGCCTTCCGGCCGGGAACGGACCTGGCGCTCATGCACAGCATGGCCTGGGTGATCATCAATGAGGAGCTGGACAATCCCCGCTTCTGGCAGCGCTACGTCAACTTCATGGGCGTGGACGGCAAACCCTCGGATTTTGAGGGCTACAAGGCCTTTCTGGAGAACTTCCGGCCGGAAAAGGCCGCGGAAATCTGCCGCATCCCGGTGGAGCAGATCTACGCGGCGGCCCGCGCCTTTGCCGAATCCCCGGCGACCATGAGCCTCTGGTGCATGGGCATCAACCAGCGGGTGCAGGGGGTTTTCGCCAACAACCTGATCCACAATCTGCATCTGCTCACGGGCCAGATCTGCCGCCCCGGCGCCACGCCTTTCTCGCTCACGGGCCAGCCCAATGCCTGCGGCGGCGTGCGCGACGGCGGCGCATTGTCCCATCTGCTGCCCGCCGGGCGGATGGTGGCCAATCCCAAGCACCGGGCCGAAATGGAACAGCTCTGGGGCCTGCCGGAAGGGCGCATCGCGCCCAAGCCCGGCTACCACACCGTGGCCCTGTTCGAAGCCTTGGGCAGGGGCGATGTGAAGTGCATGCTCATCTGTGAGACCAATCCGGCCCAGACCCTGCCGAATCTGAACAAGTTCCACAAGGCCATGTCCAATCCGGAATCCTTCATTGTCTGCATCGAGGCCTTCCCGGACGCCGTGACCCTGCAATTCGCGGATCTGGTTCTGGCCCCGGCCTTCTGGTGCGAACGCGACGGCGTCTACGGCTGCGGCGAACGACGCTACTCCCTGACCGAAAAGGCCGTGGAGCCGCCGGCCCAGTGCCGTCCGACCGTGAACACCCTGGTGGAATTCGCCAAACGCGCGGGCGTGGACCCCAAGCTGGTGAACTTCAGGAACGCCGAGGACGTCTGGAACGAATGGCGCATGGTTTCCAAGGGCACCACCTATGACTTCTCGGGCATGACCCGCGACCGTCTGCGCAAGGAATCGGGCCTGATCTGGCCCTGCCCCGGCGAAGACCATCCGGGCACCAATCTGCGCTACGTGCGGGGTCAGGATCCCAATGTGCCCGCCGACCATCCCGACCGGTTCTTCTTCTACGGCAAACCGGACGGCAAGGCCGTGATCTGGATGCGGCCCTACAAGGGCGCGGCCGAGGAGCCGGATGCGGAATATCCGCTCTACCTGACCTCCATGCGGGTCATCGACCACTGGCACACCGCCACCATGACCGGCAAGGTGCCGGAACTGCAGAAAGCCAATCCGGCGGCCTATGTGGAAATCAATCCCCAGGACGCGGAAAAGGCGGGCATCAGGCAGGACGACACGGTCATCGTGGAAACCCGGCGCGCCGCCATGGAGCTGCCGGCCAGAGTCAGCGACGTCTGCCGTCCCGGCCTGATCGCCGTGCCGTTCTTTGATCCCAAGAAGCTGGTCAACAAGTTCTTCCTGGACGCCTTTGATCCGGCCTCGCAGGAACCGGAGTACAAAATCTGCGCGGCGCGGATTCGCAAAGCCTGAGGGCACTATTCCCAGAGCAATTTCACTTTGAAATTACTCTGACGCCGCACACGGTGCGGCGCGTCGCGACGAGGCGTGGATTCCGGCGAAGCGACCGAAGGCAGCCCGAGGGCCTGCCCCGTTAGCGGCAACGGAGACATACGGGGATCGACAGCAACGATAACCGCATTTTTCGCCGGAATGCCGACTTTGAAATTTGTAAAATTTCAAAGTTAATCTGCTCTAGGAGGTATTTGATGGCTATCGCGGGTATAGTGCTCAGCGTGACGGAAGGGCGTCTGCCGGAAACACGCGAGGCCTTGCGGGCCTTTCCCGGCATTGTGGACGTTCAGGGTCTGGAGGACGATTCCAGGCTGGCGGCGGTGCTGGAAAGCCCGTCCCGACGTCTGCAGGCCGATCTGGAAAGCCTGAGCGGCCTCAGACATGTACAGCAACTGGACGTGGCCTATGTGAACTATGAGGAAGACCTGGACGGGCAGGGCCATATGGCCTGTCCGCCGCATTGCGCGCGCGGGCCCCGGCGCTGCGTGAGCGTGCCGGAGGGAGAGCCTTCGTGAGTCTGTTCCGCCCGCCGCTGCGCCCGCCGGGCGCGGCGGCGGAAAAGGATTTTACACGGCTGTGCGTGCGCTGCGGCCAGTGCGTCGAAGTCTGCCCGCACCAGTGTCTTGAACTGATGGGCGGCTTCGGGCGTGAACGGCGCACCCCGCGCGTGACGCCGCGCCGCGCGCCGTGCCGGCTG
>NZ_JAGZUV010000028.1:0-46111 GCF_018379785.1 Desulfovibrio sp.
GCGCCAGATGACGCAGCCAGCGCATAAAAGGCTGGTTTTGACGGATTATCACGGCAAATAAGAGGTCTACAAAGGCTGGAATTAGATGCGTCTGCCCTGGACGAACTCCCGCTTGTCATTGACAGCGTGCATGCAAAAATCGTATGAAAACAACAAGTACGCTTGCCAGCCTTGTTTCGCGGATTCCCCCCACCTTCCGTTCCAACGTCCGGCCTTAGTCCCTCTCTCTTTTTATAGTCCCTATACAAAACAGAGATCAGTTGGTCACCCGGTGATGAAACAAGCCGCAAGCTTTGTCGCCAGGGCCTGTCTTTGCCGGCTTCCGCCGGTTTCAGCCGTTCCGCAACGTCCCCTGTTTTCAGACCGTGGCGCATATACACCAACTACAGCTCGATTCTCCGCAGGAGGATTTATGCGTCCTACGCTATTCCCCAAGCTCCGATACTTCAAAGAACGCCTCAGCGAAATGGGAGGCGAGTCATTCTCCAGTTCCGAATACAGCGAACGCCGGGGCGGCCGCTCCTGGGAAGATTATTACCGCCGCCGCTGGCAGTACGACAAAGTGGCCCGCTCCACCCACGGCGTCAACTGCACCGGCTCCTGCTCCTTTGACGTGTTCGTCAAGGACGGCATCATCGTCTGGGAAGCCCAGAAAACCGATTATCCCACGCCGCATCCGGATTTCCCCGATTACGAACCCCGCGGCTGCCCGCGCGGCACCTCGGCCTCATGGTACGTATACAGCCCGCTGCGGGTGCGCCACCCGCTCATCCGGGGCAAGCTGCTTGAGTTCTGGCGCGCGGCGCTGCAAGAGCACGGCGACCCGGTGGAGGCCTGGGCTTCCATTGTCAACGACCCCGTGAAACGGGGGGCCTACCAACGCGCGCGCGGCAAGGGCGGTTTTGTGCGCTGGACCTGGGACGAGGCCGCCGAGATGTTTGCCGCCTCCATGGTGCACACCATCCGCCGCTACGGGCCGGACCGCATCTTCGGCTTCACGCCCCTGCCCGCCATGTCTATGGTCAGCTTCGCCTCGGGCGCGCGCTTTTTCAGCCTCATCGGCGGCAGCATGATCAGCTTTTACGACTGGTACTGCGACCTGCCCCCGGCCTCGCCGCAGATCTGGGGCGAACAGACCGACGTGCCCGAAAGCGCGGACTGGTACAACGCGGGCTATATCATCGCCTGGGGCTCCAACCTGCCCCAGACGCGCACGCCCGACGCCCATTTCTTTACCGAGGCCCGCTACCGGGGCACGAAAATCGCCGCCGTGTCGCCGGACTATGCGGACTTCACCAAGTTCGCGGACCACTGGCTCACAGTGAAGCCCGGCACGGACGCGGCCCTGGGCATGGCCATGACCCACGTGGTGTTCAAGGAATACTTCCTGGACCGCCGCGTTCCCTATTTCGAGGATTACGCCCGGCGCTTCACCGACCTGCCCTGCCTTGTCCTCCTGGACGGCGCGGACAATCAGCATACTCCCGGCCGTTTTGTGCGCGCTTCGGACATCGGGCGCGAGGGCAACAATCCGGAATGGAAAACCGTGGTCTACGACGTCACGCGCAACGGCCCGGCCGTGCCCATGGGCAGCGTGGGCGCGCGCTACGGCGAGGACGGCCGTTGGAATCTGCACATGCGCGACGAGGCCGACGAGGCCGAACTGACGCCGCTGCTGCGTATGGAAGAAGCCCCCGGAGCCCAGTGGACCATGGCGGCCTTTCCGGTTTTCGACGCGGGAAAGCCCTCCGTCAAACTGCGTCCCGTGCCGTACATCACCTTGCGGACGGCCGAGGGCCCGCGCCGCGTGACCACGGTCTTTGAGCTGCTGGCCGGAAGCCTGGGCGTGGACCGGGGGCACGGCGGCGACGTGGCCCGCGATTACGACGACGCCGGGGTCAACGGCACCCCGGCCTGGCAGGAAGCGCTCACCGGCGTGCCGCGCGAACAGGTCATCCAGGTGGCCCGCGGTTTCGCGGGCAATGCCGCCGCCACGAACGGCCGCTCCATGATCGTCATGGGCGCGGGCATCAACCACTGGTACAACAACGACGTCATTTACCGCAGCATTCTTTCCCTGACCACGCTCTGCGGCTGCCAGGGCGTCAACGGCGGCGGCTGGGCCCATTATGTGGGCCAGGAAAAGGTGCGCCCGCTCTCCGGCTGGACCACGGTGACCATGGCCGGGGACTGGACCGGACCGCCGCGCCTCCAGAACGGCACCTCCTTCTATTATTTCGCCATTGACGCCTGGCGCTACGAACTGCTGAACATGGGACGCATGTGCCCGCCCGGCCGGGAAGGCGCTCTGCCCGACCACCCGGCGGACTGCAACGCCGTGGCCGCGCGCCTGGGCTGGCTGCCGTTTTATCCGCAGTTCCAGGAAAATTCCCTGGAGATCTGCCGCAAGGCTGAAGCCGACGGCGCGGCCAGCGACGAGGAAATCATCAAGCACGCCGTGGCGCGCCTGAAGTCCGGCGACCTGCGCATGGCCGTCGAGGCTCCTTCGCACGAAGACAACGTGCCGCGCATCATGTGTTTCTGGCGCACCAACCCGCTGGGCTCCAACGTCAAGGGGCACGAGTACTTCCTGCGCCACCTTCTGGGCACGGAAAACGCCGTGCGCGGCGGGGAATCCCCGGTGCAGCCGAGCGAATTCCAATGTGATCCGCCCATGGAACAGGGCAAGCTGGACCTCATGGTGGTGTCGGAATTCCGCATGAGCACGTCCTGCGTCTATGCCGACATGGTGCTGCCCGCGGCTCACTGGTATGAAATCAACGATCTGTCCTCCACGGACATGCACCCCTTCATCCATCCCTTTACCCCGGCGGCCGACCCGCCGTGGGAAGCCCGCAACAACTGGGAGCAGTTCCGTACCGTGGCCGAGGTCTTCTCCCGGCTGGCGGAAAAGCATTTGGGCACGCGCAAGGACCTGGTCGCCACGCCCCTGCTGCACGACAGCCCCGGCGAGATCGCCCAGCCCCTGGGCCAGGTGCGCGACTGGCGCACGGGCGAGGTGGAACCCGTGCCCGGCAAGACCATGCCCGGCCTGTATGTGGTGGAGCGCCGCTATGCCGACGTGCTCAAGATGTACACCTCCCTCGGCCCCAACATCCGGCGGCCGGAAGGCATGGGCGTCAAGGGGGCCAAGTGGTCCGGAGCGGTCGAACATGACCTGCTCAAGGCCCGCCTGGGCACGGTGCGGGAGGAAGGCGTCAGCAAGGGCATGCCCCGTCTGGACACGGACCGCGCCGCCTGCGACGCCATTCTCTGCCTCTCGCCGGAATCCAACGGCACCGTCTCGGTGCGCTCCTGGACCAGCGTGGAAAAACGCACCGGCCTGTCCCTCAAGGACATCTCCGCGCCCTCCGAGGGCATCGACCATACTTTTGAATCCATCACGGCGCGGCCGGGACGGGCGCTGAACAGCCCCAACTGGAGCGGCCTCAAGGGCGAACAGGTGACCTACACCAGCTTTGCCCAGAACGTGCAGCGGCTGCTGCCCTTCCATACCCTGTCGGGCCGCCAGCACTTCTATCTGGACCACCAGTGGATGCGCGGCCTGGGCGAAAGCCTGCCCGTGTTCCGCCCGCCCCTGCCCCTGGCGGCCCTGGGCGAGGTGACCGGGGACGCCGTTCCCCGCAAGGACACGGACCTGGTGCTCAACCTGCTGACCCCGCACAGCAAGTGGTCCATTCACTCCACCTACTCAGACAACCTGATCATGCGCACGCTCTCGCGCGGCGGCGGCGAAATCTGGCTCAACGACGAGGACGCCGCCCAGGCGGGCATTGCGGACAACGAATGGCTGGAATGTTTCAACGCCAACGGCGTGTTCATGGGCCGAGCCCTGGTGAGCTACCGCATCCCCAGGGGCCGGGCCTTCATCTACCACGCCCAGGAACGTCACGTGGACACGCCGCTTTCGCCCCTTTCGGGCCAGCGCGGCGGCACGCACAACAGCCTGACGCGCCCCTTCATCAAGCCCACGCAGATGATCGGCGGCTACGGCCAGCTCAGCTATTCCTTCAACTACTACGGACCCACGGGTTGCCAGCGCGATGAATACATCGTGGTGCGCAAGGCCGGGGAGGTGACATTCCATGAAGATTAAAGCGCAGATGAGCATGGTGCTCAACCTGGACAAGTGTCTGGGTTGCCACACCTGCAGCATCCCCTGCAAGAATGCCTGGACCACGGATCCGGGCAGCGAATATATGTGGTTCAACAATGTGGAAACCAAGCCCGGTATCGGCTATCCCCGCCTGTGGGAGAATCAGGACATCCACAAGGGCGGCTGGGAAGTGGAGAACGGCAAACTCCGCCTCAGGGCCGGAGGCAAGCTGCGCAAGGCCGCGCAGATTTTCGGCAATCCGAACCTTCCGGGCATGGATCAGTATTACGAGCCCTGGAACTACGACTACCAGAACCTGACCACCTCCCCGGAGCAGAAGCATCAGCCCATAGCCCGGGCCTATTCCAGCGTCACGGGCCGTCCCATGACCCCGCAGGCCGGCCCCAACTGGGACGACGACCTGGCCGGAACCCAGGTCACCGGCCTGGACGACCCCGATTTCGCGGGCCTGGACGCCCAGGCCCTGCTGCAATTCCAGCGGGTGTTCATGCTGCATCTGCCGCGCCTGTGCGAGCACTGCCTGAACCCGGCCTGCGTGGCCTCCTGCCCTTCTGGAGCCATTTATAAGCGGGACGAGGACGGCATTGTGCTCACGGACCAGACGCGCTGCCGCTCCTGGCGCTTCTGCATGTCCGGCTGCCCATACAAAAAGGTGTATTTCAACTGGAAAAACCACCACTCCCAGAAGTGCATTTTCTGTTATCCCCGCGTGGAATCGGGTCAGCCCACACTCTGCGCGCAGTCCTGCACCGGGCGCATCCGCTACATCGGCGTCATGCTCTACGATGCCGACGCCGTGCATGAGCTGGCCGCCACGCCCGACCCGGCCGCCCTCTATGAGGCGCAGTTGCGGGTCTTTCTCGATCCCAACGATCCCGCCGTCATCCGGCAGGCGGAAAAGGACGGCATCCCCCATCAGTTTCTCACGGCGGCCCGGAACTCGCCCGCGTACACGCTGATCAGCGACTGGAAACTGGCGCTGCCCCTGCATCCGGAATTCCGCACCCTGCCCATGGTCTGGTACATTCCGCCCGCCAGCCCGCTCACCAATGAGACGAACATCGACATCGACACGCAGCTGGACGCCATGCGCATCCCCGTGCGCTATCTGGCAAATCTCTTCACCGTCGGCCGGGAAGGCCCGGTGCGGACCGCCCTGCGCAAGATTCTGGCCCTGCGCCGCTTCATGCGGGAGAAGACCTTCAGCGGCCCGGACGCGGGCGACGCGCTGGAAGCGGCGGGCATGACCCCGGAAAGCGCCGCCGCCATGTACCGCCTGCTGGCCGTGGCCCGCTATGAGGACCGTTTCGTCATCCCCACGGTACGGCGAGAGGATGCCCTCGGCGAGGATGTGGAGGCTCTCAAGGGCCACACCGGCTACCCGGACCGCGACCCCGTGGCTCCGGAGTTCAAGGGGGTGCACGCATGACCCGCGCCGAAACCTTCTTGTGGGCGGCGCAGCTTCTGCGCTACCCGGACGAGGAGCTGGCCGCCCTGGCGCGCGAGGCGCGCCGGGAGCCCGCGCCCGCCTGGGCCGTCGCCTTTCTGGACCATGCGGCGGCCACGCCGCTGCTGGATCTGCAGGCGGCCTTCGTGCAGACCTTTGATCTCAACCGCGCCGCCTGCCTGTATCTGACCACGCACGCCTACGGCGACTCCCCCTTGCAGGGGCGCGCCCTGGCCGCGCTGACGGAACTGTACCGCGACAGCGGCTGCACGCCTTCCGGCGGGGAACTGCCGGACTATCTGCCGCTGGTGTTGGAATTCCTGGCAATGGCTCCGGCCTGGGCCGCCGCCTGCCTGTGCGAAAAATTCGCCACGGCGGCACAGGGCATCGCCGCGCATCTCGCGGCGGAAAACAGCCCTTGGGCGCCCATGCTGCGCGCCGCCGCCGACGCCATGCGGGAGTGCGCTCCCGACGCCGCCCCCGATCCCGCATCCCCCGACGCCGACCATCCCGCAATCCGGGGCGGCAGCCGTGCGGCGCGGAACATTTCCCCCCGGGAGGTATGCATATGACTCCGCTCATGAAGCTGTTCATCGCCGCTTTCGCGGTCTATCCCTATATCTGTCTGACCCTGCTGACCGGCGGCCTGCTGCTGCGCTACACCTATGCCCAGGAAGAGTGGAACGCCCGCTCCAGCCAGTTCCTGGAGAGCCGGATGCTGCGTTGCGGCAGTCTCATCTTCCACATCGGCATCCTGCTCTCTCTGGGCGGGCATATCGTGGGCCTGGTGCTGCCGCCCGAAGCCCTGCGCGCCGTGGGCGTCTCCGCCCGGGCCCACGCCCAAATAGCCGGACTGGCGGGCATGCTCATCGCGCCCATGGTGCTGCTGGGCGTGGGCATTCTGCTGCTGCGCCGGATAATCTGCCTGCCCGTGCGCCTCACCACGCGCTGGACGGACATCATCGTGCTCCTGCTCATCGGCTTCAACGCCGCCACGGGCATGTACCAGGCCTATGCGGCGCACTTTGACGCCTTCACCACCATCGGCCCCTGGCTGCGCGGCGTTCTCACGCTCGCGCCCGCGCCCGGCCGCATGATCCACGTGCCGCTCTTCCTGCAACTGCACGTGCTGAGCGGCCTGACCATCTTCGCCCTGCTGCCGTTCACCCGGCTGGTGCACATCTTCAGCGTGCCGCTGAGCTATGCGACCTTCCCCTTCACCATCTATCGCCGCCGCTGGGGAGGGGTGTGATGGGCGGCCCGCTCACGGCAAGGGCCCTTGCGCTGGTCAGAGGCGCCGCCCCGGCCAACTTCGGCATGGTCATGGCCACGGGCATCGTGTCCATTGCCCTGCACCTGCTGGGCATGGAGGCCGGGGCGCTGGCGCTTTTCTATGTAAACATCGGCATGTTCTGCTGCCTGTGGGCGGTGTACATCCTGCGCCTGGGGTTTTATCCCCGGGACTTCCTCGGTGATATGGCCGATCACGCGCGCGGCCCCGGCTACCTGACCATGGTGGCGGGCACGGGCCTGCTGGCGAACCAGTGCGCCCTGCTGCTGGGGCGCTATGACCTGGCCTGCGGCCTCTTCTGGCTGGCCCTGGCCGTGTGGTGTTTCTTCATCTGGGCGGACTTTCTGGCCCTTTTCACCACGGACCGGAAACCGCCCATTGAAAAGGGCATCAACGGCGCGTGGCTCCTGAACACCGTGAGCTGCCAGGCCCTGGTCATTCTCGGCTGCGTGATCATCGACCACACGAGCTGGGACCACGAGACGGCCTTCCTCCTGCTCACGGCGCTCTTCGGCACGGGCTTCATGCTCTATGCCATCGTCATCACCCTCATCGTCTACCGGCTGTGCTACAAGCCGCTGGCTCCCGAGGCCCTGGACCCGACCTTCTGGGTCAACGCCGGGGCCGTGGCCATCACCACCCTGGCGGGCAGCGAGCTCATCCTGCGCGCCGGGGAATCGCCCTTCCTCCAGTCCGTTCTGCCCTTTCTCAAGGGCATGACCCTCATGGCCTGGGGCTTCGCGGCCTGGTGGGTGGTCATGCTGTTCATCCTCGGGTTCTGGCGGCACGCGGCGCGGCGCTTTCCCTTTGTCTACACGCCCGGCTACTGGAGCATGGTCTTCCCCATGGGCATGTTCACGGCCTGCACCATCATGTGCAGCAAGGCCCTGGGCGTGGCCTCGCTTATGGCGGTGCCGCGTCTGTTCATCTACGTGTCCGTGCTGAGCTGGCTGTGCACCTTCTGGGGCCTGGGGCGCTTTCTGTGGCGCTCGCTGCGGGAAAAAACCGGTTAAAACCGTCCACGCGCACACTACGCCGACGCTTCCGGGGCCTCCCGTCATTCCATTGCCCTAAAGAAGTCCTGAACCCGGCCGGGTTCAGGACTTCTTTAGGGCCGCTTCCTGGTTGCGGGCCAGACGGCTCCGCGGGCTCTTTACCCGCGAGGGTCCGATACGTCGTTACAAGCCCAGAGCCTTTTTGATCTTTTCCGGCGTCACGGGCAGCCGGTAGAAACGCTTGCCGACGGCATGGGTGACGGCATTGCCGATGGCCGCGACCACCGGAACCATCACCACTTCCCCGATTCCTTTGGGCGGCGCGGTTTCGGATTCCGGCGCAAGATAATCGGCCGTCTGATTCCAGACCGCGACATCCGTGGCCCGAGGCAGCGTGTACCGGTTGAAGTTCCACGTTCCGTTGCCCGGCCCGTCTTCGTAGAGCGGCAATTCCTCCATCAGGGCATGCCCGATGCCCATGGCCAGACCGCCCTGCAACTGGCCGGATACAAGCTCCGGCACGATCATGCTGCCGGTGCCGAGCAGGCTGTGATGGCGCATGATTTCTATCTCGCCGGTGAAGGTATTGACGTTGAGCTCAACGATGCAGGCAGCGGGCGCATAGGTCGTCACACCGGCGTTATTGCGCTGAACCGGAGGGAATTTCACGCTGCTTCTCTTGATGAAGTCATAGCCGCCGCTGGTCATGCGCCGCTTGAGCTCCGGCGCGGCGCCGTCGCCGTAACGCACGGAGAGCACGTCGGCGGCCACTTCGATGGAACCGATGGTCGGAACATCGAATGTCGCGGTCGTCCATTCCCAGCGGCTGAAGCAGTGCAGGGCAACCCCGGTCACCAGCCCCAGCTCGTGGGCTTTTTTGGCGACCCGCTCGAACGGCAGGATTTCCATGCCGCCCCCGCCGATGCCGCCCTCGACCACGCGCAGGTCATTCACGGTCATGAAGCCGCTGGAGATCTGCCCGCCGGCCGGGCCCTCGCTCCAGATGGCCCGCGCCGCCGGCCACAGCGCGTTTTCAAACAGGAACTTCGCCGCCTGCCGCGTGCCGAAGCCGATGAAATAGGCGCTGTTGGAGGCGCTCATGGCCGGCAGCATAAACGGCACCCAGTAGGGATTCTTCTGCAGGTCGTCCTGTTCTTTCTGCGTCGTGGTGTAGGGCGACCAGTTGCTGACCATCGGCAGTTCGGCGAATTCCGCAACGCCGAACTCGACGGAATCGGGCGCCTTGCCCAGCAGGTCACGGACGATGACCTGCTGGGCGGTGGTCGCGCCGGTGCCGATCTCCTGCACGCAATGGCGCATCCGCACCTTGCCGTCGGCATCGAACTCCAGCGCCAGCGCGGTGGTATCCGCGCCGGTGCCGTAATCCTTCTGCGCCTGCGCGAAGCCGACGCCGTACAGCCTGCCGGGGTTGGCCCTGTCGAACTCGGCCTTGGCTTTGTGCCGGTTCACCCACAACGGATGCTTTGCCGCGATGTCGAGCATTTCAATATTGCCCGGCTCGCCGAGCGGCTGAGCGCCCTGGGTGTTTTCGAAACCGGCCTGCATCGCATTGCGGCGGCGCAGTTCGATCTGGTCAATGCCCAGTTCGGCGGCGACTTCATCGACCATCAGCTCCGTGATGCTCATGGCCTGAAGGGTGCCGTAGCCGCGCATGGACCCCGCCTCCACCGCGGGCGATGCCAGCGCGATGGCCGCCAGGTCGGATTTCGGGAAATAATAGATGGACTGCGCGGCGGTGGCGGCCACCTGCGCGACCGAGAAGGAGAAATTGGCGCGGCCGCCGCCATTGAGATTGTAGAAGCCCTTCAGGATCTCGAACTTGCCGCTCTTGCGGTCGGCCACGATGGTCACGTCCATTTCGACGGAATGGCGCTTGATGCCGAGCTGAAACTGCTCATAGCGGTTGTTGGCAAGCCGCACCGGCAGGCCGTTCCCATAGAAACACGCCGCGATGACATAGAACGGGAAGATGGAATGGTCCTTGGCGCCGTACCCCACGGTGGTGCCCGTGAGCAGCTTGATCGTCTTGACCGGGAAGCGCTTGTTGTCCTTGACCATCAGCGCCGCGACGCGGGCGACCTCATACGGCGATTGCGCCGACGCGACCAGGTGCAGGGTGCGCGTTTCGGCATCATACCAGGCATTGCCGTTGTCCGCCTCCAGCGCGCACGAGTCGATTGACTGCGAGAATCCCTGCCGCTCCAGCACCAGTTTGCTTTCATCCTTGCGCGCCGCTTCAATGGCCTTTTCGATGTCCGCGGCCGCGTTCATGCCGCGCCGCATCGGCTCATAGGTTTCGCGCGCCACCGTGAGCGGGTCGCGCACGCCGCCGCCGCCGCGATGCCGCGTCATCACCGAGGCGGGCACGAAAAGTCCGGACGGGCTTTCCGGCGGCCAGACCGGCTTGTTCCCGTCGAAAGCGCCCCAAATGACGGCGTCCTGCATCGGCGAATACACGGATGAGGCTGTCGGGCTGTCGCCGCCGATGCGGACATAACGTGCCGCGCCGTAGTTGGGCGGCGTGTTCGGGCCGGTGGCGGCACCGTATTTCACCACATTTTCGGCAAAGCGCAGTCTGCGCTTCGCCGCCTCGAACGTATCAAAGTCACGATAAATCAGCAGGGCCACCGGGTGGCCGAGCAGCGGCGGAGTCTGCCCTTTGGGAACCAGAAAGTTTTTGCCGTAAAAGTCGGCGGCCAAACCCTCGGCCTGCGGCATGGTCACGCCGTCACCGGCCAGGTTTTCATGCAGGACAAGACGGTCGGGCTGCAACTCCGGCCCCAGCAGGCCCAGATCCACACCCTCAAAGGTCCGGTCGGCCCGCGTCGCCTTGATGAAGAAGGCATGGGCCTGCTCCTTGGGCCAGCCGGGCAGATCCCGCGCGCGAAAGTCCCGCGCGAAGTCCTTCTGCCCGGCTACCTTGCGCACGGCATCCCAGCGGTAGCGAACCTTGCCGTCCGGCGACATCCAGTCCGTGGGGCCGGGGCCCGAATTTATTTCCAGTGCATAGGCATCCGGCAAGCGTCCGATCATGACGGAAATGCCGAAAACTGTTCCAAGTTTGATAAAATTGCGTCGAGAAATATCAATAGTCATGGTTTTTTCCTATTCGGGAGCCGCTTGCGGCGCAGACTGCAAGCGTCATAAAAAGAAGACAGGCATGCCTTGCGACAGGGCCGTCCGTTATTGTATTCATTTTACCGCGGTTTCCTGGGCGCTCACCTGACCGGCGCTCACCGGCACGGCTTGGCCGCCCCATTCCGCCCTGATCCAGGTCACGAGTTCGGCGATCCCGGCGTCGCTCATGCGGTGCGCGAAGGGCGGCATGGCGTACATCCGCTCGCCGTTCTTGAAGATCTGGGTGGGAATGCCGTTGAGAACGGCTTTGATGAGCGTCTGCGGGTCGTCCATGGCCAGCGTCGCATTGCCCTTCATGGCCGGGCCGACATTGGGGATGCCCTGGCCGTTCATGCCGGCCGTCCTTGGCGGTGAGCAGATAGGTGGCTACCGCCTTGACGTCCTCCGGTTCCATCGCGCCGGTCGAGAAATGCGTGACGGTGTACATCCCGTCGAACGCGGTGCCTTGGGGAGCGATGCCGGTGGCCAGATAGGCGCTCAGCGCGGGAACGTCGAAGCCGTGCTTGGCAAGCGCCGCGGCGGTAATAGCGGGAACAGCCACGCCGTCCACTTCGCCGCCCTGCAAGGCCCGGGAGAATTCGAGGCCCATCATGAAGTTGCGCGGCGAATGGCAGGCGCCGCAATGCGCCAGCCCTTCGACAAGATAGGCCCCCCGGTTCCATGCGGCGGAGCGCTGTTCGTTCCGCGGCAGCTTGCGGTCCGGAAAGTTCAACAGGGTCCAGAAGTTCATGAACGGGCGCACCGGCAGCACAAAAGCGCCGGTATTGGCCTTGTTGGCGACCGGCATAGCCGGAATGCTCATATTGTAGGCGTAAAGCGCGTCAATGTCGTCAGGCGTCGTGAGCTGCGTGAAGACAAAGGGCATTGCCGGATAGAGATTGCGATTGCCCGGCGCGATGCCGTCGCGCATCACGCGATGAAAATCGGCGCGCGTATAGTTGCCGATGCCGTACTGTTTGTCCGGCGTGATGTTGGTCGAATACAGCGTGCCGAACGGCGTCCCTATGGCCAGGCCTCCGGCGCCCATCGGCCCTTGCGGCAGCGAGTGGCAGCCGAAGCAGTCGCCGGCCAGAGCCAGTTCACGCCCGCGCGGAATCAGAGCTTTCATCTGTTCGGGCGAAAGAGTCCGCTCCGCCTGCGGGGCCACGCCCGATGTCCGGAACAGCCCGAACAAAACGGCGAGCGCCGCCACGATAACGACAGCGATGACGACGAAAATTGAATTGCGCAATGCATGGCTTTTCATGGCGGCCCCCTACCCGATCACACAGCCGGGAGTGGCAAGCGCCACATCGCGCACGGCTTCGTAATACCGCACATAGCCCGTGCAGCGGCAAATATGCTCGTTGAGCGCTTCCTCGATTGCGCCCTCCAGTTCGGCGCGCTTGACCGGCTTACGCTTCAGGCCGTCGATGAAGGCGGTCGCGCCCGCGACAAAGCCGGGCGTGCAGTAGCCGCACTGGAACGCGAATTTTTCAATGAAAGCTCTCTGGATCGGCGTCAGTTCCGTAATATTGCCGTCAGCGTCCGTTTTGGCCTGGCCTTCGATCGTGATGATCGTCTTGCCGTCAAAGGCATGCGCATTGGCAATGCAGGTCCGGGTGTCGACCAGGCTGCCGTCCGGCCGCACTTCCACGACGGTGCAGGCATGGCAGACGCCTTGCCCGCAGCCGAAATGCGTGCCGGTCAGGTTAAGATAATGATGTAAAAAGTCGATCATCGGCATCCCGACCGGCACCTCGAGAGGGCCGACCTTCTTGCCGTTTACAATCATGCTCAATGGCTTTTTCTCAATCCCGGGAGCCATATTTTCGTTGCTCATGCTCATGCCTTTTTCATTTTTTTGGTGTGATTGAAAATCCATAAAAATATATCAGCCGCGCCTGAAGATGACCCGCATCTCAAGCGCGTTGATTCAGGGTTGCGCACCCTTTCCCTCTTACAGTTGTCTCTTGAATCGATTGGCGGCAAAGAACAAAACTCAGGCGGGTCGGAGCCGGTATGGTTACGATTCTCACTTTGGAATGTAGGGGCTTTCTCTGGAAACATCAATAGTTGCATAATAATATATGCAATATTATAAAATGTGGCTGTACCGGCCCGGCGGGCGGCGCGCTTCCGCCCGGCGTACCGAAAATGGGGACTCGGGAGTGTTCTTTTCAGCGCAGTCCGCGCCGCGCCCAAACCGGAGGCCGCCACGCACGGGGACGCCCCGGCCCCCTTTTCAAAGCCGTGTTCCCTACCTATAGTGTGCTGGCCGGTTTCCGGTCTCAGCCACGAACTCAAGCACAAGGATACCCCATACATGGACAAACACGGCTTCAACCTGCTCACGGAACGGGACATGGCGGAAGTGGGCGGCACGGCCCGCCTCTGGCAGCACAAGGCCACGGGCGCGCAACTGCTCTCCGTGGTCAACGCGGACGAAAACAAATGCTTCGGCGTGAGCTTCCGCACGCCGCCCACGGATTCCACGGGCGTGGCCCACATTCTGGAGCATTCGGTGCTCTGCGGCTCGGACAAGTATCCGGTCAAGGAACCCTTCGTGGAGTTGCTCAAGGGCTCGCTGCAAACCTTTCTCAACGCCTTCACCTTTCCGGACAAGACCTGCTATCCGGTGGCCAGCGCCAACCTGCGCGACTTTTACAATCTCATCGACGTCTACATCGACGCGGTCTTCCATCCCCGCATCAGCGAGGACATCTTCCGCCAGGAAGGCTGGCACGTGGAGGCCGAAAGCGCCGACGGACCCTGGACCTACAAGGGCGTGGTCTACAATGAGATGAAGGGCGTGTACTCCTCGCCGGACTCCGTGCTGGCCGAGCAGAGCCAGCAGGCCCTGTTCCCGGACACGCTCTACAGCCTGGATTCCGGCGGCAATCCCGAGCGCATTCCGGACCTGACCTATCAGGCCTTTCACGATTTCCACAGCCGCTACTATCATCCGAGCAACGCCCGCTTCTTCTTCTGGGGCGACGACCCCGAGGACGAGCGCCTGCGTCTGCTGGACGCGGCCCTGGCGGGCTACGCGGCCCGGCCCGCGGATTCCGCCGTGCCCCTGCAGCCGCGCCGGGACGTGCCGCGCCAGATCGAGGTGCCTTACGCGGCGGCCGAAGGCGAACAGCGCGCCCTGTTCACGGTCAACTGGCTGCTGGGCGAGCGCGGCGACGTGGGCCAGGCCCTGCTCATGGAAATGCTGGAGCACATTCTGGAAGGCCTGCCCGGTTCGCCGCTGCGCAAGGCCCTGATCGGTTCCGGCCTGGGCGAGGACACCACGGGCTGCGGCCTGGAAACGGACCTGCGCCAGATGTACTATTCCACGGGTCTCAAGGGCGTGGCTCCCGGCGACGTGCAACAGGCCGAACTGCTGATTTTCGACACGCTGGCCCGACTGGCCGAGGACGGCATTGACCCGACGGCCGTGGAAGCGGCGGTGAACAGCGTGGAATTCGCCTATCGCGAAAACAATTCCGGCCGCTTCCCGCGCGGGCTGGCGGCCATGATCCAGGCTCTTTCCACCTGGCTGTACGACGGCGATCCCCTGGCCCCCCTGGCCTGGGAAGGACCGCTCACGGCCATCAAGGAACGCCTGGCCAGGGGCGAGAAGGTTTTTGAGGAAGCCATCCGCCGGTGGTTTTTGCACAATGAGCACCGGGCCACTGTGGTCCTGCTGCCGGACGCCGGTCTGGGCAAGGTCCGCGAAGAGGCGGAAAGCGCCCGCCTGGCCGATGTCCAGGCCGAAGCCGGGCCGGAGCGGCGCGCGGCCCTGGTGGAAGAAACCCTGCGCCTGCAGGAGACCCAGACCGCGCCGGACAGCCCGGAAGCCCTGGCGACCATCCCGGCCCTGGGCCTGGACGACCTGCCGCGCCGCAACGCCGCCATTCCCCGCGCCGAATCCCGCCTGCCGGAAATCTGCCTCAGCCACGAGCTGCCCACCAGGGGCATTGCCTACGCCAATCTGCTGCTGCCTCTGAAAGGCCTGCCCGAACGCCTGGTTCCCCTGCTGCCGCTCTTTGCCCGTTCCCTCACCGAACTGGGCACGGCCCGGCGCGATTTCACGGAGCTCGGCGCGCACATGGCGGCCAAGACCGGCGGCGTCGGGGCCGACACCCTCCTGGGCACCACCAGGGGCGAACGCCGCACCTTCAGTTATCTGAGCCTGGCGGGCAAGGCGGTCTACGACAAGATTCCGGACCTGTTCGACATCTTCCATGAAATCCTGCTGGAGCCTCTGCGCGATCCCGCCGTGGCCGGCGAGCGTCTCAGGCAGATGCTGCTGGAAGGCAAGGCCCGCCTGGAGCACGGCCTGCAGGCCGCCGGGCATACGGCGGTGGGCACGCGGCTGCGCGCCCATTTCACCGGCGCGGGCGCGCTGGCCGAACGCACCGGCGGCGTGAGTTATCTGGCTTCGGTACGCGGCCTGCTGGAACAGCTGGAAACGCAGCCGGAGGCCCTGCTGGCCGATCTGGAGGAATTGCGCGGCCTGGCCGTGGCCTCTTCCGGCGCGGTCTTTGACTGCACGGCCGAAGCCGGGGGCCTGACCCTGGCCCAAGACAGGGCCCGCGCCCTGCTGGCCGAACTGCCTTCCGGCGGCCCGGAACGCACGGACCACGAAGCCGGGCCTATGCGCGACCTGCCCCTGGCCGAAGCCTTCCTGACCCCGGCCCAGATCAATTACGTGGGCAAAGCCGCCAACATCTATGACCAGGGTTATGTCTATCACGGCTCGGCCAGCGTGATTCTGCGCTACCTGCGCATGGGATACCTGTGGGAGCAGGTGCGCGTGCGCGGCGGGGCCTACGGGGCCTTCTGCATGCTGGACCGCCTGGGCGGCACCCTGGTCTGCGCCTCCTACCGCGACCCCAACGTGGACCAGACCCTGGCCGCTTATGACGGCATGGCCGACTTTCTGCGCGGCTTCAAGCCGGACAAGGCCCAACTGACCCAGGCCATTGTGGGCGCGGTAGGCGATCTGGACAGTTACCTGCTGCCCGACGCCAAGGGGGCCCAGTCCCTGGCGCGCTGGCTCACCGGCGATACGGACGAAATCCGCCAGCAAATGCGCGAGGAAATTCTGGGCACCACGGAGCGGCACTTCAGCGAGTTTGCCGACGTGCTGGCCGAAGCCGCGCGCCAAGGCGCGGTCTGCGTGCTGGGCGGCCCCAAAACCAGGGAAGCGGCCGAAGCCCACGGCTGGGCCGCGCAAAACCTGCTGTAATCATGAACGCCCCCGGCCGTCTCGTGCTGGTGCTGGGCATGCACCGCAGCGGCACCAGCACGCTGGCCAGGGGCCTGCGGGTTCTGGGGGTCGCGTTGGGCAAGAATCTGCTGCCCGCGCACCCCTGCAATCCCAAGGGCTTTTTCGAGGATGCCGGGCTCTATGCCTTCAACAAGGCTCTGCTGGCCCAACTGGGCCTGACCTGGCGCAGCCCGGAAGCGCCGGACACGGCGGCGCTGCGGCGGCTGGCCGCCGGTCCGCCGGGAGTCACGGCCCTGAGTCTGTTGCGCGAAAAAAGCGCCGGACAGGCGATTCCGGGCCTCAAAGACCCGCGCATGAGCCGCCTGCTGCCCTTCTGGCGGCCGGTGCTGGCGGCTTCGGGCCTGCGCGCGCACTGCTGCATCGCCCTGCGCCACCCGGAAAGCGTGGCCCATTCCTTGTGGCAGCGGGACCGCCTGGACGCGGAACACAGCCACGCCCTCTGGCTCGCATACCTGCTCGACGCTCTGGAAGGCAGCGCCGGCCTGCCGCGCCTGCTGACGGACTACGGCCTTCTGCTGCACCGGCCCGAACGCCAGTTGCAACGCCTGGGACATTTTCTGGATCTGCCCCTGGACCCGGCGGAGCTGACGCTGTTCGCGGACGATTTTCTGGACAAAACGCTCTGCCACCACAGCCCGGCCCCGGCCAACGACGCCGTCCGGGAAAGTCCCGGCGGAGCCTGGGCGGCTCTGGCCCTGCGCTTGTACGCGGCTCTTGCCCCGGCGGCCGCTGCTTCCCCGGAGCACCAGGCGCTGGACGAACCGCGTCTGGGCCGTCTGGTTGCGAGCCTGCGGCGTGAAGCCGCCGCCACGGCGGCTCCCGTCTCTCAGGAACCCCGGCCATGAGCGGGCAATCCACGGCCCACCCCCTGGCGGGGCGTCTGGCCGCGCCCTCCTTTGTGCTGCCCGGCACGGTGGCGGAAAACGCGCGTTTTCTGAGCGGCAGAGTGGACGAGATGGCCCTCTGCTTTTTCGAGGCCGAGGCCTGCCTGAAGTACGACGAAAATGATTTGCCGCCGGGTCCGGCGGAGCCTTCGGCATCAGGGGCGTTGCGCTGCCACGTCCACCTGCCCGTGGACCTGCCGTGGCCTCCCGGCCACGGGACGGCGGCCGCGGCGGACCTGGCCCTGGCGGTCTGCGCCAAAGCCGCCCATCTGCATCCGGGCCTGGCCGTGCTGCACCCGCCCGAAGGTTCCCCGGCACACAAACGCCGCCTGCTGCGCGCTTTCGCGGCCCGCTGGCAGGCCCGCAGCCGCATTCCCCTTTTGCTGGAGAATGTGGATTCCTGCGACGTGCTGGAATTGGGAAAAACCTTTCCGGCGGACCACGGGCTGGGCTTCTGTCTGGACGTAGGGCATCTCCTGGGCTATGCTCAAGACCATCTCCTGAATTCCGAACTGCCGGAAACAGCGGCCCTGATTCATTGGAGCGCGCCCGGCAGGAAGGATCGACACCTTCCGCTGACGGAATTCACAGCGCGGCAACGCCGCGCGGCAGCCGCTCTCATGGCCCGCCTGCCGCGCGCGGCCGTTCATCTGGCGGAAATTTTTCACTGGCCGGGCGTGGCGGCATCGCTGCCCGTGCTGGCGGCGTTGGCCCGCGAAGCCATGCCGGAAGAGACGGACACAAACGCACAGCCATAACGCCCACAGGCGGGCCAAGGGGAGGGCCATGCCGATCAACGCCGAACACATCGCCGGTTTCAAGCAATGGCGGCAGAATCTGGACAAGGACGACCGCTGGTGCATCATGATCAACGCCGATCCGGACGCCCTGGCGGCGGCCATGGCCCTCAAACGGCTCATGCTGCACAAGGTGCACAGCGTGGACATCATGCGCATCAATGAGGTGAGCAGGCCGGACAATCTGGCCATGATCCGCTATCTGCGCATCCCGGCCAAACCCTGGCAGCCTGAAAAGGCGGGACAATACACCCGTTTCGGCATGGTGGACTCCCAGCCCGCTCATAATAAGGCCTTTGCGGGCATCCCCTTTGACCTGATCATCGACCACCACCCCCTGACGGATCTCACGGACTGCACCACTCCGACGGCCTTTTGCGATATCCGGCCCGGCGTGGGAGCCACCAGCACCATGATGACACGCCTTCTCCAGAGTCTGCGTGTGCGCCCTGGCCCGCGGCTGGCCACGGCTCTGCTCTACGGCATCCGCACGGACACGGCGGCCTTTGAGCGCTCCGGCGGCGAAGAGGATCTGCGCGCCTATCAGTGGCTCTCCCACCATGCGGACAACAATCTGTTGCGGCGGATCAGCCGCAGCGAATATCTGCGCGCCTGGCTGCCGCTCTTTTCGCGCGCCTTCCGTTCGCTCACCGACTGCCGGGGCGGCGGAGCCCACGCCACGCTCGGCGAAATCAAGAGCGCGGACCTGCTGGTGGCCATTGCCGACTTCTTCACCCGCGTGCACGGCCTGAAATGGATCGCGGTCAGCGGCATTGTGGACAAGACCGTGATCGTGATCTTTCGCGGCGACGGCGGCCGCGATATCGGCCGTCTGGCCGACGCCTGCTTTTACGACGTGGGCACCGCGGGCGGGCACCGCAATCTGGGCCGGGCGGAATTTCCGCTTTCCGCCGTGCCCGAGGGCGTCAAAGCCGCCGACTTCGTGCGGCAACGCCTGGAGACACGCAAACTGCGGCCCAAAGCCGCGGCCCAGCCCGTCCCTCCGGCCCCGGAACCGGCCCACCCCGTCGCCAAATCCTGATCGCGCTGAAAAAAATGGACTGGAACCCCGCGCTTTACCGGAAAAGCCACGGTTTTGTGGCCGAATACGGCAAAAATCTGCTGGCCTGCGTCCCGGAGGACGCCGGTCAGTGTATTCTGGATTTCGGCTGCGGTACCGGCGAGCTGACCGCCGCCCTGGCCCGGAAAGCCGGGCAGGTGATCGGCGCAGACCAGTCCGCCGCCATGATCCGGGCGGCGCGCGAAAAGTGCCCCGGTCCGGAATATCATGTTCTGGACGCGGCCGGTCTGGCCGCCCAGGGCTGGACGGCCCGTTTCGACCTGGTCTTTTCCAACGCGGTCTTTCACTGGGTTCAGGATCAGGACGCGCTGCTGCGCACCCTGCACGCGGTTCTGAAGCCGGGCGGCCTGCTGGTCTGCGAATTCGGTGCCCAAGGCAACGTGGCAGCCGTGTGTTCGGCCTTTGCCTCGGCGCTGGCGGCTCGCGGCCGGACCCCGGCCGAACCCTTCTATTTCCCCACCCCGGCGGCATACCGCCGGAAACTGGAAACAGCGGGCTTTCAGGTCCGGCAAATTGAGGCCTACGACCGTCCCACGCCCCTGTCCGGCGGCGAAAACGGTCTTGCCCACTGGCTGGAACAGTTTTTCGCCGGGGATCTGGCCGGTTTTGACCGGGCGGAACAAGTGAAAATCTTCCGCGAGGTGGAACGCGCCCTGCGGCCGCGCCTCTGGGACGGGGAGCAGTGGGTCGCCGATTACCGGCGGCTCCGGCTGCTGGCCGTCAGAAGCTGAGCGGCTTGGGGCCTCACTCCTCCCGGCGGCCGCAGACCAGGGCCAGGCGGCGGCCCGATTCCGCATAGTGCTCCAGCAGGGTCCGCTGGATATGCTGGGGATCGCGCCCGCGCACGGCGTCATAAATGACTTCGTGCCGCTGATAGAATTCGCGCGGTGAAAAAAGCGTGTCCCAGCATTTGTAGTAGAGGAATTTGGAGATATGCGCGCAGGAATTGCGCGCGATGCCCGCCATCAGGCGGTTGCGGCAAGGGGCCAGCAGGGCGTCGTGAAAGGCTTCGTCAATCTGGCTCAGCGCGGCAAGACCGGCGGCGGCACGGCTCTGACGCTCCATTTCGGCCAGAATTTCCTTCACTCCGCCCAGGGCCTTGCCATCCCAGCGCTCCAGGGACTGGACAATGCAGGCCCCTTCCAGAGTGCCGCCCAGGCAATAGCTGTCTTCAATCTCCCGCGCCGTAAGATGCCGGATGAACTTGGCCTTCTGCGGCAGACCCGTGACCAGACCCTGTTGCAGCAGGCTTTGCAGGGCTTCGCGCACCGGCCCCCGGCTGATGCCGAGATGTTCGGCGATCTCGGTTTCACGGATGGGGTCGCCGGGCGAAAGGGTACCGTCCAGCAGGCGCTGCTTGATATGGGCGATGGCCTGGGCGCTGTACGTCTTGACCTGAGGCAAGGGGGACTCCTCATGTTTTTGTCCCATGAGGTAGACTTACGCCGGCGTTATGTCAACATTTCCGGACGCGAGCGCGCCTCTTCCCCCCTCCCGTGCCCGCAGGAACAATCAGCCCTGCCCCGGACAGCCGCTCATCGGGCTTGTCCGGGGCAGGCAAGTTTGCATTGCTAGGCTGTTTCCCCGTTTTCGCCGGACTCGGCGAAACGGCGGTTCCAGCCGGTCAGGACCGAGAAGAGCAGCACCGCCAGCAACGCCCAGGAGTAGGGATTGTACAGAGCCGCGCTGATGGGCGGCGCGGCGATGCCGTAGCTTTCGGCCGCGCTGTAGAGAGCGCCGTACCAGGCTGCCACGGCGATATGCCAGGGCAGGATGAAGAAGACCGTGCACACCGCGCAATCCATGAGGTTGGCGCGCCGCGCCGCCGCCAGGCGGAATTTTTCGCCCATGGGACGCACCAGGCTGGGGCCCACCAGAAGCTCCGCCGGGGCGTTGGCCGAAATGGGAATGGACGCCAGAATGGTCACCCCCACAATAAAGAGTTCGGCCTGACGCACGGTGGCCACCACGCTTTTCCGGGCGAACTCCAGAATCTTGCCCATGATGCCGCATTCCACAAGAATCTGGGTCACGGCCAGAATCAGGACAGCGAAGATGATGGCCCCCACCACGCCGTCGATGCCGGACTGGATGATGCCCGTGGAACCCCCGGCCTTGGCCGGAATGCCGAAAATGTCGCCGGGCTTGAGCGTGCCCACGCAAATGCCCGCCAGGGCCGCGGCCACGTTGCCGTAAATCAGGGCTTCAATGATATGCCTGCCGCGCAGGGCCGCAACCACGACCACCACCAGGGCCAGCAGCATGAACACGCCCGACGGATTCAGCGTGGCTTTGATTTCGGGCAGTACGCGCACCTCTCCGCCGCCGCCCAACATCAGAAAGGCGATGCCCGAAATGACGGCCGCGCTCATGGCCAGCGGAAAGCGGCTGCGCACCACCTCGCGCATGCTCGCGCCCTGGGTGTACGCGGAAACAATGGTCGTGTCCGACACCGGGGCCAGATTGTCCCCGAAGGCCGCGCCGGACAGGATAGCCAGCCCGAGCATGGCCGGGTCCGCCCCCAGAAAGTAGCCCGCCGGGTACAGCACGGGCGTCAGGGCGATGCAGGTGCCCGTGCTGGTGCCCGTGCCCAGCGCGAAAAGCATGGCCGCCAGAAAGACCAGCAGGGTGAAGACCGCGCCCTGCGCCCCGGTGGCCATGCCCAGCCAGAGCAGGCCGTTGACCAGGCCCCCGGCGGCCATGAGTTTGCCGAAAACCCCGGCGAACAGCCAGGCCGTGACAATGACGATGCCCGTCTTGTCGCCGATGCCGCGCATGGCGGCCTTGCAGTATTCCGCTTTGTCGCGGGCGAAAAACAGCCCCACGGCCAGGGCCAGCCAGGCGCAGGCCCAGAAGGGCTTGGTGCCGCCGCGCCCCGCCACGGAGAGCCAGACCAGGCCCATGACAAGAATGGCCAGAGGTACAAGCCCGCCCCACATGCCGCCGTACATTCGCAATGTCTTTTCCTGCATGGTCCTTTTCCTTGTGCTTGTCCCGGCTGAGCCGGAAAACTGGCGGGAAAGAGCCGCGCGCCCGGCTCAGTCAAAACGCGCGGGCGCGCGGCGGGCCGTTTACGTATTCTTGCGGAAGGAATCCAGATAGGCATAGAGCGCCGGGGAACCGCCGGTATGCAGGAAAAGCAGGTTCGCGCCTTTTTTGAAATGATCCTTGCGCACCAGGTCCATCAAACCGGACATGGCCTTGCCCGAATAGACCGGGTCCAGCAGGATGCTTTCGGTGCGCGCCAGAAGCTTGACCGCCTCCACCATGGCGTCGGTGGGCAGGGAGTAGCCCGGCCCCACGTAATCGTCATAGGCCACCACGGCATCGCGCGGAATATCCATGTTCACGCCCATATATTCGGCCGTGTCCCGCATGAGCTTGTGCACAGCCTCTTCCTGCACGGGCTTTTTGCGGTTCACGCCGATGCCCGTGACCGGAATGTCCATGTGGCAGCCCAGCAGTCCCAGCAGAAAGCCCGCATGCGTGCCCGCGCTGCCGCTGGGCACAATGATGTGATCAAAGTTGAGGCCCTGCTCGAACATCTGCTGCATGAGCTCCTGGGCGCACTGCACGTAGCCCAGCGCGCCCACGGGATTTGAGGCCCCGCCGGGCACGATGTAGGGCTTGCGGCCCTCACGCCGCAGCATCTCGGCCTTTTTCTCCATTTCAGCGGCCATGTTGCTGCCGCCGGGCACCACGCTGATGGAGCTCACGCCCATCAGTCGGTAGAGAAAATTGTTGCCCGAGGCTTCGGGCCTGTAGCTGCCGGGCACGCGCTCCTCCAGCACCAGATGGCAGTCCAGGCCTTCCTTGACCGCCCAGGAAAGAGTCAGGCGGCAATGGTTGGACTGCACGGCCCCGCAGGTGATGATGGTGTCCGCGCCCTGGGCCAGCGCGTCGGCAATGGAGAAATCCAGCTTGCGGGTCTTGTTGCCGCCGCCCGCGCCGGGCAGCAGGTCGTCCCGCTTGATCCAGATGTTGGCCTTGTTGCCTAGGGCCCTGCTGAAGGCGGGCAGGAATTCCAGTGGCGTGGCCTCTTGCACATAGCCGCGACGGGCGAAGCGAGCCAGATTCATGTAGTTTCCTCCTGAATCAGATGTTTGTTGTTCAGCCGTTGTCCGGCCACCGGGGAACGCCCCTGATGGCTGTTGCCGGAAAAAATCAATGTGGGGAGGTACGCCCCTTGGCCATGTCCACCACGGTCCGCGCCAGTACATCGGCGGCATCCACCTGGGGGCAGTCCGCCCGCGCGCCGATGACACCGAGTTCCGTACAGGCGACGATCAGCACCGCCGCCCCCCTGCTCCGCACGTGCCCGGCTATCTCCGCAAAGGCCGCGCGCGCCGCCTCGTCCGCGCGGCCCGCCTTGACATCTTTGATGACCTGCAAAAGGCGTTGCTCCCACGGACCGTCGGCATACAGGGGAGTCAGGCCCAAGGCCGCGCAGGGGCCTTCGTAAAGGCCGGTGAGCCGCACCGCCGGCGAAGCCAGGATGCCCGCCGCGCCGCCCGGCGCGAGTTCCGACGCGGCCCTGACCGTGAGTTCAACCATATTGAGCACCGGAATGCCCACAGCCGCCCGCACCTCGCCGTAATAGTTGTGCGCCGTGTTGCAGGCCATGCACAGAAAATCCGCGCCCCAGGCCTCCAGCCGCCGCGCCATGTCCGCCAGACACGGGCCGGGAGAAACCCCGCCGCCCTCCAGCAGGGCCTTGATGCGCGAGGGCACCTTGGGGTTGTTGTCCACAATGCAGCGCACATGGTCCGCGTCGTCGCGGGCGTCGGTATGGGCGATGATGCGGCGCATCAGATCCACCGTGGCCTCGGGCCCCATGCCGCCGAGAATGCCCGCCGTCTTTTCCTTCATGGCTTTGTCCTCCACGATTCTCAGACGTTCATGGCCGCCCCGCGCGCGGGGTCCATATCCGTTTCCAGACGCGAAACCACAATGGCCCCCGTGGCATCGCCCAGCACATTGATGGTGGTGCGCGCCATGTCCATGACCCGGTCCACCCCGGCCACCAGGGCGATGGCTTGCAAGGGGATGCCCACCTGCGTGAAGACCATGGTGATCATGATCAGCGCCGCCCCCGGCACGCCCATGGAGCCGATGGAGGCCAGAAGCGCCATGAGAACGACGGTCAGCTGCTTGTCCGGCGGCATGGGGATGCCGTAGATCTCAGCCGCGAAAATGGCCACGATGCCCATATAGATGGCGGCCCCGTCCATATTGATGGTATTGCCCAGGGGGATGGAGAAGCTGGAGACGCTCCGGGAGGCTCCGAGCTTCTGCACGCTCATGAGGTTGGAGGAGAGGGCCGCCGCGCTGGAGCAGGTGGTAAAGGCAATGAGCAGGGGCTCGCTGATGCCGCGCAGGAAATGTCCGGGCCTGACGCCGCTGAACTTCACGCAGGGAAAATAGACCAGCAGTATTTGCAGGATGCAGGCCAGATACATGACGGCCACCAGCTTGATGAGCGGCAGCAGCACTTCCAGCCCATGGGTGGCGACGGTATAGGCCATAAGCCCGAAAACACCGATGGGCGCATAAAGCATGACCATGGAGGTCACGCGGATCATCACTTCGGCCATGCCGTCAAAAAACGCCGTGACGACCCTGACTTTTTCGCCGCAGATACTGAGGGAAAAACCCAGCAACACGGCAAAGAAAATAATTTGCAGCATATTGCCCTTGCTCAGGGCCTCAACAGGATTGATAGGCACGATGCCGAGCAGCACCTGGGTGAGGCTCGGAGGGACCACGTCCTTGGCCTTGAGGCCGGTGGTGGAAAGATCAAGCCCCAGACCCGGCTGAAAGATATTGGCGAGGATCAGGCCGATGATGATGGCCACGGCTGTGCTGGCGAAATAATAAACCAGGGTTTTTCCTGCCACGCGGCCCAGGCGGCCGATGTCCCCCACGCTGGCCGCGCCCGCCACCAGCGTAGCCAGCACCAGCGGCACCACCACCATGCGCACAAGGTTGATGAACAACTGCCCCAGGGGTTTGAACCACTGCGGGTCCATGTTCCAGTACTGGGCGGATGCGCCCGCCATGATGCCCAAAACCATGCCGATGCCCATCTGGGTCGGCAAACTTATTCTCCTTTTCCCGCTCATACTCGCTCCTCACGTCGGGCCGCGGCGTGCGTCCCGGCAGAAGGTTCACCGTCGCCGACGGGCGGCGGCCTGGGTTTACGGAAATATTCCGGCGCTCCTTGTTAAAAGTTAAATGTTAACATTTGATTCAATTAATTTGTGTCATTTGTCACAAATGCTGTCAACAAAAAAATCTCCCGTAATTTTTTATTGACATCCGCCAAACCTGGAGCTACTCACATTCCAACACGGAGTTTTACGTCATGTCCCGATTTGTTCCCGCCATTGCTTCCTCGTACGCCGCCGGCTTCAGCTGGTATTTTTTTGCGTACTTTACCGAAGCCTGTGGTCGGGAACTTCGCTGACGTCCATTGTCCGCAAGTTCAAAGGGCCGCAGGCAACCACCTGCGGCCCTTTTTGTTTCCGGCCGCAGGCGGGCTGTCCGCAAAAATGCTGACACGCAACAAGAGAAAGGAGTTCCCCATGTACCTCGGCAAAAAAGTCCGCCTGGAGCGCATCATCAATCGTGAAAACGGCCGTACCATCATCGTGCCCATGGACCACGGCGTCACCATCGGCGCGGTGGATGGCCTGGTGGACATGCGTGAGGCCGTCAACGACATGGCCATGGGCGGCGCGGACGCGGTGCTCATGCACAAGGGCCTGGTGCGCTGCTCGCACCGCAGCGCGGGCAAAGACGTGGGCCTCATCGTCCACCTTTCCGCCTCCACGGCCCTTTCGCCCTGCGGCAACACCAAAACCCTGGTGGGCACCGTGGAGGAAGGCATCAAGCACGGCGCGGACTGCGTCTCCGTGCACGTCAACCTGGGCGATCCCAACGAACGCCTGATGCTGGCCGACCTGGGCCGGGTGGCCGAAGCCTGCGACAACTGGCACATGCCCCTGCTGGCCATGATGTACGCGCGCGGCCCGCAAGTGAAAAACAGCTACGATCCCGAAGTGGTGGCCCACTGCGCCCGCGTGGGCGTGGAACTGGGCGCGGACATCGTCAAGGTGCCCTACACCGGCGACATCGAAAGTTTCTCCGACGTGGTTTCGGCCTGCTGCGTGCCTGTGGTCATCGCGGGCGGCGAACGCATGGAATCCACCCGCCAGATTCTGGAAATGGTCCATGATTCCCTCAAGGCGGGCGGCGCGGGCATTTCCGTGGGCCGCAACGTCTTCCAGCATCCCAGCCGCGTGAATCTGGTCAAGGCCCTGCGCGCCATCGTGCACGAGGACGCCGACGTGGATCAGGCCCTCAAGATCGTGGGAGAGTAAGCTCCATGTCCCGCATCTATTTCCGTTGCGCGCCCTTTGACAAAGGGCAGGTGACTCTGGCCCTGGAATCCGGCGTGGACGGCGTCATCGTGCCGCGCGACCATCTGGAGCAGGTGGCGGCGCTGTCGCGCTGCCCGGTCTGGGCCGAGGAGGACGTGGCCGTGGCGGCGCTTACGGTCAAGGCTGACGAGGAAGCCGTGCTGGCCCGCCTCAAAAACGGCGAGCGCGTGGTGCTGGCGCGCGGCTGGGAGGTCATCCCGGTGGAGAATCTGCTGGCCCAGAGCGACGCGGTGCTGGCCGAAGCCGGGACTCTGGACGAGGCCCGCCTGGCCGCGGGCATCCTGGAACGCGGCGTGGACGGCATTGTGGTGCGGCCTGAAGCTCTCGGCGAGCTCAAGGCCATCGTGGCCCAGTGCAAGCTCTCCCAGGGCCGCGAGCATCTGCTCCCCGGCGTGATCACCCGCGTGGAATCCGTGGGTCTGGGGCACCGGGTCTGCGCGGACACCCTCTCCCTGCTGCGCCGGGGCCAGGGCATGCTGGTAGGCAATTCCAGCGCCTTTACCTTTCTGGTGCACGCCGAAACCGAACACAACGAATACGTGGCCGCGCGGCCTTTCCGGGTCAATGCCGGAGCCGTGCACGCCTACACCCGCCTGCCCCACGACAAGACCACCTATCTGGGCGAACTGCGCGCCGGGCAGGAAGTGCTCATCGTGGGCGCGGACGGCGAAACCAGCGTGGCGACCTTGGGCCGGGTCAAGATCGAGGTGCGGCCCATGCTCCTGATCGAAGCCCGGGTGGAGTGCGAGGGCGGGGCCAAAACCGGCGCCATCTTCCTCCAGAACGCGGAAACCATCCGGCTCACGGGTCCGGACGGCACGCCGCTGAGCGTGGTGGGCCTCAAGCCCGGCGATACGGTGCTCTGCCGCATCGACGATGCGGGACGCCATTTCGGCATGCGCGTGCGCGAAGAAATCCGGGAGGTCTAGGGGCATGGACGACGCCAAGGCACATTGGTCCCAGGGCCGGGATACGGAAAACGGAAGGGGGGGCGCGCAACGCCTGTCCGCCATCCGCAGGGAAATCGACAGCGTGGACCTGGAGCTGCTCCGGCTCTTCAACCGCCGCGCGGACCTGAGCCTGGAAGTGGGCCGGATCAAGGCCACGGAACCGGGCATCATCTTCAAGCCGCTGCGCGAGCGCGAGGTGCTGGACGGCCTGGCGGCCAAAAATCCCGGCCCCCTGCCGGAGGAACATCTGCGGGCCATCTGGCGGGAGATCTTCTCCTCCTCGCGCGCCCTGCAACGCCCGCAGAACGTGGCCTACCTGGGACCGGAAGGCACCTTCTCCTATTTCGCGGGCGTGGAGTATCTGGGCCACGCGGCCAGTTTCCACCCCTGCGGGGACATTGCCCAGATTTTCGAGGAGGTCAGCTCCGGCCAGTGCGAACTGGGCGTGGTGCCCCTGGAAAACTCGCTCCAGGGCACGGTGGGCGTGAGTTTTGACCTTTTCCTCAAGCACGAGGTCTTCATTCAGGCCGAACTTTTTTCGCGCATTTCGCACTGCCTGCTGAGCAACGCCCCGGCCCTGGCCGCCGTGCGCACGGTCTATTCCCACCCCCAGCCCCTGGCCCAGTGCGGCGGCTGGCTGCGCGCGCATCTGCCGGGCGCGGCCCTGACCCCGGTGGAATCCACGGCCGCGGCGGCCCAGCGCGCGGCGGGACAGCCGGACGCGGCGGCCATCGGCCACGGCAAACTGGCCGACATGCTCGGCCTGGGCGTGCTGGCCCGGCGCATTGAGGACGAGCCCGGCAACTGGACGCGCTTTGTGATCATCGGCCCCAAATCGGCCCAGCCCGGCCAAAGCGGCACGGCGCCCCGGCCCATGCCCGGCCACACCGGCGCGGACAAGACATCCCTGCTCTTCACCCTGCCGGACAAGGCCGGTTCCCTTTCCACGGTGCTGGACCTGCTGGCCGGGAACGAAATCAACATGCGCAAGCTGGAATCCCGCCCCCTGCGCGGCCAGTGCTGGAAATACGTCTTTTTCGCGGATGTGGAGAGCGATCTGGAAGACCCGCGCCACGCCGCCCTGCTGGAGCGGCTGCGCAACGCCTGCACCAGCTTCCGCATCCTGGGCAGTTATCCCACCGGCCCGCAGCTGGACCGCATGAGTCTCAGCGGGAACGACGCTTCCGACGAACAAGGTATGTAAAACCATGCTTCAGAACACAGATCAGACAGTCGTTACGGTCACGGCCCCGGCCTCCAAATCCCTGTCCCACCGCTACCTCATCGGCGCGGCCCTGGCCGGGGGCGAGTCCACGGTGCGCCACACCCTGGAAAGCGCGGACCTGGAATGCACCAGGGCCATTCTTTGCGGCGCGGGCGCGCGCATGGAAGCGCTCGACGCCTCCGGCAACGGGGCGGGAAACGGCAGCGGCGGCTGGCGGGTTCAGGGACTGGGCGGCGCGCCGCGCGGCGGCCGGGGGCGCCCCCTGGATTGCGACGTGCGCGAATCCGGCACCACCTGCCGCCTGCTCACGGCCGTGCTGGCCGCCGGTGAGGGCCTGTTCCGCATCCACGGCTCGGAGCGCATGCACGAGCGCCCCATCGGCGATCTCACCGATGCCCTGACCCGCCTGGGCGCGGGCGTGGCCTTTGAGGGCAGGCCCGGCTGCCCGCCTCTGCTGCTCCAGGCTCACGGGCTGAACCCCGCCCTTGCCGACGGCGTGACCCGCCTGGGCATGGATGTATCCAGCCAGTATTTTTCCGGCCTGCTGCTGGCCGCGCCGTTCTGCGCCACGCCGCTCAGCGTGGAGCTGGCCGGGCGCAAAGCCGTGTCCTGGCCCTATGTGGGCCTGACCCTGCAATGCCTGACGGATTTCGGCATCAGCTTCAGCGTGGAAACGCGCAAAAACGAGGCCGCCCCCTGGCAGGTCCTGCCGGAAGGGGCCTGGCGCGATCTGGACGAAGCCCGCCCCGGCTGCCTGCGCGTCAGCGTGCGGCCCGGCGCGTACCGACCCGGCGACTATACGGTGGAGGGCGACTGGTCCGGCGCGTCCTATTTTCTGGCAGCGGGGGCCCTGGGCCGCAGGGCCGTGCGTGTGCAGGGCCTGCGCGCCGCTTCCCTGCAGGGCGACCGCGCCATGCTGGACATCCTCCGGAAGATGGGCGCTCGTCTGGAGGTAGAGCCCGACGCGGTCACGGTGTACCCCTCCGAAATGCACGGCGTGGCCCTGGACATGGGCTCCTGCCCGGACCTGGTGCCCACGGTGGCGGTGCTGGCCGCCTTTGCCAAGGGTTCCACGCGCATCAGCAACGTGGCCCATCTGCGGATCAAGGAGTCGGACCGCATCAACGCCCCGGCCACGGAACTGGCCAAGACGGGCGTGACCGTGGACGAGCTTTCGGACGGCATGCTGGTCAACGGCATGGGCGGCCTGGCCGGACACCGCCGCAACAAGCCCGATTCGCCGCGCCTGCCCGAAGGCGCGACGCTGTCCGCGCACAACGACCACCGCATGGCCATGTCCCTGGCCCTGCTGGGCCTGCGCGTTCCCGGCCTGCGCGTGCGCGAACGCCTGGACGACCCCACCGTGGTGCGCAAGTCCTTCCCGCGGTTCTGGGACGTCTGGAGCCGACTGCAATGAACTCTGGCAAAAACGCTCCCGGAGCGGCTATCCCGGCCAAAACCGTCATCATCGGCGCGACCGGGCGCATGGGGGCCATGCTCCGCGCCCGAGCCCTGGCCGCCGGGCTGGCCGTGGCGGGCGCGGACCAGCCCCTGACGCCGGAAATTCTGGCCCCGGCCTGCGCCGGGGCGGACCTGGCCCTGATCTGTGTGCCCGCCGCCGTGTTCGAGGACGTGCTGCTGCGCGTGCGCCCGCATCTGCCGTCAACGGCGGTGCTGGCCGACATTACCTCGGTCAAGGAACAGCCCCTGCGCCAGATGGAGCGGCTCTGGCCCGGCCCGGTGGTGGGCACCCACCCCCTTTTCGGCCCCCAGCCCGACCCGGATGCGGACCAGCCCGTGGCCGTGACCCCCGGCCGCAACGCCACGGATAGGGATCTGGCCATGGCCGAGGGTTTTTTCACGGCCCTAGGCTGCCGGACCTTCCGGACCACGGCGGAAAAGCACGATCAGGCCATGGCCCGCATCCAGAACATGAACTTCATCACCAATCTGGCCTATTTCGCCCTGCTGGCCGGGCAGAAAGACCTGCTGCCCTTCCTCACCCCGTCCTTCCGCCGCCGCCAAAACGCGGCGCGCAAGATGCTCACCGAGGACGCGCAGCTCTTCGCCGGTCTGTTCGAGGCCAATCCCCACAGCCACGAGGCCGTGCGCCAGTACCGCCAGATGCTCAATCTGGCCGCGGCCGGAGACATCGACCTGCTCTGCCGCCGCGCCCAGTGGTGGTGGAACACGAAATAGCGTTTCCGATCCCCGCTCCGCCTTGCGCCGCCCCGCGCTTCGTGGCAGAACAGGCTATCCGGTTCCGTTCCGGCCGAACTGTAAAAAAGCCTTTCGCGCGGCGAGTTTCGTTGCGGGGATCTCATGAGATATATTCTGCGCCATATCAAACTCATTGTCTGCTGTATCATCATCCTGGGTTTCGCCTGCGTCACGTTGGAAAGCCATCGCGCCTACAAGCAGGTTTTCGACCACAACATCCGCAGCATCTCGGAGCTCGGCTCCCTGACCATCTATCATGAAATCGACAAGGCCCTGAGCATGCCCGTGGCCGTCTCCCTGTCCATGGCCAACGACAGCTTTCTGCAGGCCTGGCTTGAGGAAGAACAAAAGCGCCCCGGCAACGCCGGGCATATCCGGCAATTGCAGAATTATCTGGCGGGACTGCAAAAAAAATTCAAATACAATTCCGTCTTTGTTGTTTCCGAGGCCAGCCGGACCTATTTTCACTATGAAGGCAAATCCGGCAAAACCATCTCCCCGCGCAACGCCCGCGACGCATGGTACTACGGCTTTGTGAACAGCGGCCGCCTCTACGGTCTGGACGTGGATACGGATGAGGCGGACCACAATGCGCTTACGGTCTTCGTCAACTGCCGCATCGACGACGACAACGGCAAGTTGCTGGGCGTACTGGGCGTGGGCATGAAGATGCACCGCCTCCAGGATATCCTGACTTCCTATGAGCGACGTTTCGCGCTCAAGGCATATCTGGTCAACGACGAGGGCGTGATTCAGGTCGCCTCGGACAGCGCGCTGATTGAAAAACGCAATCTCTTCGCCACACCGCCGCTGTCCGAACTCAAGGACAAACTGCTCGGGCACAAGGACGAAACCGAGGGGCGCTGGTCCGGCCTGGGCTCGCGGAACATCTGCATGCTGTCCCGTTATGTGGACACCCTGGGCTGGTACCTGATTGTGGAAAAGGATACCTCCCCGCTCCGGAGCGCATTCAGAGTCCAGCTGATCCAAAGCGCGGCCACGGCCCTGCTGGTGATCGCCGCCGTTCTGCTGCTCATTTCCTATCTCATGAACCGCCACAGCCGCATGCTGGAGAAACTCGCGGTCACGGACAAACTGACCTCCCTGCCCAACCGGGGCGCGCTGGGCGACATCATCAGCCGGGAGGTGGAGGCCACCCGCGACTGGAAGCGGACCTGCCACGCCTTTCTGTTCGATGTGGACTTCTTCAAGCAGATCAACGACCGGCACGGGCACCTGGCCGGTGACCGCGTACTGGTGCTGGCGGCCCGGCTGGCCCGTGAAAGCGCGGGGGAAAGCGGCATGGTGGCGCGCTGGGGCGGCGATGAATTCTTCGGCCTGATCCACGCTGACGCGGAAGAGAGCCGTGCCCTGCTGGAACGGCTGCTGGCCGCCGTGCGCGAACACCCGGAACTCAGGGAACTGGGTGTTTCCTTGAGCATCGGCGTGACCCGCATTGAAGAGACGGACGATATGGACAGTCTGGTCTCACGCGCGGACGAAGCCCTGTACCATTCCAAAAACGACGGCCGGGACCGTCTCTCCTTTATCTGATCCGTTCCGGTGTTGCCGCCGCGGCATGCCTGCGCGCGGCGCTTTCCACGGCCTCGCTTTCGCGCAGCAGCAGCGTCAGCCCCAGCGAGGCCAGCAGGCTCACGCCGAAAATGACGTCCGAGGCGGCGTAACTGCCGGTGAGGTCATGGGAAAGGCCCATGACGGGAAAGCCCGCGCTACGCAGAATGATGAAGATGGAAATGAACTTGTAGGACGGCAGAAAATTGCCGTTGCCGAAAAAGTAGGAAACCACGGCGGGCAGGATGGTCCACAGGCCGCCGATGCAGGCGCCGAAGCTCAGGCTGAAGGCCGTCATGCTCCAGAGGCCGGGCGGCAGAAAGCAGAGGGCCAGGCTCGCCGAACTGCAGAGCATGACCAGACGCGCGGCGAAAAGCGGCGTGAAGCGGTCGCAGACCCAGCCCCAGGCGTATTTGGCCAGGGCCGCGAACAGCGCCGCGGCGCAGGCCAGCAGCATGGCCGGGTACGCTTCCAGCCCCAGATCCGCGAAACGCGGCTTCATCTGGCTCATGATCGACGAACCGGCCATCAGGGCCATGCCGAAGGCCAGCCCCAGAAACCAGGCGTGCGGCTCCCGCAGCATGCCGGAAAACGAGACCTCCGCGGGAGGCCGCCTGGAACGCCGGGGCTCGCGCCGCCTGCCGTCGGGGTGCAGATGCATGGCCCGGGGCGAGTCGCGCACCAGAAACCAAGCCAGCGGGGCCAGAGCGCAGGTCAGCAGGCCCAGAACCAGATAGGCCGTGCCCGCGTCGAAATGCCGGATCAGCACCAGGCTCAGAAACGGCAGCGCCACGCCTGAAAGAGACGTCCCCGCGTTGGCCAGGCCGAAGGCTCGGCCCCGGTAATGATGAAACCAGTTGTTCATAAGGGCGTTGCCCACCACCCCGCCGCAGATCTGGGTGCAGACCCAGGCCACGGTGAACAGCAGGGTATAGAGCAGGATGTTCCCGGTAAGGCCCATGAACGCCGTGGCCGCGCCGCCAGCCAGCGCCCCCAGGGTCATGAGCCGCCGCAGGGAGCAGCGGGCGGAAACGGCGGCGGCCAGAGGCATGGCCAGTTGTCCCATAAGCGCGGCAAAGCCCATGCTGAGATTGAGTCCCGCCCGGGTCCAGCCGTGGACTTCGCACAAGGGTTCCATGAAGGCGTTCATGCAGTAGAGCACGCTGCCCTGCAGCATAAAGTTGCCGCCCATGGAAAGCAGGCTGATCTTCCATCCGTAAAACACGCTTCTCCCCCGTGCCGCGCCCGCAACGCGGCTGCGGCGCGCGCCGCCTCAGCATTCCCCGAACACGAGCTCATTGCCCACCAGCACGCCGGCGACGCTGATGCCGCGCAGGCGCGGGGGGGCCACGGTCAGCGGATTCTCGGCCAGAATGGTCATGTCCGCCAGCTTGCCCGGCTCAAGGCTGCCCTTGATCCGCTCCTCGTGAAACTGCCGGGCCCCCCAAGTGGTCACACTGCGCAGGGCCTCCAGCACCGGGATGGTTTGCTCTTCTCCCAGCACGCGGCCCGAAGCGGTGCGCCGGTTGACGGCCGACCAGACCGAAAGCAGCGGGTCCATGGGCGTCACGGCGGAATCGTTGTGATTGGTAAAGGGAATCCGCCGTTCAAGGGCGCTGCGCAGGGGGTTGATGCGCCCGGCCCTGTCCGGGCCGAGAAAAATCTCGTGATGCCTGTCCCCCCAGTAATAGGTATGCACCACAAAGAAGGAGGGCACCACGCCCAGCCGCCTGATGCGGTCCAGCTGGTCCTCGCGCGCGGTCTGGCAGTGAATGATGATATGACGCCTGTTCACGTCGGGCAGGGCTTTCTGGGCCTGCTCATAGGCCTCCAGCACGTCGTCGATGGCCGCGTCGCCGTTGGCGTGCACGGCGACCTGCCAGCCCTTTTTGTGGTAGCCCGTGATCAGCTCCGCCAGGGCCGCGCGCGTATGGATGGCATAGCCGCGCCACTGGCCGGGAAGCCCGGCGTCGAGAAGCTTATGGTAGGGATTGCTCAGATAGCCCGTGTAGCCCTGGATGCTGCCGTCCTGAAAGAGCTTGACCGCGCCCAGGCTGAGTTTGCCGTCCCCGGTCAGCCAGGTGCCCGGCGCCGGGTCGCGCGGGGCCAGGCTGAAGTCGAACAGGCCGTGCTTGGGCAGAAGCTGGACCCGGTTCCTGATGATGCCCGCCGCATGCGCCTTGAAATAATTGTGCCACATGGCCGTGGTCACGCCGCCGTCATGGGCCGTGGTCACGCCCTTGGCCAGGTAGTCCTCGCAGGCCCGGCGGGCTGAAATCAGCCACAGCTCGCCGGTCATGGCCGGAGCCGCCTCCAGCACCCTGTCCATGGCCGCGGGCTCCTCCACAAGGCCGGTCAGGGCCCCGTCCGGCCCCCGCCGGAACAGCCCGCCCGCCGGGTCCGGCGTGTCCGGGCCGATGCCCGCCGCCGCCAGGGCCAGGCTGTTGCACAAGGCCGAATGCCCGGAAATGTGCCGCAGAAACAGCGGATGCTCCGGCACGAGAGCATCCAGTTCCGCCAGGCTGAAGTGGCGTTTTTCAGCCAGGCCCGTGTCATCGTAGCCCGCGCAGAGCAGCCATTCGCCCTTGGGCGTTTTCTCGGCTCCGGCCCGGATGCGCCCAGCCAGTTCCGCCAGGGTCTTCAGACCGCCGATGGGCGCGGCAAAGGCGTCCAGATACAGGGCGTTGTACATGCCCGCGCGCATATAATGGCTATGGCAGTCGTAAAAGCCGGGCAGCATGGTCCGTCCCTTGAGGTCCACGAGCCGCGTGTCCGGGCCGCGCAGGGGAGCCACGTCATCCGGTCCGCCCACCGCCGCGATTCTGTCGCCGCGCACGGCCAGGCAGGAGGCCGTGGAAGCGCGCGAGTCCATGGTCAGGATAGTTCCGTTATGATAGATATGGGTGGCGGCAGGCATAGCGCGTCCTTCTGTTTTTTTAGGGTAGTGGCGGCCTCAGCGCCGAGCCGCGGCTTTTTTCCATTCCTTGCGCAGCAGATTGAACAGGATGAACAGGCTGATGCACAGAAAAACGGCGCACACCGGCCGGGTGAGAAAGACCGTGTAGTCATTGTCGGAAATACTCAGGGCGCGGCGAAAATTGGTTTCAATGATGCCTGAGAGGATCATGGCCAGCAGCAGCGGGGCCAGCGGAATGGAAGCCTTGGTCATGATCCAGCCCAGGATGCCGAAGACCGCCATCACCCCCAGATCGAAATTGGAATTGTTCAGGGCGTAGCCGCCCACCACACAAAGCGTGGTGACCAGCGGCATGAGGATGCCGCCGGGGATGCTCACGATTTTCGAAAACACCCGTACCGATGCCATGCCCAGAACCAGCATGAAGACATTGGCCAGCAGCAGGGAAATGAAGATGCTGTAGACCAGGGCGCCCTGCTCCTGAAAAAGCAGCGGGCCGGGCGTCATGCCCTGGATCATCAGCGCGCCCAGAATGACGGCGGTGACCACGTCGCCGGGAATGCCCAGGGTCAGCAGGGGAATGAGCGCCCCGCCGGTCACGGCGTTGTTGGCCGACTCCGTGGCCGCGAGCCCCTCTATGGCCCCGTTGCCGAAGGCTTCCGGATGCCTGGAATTGCGCTTGGCTTCACTGTAAGCCGCGAACGAGGCCGTTCCCGAACCCGTGGCCGGCACAATGCCGATAAAGGTGCCGATCAGCGAGCCGCGCAGCAGCGCGCTTCTGTTGGCCCAGATTTCCGCAAGGGAGATGCCCTTCCTGGAAATGTTCACGGCCGAAAGACGCTTGCCGCGAAAAATGTCCTCGCAGGTGAGAAAAACCTGCGAAAGCGCATACAAGCCAACCAGAGCCGGGATCAGCGACACGCCGTTGATCAGGTTGGCGGAATCAAAGGTCAGGCGCAGATTGCCGGTGAGCGGGTCCATGCCCACCATGGCGATGAGCAGGCCGAGGCAGGCCGCGATGCAGCCCTTGAGCAACGCTCCCTCGGACAGAGTCGCCACGATGGTCAGGCCGAAAATGCCCAGGGCGAAATACTCCGGCGCGCTGAAATTCAGGGCGAAACGCGCGAGCTGCGGGGCCACCCCGGCCAGGATGAAGCAGGAAAACACGCCGCCGATGAAGGAAGCCACGGTGGTCATTTCCAGGGCGCGCAGCGATTCCCCCCTGGCGGTCAGCCGGGGGCCTTCAAGCATGGTGGCCGCGGCCGCCGCCGTGCCCGGCGTGCTGACCAGAATGGCCGTGATGGAACCGGCGTAAATGGCCCCGCAGTACATGCCGAGCAGGGAGGAAAAGGCCACCACCGGGGGCAGCCCGAAGGTCAGGGGGATGAGCAGGGCCACGCCCATGACGGCCGTGAGCCCCGGCAGGGCTCCGAACACGATGCCCAGCGCCACGCCCAGAAGATTCGCCAGCAGCGCCTCAAAGCCGCACGCCGCGGCCAGTGCCGAAAGGAAAGTATCCATAGGCTCAGCCTCAGGGAAGCGGGACGTTAAACAAAAGGGCGAAGACCAGATACAGAAAAGCGGTCATCAGGCCCGCGATCAGCAGGATGCGCCAGGGGCTGCGATAGCCCGTGAGCACCTGTGCCAGCACCAGAAAAACCAGGGTGGCGGAACAGAAGCCCGTGCCGCCCGGCCAGAGCGCGTCATAGGCGTATTCTCCAAGCCGGACAAAGCCCGCCACATAGCCGAGCACCAGCAAAATCAGCAGCAGCACTTTCAGCAGCACGGGCCGTTCCGGCCACGCGGCCCGGCCCCGGACCAGAAAACTGCGGACCAGCAGGATGCAGGCCAGCACAGCCAGCAACACAGTGACGCCCGTGGGAAAGGAGGCCGGTCTGAAAAACTCGGCCGACGCTGATTCCGGCAAAAGGCGGATCTGTTGCCAGGCCACGGCGCAGATCACCAGAAGAGCCAAGGCGATGAAAAAATCCGTTTTGTTTTTCATGGGGCCTCCCGTATCTGGCGGCATACCTGGGCTGGAAGGGCGGGACGCGGGTCTTCCTTGCCGCATCCCGTTCTTCGCGCGGGGCGCGCCCGGCGCGAAGGATCAGTCCAGCGATTTGCGCCCGGCCAGCACGTCGTCCACCAGGGCGGAACCGGCCGCGATGACCTCGCCGAATTCCTTGGGCGGCAGATAGTCCACGGACAGGCCGATCTTCTTGAACCTGGCGATGACGTCGGGATCGGCCAGGGCCTTTTGCAGCAGCGGCTGCAAGGCGGCGATGCGTTCGTCGGGCACTTTTTTGGAGGCCACCAGGCCGTGCCACGACCCCATGTCGATCCATTGCTCGTCTTCCGGACTCAGCCTGTCGGCGTAAATCTCGCGGAAGGTCGGCGTGTCCGGCAGCGACGGATGACGGGTCTTCCGGGTAACGGCAATGGTGGCGAAGTCGCCGGATTCCACATAGGGCAGCACATTGGCGGGCACCTGGAATCCGGCCGTGATGTGTTTGCCGAGCAGGGCCGTGGAAACCTCATGCCCGCTGCCGTAGGCCGCGTGCCGGACTTTCAGGCCGTTGTGGAAGCGTTGCAGAAGCCTGGTCAGGTAGAGTCGCTGGGTGGTGATGGCCCCGGTGCTGCCGTAGACGATATCGGCGGGGTTCTTCTGCGCGGCCTCGATAAAGGCCGGGAAATCTTTCAGGCCCGAGGCCTTGTTGACGGAAAAAGTCAGCTCCATGACCGTGATCTGGGCCACGGGCTTGAAGTCTTTTTCCGTAAAGCCCACATTGGTCAGCTTGGGCGTGGTGCACAGCCCGCCGAATGCGGGAAAGCACAGCGTATAGCCGTCGGGCCGGGCGCGCAGCATGTCGTTGAGGCCGATAGCCTGCGCGCCGCCGGGTTTGTTGATCACATTGATGGTGATCTTGAATTCTTTCTGGAAATACTCCGCCAGGATGCGGCCGGCGATGTCCACCGCGCCGCCGGGGCCGAAGGGCACGATGATGTTCAAGGGGCGGTCCTGGGGGTAGTCGGCGCGGGCCTCGGACGCAAGGCCCGGCAGGCAGACGCCGAGCGTGAGACAGACGGCAAGGATGAGCTTTCTCATAACTACTCCAGCGTTGAGGTTGAAGCAGTTTCATCAAGATCCATGCCAGGAATGCGCCATTCGTGAAAAAGGGCGCAGCAGCGGGCCGCGGGAGGAGCCAAGGCTGTTCAGACAGTTTTTACGGCGATTTTTGTAACAATTCTTATGCAAATATGTAACAAAAGTGTTACAAGCTGCGGCACGGCAGGGCCGCGCCTCAAGGCTGCAGCTTGCGCCAGAGCGTCATCCGGCTGATGCCCAGACGGCGCGCCGCCGCGCCCAGATCCTGGCCCGTCGCGGCCAGAGCCGTTTCAATGATCTTCCGTTCCAGAGCCCGCATCTGCGTCCGCAGGTCAGCGGCACAGGCTTCGCCCGGCGGGCTCTCCAAAGCCGGCTCCGCGCCCTGCCAGACGCGCGCCAGAAGCTCCGCCCAATCCCGTCCGCCTGCCGCTCCCGTATGGTTGGCGATCAGCGCCAGGCGCTCCAGCACGCTGAACAACTCGCGCAAATTGCCGGGCCAGGCCCGGCGGGTCAGCAGGGGCCCCAGGGCCTGTTCCAGCGCCTCCGGCGGAGGCGTCGGCCGCAGATGCCTGCGCAGCCAGGAAACGGCCATGGCCACAATGTCTTCGGGCCGTTCCCGCAACGGAGGCAGGGTCAGGTTGAGCACATTGAGGCGGTAGTACAGGTCCGCGCGAAAGAGCCTGCGCCGGACGAGGTCCTCCAGATCCCGGTTGGTGGCGCAGATCACGCGCACATCCAGGGGGATGACCTGGGTGCCCCCCACCCGGACGATCTCCCTCTCCTGCAGAACGCGCAACAGGCGGCCCTGCAACAACAGCGGCAGATCGCCCACCTCGTCCAGAAAAAGCGTGCCGGTATGGGCCAGTTCAAACATCCCGGCTTTGCCCTGGCGGCGCGCGCCCGTGAACGCGCCCTCCTCATAGCCGAACAGCTCGCTTTCCAGCAGACCTTCGGGAATGGCCGCGCAGTTGACCGCCACAAAGGGGCTGTCCGCGCGACGGCTGCCCGCGTGAATGCTCTGGGCGAAAATTTCCTTGCCCGTGCCCGATTCGCCGCAGATCAGCAGATTGGCGTCCGTGGAGGCATAAAGCGCCGCCAGTTCCTTTACTTGCCGCATGACTGGCGAGCGGGCTTCGATATCATCAAAAGTATAACGCGCGGTAAAACCGCGCGCCTTGAGGCTGCTGCGCAGACGGCCTTCCGCCCGCCGGATGCTTCCGGCGTCGGAAAAGGAGAAGACCAGGCCCGCGCTTTTGCCCTGAACCGCCACGGGCACCCGGTTGACGACCAGGGTCGTGCCGCCGATGTTCCGGACCCGCCCCCGTTCGGCCCTGTCCGGCAGCCCCTCGCCGCTCAGAAAACCGCCGGGGACAGCCGCGCGGATGTCCTTGTCCAGCAGGTCTTCGGGCGTTCTCTTGAGCAGCCGGGCGGCGGAGGTGTTCACATGGCTTACCGCGCCCTTTTCGTCCAGCACCAGCAGGCCCTCGCTCACGGCATTGAAGACAGCGTGGATGCGCGCCGCGCGCCGCCGCTCGAGCCTTCGGGCTTCCGCGATGGCGGCGGCCTCGCGCAGGCAGCGCGCGGCGGCGTCTCCGTCAACCCTGAACTGGCGGGTGGAAAAGCCCAGGGGGGCCACAAAATCCCGCACATAGGTGCCGCCCACCACCAGGTCCACGGAGCCCGGTTCAAGTGCTTCGGCCATGTCGCGCGCCTCCGCGCGGGAACGGAAAAGGCACTCGCGGATCTCCATGCCCAGAACCCCGGCCACGCAATCCACATCCCGCAGGGGACCGGCGTAACGGAACCAGGCCACCCGCCGGACCTTTCCGACGTCAGGCAGCAGCAGGCGCAACAGATCCATGGCCGTCATTTCAATGGCTACCACGGGCACCGCCGTATGCCGCTTCAAAAAGGCGGCGTTGATGCTGCGGCTCAGAAAGACGTCGCAGTCGTCGGGCGGCGTGGCCCGCGCCACGGCCACGGCCGCGTCCTCCTGTCCCACGACCACGCGCAGGCGGCAGCCCATGCGCCGGGCAATGGGCGTGAATACCGCGCCCATTTCCGGATACGGCGCGATCAAAATGCCGTGAAAGCCCTTGTCCGTGTCCCCGTCGCCCGCCGTGCTCCTTGGCATAGTCCAGCCCCCCGGCTATTGGTGCCGCTCCCGTGCAGAATAGTCGCAACCCGTCCGCCAGGCAATGATCGGGCCGTCTCCGGCCGGGGCATGCTTCTTGCTGTCTTCCCGTTGATCGCCAAAAACGCAACAGCGGGAACGTCACATGTTCGGCAAGCAGCAAGACCCCAGCAGAACGGAAGAAGCCACTCCGAAGCGCAGAAACAAGCAGCGCCAGGAAGGCAATGTTCCCAAATCCCAGGAGCTGGGCAAAGCCGTGAGCCTGACAGGCGGCCTCATTGCCCTCCACCTCTGGATCGGCCCCATGACCGAGGAGATCAAGACGCTGTTCCGGCGCTTTCTCGGCCATGCCTGGGAATTCGATCCCAACCCCCAGAACGTCTACACTCTGAGCATCGATCTGACAGTGGAGCTGTGCAAGATCATCCTGCCGATCCTGCTTTTTCTGGGTTTTCTGGCTTTTCTGGCCCAGCGCCTTCAGGTGGGCAAGCTCTGGACCACCAAGGTTTTCAAATTCAAGTGGCAGCGCTTCAATATCATCAAGGGTCTGAAACAGATGATGTTTTCGCCCCAGACCGCCCTGCGCACCATTAAAAGCCTGCTGTTCTCCATCATTCTTGCCCTGATTCCCGGCTATCTCATTTATCAGGAATACCAGAACTTCCTGCCCATGTACTACGCCACGCCCGAAGGCGTGGCCGCCTACATGCTCCAGATGGGTCTCAAGCTGGCCTACTATGCCCTGCTGCCCATCCTGGCCATCGCGGCTTTTGACATCTGGCAGTCGCGCTTTGCCTACAAGGAAGGCATGAAAATGACCAAGGATGAAGTGAAGGACGAGCGCAAGCAGGCCGAAGGCGACCCGGTCATCAAGGGGCAGCAGCGCCGCAAGATGATGGAAGTGGTCATGAAGCGCATGATGCAGGACGTGCCCAAGGCCGACGTGGTGGTGACCAACCCCACCCATATCGCCGTGGCCCTGCGCTACAACGCGCAGGAGGCCCCGGCCCCGGTGGTGCTTGCCAAGGGCGCGGATCACCTGGCCGAAAAAATCAAGGCCGTGGCCCGCGAGCACAACGTGCCCATCCGCGAAAACGTGCCCTTGGCACGCGCTTTGTATAAGGCTGTGGAAGTGGGCGACATGGTTCCCGAAGAGCTGTACAAAGCCGTGGCCACTGTGCTGGCCAGCATCTGGAAGCTCAAGCCAACCATGCGGCAGAATTAGAGCGGCTTGCGCATGAAACGCGTTAACCGCGCGGCAAGGATTTGCCTGCAAATCCTTGCCGCGAAATGCGCGTAGGCGGGCTTTGCTTGCCGTAAGCGAACATTCCAAGTGTCAAAGTAATAGATTTATTTGCGGGGCTCCCCGCCCGCAGAACATGACGAGGTGTCAGAAAAATGGCGACGACCGGACTTCCGCAAATTGATTACAGCCGCTTCTCCAAGCACGGCGAACTTATGCTGGCGGCGGGCGTGGTGATTATCCTGTTCGTCATGCTGGTGCCGCTGCCCACCTTTTTTCTGGACATCATGCTCTGCGTGAGCATTTCCATTTCCCTGCTGGTGCTGGTCACCACCATGTTCATGACCTCGCCCCTGGAGTTCACCATCTTTCCCTCTCTGCTGCTGGTGACCACTCTGCTGCGCCTGGCCCTGAACGTGGCCTCCACCCGCCTGATCCTGCTCAACGGCGATATGGGAGCCGAGGCCGCAGGCAGCGTGATCCGCGCCTTCGGCGAATTCGTGGTGGGCGGCAGCTACGTGGTGGGCGGCGTCATCTTCATGATCATGTTCATCCTGAACAAGAGCGTCATCACCGCGGGCACCACGCGCATCGCCGAAGTGGCCGCGCGCTTCACCCTGGATGCCATGCCCGGCAAACAGATGGCCATCGAGGCCGACCTCAACGCCGGACTCATCGACGAGGAAGAGGCCAACGACCGCCGCCACGCCCTGCGCAAGGAGGCCGACTTCTACGGCGCCATGGACGGCGCGTGCAAATTCGTTTCCGGCGACGTGAACGCGGGCATGATGATCACCATGGTCAACCTGATCGGCGGCATCATCATCGGCGTGGTCCAGAAAGACATGGACTGGAACACGGCACTGACCACCTACTCCCTGCTGACCATCGGCGACGGCCTGGTTTCCACCATTCCGTCCATCATCGTTTCCACGGGCACGGGCCTGCTGGTCTCGCGCGCCGCCTCGGAGGCCAAGATGGGCGAGGAATTCCTGGCCCAGCTCACTTTCAACAGCCAGGCCCTGAAAATGGTTTCCGGCGTGCTGCTGGTCTTCGCCCTGGTGCCGGGCCTGCCCACCATTCCTTTCCTGGTGCTCGCCACCCTGCTTTTCCTGGTGGCGCGTCTGACGTCCAAGGATGAAGAGGAAGGCGCCAAGGCCGACAAGAAGGGTGCCAAGGGCAAGAGCGGCGGCAAGTCCCCGGCCACGGCGGACACCCCCGAGGAAGTGCAGGCCCTGCTGCCTCTGGACACCCTGGAGCTGGAAGTGGGCTACGGCCTGATTCCCCTGGTGGACGAGGAGCAGAGCGGCAACCTGCTGGCGCGTATCCGTTCCATCCGGCGGCAGTTCGCTCTGGATATGGGCGTGGTCATCCCCTCCCTGCATCTTCGCGACAACCTGCAACTGAAGCCCGGCCAGTACGCCCTGCTGATCAAGGGCAATCAGGTGGCTTCGGCGGAAATCCTGGTGGACCACTTCCTGGCCATGGACCCCGGCAACGTGACCACCAAGATCAACGGCATCGAAACCCGCGAGCCCGCTTTCAACCTGCCCGCCCTCTGGATTCCGGACAGCCAGCGCGAGGAAGCCATGCTGGCGGGGTATACGGTGGTGGATCCGGCCACGGTCATCGCCACACATCTGACGGAAGTGTTCAAGCGCCACTTGGCCGACTTTCTGGACCGCCAGGCCGTCCAGGGCCTGCTGGACACCGTGGCCAAGCATTCGCCCAAGGCCGTGGAGGATCTGGTGCCCGGCACCATTTCCCTGGGCGGCGTGCAGAAAGTTCTGCAACTGCTGGTGCGGGAAAACGTCGGCATCCGCGACATGCTGACCATTGTGGAGACTCTGGGCGACTTCGGCGGCGGCGTCAAAAATCCGGACATGCTGGCCGAATACGTGCGCGAAAAACTCTCCCGCTCCATCGTGCGGCCTTATCTGGACAGCCAGGGCGTGCTGCCCGTGCTGACCCTCAACGGCAACGCCGAGCGCATGGTGCAGGAAGGCATCCGCCAGACCGACAACGGGGCAACCTTTCTTTCGCTCAATCCGGCGGCGGCCCAGCGCCTGGTGCAGAACATCAACTCCGCCGTGGAAAACGCCGTGAATACCGACGGACAGCCCGTGATTCTGGCAAGCCCCATAGTCCGGCCGCATCTGGCCCAGTTGATCACCCGCTTCCTGCCCACGGTGCCCGTGATTTCCCAGGCGGAAATTCCCTCGGACATCCGCCTGCAGGCCGTGGGCACGGTCAGCGCGGAATAAACCCGCAAGGTCGCGACAGACATAAGGCCCGCCCGCGCATGCGGACGGGCCGAGGCTGCTGACAAAGTCGGCAGCCCCGAAAATCAGGAACAGGTCGCGGCTTTGCCGCGCCGTTAAGCGACTGATTTTCGTGCCTTTCCACCCGGCGGATAGGCTCAGCTCTCATTAAAACGCCGTCCGCGAAAAGCTGCATTTTTTCGGGCGGCAAGGCGCAAAGGAGAAATCGGGCGAAGCTGTATTGAACATACCGCGAGGTCGATTTCTTTTTTGCAACGCAGCCGCACGGAAAAAGGCGGCTTTGCAGCAGGCGCTTTTAATGAGGGCTGAGCCTAAGCCGCCGTTGGTGGCGCAAACCACGCGAAGCGGGGTTTGTCATCAGTCTGGGCCCGCCCGCGCATGCGGGCGAGCCTTTGCTGATTGACGCCATGCGGCCGCTTGTCAAAGCGACCGCGCTGCCTATATGTTATGGCAAATCCCCCTACGAGGACCGTATGAAAAATATTCTTGACGCACTGAACGGCAACGGCGGCCTGAAAGCCGGACTCGGAAACATGGGCGACACGCTCAAAAACACTTTGCAAAATGTCGGCGCGGGCAGTCCGGGCGGCATCGGCGGCCTGCTGGGTTCGGCGGCCCTGGGCGGCCTGCTGGGCGCTTTGTTCACGGGCAAGAGCGCCAAAAACATCGCCAAGGGCGCGCTTGTGGTCGGAGGCACGGCCGCGGCGGGCGCGCTGGCCTGGAACTTCTACAAAAAATGGGCCCAGGGCGGCCAGGCGGACGGCGCAAACGCGGCTCCGGCGGCGGAAAGCCCCGCGTCCCATGCCCAGGGCGCTCTGCCCCCGGCCGAGAACACGGCCCTGCTTCTGCTGGAGGCCATGGTCTTTGCGGCGCGGGCTGACGGCCATATTGACGAAGAGGAAAAATCACGCATCCAGGACACGGCGGCCTCGCTCTTTCCCGGCCAGAGCATGACCGGGCTGCTGGACGGGCTCATGAACAGGCCCATCGACCCGGCGGCCCTGGCGGCCAGAGTGCGCGACCCCGAGGAAGGGCGCGATCTTTACCGCCTTTCCCGCGCGGTGGTGAATGTGGACAATTTCATGGAACGCAGCTACCTGGACGGCCTGGCCCGGGCCCTGAACATCGGCGCGGACGAACAGGCCCGGCTGGAAAAAGAGACGGAAGCCGCTGTTCAAAACGCCGTTTAACCGGCGGGACACAGAAAGAATACGTAAGGGCCGCGTCAGCACGACGCGGCCCTTTTGCGTGGTTTCGGGTCGTAAAGTCGGCTCAGCCTTGCGGGCAGTTGCCGCTGAAACGGGCGGCATGCTCCCTGAGCGTGCTGTCCAGGGCCAGGAGCAGGCGTTGGGCCGAGGCCGGGGTCATGACGATGCGCCGGTCCAGGTCCACGGCCAGGACGTTTTCAGTGCCGCCGTCCTGGGTGAGGATGATTTCCTCGGCCGTGCAGCGGGTCTGGAAGACATTGGCGTAGGACGTGCGGAGCCGCGCGCTGTTCAGGGCCACGCGGATTTGTTGGCCTTCGCCGGAAGCGGCGGCTTCAGCCCCGGTCTTGCCGGAATTTTTCTGTGCGCTCATGCTTACTTCCTTTTTGCGCCGGGGGCGGCGTTGTGATTGGCTTGGCCGGGGGTTTCCGGCGTTTTCCCCTTCTCGCCGGGCAGCTTGACGGACACCACGGGCAACGCCGGGAAGACGGCCTTGCGGGCGTCCATGCCCTTGAGCACGCTTGCCGTGATGTCCAGCGTGTCGTCGGCGTCCAGCACATTCTGCCGGGGCAGAACCAGGGCGGCCTTGTGGGCCTTGCGCCAGGCTTTGACCTCTTCCAGAAGCAGGCCGTTGACGACATTTTGTACGGCGGCCTCCTCGGCGGCCATCTGGCGGCGGAGGGTCAGCGCGCCGTCGCGCAGCACGGCCTCGCGCTCCTTGTCCGGAGCTTTGGCCCAGGCTTTTTGCAGGTCGGCAAAGCCC
>NZ_JAGZUV010000029.1:0-34249 GCF_018379785.1 Desulfovibrio sp.
GCCAACGACGTGGTCAACCCGGCGGCCAACACCGCCGAGGGCACCCCCATTTACGGCATGCCCATCCTGGAAGCGGACAAGGCCAAGGCCGTGATCATCTGCAACTATGACGAAAAGCCCGGTTACGCGGGCGTGGACAACCCCCTCTACACCAAGCCCGGCGTCACCTTGCTGCTGGGCGACGCCGGAGCCAGTCTGGACAAGCTGCTGGCCATGGCGCGGTAGCGCAAACAGGATCAATGGCGGAGCGGCACATGCCGCTCCGCCTCGCGGCTGTCACGGCCGCAATGGCGTCATAAAACATGTGCCATCTTTCACAAATTTTCCGGCAAAAACCCAAAGGAGGTGACAATGCTCAAATAAACCCGTACGTTGTTTGTATCCGACAAGGGAAATAACGGCATCGCCGCGCCGCAACGGGCAATCCCCCGCCCGCCGCGCCCCGTATGCCGGGGATGTGGATGCGGTAGAAGTTAAGCATAGTGAAATTTTACTCTTTTTCAGTTTACAGCTTACCGGTTTGAGGCAAAACCCCAGCCGGGGTTCATAAAGGAGTCCCACGGAGTCCCTCACGTCAACACCAAGGAGCTGCCAGTGCCCTGTCAGGAAGAAGCTGACGTCAAAATCCGGGTGAATAATCTCACCAAGCGTTTTGGCGCTCTCACCGTTCTTGATGGCATCAACTTCACCATCAAAAAAGGGGAGTTACTGGCCATCGTCGGTCCCACCGGTTGCGGCAAGACCACATTTCTGAACTGTCTTTCCAAGCTGATGCCCGCCACGGAAGGCGATATCCTCATCGACGGGCAGGAAGCCAATCCCAAAAAGCACAATATCGCCTACGTCTTTCAGGAACCCACCTGCCTGCCTTGGCGCACCGTGCGCGAAAATGTGGCTTACGGCATGGAAGTCAAAGGGGTTCCCAAGGCCGAGCGCGAACAGCGCGCCTCGGACATCATGGATCTTGTCGGCCTCTCCTCCTGCGCCGACCTCTATCCCAACCAGGTTTCAGCCAGCATGATGCAGCGCATCGCGGTTTCGCGCGCTTTCGCCGTGAATCCCGATCTGCTGCTCATGGACGAGCCATACGGACAGTTGGACGTGAAGCTGCGTTTCTACCTTGAAGACGAGCTGGTCAATCTCTGGCAAAAGCTGAACAGCACCATCCTCTTTGTCACGCATAATATTGAGGAGGCCGTGTACGTGGCCGAGCGCATTCTGGTGCTGACCAACAAGCCCACCAAGGTCAAGGCGGAAATCCAGGTGGACCTGCCCCGCCCCCGCAAACTTATTGATCCCAGATTTGTGGAGCTGCGCAGGCAGGTCACGGAACTTATCCGCTGGTGGTGAGGCGCGCGCCTGACCATACCAACGCAGCCCGGAGGATGTTATGGCTTATCAGACTGTCGTTGTAAAAGAACCGCCTCTGCTTCGAGCGCTCCCCTATATCAGCATTATCGCCTTTTTCCTTATCTGGGAAACCGCGGTGCGCTCGGGCATGATTCCCCAGACTCTGCTGGCCTCTCCCAGCCAGGTCTTCGACGCCTTCATAGACAAACTGACCAACCCCAACCCCGACGGCGCCGTGATGGCGACCCACTTCAAGACCAGTTTGCAGGAAGCCTTCATCGGCTACGTGCTGGCGCTGCTGGTGGGCCTGCCCCTGGGCCTGGCCATGGGCTGGTTCAAAGTTGCCGAAGGCCTGTTCCGCCCCATTTTCGAACTCATCCGGCCCATCCCGCCCATCGCGTGGATTCCCCTCACCGTGTTCTGGTTCGGCATCGGCCTGACCGGCAAGGTGTTCATCATCTGGATCGCGGGCATTGTGCCCTGCGTGATCAACGCCTACGTGGGCGTGCGCATGACCAGCCCGGTGCTGATCCAGATGGCCAGAACATACGGGGCCAACGACTGGCAGATCTTCACCCAGTTGTGCATCCCGTCCTCGCTGCCCATGGTTTTCGGCGCGCTCCAGCTTGCCTTGGCCTACTGCTGGACCAACCTGGTGGGCGCGGAACTGCTGGCCGCCGACTCCGGCCTGGGCTTCCTCATCACCATGGGCGGACGCGTGGCCCGGCCTGACCTGATCGTGCTCGGCATGATCTGCGTGGGCGTTTCCGGCGCCATCATCGGGATCATCATCGACTATATCGAAAAGAGGCTGCTGGCCGGCATCAGGAGGTAATTCATGGCGTCTTCATCCATTGCCAACGAAACCGTCGACCATGCGGCTGAACGCGGACGGTTTACGCTCTATAAACTGATTACCAACACGTACTTCCTGTATTGCGTGTCCATTGTGGCCTTTTTCTCGCTCTGGCACTGGACCGCGGCTGAAAAAATCTTCCGCGACTCCCTGGCCACGCCCAGCCAGGTGCTGGATCAGATGATCCGCCTGACCGGCATGAAATTCGCGGGCACCAACCTCTGGGGCCACATCTGGGCCAGCTTCCAGCGCGTCATCATCGGCTTTGTCCTGGCCAGCGTCGTGGCCGTGCCCCTGGGCCTGTTCATGGCTTTGAACAAAACAGTCCACGGCATCGTCAAGCCGCTCTTCGACCTGTTCAAGCCCATGCCGCCCATCGCCTGGGTGTCCATCGCCATTTTGTGGTTCGGCATCGGCGAATTCTCCAAGGTCTTCATCATCATCATCGGCACCTTCGTGCCCTGCCTGCTGAACGCTTACAACGGCGTGCGCCTGGTGGACCCGGACCTGTACGACGTCATCCGCGTGCTCGGCGGCAAGCGCCGGGACGAAATCCTCCATGTCTGCTTCCCGGCCTCCTTCCCGGCGGTTTTCGCGGGTCTGCAGATCTCGCTCAGCGCGGCATGGACCTGCGTGCTGGCCGCCGAACTGATGAACTCCCGCGACGGTCTGGGCTTCCTGATCAAGCGCGGCATGGACACGCACAATCCCTCCCTGGTCCTCAGCGGCATGCTGCTCATCGCGGCGGCGGCCTGGATCAGCTCTCTGGGCGTCTCCCTTCTCGAGCGCAAGCTCTGCCCCTGGAAGCGCAGCATCGACAACGTCTAATGCGACAGCACGAAGGATAGACACATGAGCGAACAGAACGTCAAAAGTCCTCCGGTTCTGAAGATCCACTGCGAGGACATCAGCAAGACCTTCATCCAGAAGGGCAACCAGGAAGTGCCGGTCATCAAAGACATCACCCTGGACGTCTATGAAAACGAGTTCCTGGTGGTGCTCGGTCCCGGTCAGAGCGGCAAGTCCACCCTGCTGAAGATCATCGCGGGCCTGGAAATCCCGGACAAGGGCTACGTCACCCTGGACGGCGAGCCGGTCACCGGCCCCGGGCCGGACCGCGGCATCGTCTTCCAGAGCTACATGCTCTTCGCCTGGAAAACCGTGCGCGACAACGTCGAGCTGGGCCTCAAACTGCGCAATGTGCCGGCGGCCGAGCGCCACAACATCGCGAACCACTACATCAAGATGGTAGGCCTGGAAGGTTTTGAAAACCACTACCCCCACCAGTTGTCGGGCGGCATGAAGCAGCGCGTGGGCATCGCGCGGGCTTATGCCAACTCGCCCAAGGTCATGCTGCTGGACGAACCCTTCGGCCAGCTCGACGCCCAGACCCGCATGTACATGCAGGTGGAAACCGCCCGCATCTGGGAGCAGGACAAACGCACGGTGCTCTTCGTCACCAACAACATCGACGAAGCGCTCTTCCTGGGCGACCGCATTGTGCTGATGGAAGGCAAGCTGCCCGGCACCATCAAGACGGAGTACACCATCAATCTGCCCCGTCCGCGCGAGCACACGTCCATGGAACTGCTGGAACTGCGCGAAGAGATCATCGCCAACACCGAACTGATCCTCTGAGGAAACAGGCATGAGCACAGCCACCCTGATGTTCAATCTGCTGGCGGGCACAGTGGGCGCCGTTGCCGTCTGGCTGGCGGTGCGCGCGCTCTGCGCGCGACTCGCCGGGCGCGGCGAACCGTCCGCCCCGGGTCCGTCCCGGACAAACGGGCGGATGGAAGACCAGACGGACGCACAGGCGGACAGCCCCGAAGCCGTCGCAAGCGTCTACCGCCGCGTGCTTGCGCGGCGGCTGGGAGGCCTGTTGCTCTGCCTGGCGGCTTTCGGCGCGTGGCTGGCCGGAACCCACTGGATTGTGAGCCTGCTTCTGGCCGGAGCCGGCTGTCTGCTGCAATATCTTGCCTACCGCCTACGCACCTGCTATGCTTTAACCATAACCAGGCAAAGGCAGGCCGCAGCGGAACAGGCTCTGGGGCATGCCCCGGCGGACGGCGAAAGCGAAAATGCGCCCCGGCCCGGCCGGAAAACAACACGCCTTACGGACGGAAGCTCTTCGGAGCTGCTACATAGCATGGGTAAAGGGGTATAGCCGTAGCCGTAGACGGCCCGTGTCCGGACTGTACGGAGCGCGCGCAAGCGTGACCACCCGGACTTAACCGTTATTCTGGAGGACGAGTATGTTGAAAAAATGGATTGCCCTGGCAATGGCCGCCGTGTTTGTTCTGAGCATCTCCGGCGCCGCCATGGCCGCCGGAAAACTGGTGAAAGTGCCCACCGCGTGGATGGACGAGCACGAAACCTTCCTGATATGGTATGCCAAGGAAAAAGGCTGGGATAAAGAAGCCGGTCTGGACGTTGAAATCAAATACTTCAACTCCGGCGCCGACATTCTGAACGCCCTGCCTTCCGGCGAATGGGTCTTCGCGGGCATGGGCGCCGTGCCTGCCATGCTGGGCAACCTGCGTTACGACACCATCATCATCGGCAACGGCAACGACGAATCCATGACCAACGGCGTGGTGGTCCGCAAGGACAGCCCCATCGCCAAGGTCAAGGGCTGGAACAAAGACTATCCCGACGTGCTGGGCAGTCCCGAAACCGTGAAGGGCAAGACCTTCCTGGTCACCACCGTGAGCTCCGCCCACTACGCCCTTTCCTCCTGGCTGAACGTGCTGGGCCTCAAGGACAGCGACGTGGTCATCAAGAACATGGATCAGGCCCAGGCCGTGGGCGCGTTTGAAAACAACATCGGCGACGGCGTGGCCCTGTGGGCGCCGCACCTCTTCCTGGCCATGGACAAGGGCGGCGTGCTGGCCGCCGACCTCAAGATGTGCAAAAAGGGCAACCCCATCGTGCTGATCGCCGATGCCAAGTATGCCAATGCCCATCCTGAGATCACCGCCAAGTTCCTGGGCATTTATCTGCGCGCCGTGAACATGCTTCAGAAAGAAAGCGCCGAAAGCCTGGTGCCCGAATACCGTCGCTTCTTCCTGGAATGGGCCGGCAAGGACTATGACAAGGGTCTGGCCCTGAAGGACATCCAGAAGCACCCCGTGTACAACCTGGAAGAACAGCTGGTCATGTTCGACGACTCCAAGGGCCAGAGCCAGGCTCAGAAGTGGCAGGGCGAAATCGCCGAATTCTTCACCACCGTGGGCCGCATCACCCCCGAGGAAGCCAAGAAGGTGAAGGACGGCAAGTACGCCACCAACAAGTTCCTGAAGCAGGTTCAGACCCCCATCCCTTCCTACAAGTAAACTGAACGCATAACCCGCTGCCGCGGGTGAACAAAGGGCCCTTCTTCCGTGGAAGAAGGGCCCGCTTTTTTATTTCCGGCCGGGAAAAGCCGGTCGCGGATGCTTCCCAACGACAGGCTTTGGCGCTACAAACAAAATTGTTTGAACAATCAAACTAAAAAATTCCACTGGAACCCGCTGGTGACGGGAGACGCGAGCCGTACAGAAATTGATAAAACAGAAAACCTCCGCGCTCACGCCGCGCCGGCAGAGGCAAAGTTCAGTTATCTTGTTGAGATATGAAAAAGAAATACGGTCCGCTTTCTCATTGACCTTCCTGCTGATACAGGAAATAGCGACAAAAATAGTCAGCGGAGCTGACGTTCCGATACGACCCGAAGGGAATATTCCTCCAGTCCCCGGAGACCCGGGCGGCAGAGCTTCTCCGACCAAGGTGAGCAAACACCGCTTCCCGGAGAAGCGATTTTTATCCGACAAAGCATTTGTCTTGCCGTACGCGGCGGGAGATTCGCCATGCGCCATATATTCGCGGACCATCTGCAACATCTGCGCCCGCATTCGCCCAAGGCCCATTACCGCACGGCCGTCAACAGTCTTTTTGGGGTCATGGGCCTTATTTTTGCCACCTGGGCCAGCCGCATACCGGACATCAAGCAAAGCCTGGGCCTCAGCGACGCCCGGCTCGGCGGCGTGCTCTTTGCCGCGCCCCTGGGCCAGGTGCTGTCCATCGCCTTTTCGGCCTGGCTCATTGAGCGCTGCGGCAGCCGCAAGGCCGTGATCCTGTCCATGATCCTTTTCGGCTCCAGCCTGGTCAGTCTGGGCCTCGCGCCCACGACATCGCTGTTGTTCGCGGCGTTGTTCTGTTTCGGCTTTACCGACAATATGCTGAACATCTCGCTCAACTCCCAGGCCGTGGGCGTGGAAACCCTGTACGGCCGCAGCATCATGGCGACTTTTCACGGCATGTGGAGCCTGGGCGGCCTTGCGGGCGGCATACTGGGCGCGGTGCTGGCCCCGCTGGGCGTGAAGCCCCTGGTCCATTTCTGCCTGGTCTTCGCGTTGAGTCTGGCGGTGCTGGCGGGCCTCCGGCGCTGGACCCTGCCGCGCGACGTGCGCCTGGGCAAACGCGCGGCGGACGCGGGTCCGGTTTCTTACAAGCCGGATCTCTATCTGGTGCTGCTGGGCCTGATCGCCTTCGGCAGCATGGCCACGGAAGGCGCCATGTACGACTGGAGTTCGGTCTATTTCGCCCAAGTGATCCGCCCCGGCGAGGAACTGGTCCGCCTGGGCTATGTGGCCTGCATGACGGCCATGGTCCTGGGCCGTTTCGTGGCCGACCGTCTGGTGGGCCGCTACGGGGTGACGCCCGTGCTGCAACTGAGCGGCGGCTGCATCGCCGTGGGCATGGCCCTGGCTCTGCTCCGGCCCCGGCTGGAGATCGCCACCGCCGGCCTGGCTCTGGTGGGCTTCGGCATGGCCTCGGTGGTGCCGCTCTGCTACAGCCTGGCGGGCAAGTCCCGCAAGGTGCCTACCAGCGTGGCCATCTCCCTGGTTTCTTCCCTGAGCTTTCTGGGTTTTCTGGCCTGCCCGCCCATGGTGGGCTTGCTTTCCCACCTTCTGGACCTGCGCTGGGCTCTGGCGCCCATTGTACTCGCGGGCGTGGCCATCGTCTGCCTGGCGCCGGCGCTGCGGCGGCTGCACGCCTGAGGATGCCGCTCATCCGGCGGCATTTCTCCATCCGCTCACGACAATCAACATGCCCAGCAGTGCCACGGCTCCGCCAGCCATATCCGTGGCGGACAGCCGCACTCCGTCGGCGGCTCTCAGCCAGAGGTGCCCACATAAACGCAGCCATAGGCCGCATAGACTCTTCCGCTGGCCGCCGGGTGCAGAGTCAGCAGCCAGGCGAACAGCGCCAGGTTCAAGGCCGCCGGAATCAACAGCCGGACGGGGCCGTTTTTTCACAGCCGGCAATAGGGAAAAAGCAGCCGATTATTTCCGCCAAGGCTGTGACAAAAAAAGAAAAAATGTTTTTACATAGAACATGGCCGCAGGGTATGCCAACTCAAACGCGGAGAAAAGACCGCGACGGGAACGGCGAGGCGCGCAACGTCTCGTACTCCATGGCCGGGCCATTCAAAAACAGACACAGGACGGATTGACTCTTTCAGGGCCAACCCGTCCTGTATTTGGCAGTCTCCAGGCCGCCTGGTTTTACCCAGGCTCAGTTTCATCAGATCGCTCAGCCCCCGAACAAGCGCCGGGACCGATCCTATTCCGCCGGACTGCCGTCGGCGCGGCGCTCGAAACGCGGTACCGCCAGATGGCAGGCCCCCCGGCCGGTGCGCTCCGCGAAGCCCTGGTGGTAGGCTTCCGCCTCATAAAAAGCTCCGGCCGGGCGTAATTGCGTGACGACCTTATAGCCCAGATTCCTGAGCCGGGCCATGAGCTTTTCGGCCACAGCCTTCTGTTCCTCATCCAGATAAAAGACGGCCGAGCGATATTGCCCGCCCACATCCGGACCCTGGCGGTTAAGCTGGGTCGGATCGTGGATCTCGAAAAAGCGGCGCAGAATCTGCTCATAGGTGACTTTCGACGGGTCGAAAGTCACCCGCACGGCCTCGGCGTGCCCGGTGTCGCCCCGGCAGACGTCCTCATAGCGGGGCGCCGGAACATGTCCGCCCGTATAGCCGGAAACCGCCTCACAGACGCCGGGCAGTTTGTGGAAGGCGTCCTCCACCCCCCAGAAACACCCACCGGCCACAATGGCCGTGCCCGTGCAGGCAGCCACGGTCTTGGCGCGGGCAAAGGCCGCCTTTTCCTCCTCGCTGCCCGCAGGCGCGAAACTCATGGACAGGGAATTGACGCAATGGCGGGTATTTTTGGCCGTGAAGCCTTCGCCCTCAAAAACATGCCCCAAATGCCCGCCGCAATGCGCGCAGAGGATTTCCACCCGCTGCCCGTCGGCATCGGGCACGCGGCGCACCGCGCCGGGCACGGCGTCGTCAAAGCTGGGCCAGCCGCAGCCGGATTCGAATTTGTCCTCGGAGTGGTAGAGCGGCATGCCGCACTGGCGGCAAATATAGGTGCCCGCCGCATGATTGTTGAGATAACGGCCCGTATAGGGGGCCTCCGTGGCCTTGCGCAACAAAACGTCAGCCTCCCGCTCGCTGAGCGGGGGCATGGGATGTCCGGTATTCATGGCTGCCTCGTCGGACGCGGCCGCAACGGCCGCCATGGCCGGAATAACCAGCCAGAGCAGCAGAAAAAGTATGGGCGCGCTCCGGAATATGCCGGAGCATTTCAACTTTGAAAAAGTGAATTGCTCCGGCGGTTGCGGGAGCAGACGTCCGTGCCCGGCGCAGGGAAAAACCGTGTTTTTCCCGCAGCACGCGGGCGGCGTAACCGTTGAAGTGCGCAGCATTTCAATATTGATCTGCTCCAAGATTGCGGGGGTCATGGGCTTTCCTCGCGCTTTGGCCGTCAGCACGGCCGCGCATAGAAGGTCTCGTCAGGACGGCGCACCACGCCGCCCATCTGTCTCAGAATATATCCGTTCCGGCAGCGAGGCAATGCCCCTGGCTTCAACCCCCAGGGCAATCGAACGGATAGAACGAAAAAGAAAAATACTCTTGCGTCAGCCGTCCTGTAACTTTGCGGTTATTTTACAAAATCCGCCTTTTCCGCGCGGGCGGCGTTATCGGCGCGTTTTTGCTGCTCACATACTTGAGTATGTTCCGCGCAAAAACGCGCCGCTGCCTTGCCCACACGAAAAAATCGCCAATTTTGCAAAATTCCCGCAAAACCAGCCCCGCTCACTTGCCGACTGCGTCGGCTGCGTTCGCGGGAATGAGGAAGGAAGACTCACTTATGGAAACAAATGAATATCCGATGATTGAGGCATTCATTCAATTGCCTGGCTTCAACCCCAATAACCACTCTACCATGCAGGGATTATTTATCGGCAGCGGCGCGGATGCGATTCGGCCATGCCCCGTGAAACGGGGAGGCCCATTCCTCAATCAATGAAAGCGCCCTTGAAATACACATCTATATATAATCAGTTATAAGGGATGGCTACTACTTGAAAAATCGACAATCCGCACACTCTCCATCTAAAAAAATCCGGCAATGTCGCATTTGCGATATCGCGCGCAGTCGGGAAAAGCTATTTTACCGTTAAAGAGTCCCTTGTCTCGTTTGTACCGCGCCCAATGGGCGCTCATTAGAGCATTTAAGACTTGAAATGCTCGTTTACGGCGAGCAAAGCCCGCCTGCTCGCATTTCGCGGCAAGGATTTGTCTGCAAATCCTTGCGGAGCAGTTGGCGCATTTCATGCGTGAACTATCCTAGAACAGTTTACGGAAGAACGTCACTTTTCTTCAACAACAATGCAAAAGGCCGGATCCAACGCGGTATGCCCCGCAAAGGAGGAACAAGACAGACTGCACAGATTTCGCCCATCAACCCATAAGCGAGGAGTTGTCATGAAGAAGCTGTTTTTAGTGTTGTTAGCCATGACTCTGGTGGTTTCCTGCGGGTTTTCCACGGCATCGGCCAAGACCTACGAGTTGAAAATCCAGACCTCTCTGGCGACCTCAAGCATGTACTTCAAGACCCTGGAGCGTCTGAAGAAAAACATTGAAGAACTCTCTCAGGGCCAGATCAAGGTCGAGCTGTATGCCGACGGCGCAATCGTCAAAAACTTCGAGATATTCGACGCCGTGAGCGAAGGCCTGGTCAACGGCGGCATGTGCTGGACGCACTGGGCCTCGGGCAAGCATCCCGCAGGCACGCTCTTTTCAGCCCCCATCGGCGGCCTGGGCTACGGCCTTGACCAGATGGCGCAGCTTTCCTGGATGTTTGAAGGCGACGGCATCAAGTTGCTCAACGAGTACTATCAGGACATCCTGAAGCTGGACATGATGTCCTGGCCCGTATTGCCCATGGGCCCCGAATGTTTCGGCTGGTTCCATGAAAAATACACCTCCCACACCCAGATCAACAAGCTGACCTTCCGCGCCCCTCCAGGCGTGCCTGCGGAAGCCTTCAAGGAAATGGGCATGCCCGTCGTGTCCATGGCCGGCGGCGACATCATTCCCGCCGCCCAGCGCGGCGCCATTGACGCGGCCGAATGGATCGCTCCCGGCGAAGACATTGTGATGGGCTTCCCCGAAATCTGGAAACACTATTATCTGCAGGGCCTGCACCAGGCCATTTCCATCGGCGACGTGTATATCAACAAGACCTGGTTCGAAGCGTTGCCCAAGCACCTCCAGATGGTGGTCAACGTGGCCATGAAGGCCTGCGTCACCGATCAGCTGCTCAACGGCATCAAGGTCAATTCCGAGGCCCTGGAAAAGATGGTGCGCGAAAACGGCGTGATCATCGAGGAAACCCCGGCCGACTACTATCCCGCTTTCATGAAGGCGGCCCGCACAGTCATCGCCAAGTACACCAAGGATCCTTTCTTCAAAAAGGTGCACGACTCCCAGATCGCCTGGGCAAAGCTCACCGTGCCCTTCCAGGTGCGCTCCAACGGCCTGTATTACATGATGGGCAAAACCGCCATGGATGAAGGCATCATCACCGACTACAAGTAAACCGCATGCCCGGCGCGCGGGAGCCCATGCCCCCGCGCGCTCCCGACGGCACGCGTCGTCAGCTCTTCAGCCCGACCCGACGCTGCGCGGAAACGCGCATGCCGGACTGTTTCAGGAGGACGCTATGTCTCAATTGCTTGAACCGGCCGTGGCGCGAGTGGCGCCGGGCCCCAAAAGAATCGTTGCCGCCGTGGACAGGTTCAATACCGGCGTGGGTAAGCTGACGTCATGGCTGGCCATCCCCATGATGCTTTCCGTGATGTACGAAGTGGTTATGCGTAACGTCTTCACAGCGCCGTCCATCTGGGCCATGGACATGGCCATGATACTCTACGCCGTTCATTTCATGCTCGGTTCCCCCTACTGCCTGCTGACCGGCAACCACATCCGCACGGATTTTTTCTACCATTCCTGGTCGGTCAGAACCAAGGCCGCCGTGGACCTGGCCAACTACATCATTTTCTTCTTCCCCGCGCATCTGGTCTTTTTGTATATCGCCACCGCATATGCCTGGAAGTCTTTCATCCAGAACGAGGTTTCCGTCACCAGTCCGTGGATGCCCGTTATCTGGCCCGCCAAGATGGCTATTCCGGTATGTGTGGCGCTGACCCTGCTGCAGGGTATTTCTGAAGCGATCAAATGTTATTACCGCTGGAAAACCGGCCAAAACCTCTGGAACAGCGAACAACTCGGCGAGGCCAAGGACTAGCCGCCGGTCAGGGCATCTGAAGGAGATCACCCTCATGGATATATCAAATGAAATGCTGGCGGTCCTGTCCATCATCTCCATGTTCGGCCTGTTCTGTACGGGCTTCCCCATTTCCTACACCATGATTTTCAGCGGACTGCTGTTCGGTTTTCTCGGCTTCGGCAAGCTGGTCTTCCATTTGCTGACCATCCAGTTCTGGCAGGTCATGAGCGACCCGGTCATGGGTGCGATCCCCTTCTTTCTGCTCATGGGTTATCTCCTGGAAGGCGCGGGGCTCATGGACAGACTGTTCCGATCATTCCAACTGTTGCTGGCCCGCCTGCCCGGCTCCCTATATGGAGCCATCAGCCTGACGGGCACTATTTTTGCCGCGGCCACGGGTATTGTGGGCTCTTCGGTCAACCTGCTCTGCATCATGGCCGAACCCTCCATGCGCCGCAGCGGCTACGACATCCGCATGGGCGCGGGCTGCATAGCCGCCGCCGGAACACTGGGCATCCTCATTCCGCCCAGCATCATGCTGGTGGTGCTCGGTCCCATCATGGGCCTGCCCATCACGGACCTTTTTGCCGCCGCCATCCTGCCCGGCCTTCTGCTGGCCGGTATCTACGTCGCCTATTCGCTGATCAAGTGCGCTATCCGGCCCCAGTACGGGCCGCCCCTGCCCAAAGAAGAACGCGCCGCCAGCATGGCCCTCGTACTCAAGGAGCTGCTCATCGGCGCGGTGCCCCTGGCCATCCTCATTTTCTCCACCCTGGGCAGCATCCTCTGCGGCATCGCCACGCCCACCGAGGCTTCGGCCTGCGGCGCATTCGGCGCGTTGGCTCTGGTCATCGTCTACCGCAAGTTCACCTGGAAAGGGCTGGCCAAGGCCCTGCACAGCACCATCCTGCTTTCGTCCATGATCCTGATCATGATCGCCTCCTGCAACTTCTTCGGTTCCGTCTTTTCCCGTCTGGGCGGTGCCGTGGCCCTGTCCAACGCCCTGCTGGGCATGGACATCGCCCCCATGTTCATGCTGTTTCTGATCATGGCCATCATCTTCTTCATGGGCTGGGCCATGGAGTGGGTGCCTATCGTGCTTATTCTGGTGCCGCTGCTTATCCCTGTGGTGGAAGCCATGCAGTTCGACAAGCTCTGGTTCTGCCTGGTGGTGGCCGTGACCCTGCAGACATCCTGGCTTTCGCCGCCTGTGGCCCTTTCCTGTTACTTCATCAAGGGCAGCCTGCCGCACTGGCCGCTGAATGACATCTATAAGGGCATGTTCCAGTATATCGGCTGCCAGCTGGTGGGGCTTATCCTGATCATTCTGTTCCCTGCCATAGTGACCTGGCTGCCCAATTATCTGAAACAATAAGCAGATACCGTGCGCGGTGGAAAATTCCCGCCGCGCACGCCGCAATGCACGGAGTGCCCATGCGCGTTACCACCATTCTGCCGATTCTCTGCTGCCTGCTTCTGGCCGGAATGCTCTTCCGGCCGGAGGACGCCCCTGCCGCGCCAAGCGCTGCCCGGGCCTGCGCCACGGCATCGGAATGCGCCACCTTGCAGCAGGCCGCGCCCATGCTTTTCGCTTCCTACACCTTCGGCCTGCCACGGGCGCAGGCCATGAAACTGCCGGGAGCAGCGCCGGGCAAGGGCGACTTCGCCGGGGACGTCCTGCTGCCTGAAGCCGACTTTGCCGGACTGCCCTGGAGCGTGCGTCTGGAATTCCGCCGGGATGCTCTGGTGCGCGTAAGCCTCATGGAAGCCTATACCGGCAAACGGCTGGAGGCGGTCAACAACAGTTTGCGGAATATGGGATTTGAAATGCTGGCCATGCTGGCGGACGGCGTCCGTCTGGACTTCGTGGCCGCCCTCAAGGTTGATGGTCCCCAAGGCCTGCAAGGCCGCATCGAAAAACTGCATAAAAAGGAAAATCCGGACCGGATAAGTTACGCATGGTTCGACACCCGAGAGATGAGCCGCGAAACAAAAGTCACGGCGCGCAATCTCTCCGAACTCCTGCAGGTGGTGGCGGCTGAAACGCGTGAAGCGGAAGTGACCCTGCTGGGCGACGGCAAGGGCGGTGTTGCCAATATACTGGTGGATTTCAGCCTGCCGGTGCTGGAGCTGCAGACCTATAACCATTAGAGCGGAGTCATTTTCCAAGGTAAACCGCTCCAAGCAGACCCGTTTTTATGGTGGCTGAGAGGCCCGCCCGGCAACTGACCGGGCGGGCTTCAGACTGATAACAAACCCCGCTTCGCGGGGTTTGCGCCACCAACGGCGGCTAAGCCGCCGGGTGGAAAGGCACGAAAATCAGTCGCTTAACGGCGCGGCAAAGCCGCGGCCTGCTCCGGATTTTCGGGGCTGCCGACGTTGTCAACAGCCTCAGGCCCGCCCGGTCAGTTGCCGGGCGGGCCTCTTTCCTTTCGAAATTATTCTGATGGCCAGTTCCCGGCCTTTTCTCCGAAAAAAAGACGCGTGTCGCATTTGCGATAGAAAAACAGACCCAAAAAGCAAAAACATGATGGAAACCGCCGGAAGGTGGAAAGCCTGCCGCATTGCCGCGGCATCCGTTCAGCCCGCCGCCGGGATCACTTCAGTATCAGGAGGAGAGCAAGACTATGTTTTCGAGTTTCCAAACCGTTGAGCGGGTGGTGTACGGCCGGGGCGTCGCGGCGAAACTGGGCGACGAGGTTCTGCGCCTCGGCTGCCGCACGGTGGCCGTGATCACGGACAAAGGCCTGGTGGGCGCGGGCATCCATACGCCGCTGATGGCTTCCCTCAAGGGCGCGGGCGTGGACGCCCTGCTCTATGACCAGGCCGAGCTGGATCCCACCCCGGCGTCCATTGAAAAGGCCGCCGCCTGGGTCAGGCAGAACAAGGTGGAACTGCTGGTGGGCCTGGGCGGGGGCAGCGCCCTGGACAGCACCAAGGCCACGGCCCTGCTGGCCGTGCACGAAGGCCCCATGAGCCGCTATTTCGGCCTGCACAAGGTGCCCTCGGCCTGCATGCCCACCATCCTGATTCCCACCACGGCGGGCACGGGCAGCGAAATGACCTCCAACGCGGTGCTCAATGACCCGATCACCGATTCCAAGCAGGGCACGGTCAGCGACTATCTCTACGCCAAGGTGGTTCTGCTGGACCCTGAGCTGACCGCCGGCCTGCCGCCCTTTTACACGGCCATCACCGGCCTGGACGCGCTGGTGCACTGCATCGAGTCCTATGTGAGCCTGCACGCCACGCCCTTTACGGACGCCCTGAACCTTCAGGCCATGCGCATGATCTCCGACAATATCCGCAAGGTCTACGCCAACGGCGGCAATATGGAGGCACGCGAGCAGATGCTCTACGGCGCGGCCATCAGCGGCATGGGCTTTTCCAACACCCAGAACGGCATCATCCACGCTCTGGGCATGTCCGTGCCCTCGGAGCACCACATCCCCCACGGCCTGATGATGGCGGTGTGCGCGCCCATGGGCATGAGCTTCAACGCCCTGGCCGCGCCCGAAAAATTCGCGGTCATCGCCGAAATCCTGGGCAGCGCCCCGGCCGGAGCCTCAATGCGCGAAAAAGCCAAAAGCGCCGCCGCGGGCTTCGTGAACCTCATGGACGACCTGGGCATCAAGCAGGGCCTGTCCAATTACGGCATCCGCCGGGAAGAACTGCGCGGCGTGGCCGAACTGGGTGCGGCCTACAAACGTCTGATGGACAGCAATCCGCGCAAGGGCACCGCCGACGTGCTGGAAAAGCTGCTGGAGCAATTTTACTGAGAACACCCGACGCGGCACACCCTCTCCGCGCGCAACACGCAACCGCCCTCAGGGGCACAGGAGCAGACCATGTCCGACTTTCCCTACGTCAAGATCAAAAACTTCATCAACGGCCAGTGGCGCGAAGAAGCAGGCGCGCCGGTCAAGCCTTTGTACAACCCCTCCACCGGCGGGCAGATCGGCGAAGTGCCCATGTCCGGGGCGGATGCCTGCGAAGCGGCCATCGCCACGGCCTGGGAGGCCTACCAGACCTGGCGCGAAGTTCCGGTGGCCAAGCGCGTGGCTTATATCTTCAAATTGCGCGAGGCCATGATCCGCAATCACGAAAAACTGGCCCAGGGCATTGCCTGGGACCAGGCCAAGCACATCTCCGAAGCGCGCGGCGAAGTGCAGCGCGTCATCGAGATCCTGGAATCCGCCTGCGGCACGCCTTCCCTGATCCAGGGCGACATTCTGGACCAGGTCTCAAGCAGCATTTCCGTCAAGGTTGTGCGGCAGTCCCTGGGCGTGTTCGGCGGCGTGGCCCCCTTCAACTTCCCGGCCCTGGTCTTCGGCTGGTTCATCCCCTACGCCATCGCGGCGGGCAATACCTTCATCTTCAAGCCTTCCACCCAGTCGCCCTACTTTATGCAGCTCATCTGCGAACTCTTCCAGGAAATCGGCCTGCCCGCGGGCGTGGTCAACGTGATCCACGGCGATCGCTCCATTCCCGGCACCTGGTATGAAGACCCGCGCATGGCCGGGGTCTGCCTGGTGGGTTCCACGCCCACGGCCAAAAAAATGGCCGAGGGCTGCGCCAGGGGGGCCAAGCGTTCCATGCTCCTGGGCGGGGCCAAGAACATGCTCCTGGTCATGGAAGACGCCAATCTGGACGTCTTTGTGGATAACTTCCTCAATTCCTGCTACGGCTCGGCCGGGCAGCGCTGCCTGGCAGGGTCCATCGTGGCCGCCGTGCCCGAAATCTACGACGCGGTCATGGAGCGCATTCTGGAAGCCTCCAAAACCGTCAAAGTGGGCGACGCCTTTGATCCCGACGTCTACATGGGACCGCTGATTTCCCGCGCCGCCGCCGACAATGTCGCCAAGTACGTGGACATCGCCCTTGCCCACGGCAATTGCGAACTTATTCTTGATGGGCGCAATCCCGTCCTGCCCGAGAAGAACAAGAACGGCTTCTTCGTGGGGCCCACCATCATCAGGGACGTGACGCCCTGCAACCCCCTGTTCACCACCGAAGTCTTCGGGCCGCTGGTAGCCACCATCAAGGTGGCGGACATGGACGACGCCCTCAACCTGATCCGGGCTTCGGAATTCGGCAACGGCGCGTGCATCTTCACCCAGAACGCCTATTACATCGAGCGCTTCAGCCGCCTGGCCGACGTGGGCATGGTGGGCGTGAACGTGGGCATCTGCGCGCCGCATCCCTATGTGCCCTTCGGCGGCATCAAGGGCTCGCTGCTGGGCACGGACAAGGTTCAGGGCAAGGACGGCCTGAACTTCTTCACCCAGAACAAAGTCACCACCGTGCGCACACATCATCCCAAGGGGCAGGCGCCCAAGACCGCCGCCAATACATCAGTACGATCCTGCGTGGCATCGTAGCAGCGCATCACGCGCTTGAACCTGTCGTCTGACGGCCATGCGCCCCGCGACAGGTTCACGGCGCGGATTCGATGGGGAATCCGCGCGGGGCGGCGGGACATTCCCAAACCCCAACGCTCCGGGCCGCGCCATACGCGGCGGGAGGGGAAACCCCCTCCCGCCGTTCCGGAGCAGTCTATGACAATCTCCCCTCAGACCCGGCCCGTTGACACGACGGATGGAGAAATGGCCCGCATCGGACATGTAGCCGAACTCAACAAGCCCTGGGAGGACGTGCTGCGCTACGCCGTCAGATCCGTCTATCCCAAGGACGCCGTAATTCCCCACCAGAAGACCAGGGGCATGTACTACCTGTCCCGAGGTTCGGTGGGCATTTTCTATACCTCTTCCTGCGGCCGCGAACGGCTCACCATGTGCATCGAACCGGGCTGCCTGTTCAACGAAGCGCGCACCCTGGCCGGATACAATCCCGAGGGGCGCTTTGTCTGCACCTCGGAGTCCGAAGTCTGGCGCTTCCCGGAAAATCTGCTGGAGGATGCCGCCTTCATCCGCGAGCACCCGGTCCAGATCGCCAACCTGCTGCGCTCCATGGGCATCAAGATGCTCATCCACTATACCTTTCTGGCGGACATGGGCACCGGCCGCCATGAAATCCACCTCTGCCGCTTCATCCTCAGCCTGGCCCGCAAAAACAACAACCAAAGCGCCTTTCCCTGCCACATGACCCAGCAGGAAGTGGCCGACCTGCTGGGCATCCACCGGGCCACCCTGGCACGAGCCCTGCAGCGCCTCAAACAGCACGGCGTGATCTCCTCCTTTACCGCCCGCAAAGTCCAGATCAGCGACTGGAATCTGTTGCTTTCCCTGGCAAGCCGCTGAGACGGACCGCATCCGCGCGATCCGCTTTATCCCAGGGGCGCGGCTCCGTGCGGCGGCAGCGCATTGCCGTACGCATATCCGATTATGCGCACAGCGATATTTGTGAATATAGCCATACAAATTGTCATGAAACAAATTTCAAAGTTTTGAAGCGGCGTTAAAAGCATTATATGATGACATATAAAATTAAATATACTGTTATCGACATTTTCCATATAACTATAAATAACGCTTATTATATTTTTTAAATTCGCCTTGCATTGCCATATTTTTTCTTATATCTTTTAAAAAAGTATACAACATACGTATACCTATGCTGCCGGACAAGCCCCGGCACGGGCCCGCGCAATGCGCGGCGCGCCCGAGCCGCCGGGAGACAGCCTATTCCCGCAGTTTTTTCATCCCATACAGAGCCGGAACAAGCCCCGCGCCGAACCTCCGCGCGCCGGACCGACGTCATTCCGACGATCCGGCGACAGCGCCTTACAGGAGCATATAGTGACCATACGCGCCAAACTCATCAGCCTTATGGCTTCCTTCATCGCGGCCATCGCGCTCGTGGTGTCCTTCATGGCATACTACGCCTATGAGGACAGCTACCAGATCGCGGTAAGCGGCTCAAAAACGACCGTCCAGAGCGTCACGAACTATGTTTCGCTCTTCTTCAACACCGCCGAAGACAACAGCGCCTTTCTGGCCGGACTGCCGCAGACGGCCGAGGCGGCCGGGCACCTTCCCTCCCATGTCGGACTGAGCGCGTCCAAGACGCACACGCGCCGGGAAATGAGCCCCCAGGCCCTGGAGCTGGACAAGATACTGGAACAGCTTGCCGAATCCAGCTCTTCTTACCTGGCCGTGGGCCTGGGCTCCGCGGACGGAGGTTTTCTGGAGTATCCTCCCATTGCCTATCCCGCGGGTTTCGATCCGCGCAAGCGTCCCTGGTACCAGTCCGCCGTGGACAGCGGCACGGGCGCGGCCCATTCCGTCTACCTGACCGCGGCGGGCACGCCCGTGTGCTCCTTTGTGCATACGGTCAAGGACGGGGGCAGGACGGCGGGCGTCTCCTACATCGAGGTAAGCCTCGCCACGCTTTCAAAAAGCATTTCCGCCATGGAGATCGGCCGCACCGGCCGCCTGACCCTTATTGATTCAAGCGGCATCATCGTGGCGACCCGCAATACCGAGGCCCTGTTCAGCAAGGTGGCGGACAAAAAAATGCCCGGCCTCGACACAATCTACGCCATGCCCAACGGCGTGCACATGGCCGAGGTCAATGGCCGGGACGTGCTGGTCAACATCTTCAGCGACCAACGCGGCTGGAAATACATCTATGCCATCGACGCGGACGAGGTTTTTGAGGGCACTTACGACATGCTGCGGATCAGCGTGATCTTCTCCCTGGTCATGGCCGTGGCGGTATTCATTCTGGGCGCGCTGATCCTGCGCAGCATCAACCGCCCCCTGGGCCTGCTCAGCAGTACATCCGAAACCATTGCCGACGGCGACATACAGGCCGCGCTGCCCGACAGGACGCTGTTTTCCGGCGAGCTGCTGAGTCTGTACGAAAGTTTTGCGAAAATGCTCGCCCATATCAACGAGACCCTGCGCCGTTCCCAGGAAAGCGAGCAAAAAGCCCACAGTGAGGAAGAAAAGGCCCGCGCCTCCATGCTGCGGGCGGAAGAGGCGGGCGCGGCGGCCCAGGCCAAGACCGAAGCCATGCTGGGCGTGGCCGAGAGTCTGGACGAGGCCATCCGGGTCATTTCCGACGCCTCCGGCGCGCTTTCGGTCCAGATTGAGCAATCCGACCGGATCGCCTCCGAATCGGCCCGGAGCCTGGCCGAAGCCGCCACGGCCATCAATGAAATGAACGCCACGGTGCAGGAAGTGGCCCGCAATGTCTCCAGCACGTCCCAATTCTCCGGCGAGACCAGGGCCAAGGCCGAAAGCGGCGCGCAGATCGTGCATCAGTCGCTGCAAAGCATTGAGCGGGTGCACGCGGTTTCGCTGGAACTGCGCACGGACATGGAGCAGCTCAACGAGCATGCCGGGGCCATCAGCCGGATTATGACCGTGATCTCCGATATTGCGGACCAGACCAATCTGCTGGCCTTGAATGCGGCCATTGAGGCGGCCCGCGCGGGCGAGGCCGGGCGAGGCTTTGCCGTGGTGGCTGACGAGGTGCGCAAACTGGCCGAAAAAACCATGGCTTCCACTCACGACGTGAGCAGCGCCATCCAGGCCATTCAGGAAAGCACCAACAAAAGCATGGCCTCTGTGGAAAACGCCGTGCTCCAGATTGACAAGGCCACGGGCTTTGCCAATGACTCCGGCCATGCCCTGACCGACATCGTGAGCACCGCCGAGGCCACGGCCGACCAGGTTCGGGCCATTGCAACGGCCAGCGAGCAGCAGTCCGCCGCCTCGGAGGAGATCAACGCCAATATCGAACGGGTCAACAGCATGGTCGGCCAGACCGCCGAAAGCATGGCGGAAGCCGCCAGGGCCGTGGCCGGGCTCGCGGCCCAGACCGAGGGGCTGCGGGCTCTGGTGGCCCGGATGCAAGAACAGTAAGCTGAACGCCCCCGATGCCGAGGATGAGCGCGGCGCCGGGGAAGAAACGAAAAAGCAGATTCGGGCTCAGTCGCCGAAGCCGTGGGGATGCGCGCAATGCCATTCCCAGGCCGAGGCGATGATGCCCTCGATGTCCACCCTGGGTTCCCAACCCAGGATATCCCGCGCGCGCCGCGCCGAGGCCACCAGCCGGGCCGGATCGCCCGCACGGCGCGGCCCCACGCGCATCGGAACAGCGTGGCCCGTGACCCGCCGCGCGGCCTCAATCATCTCCCGTACGGAAAATCCCCGGCCGTTGCCCAGATTGCAGATGACGCTTTCGCCGCCGCGCCGCAGGTGGTCCAGGGCACGCATATGGGCGTCGGCCAGATCCATGACGTCCAGATAGTCCCGGATGCAGGTGCCGTCGGGCGTGGGATAGTCCTCGCCGAACACCGTGATATGTTCGCGCAGGCCCAGGGGCACCTGGAGGATCAGGGGAATAAGATGGCTTTCCGGCCGGTGGTCCTCGCCGATGGCTCCGCCGGGCAGAGCCCCGGCCACGTTGAAATAACGCAGTATCACGGAGCGCATGCCGTGCGTCCGGCCCACCCAGCGCATGATGTTTTCCATCATCAGCTTGCTTTCGCCGTAGGGGTTGGCGGGCCGGGTGGGGTCGTTCTCCTCGATGGGCACGCGTCGCGGCTCGCCATAGACCGCCGCCGTGGAGGAAAAGACGATCTTGTCCACGCCATGCCGCTGCATGGCTTCCAGCAGCATCTGCATCCCGTGGACATTGTTGTTGAAATAGGCCAGCGGCCTTTCCATGCTCTCGCCCACCAGAGAACTGGCCGCGAAGTGGAGCACCGCGTCGATGCGGTTTTCGCTGAAGACCCTGTCCAGGGCTTCGGGATCACGAATATCCCCTTCATGGAGGCGCACGCCCGCGGGCACGGCTTGGCGATGTCCGGTCAGAAAATTGTCGATGACCACGGCTTCCTCGCCGCGCGCCAGCAGGGCGCGTACATTATGCGAGCCGATGTAACCGGCTCCGCCGCAGACCAGAATCGCCATGTTTCTTCTCCCTCTTCCTCGGGCTCGCGTCGGTTGGCGCGCGCCGTCAACAATGTAATCCACCCCGTAAAAATCCGGCTGAAGGCCGCTGCGGAACCTTCGTGCGCCGTCGCGCATGCACGCATCCGCCACGCCGTGCTCACCGGCCTTAACGCGCCCTACTTTCGATTCTGGCCCGTAACGCCGTCTTTGGCAAGACGGAGCGGGAGACGGAACACCGCTTGTCAAAACACGAGGGCCGGCTCACAGTACAGGCATCACCATCGGCACGGTCACGGGCCGTGCCAAAGGACAATCATATATGACACCAATGAAAAATCTGACCTTTGTGGTTTTTGTCTGTTTTACGGGCGCGCTGGCGGGCCTGCTGTTCGGCCTGGACATCGGCTCGGTTTCCGGGGCGCTGCCCTTTGTGACCAAAGAGTTCGCCATTGACGCCGATGCCGAGGGGTGGGTGGTCAGCGTGCTGATGCTGGGCGCCGCCGTGGGCGCCGTGGCCGGGTCCCGCCTCTGTAAGGAACTGGGGCGCAAGATCAGTCTGATGATCGCGGCCGCCCTGTTTGTACTGGGTTCGGCGCTGGCGGCCTGGGCCCCGCAGGTTTCCTGGCTCATCGCCGGGCGCTTTGTATTGGGCCTGGCCGTGGGCGTGGCCTCGTTCACCGCGCCGCTCTACCTCTCGGAAATCTCGCCCGTGCGCTTCAGGGGCGGGATCATCTCCCTGTACCAGTTGATGATCACCATCGGCATTCTGGCGGCCTATCTCATCGACACGGCCCTGAGTTCTTCCGGGGCCTGGCGCTGGATGTTCGGCATCCCCGGCATCCCCTCGGCCCTTTTGCTGGCGGCGGTGATTTTTCTGCCCCGCAGCCCGCGCTGGCTGGCCATGCAAGGCCGCGTGGACGACGCCCGCGCCGTGCTGACCCGTCTGCGCGAAAGTCCGGAAGAGGCCGCCGGAGAGTTGACTGAAATCCGCGAGAGTCTGTCCGTCAGGCAGGAGGGCTGGCAGTTGTTCAAGAGCAACCGCAACGTGCGCCGGGTCGTGGGGCTGGGCATGCTCTTGCAGCTCATGCAGCAATTCACGGGCATAAACGTCATCATGTACTACGCGCCCAAAATCTTTGAGGAAGCGGGCTACGCGGGCATTCAGCAGCAGATGTGGGGTACGGTGGCCGTGGGCCTGACCAATGTGCTGGCCACGTTCATCGCCATCGGCCTGGTGGACCGCTGGGGACGGCGGCCCATCCTCACCCTGGGCTATACGGTCATGGCCCTGAGCATGGGCCTGCTGGGCCTGATGTTTCACCTGGGCACGGACACCGCCGGGGCGCGGCTCTTTTCCGTGGGCGTGCTGCTGGTCTTTATCATCGGCTTCGCCATGAGCGCCGGGCCGCTGGTCTGGGTGCTCTGCTCCGAAATCCAGCCGCTCAAAAGCCGCGAATTCGGCATCATGTGCTCCACGACCACCAACTGGCTGGCCAACGCCTGCATCGGCTACATGTTTCCGCCGCTGCTGGCCTGGCAGGGCGCGGCCCATACCTTCTGGCTGTTCGCCGCCCTGAACGCCCTGTTCATCTGGCTGACCGTCAGGATAACCCCGGAAACCAAGGGCGTGAGCCTGGAACATCTGGAGCGCAATCTGATGGCGGGCAAGCCCTTGCGCGATCTGGGCGGCGATACGGCCGCCTGAGTCCGGGTGAGCCGCTCATGACCGGAAAAAGAGCCGCCCAAAGCGGCTCTTTTTCCCAACGTGGCGGCAAAGCCGTGTTGCCTTGACTGTAACGTAAAGATAAAGACAGCACTGCCACGGATCGCGGCAGCAATCTTTTTGACTATCGGTTCGCGGAGCCCATGACCGTGGGCATTCATAAGACTCACAAGTTCCCCAGCGACCGGCGCGAAGCACGAAACCCGCGCCATTGCATCACCGCCCGGCCCTAGGCTTCGGAGGCGCCCCCGCCGTTTTCAATATCCGGCGCGGCGTCGATATTCGTATTGACCACGCTGGCTCCGGCCGGGGGCGGCAGCGCGCCCGCCTCGCGCATTTCCGCATAGAAGACACAACCGTTTTTGCCCATATGCTTGGCCTGATAGGTGGCCTCGTCGGCATGCTGGTAGAGTTCCGCGAAGCTGCGCCCGTCGCCGGGGGCGCAGGCCACGCCCATGCTGGCGGTCAGCACGTAACGGCTTTCGCCCTCGCCCCATTCCGTGTGCAGTTCGCCGCCCAGTTTGGCGGCCCGCTCACGGATCCGGAGCATGCTCAGCCGTTCGGTACAGAAAACCAGAAATTCGTCGCCGCCGATGCGCCCCACAATATCCGCAGCGCGGAAATTCTGGCGGATGATCCGGGCCATGGCGCAGATGGCCTGATCGCCCACAGCGTGGCCCAAGCGGTCATTGATGATCTTGAAGTTGTCGAAATCGATCATGAACAGCGCATAGCCGCCCGCCCCTTCCAGGTTGTGCCGGTCAAGGAAGCGGGCGATGGCCTGTTCCGTCGCCAGCTTGTTGTACATGCCGGTGGCGCTGTCGCGCGCGGCCTGATTGCGCAGGGTGAGCTCCAGGTTCTTCTGGTTGTCGATGTCCGTGATGATTCCGATGACGTAGATGGGCCAGCCGCTGTCGTCCATGATGTTGGAGGCTTCGATCCTGTACCAGCGGTACAGGCCGTCCACGTCGCACAGGCGCATTTCCGCCACGCGCTTTGTCTGCTGCAGAGCGTCCTGAAAGTCGCGCAGCGCGTCCCGGTCGTCCGGATGCACCGGAATCTGGCTGCCGTCCGGGTCCGGTTCCAGAATATTGAAGGCCGAGCCGAACAACTGCATCCAGCGCGTGCTGCAATAAAAATCACCGTTGAGCAGATCCTGTTCAAAAATAATGATATCGTGCTGCTCAAGAATGAAATGATAGCGTTCATCGGAAATGCGCTGGGCCTGCTGCATTTCTTTGCTGTGCGTGATGTCGAAGACAATGCTTGCGATATAGGGCTGCCGCCGTTCGTCGCAGGCCAGGGTGCCCTTGTTGTAGAGCCAGACCAGACTGCCGTTTTTGGCCCGGGTGCGGTATTCCACATCAATGGCTTTGCTCTTTTCCAGTTGCCGGGAAATGGTCAGCAGAACCTCGTCGCGGTCTTCTTCGTAAATAGTGTTGGCAAAAGTGTTTTCGTAAATGCGCTCGAACTCTTCCCGGCTGTAGCCCAGCAGATCCAGATAATTCTGGCTGAGAAACAGAAAGCTGCCGTCCACACCGCTGAACTTCTGTATTCCGCCGGAAATATTGGCGATAATGGCGCTGTATTCTTCCTGCTGGCTGCGTATTTTGCGGTGGGAACGGCGCTGGCTGTACAAAAGGTAGAGCAGCAGCAAAACGGTGATGACCGTCACGCGCAGCATCAGCGTGCGGGTGACGGCATTCTGCTGGTCGATACGTTCATTCAGAACGCTTTGCGGCAGAATGGAAACCAGTTGCCAGTCGTTTTGCGCCAGAGGCACGCGGTTCATGTAAAAGGAATAGCCGGCGCCTTTGAAGTGCAGCACCTTGTCGCCGTTCTGACGCATGCCCTTGAAGAAATCCCGCACCTGGGAGACCGTATGCGGCGGTTGCGTCTGTTTGAAGTGCCTGATCAGGACGTCCATATCCCGCCCTTGCGGCAACGCGCCGAAAAGTACGCGATCCTGGCTGTCGAAAACCAGGTTGGAGGTCCGGCCGTCAAAGGCCCTGGTTTCTATGCTGGCCTGCAAGGCGTCAATATTGATGCCCGCCACCAGCACGGCCCGGACCTTGTCCTCGCGTGTTACAGGCACGGCCAGGGCCAGCACCCGGCTGTGGTCGTCAGTGGAAACAATGCCGGAGGAAATGCTCGCCTCGCCGCGCAGGGCGCGCTGAAAATAGGCGTCCGCGCTGAGGTCGAGCTCTTTGCCCAAGGCGGAAAATCCCCTGCCGTCCGGCGCCAGAATGCCGAAATTACGGATGCCCGGCTCCAGCATCAGGCCGAAATTCCTGGCATTTTCCCGGGTGACAGGATTTTCGCGGGAAGAAAGCAGACGGGCCGCTCCCTCCAGATCGCGGAAGCGTTCCCTGAGCTGGCGCTGAAAGTTCTCCGCCGCATAGTGTGTGGATTCCTGCAGACGCTGGGTCAGATTGGAGGTAATGTCCTGTTTGGTGCTGGCATTGTAGTCCCGGATGGAATAAAGCAAGCCCCCGAGCAGCGCGGCGAGGAAGAACGCGGAAACTATGGCGGTGGACAATTTGGACATGCGATCATCCGTTACAGACATTGCCATCCGGTAATCTTCCGCTACGGTGCGGCACCCGCAAACGACGTGCCGGTCTTCCCGGACGCGGCCGGCATTCCCGCCCTGACAGCAGGAGGGCTCCGGCACGGGCATTTTTGCGGGCAGGCTGAGATTGTGGCCGAAAGCATAGACGCATTATTCTCAAAAGGGAAGCTGCCGGAACCGGGATAATCTTAAAAAAAGTGCCCCATAAGGGGCACTTACAATATGCGAGGGTACGGCCGGAATTCAGCTCAATTTGGAAAGCAAGGTCTCCTTGATGGAGTCGATGCTGCCTTCGCCGTTGAGTTCAATGTATTTGGTCTTGCCCTCGTCGGCCAGCTTCTTGAAGAAATAGGCGGCGGCCAGGGTGCCGTCGGTGGTATTGTAATAAATGTCGTGGCGCTTGTTGATGGCGTTCTCGTCCTGGTCGTCGCTGCGCGCGGAAAGTTCGGCCCCGCAGACGCGGCATTTGTCGCCGTCGGGCTTGATGGCGTCAATGAAGATATTGTTGGGGTGATTGTTGTTTTCCTTGCAGAGGCGGCGGCCCATGATCCGGTTTTTCGCCACTTCGCGCGGCAGCAGAATTTCCACCACGTAGTCGAGCTTGAGGCCTTCTTTCCGCAGGGCTTCCCAGAGCTTCCGGGCCTGGACCATATTGCGGGGGAAGCCGTCCAGCAGCCAGCCGTCCTTGCCCTTGGTCTTCAGGGTTTCCAGCACCATGGGAATGGTGATGTCGTCGGGCACCAGGTCGCCGCGGTCAATATAGGCCTTGGCTTTTTTGCCCAGATCCGTGCCGCCGCCGATATGTTCGCGGAAGATGGCGCCGGATTCGATGTGGGCAAGATTGTATTTTTGTTTGATCAGATTGCCCTGGGTGCCCTTGCCGCTGCCGTTGGGTCCGAAAATCAGGATATTCACCGTTGCTCTCCTTGACGGAACCGGATGTTGATTTGTGCAAAAAAGAACACGCTCTTTGCGGTTCTAGCCCGGAAAAACCACTCTGTCAACGGGGGCGGCGAAGAACAGGCGGCTCGTGGGAGCGGCGGGAAAGAGAGACGCGTCGGTGCGGGGCACGGTCAAAGGCGGATCATACCGTACTTTCCGTTTTTTTACGCCGGGTCGCCATAAGGCCCCACAGCGCGGGGAGGTTCCGGGGCAGATTGCCGCCCCAGACCGCTTCCGGGAGGATGTTATGGAAAGCTCCTTGCCCACGTTCCGGCTGTGCAGGCCAGCAGCTTATGCAAGGAAGGATACGGCCAAGGCGTTTCCTGTAGAAATAGGCAAAAAGATGCGAGTATCATAGCTGGTTCAGGAGCATGGGCACGCGTATTGTCCAGCCATAGATTTTGAACCACAAGAAATGCGGATGCGCATCAGGACGTTGCTCAGAGGTGGCGTGTCTCAAAAGAATATTGGCATGATGATTCGCGCGAATCCGGCCATGCTTATGGGATTATAAGCGGCAAGATGAAAACTTGCAGGTAAAAGGAGAATTATAATGAGCGATACAAAGGAAAAGCCGGTTCAGGAAATAAGCCGCCGTGGAGTCTTGCAGGCCGCCGCGGTATTGGTTGCCGCCCCTGTTTTGATGGGAGGATTTTCGGGCGTGGGTATGGCTGCGGAAGGAAGTTCCATGATTTCTCGCGCATCTGGAAGGAAAAGTTCCCTTGATCTGCCGCTGTTGACGAAAAAGCGCACTCTTGGGAACAGGAAGTTCAGCATGGAAGTGTCCGCTCTGGGGTTCGGCGTGATGGGCGCGAACTACAATCGCGGCACTTCCCCCGACAGAAAGAAGGTGATTGAGGTGATACGCCGGGCCGCCGAGCACGGCGTCACCCTTTTTGATACCGCTCAGGTCTACGGGCCGCTGACCAATGAGGAACTCGCCGGAGAGGCCCTGGCCCCATATAGGGACAAGGTCGCCGTCACGACCAAGTTCGGTCACAGCATCGTCAATGGAGTCTATCAGACCGGCAAGTTGAACAGCCGTCCGGAAAATATTCGCAGGGTCGCGGAAGGATCGCTGAAGAGACTGAAGGTCGATGCCATCGAACTTTTCTATCAGCATCGTTTTGACCCCGAAGTGCCCATTGAAGATGTGGCCGGAACCGTCAAGGAGCTCATTCGTGAAGGCAAGGTGAAACGCTTCGGCCTGTGCGAAGTGGGGCCGGAAACCATCCGCCGCGCTCACGCCGAGCAACCCGTCACCGCCGTCCAGAGTGAATACCACCTGATGTGGCGCGAACCGGAAAAGGATATTTTCCCTGTACTTGAGGAACTCGGCATCGGCTTTGTGCCCTACAGCCCGCTCAATCGGGGCTTCCTTGGCGGGGACATGACCGCATACACCCGATTCGATTCCGGCAACGACAATCGCAACACCTTGCCCCGGTTCGCGCCTGAAGCTCTGGGAAAAAATCTGATGTTTGTGGAAGTTCTCAACCGCTTCGGCCGTCCCAGAGGCATCACCGGCGCGCAGGCCGCTTTAGGCTGGATGTTGCAGAAGGGAGACGGGATCGTTCCCATTCCGGGCACGACCAAACTGTCCCACCTGGAAGAAAATATCCGGGCGGCCAATCTGGCGGTGAGCCCGGAAGAATGGAAGGAACTTGAAGATGCGCTTTCAAGGGTGGAGATCGTGGGCGACCGCTACCCGGCGGAACAGCAAAGACAGGTTCAAAAAAGTTAGTAACGTTCGCCAATTCCGGCGGACACACAATAATGAGCAGGGGTGTGTCCGCCGGGCGAATTCCGAGCCATGGAAAAGGATAATCGATATGAAACAGGAAATGATGAAAGCTGGAGTGCTGACCGGGCCGCAGCGGATTGAAATCAGGCGGGTGCCCGTTCCGGAAATGGCTCCGGGCATGTTGAAGATACGGATTTCCGCCTGCGGGGTGTGCGGCAGCGACATCCACATGTGGAAGGCCGGAAAAGGCTGGAGTCCGGAACCCCTCGACAATTTCCATATGGGACATGAATTTTGCGGCGTGGTGGTCGATCCCGGCGACAGCGGTTTTCAAATCGGCGACCGCGTGACGTTCTGGGCCAACCTGTACTGTGGCAAATGCGATATGTGCCGGGCGGGCAAGGAACATCTTTGCCGGGATGTGCACGGCACGAATTACATCGGTTTCGTATGCAACGGCGGCTATGCGGAATACTTTGTCGGCAAGGCCGGGAATGCCTACAAGCTGCCGGATACGGTGTCGGACGTCGCCGCCGGGCTGATTGACCCTCTGATGGTTGCTTATCATGCGGTCAGGCAGTCCAGTCTGAAACTGCACGACAAGGTGCTGGTGGTCGGCAGCGGCATTATCGCGCAGCTTATCGGCGGACTGGCCAAGAAAGCGGGAGCCTCCGCTCTGGCCATGTCCAGGATTGATGAGAGGCAAACGGGCAAGGCACGGGAAATAGGCGATTTCGACGCTTATTTTGACGGGAACGATCCCGATCGTGCCGCAAAGATGCAGGAGGCATCCGAAGGCGGCTTCGATGTTGTTTTCGAGGCTGTCGGCGCGGGAGAATCCCTTGCCGCCTGCATGGACGGCGTGAAACCCGGCGGCGAAATAGTGATGATCGGCAACTCGATGACGCCTACGGTTCCTTTTGAACTGAACCGCGCCGTGCTGCATGAAGTCCGCCTGACCGGGAGTGTTTCCTGCACCCGAAAGGAATTTACGGAAACCATTGACCTCATCGCCAAAGGCATCATCGACGCTGAAAAGTATGTGACCGACATTCTGCCGCTGGATCAGCTTCAGCACGCTTTCGAGAAACAGATTTCCCCGGCCGAATCCGTTTTGAAGACCGTCATCAGGCTGTAAAAGCCGCTGCTACGCTTGCGCATGAGGCCCTCGGCGTTGCGTTTTGAAATCGCTTTCGTCGGATGCGGGAACCACCTCCGCTTATTCACAGTGTGGAAACGACGCGGCGACGATTCAGATCCCTGAGCGGCGGCTCACCAAAAACTCTTTTATATTCCCGGTTGAATTGCGTCATGCTTTCGTAACCTACAGCGAAAGCCGCGCTGGAAGCGCGTTCGTTCTCCACCAACATGAGACGTTGAGCTTCATACAAGCGCAGTTGTTTCTGATATTGTAAGGGACTGAGCCCCGTAAGCAGCTTGAAATGCCGGTGCAGATTCGCCGTTGACATGCTGACCTGTCGTGCCAGCGATTCCACACGCATCGGAATTTTATAATTTTCTCGTATCCAGGTTATGGCTTGAGCAACCTGATTATTCTGCGTGCCCGGTGTGTTCAATTGCCGCAAGATGTTGCCATGCGGGCTTATAAGCAGGAGATAATGGAGTTCACGCAGCATCATCGGGGCACGAATCGATATTTGTTCAGGTTTTTCAAGAAGATCTACAAGGCGGAGAAACATTTCCAAAATATCTGAACCGGCATCGGCAATGGAAACACTGGTGCAATCTTCAGAAGTTTCTGGAAAATTGTGTTTCATCTCCAATGTCAAGGATGAAAGCAAATGTCTGTCTAAATAGAGATAGAGGAAGAGAAAGGGTGTCTCATGCGTGGGGTTGATAACATAGGAAGAGATAGGCATATCTATCCCGGCCACAATGCACTGGTTTTCCGTATAGACAAATTCCCGGCCGCCCATAAGGGAGTGTTTGGTTCCCTGGACCACAAGCCCCACTAGCGGCTTTTCAAAACATTGCTCAGGCGTCCCCACATCCTCACGGCGAACCAGATTGAAACCTTCGATGGCAGTTGGATAGATGCAGGGGGAATCCAGATACCGCAACAGTTTTTGTTTCAGTTCCACATTCAATTGAGCTATCCGTTGCGAATCCTCTGCCATGACATTGCACCTTTTTTATTAAGGAGACTCTTTACATAATGGAAAAGGCAAAAATATAACTGTCTTATATTTTTAAATAAATTCAATATATTCTAAATAGATCTCGAAAGATGCTAAAACCATGTCAGTTATGTCAGATAAAAGGTAACGATTTTCCCCCTGCGTTGCTAAACCGCCAAACAGGGCATGTCGCGCCTGCAAATATCGCCTAACGGCAAAGTGAACTCGCCTTGCAAGGCGTCGCGATACGGATTTTCCGCGAAAGCCCACGCCGTGCGCCTGGATATTTTCAAGAGCAAACTACTCTAAAAAATTTTATCGGAACAACTTCCAGGTTCCCTCCACAATGCCGCCCAGCACGTCCACAAAGCCCGAGGTGATGCCGCCGATGGTGTTCAGGATCAGCTTGCCCGCGCCGATGGAAGTTTTGCTGTCGTGCAGGCTGCCGTAGAGGCGCAGGGGAAAATCGGGCAGATTTTTCATATTCACGGTAAAATTGCAGTCCAAGGTTTCCTTGTTGAGATCTATCCAGCCGCCGCCGTGAACCTTGAGCCCCGGTCCCTGCAGGCTGAAGTCGCCGCTGTGGACCACCCCGGACGCGATATCGCCCGAGGCCGAGGCCAGATCAAAACGCGTGGGCTTGCCCTTGAGTCGGCCGTCAGTGCCGCGTTTCTGGTAGGAACCGTCGCGCACGCTAAAACGCCAGAGGCCGTTCAGGGCGGCGGGCAGCTGGCCCGGTCCGGTCAGGGCGCCCCGGACCTCGGAACTGATGCTGCCCCGGCCTCCCAGGGCCGCGCTGCCGCCCCTGTCCCGGCTGGCGGCGGTCAGGTCGAAGTCCGTCACGGAGAGGGAACTCTCAAAACGCAGACCCTTTGTGAAGTCGATGGCGGCTTGGCTTTGCAGGGGCGCGCCGTAAAAACGGCCAGTGTTGGGCCCGCAGCTCAACCGGCCGTTTTCCAGGCTGAGCGGCAGCTTGAGATCCTGCACCTTGAAACGCCAGCCGGACAGTTCCTTGACGCGCAGTTCGCCTTTGGCGTTGAAGGCCCGCAGGAAGCGGAAGTCCCATTTGCCGCCCGCCGCCCTGGGCGCGGCCTTTTTGGCGGAAGCGTCCCTTTTGTCGTCCAGGTAGCGATTCAGGTCTAACTTGTCCACGCTGAGATTGAAATCCAGAACCGGCTGCGACTTGCGCATGGAGGCGCTCAGCGAGCCGCTGACCGCGCTCTGGTCCACGCGGGCGCGGATGTTGCTGAGAGAAAGCGTTTCCGGAGTGCCCTTGAAATCCGTCTCCAGAGAGAGCGTGTTCAGGTCGGGCGGCAGCTTGGCCGCCGTGCTGAAAGCCTGCCGCAGGGTACGGCCCAGGTCCCGGCTGAACGCGGAAACCGAGCCCTGCCAGGCAAGGCCGCCCTTGCCGCTGTTGACCTGGGCCTGGCCCCGCAGCTCCACGCCCAGCGCATTGGCATGGGCCTTGCCGACAGCGAGCTGGTTGCGCGCGCCCTGGCAGGAAAATTCGCCGCTCAGGTCCGCCTGCAGGCCCTCGGGCAGAGCGCTGAGCGCCGGACTCAGGCGCAGCGCCAGGCTGCCGGGCAGGTTCTGAAAGTCCAGATTGCCGTTGCCGCCGCCGTCGCCGCTGAACCAGAGCCGGCCGTTCAGATCCGCCCGGCCGTTCAGGTCCACGCTGTCCAGAGCGCCGCTCCACTGGCCGTCCAGGCCCAGACGGCCCTTTTCCCAGGCGGCGGAACGAGCCCTGAGTTCCACATCCATGCCCGTGAAGGCCAGATTTCCGGACGCGCCGGGCAGGCGCAGAGCCCCCTGCTCGCCGCGCGCGCTCACCGTGCCCCGCAGTTTTCCCAGAAAGACATCCAGTTCGCGGCCCTGGCTCATAATGTCCACATCGGCCCGCAGACGGCCGCTTTTGATGGGCAGCACGGGCATGGCCCTGCCCAGGGGAGCGCCGTTCACGTCGCGGAAGCGCATCTTGATGGCATAGGGAAGCTCGGGGCCGCCGCCCAGAATGCACTCTCCGCGCACGCTGCCGCCGTAGAGCCGCCCCTCCGCCGTGAGCAGGGTGTCCTCCAGGCCGTTTTTGTCCATTTTTCCGGGGCTGATGACCACCTTGGCGTCCTCAATGAGCAGGGGGCCGTAATCCACTTTGGCGGCGGCCAGCCGGATGTCGTAGTCCACGCCGGTTTCACCCGGCTTGAGAGGCTCGCCGGGCAGAGGCGTCAGCGAATCGTGGAAAAAACGGGGCCCCAGGGGCGGCTTGCCCACGGACTCGGGAATCGCCAGGCCCAGATTGAGGCGCTCGGCCCTGAGATCCAGAGCCACCTCCGGCTTGGCCCAGCTGGCAACTCCGCCCGAACCGGTAAAGCGCGCCCCGGCGCAGCGCACCGCAATGCGCGGCACCGTCAGGCCCAGGCCGTCCAGATGAAAATCCAGGCTGCCGTCGGTAAGGTTGTCCAGGGCCAGTTGCAGGCCGGGCGCGAGATTGCGGGCAAAGCCCAGCCACTGGGTCAGGCTGGCGCGGTGCAGCAGCAGGCGGCCGTCCAGACTGAAGCCCTGCTCCTTGTTTTGCAGCGCGCCGGGCAGACGCAGGGTTCCGCTGAGCTCCCCGCTGTCCGGCCCGAATTCCAGCCGGAGCCGCTCCAGATTGACAACCGGCTCGCTGCCGCGCATGGACGCCGTGCCCGCCACGGAGAACGGCAGCAGCTCCCGGTCTTTGACCAGTTCCCCGCGCAGATCCGCGCGCGCCGTCCGGCCCGTGGTCCCGCCCTGAAGATCCAGAGCCATGTTGAAGCGCTCAAGGAAGGGCGGCCAGCGCAGCGAGCCGCTGAGCCGCAGCCTGGGCGTGGCCGTGAGCGGCGCCCGCAGGTCGCTTTCCCCTTCGGCCAGAAAATTGTCCAGACGAATCAGGGGCGCTCCCTGCCGCCGCAGCAGAACCGCGCCCAGATGCACCCTGCCGCTGACACCGGCCGGAGCTTCCGTGTCCAGACGGCATTGCAGGCCGCTCAATTGCAGGTGCGCGCCGTCCGTGCCGATGAGCTCGGCTTCGCCCTGGACAATGGTCATGCGGCAGCCGTCGGGCAGATCCGGCAGGCCGCCGCCGTTTCCGCGCAGGCGGGCAGCCAGCGCGTCCATATCCCCCAGGGGCAGGGGCAGCGCGCCGCCCAGCTTGGGCCGCAGCAGGGAAATATTGCGCGGCACGAATTCCCCGCGCAGCAGGGCCAGAAAATCAGGCCGCAGGGTGGCATAGGCCACGGAGAAATGCAGGTCCTTTCCACGCACCGAGGCGTTGCTCACCGCGATGGAAGGCACGGGCAAAAGCACCACGTCCACGGCTTCCACACAGAAGATCAGGCCCGTGCGCGCGGAAATCCCGTCCAGATAGTGGCGGGTGAGAGCTTCGGGATTGCGCTGTAAAAGATAGAAGGC
>NZ_JAGZUV010000030.1:0-34142 GCF_018379785.1 Desulfovibrio sp.
TTGCTTTCCTCCTTCTACAAAGAAGATAGCATATATGAAGTTATCTGTCATTGAAAAAGTTGATGTCTCCCCGTGAGACGTCACGCCTCACCTGGTGGTTCGGCGTGAAGATCACAGCCAAATACGCGGTTTTTGCTGTGATTACGCCGCCTGTGGCGGCGCGCAACCCCTTACGGCTTTGTGGTGGATGTTGCTTGACGCGACACTGGGCTCTACTGCAACCGGGTGTAAACTGTGGGCACCTTGCCGCTGCCCGCGGGCTGATCTTCCAGCAGGGGCAGCAGGTCATCGGTAATGGGCACCGTGGCCGTGCCCTTGGCCAGCACTTCGTTGCTGGTGGTGTGGATCAGGCTCATGCTGAAGCGTACCTGTTCGCCGCTGACCACATAGGTGCCCGCCAGGACCGCCTGGCCGGTGCCCAGGGTGCTGGCGAGCTTGCGCACGTCGCGGGTCAGGATCAGTTCGCCCGTGCGCTTGTCGAAGCGGATATAGCTGCCCTTGCGTAATTCCTGGTAGCGATAGCCCGCGTTGACCAGCCAGCGTGAAATTTCCTCGGTCATCTGGCGGGCCAGGGGAGAGGCCGCTTCAAGATTGTTGATATTGGCCGGAGTGGTGCCCATGATCATGATCCGGGCGCGGGCCAGAGCCTGGCGCTGTTTTTTGCTCGTGCCGGGATCATCGCCCGCATAGCGCATCATCAGCTGATCGTCCAATTGTTCGGCAATGCTGTTGGCGGCTCCGGGCACCGTGCCGACGGCCGCGGCCGTCAGAGGAAAGAGCAGGGCAGCGAGCACCAGAATGATCACAAGAAAACGGCTCATGACAAACCTCAACGCATGGTGCGCAATAAAAGTTCAACACCGGCCAGTTCGCGTTTGATGATATTCAGATTGGCATTGCTCCGGCAGGTGGACAGGGCCTGGGCGTAGGACTGGCGGGCCAGTTCGTAGCGCCCCTGCTTGCGATATTCACGGGCCTCTTTCAGATAGGTGGCGCTGATGTCCGGCCCCTGGCCGAAAGAGGATGCGCCTTGGGACGGGCTGTCATAGGCCGAGAGACTTTGCCCCAGGGCCACTGTGGGCGGGCAGGCCGCCAGCCATACCGCGAAAGAAAAAAGAAACAGGTGTCGCATGGCGTTTCCGGCATTATTTGCCTTGTTTAATGGGAATGCTGCCGCTGCTGATGGAACTGGCCGGAGTATACAACGAGGGATACAGGCTGCGGCGTTCGTTTTGCGCCGTCGCGGCAGCCGGTTTGGCCGCCACGGGCGCGGGATCGGTTTTGCCCATCCGCGCGATAATCGGCGTATTGACCAGCACGAGCTGGCCCGTGCGCAGTACCAGGCCATCGCTGGCCCGCACCAGGCGGGCATTGACGAAGGTGGCGTCCTTATCCACATAATAGGTGCCCACCACCAGAGCGGCCCATTTCTGGCCCTTGGTGGGCACAATCTGATTGGCGGCCAGGGCCAGATCGTCGCGGCCGCCTTCCACGGAAATATGGCCGGTCAGGCGGTATTCCCGCGTGGGAAAGCCGCGCTGGTTGAATTCGTAAAACAGGGCTTCGCCCATGAGCCTGCCCAGCGGAGAAGAGCGCGACGTGTTGTTCTGGTCCACAAAGGAGGTGGGCATGGCCACAAAACCCTGCAAGGCGTCGTTGGGCATGGTGGCCAGCATCTGATCGGCCAGTTCACGGCATTTGAGCTTCACTTCCACTGCGTCCACATAGGCGGGATCATTGGGCGTGGGGGTATTTTTGCAGCCGGACAGAAGCGGCAGCAGAAGCGCGCAGAACAAAATAAGGCGCAACGGACTGTGCATGGCAACCTCAATCATGGTGATATCGTTCTTATCGTCGGCCCGGCCGCGAACTTGAGTGCGTTTTTGGAAAAAGTGCGGAATGTTCCGGCCGGGTTCATAAAATTTATGCAAGACGCGTTCCAGATGAAGGCTTGGCTTGTGTCCCGAAATAGCATACAAGAACGCCTCAGTGTCGGAGTATGGGGTGAGGACGGCGGCCCGCGCCGTTGCCCGCAATTTTCGCGGTGGGGGACAGAACATGCGCATCACGAAAACCCGCGCCATCCGGCTGGGCGGCCTGGTTGTCGGCGGCGGCGCGCCGGTCATGGTCCAGAGCATGACCAATACGGACACCCGCGACGTGGACGCCACCCTGGCCCAGATTGAGCGCCTGGCCGCCAGGGGCTGCGAGGCCGTGCGCCTGGCCGTGCCGGACGAAGCCGCCGCCAGGGCCCTGCGCGCCATCCGCGCGGGCACGCCTTTGCCGCTCATCGCGGACATCCACTTCGACTACCGGCTGGCTGTCGCCGCCCTGGAAGCGGGCGTGGAAGGCCTGCGCATCAATCCCGGCAATATCGGCCCCAGCGAGCACGTGGACAACGTGGTGGACGCGGCCAAAGCACATAAGGCCGTGATCCGCATCGGCGTCAATTCCGGTTCGTTGGAAAAGCCGCTGCTCAAGCGATACGGCGGCCCCTGCCCCGAGGCTCTGGTGCAAAGCGCGCTGGGGCATGTGCGCCTGCTGGAGCGGCGCGGCTTTTACGACACCAAGATTTCGCTCAAATCCTCTTCCGTGCTGGACACCATCACGTCCTACCGTCTGCTGCACGAGGCCTGCGACTATCCTCTGCATATCGGCGTCACCGAGGCGGGCGGCCTGCTGCGCGGCACGGTCAAATCCTCCGTGGGGCTGGGCATTCTGCTGCACGAAGGCATCGGCGACACCCTGCGAGTTTCGCTCACTGCGGACCCGGCGGAGGAGATCACCGTGGCCTGGGAAATTCTGCGCGCTCTGGGCCTGCGCTCGCGCGGGCCGGAAATCATTTCCTGCCCCACCTGCGGCCGCACGGAAATCGATCTCCTCGCCCTGGCCCGCGCCGTGGAGGAACGTCTGGCCCAGTCAACGGCCGACATCAAGGTGGCGGTCATGGGCTGTGTTGTCAACGGCCCCGGCGAAGCCCGCGAGGCGGACCTGGGCCTGGCCGGAGGCCGGGACAAGGGCATAATTTTTCGCAAAGGCGAGGTCATCCGCTCGGTCAGGGGCCAGGAAGCCCTGCTGGCGGCCTTTATGGAAGAATTGCAAACGCTGCTCAATGAAAAGGGGCAGCCCGCCTGACGCCCTGCGCGCGGCGGCAAACCTCAATAGCAAGGAAGCAATATCCATGCGCTTCAGCTCCTGTTACATTCCCACCCTCAAGGAATCCCCGGCCGACGCCGAGGTGGTCAGCCACAAACTTCTGCTGCGTGCGGGCATGGTGCGCAGGCTCACTTCCGGCCTGTACATTTATCTGCCGCTGGGGCTTAAAATCATTGACAAAATCGCCGATGTGGTGCGCGAGGAGATCAATGCCGCCGGCTTTCAGGAACTGCTCATGCCCATGGTCCAGCCCGCCGATCTCTGGAAGGAGACGGGCCGCTGGGAGCATTACGGCAAGGAACTGCTGCGCTTCAAGGACCGCAACGAGCGCGACTACTGCCTGGGCCCCACCCATGAGGAAGTGATCACTGATCTGGTGCGCGGCGAAGTGCGCTCCTATCGGCAGTTGCCCGTGCGGCTCTATCAGATCCAGAGCAAATTCCGCGACGAGATCCGGCCGCGCTTCGGCCTGATGCGCGGGCGCGAATTCGTCATGAAGGACGCCTATTCCTTTGATGCGGACATCGCCGGGGCTGAAGAAAGCTACAAGCTGATGTATGACGCCTATACCCGCATATTCAAACGCCTGGGCCTCAAATTCCGGGCCGTGGAAGCGGACACCGGCTCCATCGGCGGCAATTTCTCCCACGAATTCATGGTCCTGGCCGATACCGGTGAGGATACCATCGCCTTTTGCCATGACTGCGATTACGCCGCCAATGTGGAACGGGCCGAAGTGGTCTGGAAGGGCGAGGCTTGCACAGAGGCTTGCACGGGCGCCTGCCCGGACTATGAAAAGGTGGCTACCCCCGGCGCGCACAGCGTGGAGGAAGTGGCGGCCATGTTGCGGGTTCCGGCCAAGGTTGTGGTCAAAACCATGCTTTTCAGCGTGGACGGCAAGCCCGTGGCCGTCCTGGTGCGCGGCGACCGTGAGGTCAACGACATCAAGCTCAAGAATCTGCTCAAGGCCCAGGAAGTGGAACTGGCCGGTGCCGCCACGGTGGAGGCTCTGACCCATGCGCCGGTGGGCTTTGCCGGGCCGGTGGGCCTGGATGTGCCCGTTTACGCCGACCTGGAATTGCAGGGGGCCACGGATTACGTCACCGGAGCCAACGCGGCGGACGCCCATTTCAGGCATGTGGATTTGCGCCGCGACGCGGCGATCACGGCTTGGGCGGATCTGCGCGCCATCACGCCGGAAGATGTCTGCCCGCGTTGCGGCGGCCGCATCGAGCTGACCAAGGGCATTGAGGTGGGGCACATCTTCATGCTCGGCCTCAAGTACAGCGAATCCATGCACGCGGCCTTCCTGGACGAGAATGGCAAGGAAAAGCTCATGATCATGGGGTGCTACGGGATTGGCGTGTCCCGCGTGGCCGCCGCCGCCATTGAGCAGAACCATGACGAGAACGGCATTGTCTTTCCGCCGCCGGTGGCCCCCTTTGAGTGCATCCTGCTCAACCTCGACCCGCGCAATGCCGAAGTTACGGCTAAGGCCGAAGAGATTTACGCCATGCTGCGGGATATGGGCGTGGACGTGTTGCTGGATGACCGTGAGGAACGGCCGGGCGTCAAATTCAAGGATGCCGACCTGCTGGGCGCGCCCATGCAGCTTGTGGTGGGCGGCAAGGGGCTTGCGCGCGGCATCGTGGAGTGCAAGGACCGCCGCAGCGGTGAGAAAGGCGAACTTACCGTGGACGCCATTGAGGAGGATTTCTCCCAATGGGCCGCAGGGGTACGGCGCGGCTGGGAGACGCAGCAGGCCTGATCCCGCCCGGGACGGCTGCGGCCAGTGCCTATGCAGGACGGCATACTGACGGTCCGGGCCCTCACGGAACAGTTGCGCAGAAGCTTGGAGGGACGTTTCCCCTTTGTCTGGGTGCGCGGCGAGGTGAGCAACCTCTCTCGTCCCGGTTCCGGGCATATTTACTTCAGTCTCAAGGACCAGGACGCCCAGTTGCAGTGCGTCTGGTTCCGGGGACAGCAACGCCAGGCCGAGCAGGGGCGGGCCTTTGATCCGCTCACCGGCGAGGTCTTTGATACGCCCCGGCCTTCGCCGTTGGAGTTGTTGCGCAACGGCCTGGATCTGCTCTGCGCCGGGCGGGTCAGCGTGTATGCCCCGCGCGGCCAGTACCAGCTGCTGGTGGAACTGGTGCAGCCCACGGGTCAGGGTCTGCTGGCCCAGGCCTTTGAGGAGCGCAAGCGTAAGCTGGCGGAAGCCGGGTATTTCTCTCAGGAACGCAAGCGCCCCCTGCCCTGGAACCCGCAACGGGTGGCCCTGATCACCTCGCCCAGCGGCGCGGCCATCCACGATTTTCTGGAGCTGGCCCGGAATCGGGGCTGCGGCGCGGAGATACGCCTTTTCCCCGCATCGGTGCAGGGCGAGGAGGCCGCTCCGGAAATCATCCGGGCTTTGGACGAGATCAATGCCCGGGGCTGGGCCCAGGTCATTGTGCTGATCCGGGGCGGCGGCTCGCTGGAAGATCTCTGGGCCTTCAATGAAGAGGCCGTGGCCGAAGCTGTTTTTTGTTCACGGTTGCCCGTGCTGGCGGGCATCGGCCATGAGGTGGATGTGACCCTGGCGGATTTGACCGCCGACCTGCGCGCGGCCACGCCCTCCCATGCGGCGCAACTGCTCTGGCCTTTGCGCGCGGAACTCCGGCAACGCCTGGACGAGGCGTTTGCCGCTTTGCGGCGGGCCGCTGCCGGCCGCCTTGAACGCGCGGAATTGTTGTTGCGGGAGCGGGAAAACGCCCTGCGCTGGTTCTCGCCCGCGCGCCATCAGGCCCGCCTGTCCGAGCAGGTGACGCGCTTTTCCCTGGCTTTGCAACGCGCTGCCCGGCAATGGCTCGCGGACAAGGGCCGCGCCCGGGAACGCCTGGAACTGGCCCGCAGGGCCGCGCTGACTCCAGAGAAACTGGATGTGCGCCAAGCGCGTCTTGTCTTGTTGCATGCAGCCCTGCGGGCGGCCCTGCCGCACCGCCTGAGCGATGCGGAACATGCGCTGGCCCTGGCGGGGAATCGTTTGCGGACAGCGAGCGACGCCTGGCTGGAAAACCGTTCCCGCCGTCTGGAAAGCCTGGAATCGGCACTGGCAGCCAATGACCCGTCGGCTCCATTGCATCGTGGTTACGCCTTGGTGCGCACGGCGCAGGGCGGCATCCTGCGTTCGGTGGGACAGACGGCTCCCGGCCGGGATATTGAAGTGCGCCTGGCCGACGGCCGTCTGGCCGCCGTGGTCAGGAGCGTCAGCCCGGAAGAAGCGCAATCCGGTGAGGAAAAAGAATGAGAACTCTGTTGAACCTGGCCGTGCGCCGTCTGGCGCTGCTGGCGGCCTGTCTTATGTTCAGTGTTCCGGTTCTGGCCGGAGTGCGCCTGGAAGCGCCTGAAAAGGCGGCTAGGGGCGACGCCTTTTTGGCGCAGGCCATCAGCGACCAGCCGGTCCGGCACTTTGTTTTTCATTGGCTGGGCAAGACCGTTACGGCTGCCGCGCAGCAGAACAGCCCAAACAACGGCCAGTGGCGGGCGGTGGTCCTGTTGCCCGTGCCGCTGGATGAAGGGGCCGCCGGTCTGGAACTGGGCGTGGCTGCCGTGGCTGAGGCGAAAAAAGCCAAAAGCGCAACGCCGGTGGCGCAAACCCGCCTGATCCTCTATGACAAAGACCGGCCGGTGCAGAAGCTCACGGTGGACAAAAAATATGTCAACCCGCCTGCCTCGCAGCTGGCCCGGATCAAGAATGACCGCGAAAAAGTGCGTCAGGCTCTGACCCATCCCCTGCCTGAACGCCTCTGGACACTGCCCTTCGCGCGGCCCGTTCCGGGGGGGGTGTCCAGCCTGTTCGGCATGAAGCGGGTGTTCAACGGCCAGCTGCGCAGCGTGCATCGCGGTCTGGATCTGCGCGGGGCGCAGGGTTCGCCCATTCAGGCCTGCGCCGACGGTCAGGTGGTTCTGGTGGACAATCTGTATTTTTCCGGCAATGTGGTGTACATCAACCATGGTGAGGGCGTTTTCAGCTCGTACCTGCATATGTCCGAAGCCAAAGTCCGGCCCGGCGAGCGCGTGCGCAAGGGCCAGATCATCGGCTTGGTGGGCGCCACCGGACGGGTGACGGGGCCGCATCTGCATCTCTCGCTCATTGTGCAGGGCCAGTCCGTGGACCCGCAGCCTTTTCTCGCCGCGACATACGTCCCGGCCGGAGCTGATTCGGCCCGGTCCGTCCCCGGTCTGCCCGGCGCTTCCGGCGCCCAGCGCCTTCCGTCCGTCAATTCCGCTAATTCCGGGAGTCAGGCCCCATGAGCCCCAAGAAAGAAAATCTTTTTGAGAAAAAAATGGCCCGCTTGCAGGAAATTGTCAGCGCTCTGGAATCCGGCGATCTTCCGCTGGAAGAGGGCATGGCCCTGTACAAGGAAGGCGCGGCATGTTCACGTTTTTGCCGTGAACAATTGGAGAAGGCTCGCCATGAACTCTCCCTCTGGCAGGACGGCGAGCTGAAATCTCTGAATCCGGATGAGGTGGGGAGTACAGCACGCGGCCAAGGGCCGCAGGAGGCGGAATAGCCGTGATGCCCGTGGAGGAAATGAAAGCTCTGCTCAAAAGCCGGGGCCGGGAAGTGGAAACGTATTTGGCCGCCTGTCTGGATGACCGCCCCATACCGGCGCGCCTCAAGGAGTCCATGCTCTACAGCCTGCAGGCCGGAGGCAAGCGGCTGCGCCCGGTGCTCTGCCTGAGCTGTGCCGCCCTCTGCGGTCTGGAGCCGCAAAAGGCGCTGCCCTTTGCGGCGGCCATTGAGATGATCCATACGTATTCCCTGATCCACGACGATCTGCCCGCCATGGATGACGACGATCTGCGGCGCGGCAAGCCTTCCAACCACAAGGCTTTTGACGAGGCCACGGCCATTCTGGCCGGAGACGGCCTGCTGACTGACGCCTTTGTAATCATGTGCCGTGCGCCCCTGCCTCCTGACAGGCTGCTCCGGGCCGTGGCCGAACTGGCTCTGGCCGCCGGGGCGTCCGGCATGGTGGGCGGGCAGGAATGGGACATGATTTATACCGGCCGTTCCCGGGTCAGCCTTGAGGAATTGCGGGGCATGCACGCCATGAAGACCGGAGCCCTGCTGCGGGCCTCCTGTGTGTGCGGCGGCCTGCTGGCCGGAGCTCACGACAAGGCGTTGCGGTCCATCAGCGATTTCGGCGCATCTCTGGGAGTGGCCTTCCAGATCGCCGACGATATTCTGGATGTGGTGGCTGATACGGCCACGCTGGGCAAACCTGCGGGCAGCGACGCGGAGCAGGGCAAGAATACCTATCCCTCTCTGGTGGGCCTTGGGAAGAGCCGCGAACTGGCCCGCGCCCAGGCTGACGCGGCGCAGGCGGCGCTGGCGGACTTTGCCGGGCCGGAGGCCGATTTCCTGCGTGCTCTGGCCGATTATACCGTGAACCGGGCGGCCTGAGATGAGCCAGACGGCAGAAACGTCCCTTCTGGACGGCATTACCGACCCCGCGCAGGTTGCGGCTCTTTCCGAGCCCCAACTGGCCGAGCTGGCGGAAGAGGTGCGTCGGCGCATCATTGAGGTGGTGGCGCACAACGGCGGTCATCTGGCCCCCTCGCTGGGCGTGGTGGAGCTGACCCTGGCCCTGCTTTCCACTTTTGATCTGAACAAGGACAAGCTGATCTGGGACGTAGGCCATCAGGCCTATGCCCACAAGTTGCTCACGGGCCGGGCCGGCAGCTTCCATACGCTACGCACACTGGGCGGCCTGTCGGGCTTTCCGCGCATGGCCGAGAACCCTTACGATCACTTCGGGGTGGGCCATTCCTCCACCTCCATTTCGGCGGCGCTGGGCATGGCCCTGGCTCGGGATCTCTCGGGTCTGCGCCACCATGTGCTGGCGGTCATCGGCGACGGCTCGCTGACCGCCGGAGAGGCTTTCGAAGGGCTCAACCTGGCCGGGCATATGGGACGTCGGCTCATTGTGGTGCTCAACGACAATGAGATGTCCATTTCCTCCAATGTGGGCGCGTTGTCCCTGTTTCTGAGCCGCACGCTTTCGCGGCGCTGGGTGCGCCAGACCCGCCGGGAAGTGCTCAGATTCCTGCGCTCCATCCCGCGCATCGGGCAAAAGCTGGCGCTTTACGCCATGCGCGGCGAATGGAGTTTCAAGTCCTTCTTTACGCCGGGCATGCTCTTCGAAGCCTTCCGCTTCACCTATATCGGCCCGGTGGACGGACATGACATCCCGGCCCTGCGGCGGCATCTGCAAATGGCCGCCGCCGTGGAGGACGGACCGGTGCTGCTGCATGTGCGCACCCGCAAGGGCAAAGGCTACGCCCCGGCGGAAAAGAATCCCACCCAATACCACGGCGTGGGCCTGTTCACGCCGGAAACCGGCCTGCCCGTGGCCTCGGCGGCACTGCCCACCTTTACCCGCGTTTTCAGCGACACTTTGCTGGAACTGGCGGAAAAGGACGAGCGGATCATCGCCATCACGGCGGCCATGCCCGAAGGCACGGGCACCAACCGTTTCCGTGAGCGCTTTCCGCAGCGTTTTGTGGATACGGGCATCTGTGAGCAGCATGCGGTGACATTTGCCGCCGGACTGGCCAGCCAGGGCTACCGGCCCGCGCTGGCTATTTATTCCACTTTTTTGCAGCGCGGCTATGACCAGGTGATCCACGACGTCTGCCTGCAAAATCTGCCCGTGACCTTCTGCGTGGACCGGGCCGGGCTGGTGGGCGAGGACGGGGCCACACATCATGGGGCCTTTGACATCGCCTACTTGCGGCATATTCCGCAGATCCGGCTGCTGGCCCCGCGCGATGAGGACATGCTGCGTCACTGCCTGAAAACCGCTCTGAACGGCGACGGCCCCTGCGCCCTGCGCTATCCGCGCGGCGCGGGCTTCGGCGTCTCTTTGGAAGGAGAGCCGCGTCAGCTCGTGCCGGGCGTGGGCGAAGTGCTGCGTCAGGGCGAAAAAATAGCCATCATCGCTGCGGGTAACCGCGCGCACCCGGCTCTTGAGGCCGCGACTCTCGTGGAAAAAGAACTGGGTTTCAGTCCCCTGGTTTTTGACCCCATCTGGCTCAAGCCCCTGCCGGAAGAACAGCTGGCGGATCTGGCCCGGCGTTTTGACCGCCTGCTGATTGTGGAAGAAGGCGCGCTGGCCGGTGGCTTTTCCTCGGCTGTTTTGGAATTTCTCAATGATCACAGTCTGCTGCGCGGTCAGTGTATCCGGCGTCTGGGCCTGCCGGACAGTTTTGTGGAGCACGGCAAACAGTTGCAGTTACGTGAGCTGGTGGGGCTGCGCAGCCGGGGCATAGCCCGCGCCGCCATGGAACTGGCCCGTGAAGATTAAGGCTTTTCCGGGGTGAGTGTTTGGGGAGGAGATGCCGCGCGGCCTTCAGCTCTTTTCCCGCAGTAGATTTGCTTGAAATTGATCCAATCTCAAAGCCGACGCCGCACTGGACCATGATTGCTGTTGCCATCCTTTCCAGAGCTTTCAACTCTAAGGAGCGCCAAGACGGGCGGGGTATACGGCAAATTCCTGCGGTGTTCCGGCAAACGCGTTCATATCAATATATTTTTCTCTTCCGTCATATCCGGCCAGTTTTTCTCTGGCGGTATATTGCCAGAATTTCCAAGGGCGGCCGTCAGCCAACCTTGGTTCCGTAAAGATGTTCCTGATCCAGATATCATTTTCGTAAAAATCATCAATAATGTATAGATCGTATACGTTGCCGGTGGTATAGATGACAGGCTTCATCTGATAGTGTTTTTCCAGTAGTTGCAGCAAAATTTTTAATTCTGTTTTTGTCTTTTCCCTGTCCGGGAGATTTTCTTCTTTGTCGCCGTAAAATTCAATGTCGACCACTGGCGGCAACATATTCTCCCGTAACGGCACAACGGAAATGAAATTTGCATACTGCGCCTCGCCGCTGCTGTCATAACTGAAAAAATGATAGGCGCCGACGCGCAAAGCTGTTTCAGACGCGCCGGAAAAATTTTTCATAAAATTTTTATCAACAAAATTACTGCCTTCCGTCGCCTTGATATACGCAAAAGCTATGTCCTGTTGTGAGAGCACCTTCCAATTGATGTCGCCCTGATGGCGCGAGACATCCACGCCGCGCACGGGGTATTTTTCTCGTGGCGGGTTATTGAAGAGAATAGTGCCCGTATAGAGAAAAAAAATCATAAGCACTGCCGAACAGGCAATCACCAAAGCAACAACCGTAAGCCGTTTTTTCTGTATGGCCCTCACACCTGTTCTCCATGGAAATCGGGGCGGTCCGCTTCATGCGAAGCGTGCTTGTGCAAGACGAGTGTCCGGGAAAAACGCATTGCGCCGCCCTTGAGTGCGGCTTCAATGCCGCCGGGCAGTTGAAAGCGGGTATTGCCGCGTCCCTCGCGTAGCGCGGCGTCCAAATCCAGCAGCGTGCGAGAGCGGGCTTGCCCGCTCGATTCCCCGCTTGTCCGGCCGATCAGCAGACGCACCACCTTGAGGTAGAGGCGTAAACGAGCCGCCGGATGCAGCGCCGCCAACAGGGCGCGGGGAAGAATCAGACAGGGATGTCCGTCGTGTGCCTCTTCCTGCCAGGGATGCGCGGCCAGTGCTTCAGACAGGGTTTTTTCCCAGTAGTCCGCGTCCCATTGCGCCAGTTGCCAGAGCGCGGCCATGCTTCTGTCCAGTGATGGATTTTCCGCGCGCAGCAGGGGGAGGACATTGTGACGCAGGCGGTTGCGGGTAAAGGCCGGGCTGTCATTGCTGGCATCGTCCCGCCAGGCAATGCCGCATTGGCGCAACAGCTCCCTGAGCGCCTGTGGCCGGGTGAAAAGCAGGGGGCGCAACAGATGGCGGCCATCGTCGCGGGCCGCCATGCCGCCCAGCGCGGGCCAGCCCGTGCCGCGCGTAAGGCGCAGCAGCACGTCCTCGCTCAGATCCCCGTTATGATGGCCGAGAGCCACAAAATCCGCCCGACGCGCGCGGCGCTCCTCTTCCAAAAGAGCGTAGCGAGCGTGGCGTCCGGCTTCTTCCAGGCTCCAGCCGTTGCTGGACGCCAACCCGGTTACATCCGCGTGGCGTTGTACGCACGGTATGCCGAGCTGTGCGCAAAGGTCACGCGCGCAGCGGGCATCCGCATCGGCTTCGGGCCGCAGGCCGTGATTTATGGTCAACGCGAAAAGATCGAGCCTGAGACGCGGAGAAAGAATATACAGGATGCAGGCCAGAGCGGTGGAATCAGCCCCGCCCGAAAGCGCCAGCACCAGCCGGGTGCCGCGCGGGATCTCCAGACGGCGCAGACAGAAGCGTTCCACCACGAGACACAGCCGGGCGGAGGCTGGGGGCAGGCTGCGCAGTTCCGGCAAAGAGTTCATGCAACAGATGAAGGTTAACCGGTGATCCCCAGATCAACCAGTAATTGCTCCAGATAGGCGATCATATGCGCGCGCAGTTCCGGCCCGGCATAGTGCACACAGTCGCAACGCAAACGGCCCCGCGCCCGTACCAGCAACTCCAGACGCAGGCTGTGCTCTTCCAGCTCCAGACCCAGCACATAGGGACCACAGCCCGCCTGATGCTCGCGCTGTACCGGCGAAAGCCGGGCTTCGGGCACGGGCAGCCAGTAAAGGCCGTCCATGCCCGAGCTGAATTCCATATCCTCCAGGGCCTGAGCCAGACGCGCCGTGTCTTCGGCGCTGAGATCGTCAATGCCATACCAGCGCATCAGTTCTTCCCGCTACAGGTACAGACGTTTTTGTCCAGATTGAAAATCCGCCGCACAGTGCTGATGCGCGCCGCCGCCCCCTCGCGGGCCATGCCGTCGCCTTTGAGAAACATGATGGGATCGTGATTCAGCTTGCGTACCAGAGCATTGGCCATGGTCTCCAGGGCTTCGCGGCTTGCGTCGTCCAGCGGGCCCAGCCGTTTGAGGGTCCGGGCCAGCTCCTCCTGCGCCGCGCGTTCCCCGCGCTGAATCAGGTCCACGATGGTGGGCTGGGCGTCAAGGCTGCTGAGCCAGTGCGCAAAAAATTCCACTTCCTCATTGACGATTTCCGTGGCTTTAGCCGCCTCGTCCCGGCGGTTTGCCAGGTTTTCTTCAACAACTTCTTTAAGATCGTCAATATCATAAAGGTAGACGTTATCCAGGCCGTTGACGTCCGGGTCAATATCCCGGGGCACGGCAATGTCGATAAAGAACATGGGCCGGTTTTTACGCGCCTTGAGCACGGCCCGGATGTCACGGGCCCGGATGACGGGTTCCGGCGAGCCGGTGGAGGTGATGATGATGTCCACCTCCGTGAGATGCCCGGCCAGTTGCTCAAAGGGGATGGCCCGGCCGTGGAACTGTTCGGCCAGCTCCTGGCCGCGCGCGAAGGTGCGGTTGGCTACCAGAATTTCATCTATACCGGCCTGCAGCAGGTGGGTGGCCGCCAGTTCGGCCATTTCGCCCGCGCCCACCAGCAGGGCCTTGTGGGAATGCATATCCCCGAAGATTCGTTTAGCCAGCTCCACTGCCGCGTAGCTGATGGATACGGCGCTGGAGGCCACGGCAGTTTCCGTGCGCACCCGTTTGGCTACGGAAAATGCCTTGTGCAGCAGGCGGTTGAGAATCACGCCCGTGGCATGGCTGTCCACAGCCTTGCGGTAGGCGTTCTTCAACTGACCCAGGATCTGGGGTTCGCCCAGGACCATGGAATCCAGGCTGGAGGCCACGGAAAACAGATGGCGCACGGCTTCCAGGTTCTGATGAATGTAGACGTAAGGCCGGAGTTCGTCGGCTTCCGCGCCGCGCGCCCTGGCCCAGCATTCCAGCACCTGGCCGGACACGTCGCCCGTGCCCGCGGCCAACAGTTCCACGCGATTACAGGTGGAAAGAATCATGGCCTCGCTCACCGCCCCGGCACAGGGCAGGGCCCAATGCTCCTCGTCACAGTGGTTTACCAGGGCGAAGCGCTCGCGCACATCCACGCCCGCCGTGCGGTGATTGAGACCCACAAGAAAGATATCGCAGTCCATAGCAATGCCCGGTTAGCGTCGGATGAAGGCGTGATGCGTATCCATGAAGGTGTTCACCACAATGATTGAAAACAGACAGAGAAGGAAAATAAAAATGGCCAGCCGCGCCGGTTTGCGGCCCTTCCAGCCGTTAGCCAGACGGTTGTGGAACAATACCGCGAACAGCAGCCAGACCACGATGCTGATGACTTCCTTGGGGTCGCCGGTGACCGTGGCCCCGAAGACGGGTTTGGCCCAGATCAGACCTGCCACGATGCCCAGGGTGTAGAGCGGAAATGCCGTCAGGGTGGTGAAGGCGTTGATTTTATCCAGCATGGAAAGGGCGGGCATATCCTGCCAAAAACCCTTCATGCTCTGTTTGCTTTTGATCCGCCCCTCCAGAAAAAGAAACAGCGCCCCGGCGGCAAAGGCGAGGGCCAGCAGTCCCAGGCTCAGGAACAGCGCGCCGATATGCAGGGCGTAAAAAGGGGCTTTGAGCGAAGGGGGCACCTGCACAAGGGCGCTGAGGTAGGGCGCGGACATGGCGAAGAGCATCAGGCCCAAGGGCGCGGCAAACAGCAGGGCTGCTTCCTGGCGCAGCTTGAACCAAACGGCCAGACCGCAGAGCAGCACAAACCAGGCCAGCATCTGCAGATACGCGCCCAAGCTCAGACCGCCGGGCAGGGCTTTGTGAAAGCCCATGGCCAGCATCAGGGTCTGGCAGATGAAACCGGCCATGGCCAGCCAGCAGCCCAGCCGTCGCCACAGGGGACTGCGCATGATCATGCCCGCAAGACCGACGATGCTGGCCAAGGCATAGAAAATCAGAGTTATCAGCGTTGAGGCTTCAGGGGAGATCATCAAGCAACTCCGCTATGTGAACGTGTAAAACCGGGGGCAGTTCCGCCAGAAGCCACTGTCGGCAGCTTTGAAGGTCGCCTTCGGCCAGCCAGTGCTGCAAAGGCGATGCCGCCACCCTGCGGAACAGCTCTGTATTCTGCCCTGTCTCGGCGTGCAAGGCAAGGACCAGAGGCCGCAGGCGGCCCATCAGGAGCACCATACGGGCGCGCGGGGCAAGCCAGCCCTCCAGTTCGCATCGCCAGCGCCGGGCCAGAGCCGGACTGGCCCCGCCTGTGGACAAGGCCGCCGCAAGCCCGTCTTGCCGGGCCACGGCGGGCACGCTGAAAGCGCCCAGCTCGGGCGCGCTGGCACAGTTGCAGAGCACATTCGCCTCCCGGCACAAGGCGGCGATACGGGCGTTTTCCACCGCGCTGCCGGTAGCCGCGAATACCAGGGCGCGACCTTGTATATCCGTCGGAGTACAGGTGCGGCTTTCAAAGCACGCCCTGGGGTCTGTCAGCAGGGCTGCGGCTTCGGCAGACAGATCTTCCGCTCGCAAGATATCCAGAACCAGCACCGAAGCCGGGCCGCAAGCCAGCAGACCCTCTAGCTTGCGTCGCCCCACGCCGCCCAGGCCCGCCACCAGACAGGCGCGGCCTTCCAGCGAAAGAAAAATCGGGTACAAAGGGGCGTGCGGCGAGGGCATCGACATACTTGAATAACTTTTGTTGCGGATTTAAAGAAGTGATTCCCGATAGTATAGCACCAAGCATGGTTTTGCAAAGGGGCTTTGTCTTGCCTCGCGGAGGTAAATACGCTAACTCCAAGCTGCTACGGCAGATTTCAGGCTTTCCACAATCTTTGTTTTTGGAGGGGGCGAATTCCGCTCTCTTTCTGATCATCAAGGATGGCTGATGTCGGCATTTCTGGTTTTACAGGCGGCCCGCTTTGGCGATCTGGTGCAAAGCAAACGGCTGATCCGCACCCTGGAGCAGCGGGGCCGGGTGCATCTCGGCGTGGACGCCGGGCTTGCGTCCCTGGCCCGGCTGCTGTATCCCGCCGCCGAAGTCCATGGCCTGCGCCTGCACGGCCGACCGGACGCCGCCGTTCTGGATGAAAACCGGGCTGTCTTCCGCCAGTGGCGGGACATGGATTTCCAGGCCGTCTATAATTGTAATTTCGCCGGACTCACCGCCGCCATCTGCCGTCTGTTCGAGGCGGAGCGGGTCATAGGCTACCGTCCGGCACGAACGGCAACGGGAGGCATCACGCGCTCGGCCTGGGCACGACTGGCCTTCCGCCTGAGCGAGCAGCGGGCGATCTCCCCCTTGAACCTGGTGGACTTCTGGGCACATTTCGCACCGTCTCCCCTGGCGGCGGAACTGATTAACCCCCCGGCAAAACCCGGCGGCCAGGGCCTTGGTGTGGTGCTGGCCGGGCGTGAATCCCGCCGTTCACTACCCTTGCCCCTGTTGGGCAAAATGCTGCAAACCCTGTTCAGCCTGCTGGGCGGCCCGCGTATTCGCCTGCTGGGCACGGCGGCGGAGCAGCCCGCCGCGCGAAAGCTTTTGCGTTTGCTGCCCACAAAAGTTCAAGAAAAGGTTGAAGACCTGAGCGGCAAAACCGACTGGCCCGGCCTGGTTCAGGCTGTGGAGGGCCTCGACGCCCTGGTCACGCCGGATACGGGCATCATGCATCTGGGGGCGCATCTGGGCGTACCGGTCCTGGCTTTTTTTCTTTCCTCCGCCTGGTGTCATGAAACCGGACCCTATGGCCGGGGGCATTGGGTCTGGCAGGCCTCGCGCGCCTGCGCGCCCTGTCTGGAGTCCGCTCCCTGCCCGTATCAGGTGGCCTGTCTGGACGCCCTGCATGGGGAGGGCTTTTTGCGCTCCCTGGCGGCGGCCGTGCGGCCCGAGTCGCGGATCAAGGCCGCGCCGCCGGACGGCCTGCAGGTCTGGCGCAGCGATCTGGACGCTTTGGGCGGCGTGTTACGCCTGCACAGCGGCCGGGACGAATACGCCCGGCAACGGACTGTGACGCGCGCTTTGCTGGCGGACACTCTGCATTTGCAGGAAGTGGATGCGCAGAATGAGAACGCGCTGTCCACTGCCCCGGACGCCGCGAAACATGCGGATCTGGCGGACCTGCGCGACTGGCTCTATAAGGACACGGATTGGATGTTGCCGCCCGGGAGGTACTGCTGATGCCCGCCACGTCGTTACGCATTTTGGTGATTCTGCCCATGTACGGCGGTTCGCTGCCCATAGGCCGGTATTGTGCCTCGGCCCTGCGCGGACTGGGGCATACGGTGCGGCTTTTTGAAGCTCCTTTGCTTTATTCGGCTTTTACCGGCCTCAAGGGACTGGGCCTGACGCCCGCCCAGACCGTGCCGCTGGAAAATTCCTTTTTGCAGGTGGTGTCCCAGGCCATCTGGGCCCAGGTGCAGTCGCTGGAGCCGCATTTCGTGCTGGCGCTGGCCCAAGCCCCCATGAACCGAAGCCTGTTGCAACGCCTGCGGCGCGCCGGGGTACGCACGGCCATGTGGTTTGTGGAAGATTACCGGATCTTCAACTACTGGCGGACCTACGCGCCTTTGTATGATGCCTTCGCGGTCATCCAGAAGGAACCCTTCCTGTCGGAACTGGCCGGAATCGGGCAGGCTCACGCCCTGTATCTGCCATTGGCGGCCCTGCCGGAATTTCACAAGCCGCTGGAATTGGACTTGGCTGAGCAAAGGGAATACGGTTCGGACATCGCCTTTTTGGGCGCGGGTTATCCCAACCGGCGGCTGGCTTTCCGGCCCCTGGCCGGGCGGGATTTTAAAATCTGGGGTTCGGACTGGGAAGGCGAAAGCCTGCTGGCCGGGAATATCCAGCGCCAGGGCGCGCGCATCAGCGAAGAGGAGAGCGTCAGGGTTTACAATGCCGCCAAGGTGAATCTCAATCTGCATTCCAGCCTGCAGGGCGGCGACCTGGTCGGCCACGGGGATTTTGTCAATCCCCGCACGTTTGAGCTGGCCGCCATGGGAGCTTTTCAACTGGTGGATCAGCGCTCTCTGCTGGGCGAACTTTTTGCGCCCGATGAGTTGGCGACGTTCACGTCCATGAATGAATTTTACGCCGGGATCGACCACTTCCTGGCGCATCCCGAAGAGCGTGAGGCCTATGCCCGGCGGGCCCGGGAACGGACGCTGCGCGAACATACCTATGAGCGGCGCATGGACGCCTTGCTGGACTATCTGGAAGCGGAACTGGGGTCCTGGCCCCAAAGCGGATCAGAACAGACCGTGCCGCCGGAGCTTGATCCGCGGTTGCGGGAAGAGCTGGCGCAACTGATGCGCAAGCTGGGCCTTGGTCCGCATGCCGCCTTTGACGATGTGCTGGCTCGCCTGCGCGAACAGAGCGGAGAGTTGAGCGATCTGGAAACCAGCCTGCTTTTTCTGGATGAATGGCGCGGCCAGTATCTGAAAAAGTGAATTTGCTCTGGCGGTTGCTCCCGCAGCCGTCAGAGCCCCGGTCCGCCTATACGCTCGTGGCCTCCAGATAATAGGGCAGCATAAAGCTCGCGGCGATAAGCAGAGCCGCCAGCAGAGTGAGCTTGTGGCGCAGGGCGACGGCGCTGCGGCGCACCATGGTCCAGAGCAGCACGGGAATCAGCCAGAGCAGCAGGCGCGAACTCTCGACAACGGCGTCCTGTGCGCTGAACACCCCATCCTGCCAGTGCAGCCAGATACGCAGGCCGCTGGAAACGAGCAGCAACAGCCAGAGCAGGCACCAGGCGTTGCGGGCCCAGCCGGCGCACCAGGGAATCATGGTATTGTAATGGTCCCGGCCGAAGTCGTCGTGCGTGCGCCGCAGCGGCAGCCAGAGCGCGCCGAAGGCGGCGGGCATGGCCAGGACCAGCGGCAGGGTATAGCACAGGGCGCTCCAGAGCGGCGCATTCCAGGCCGGCAGAAAAAGATCGCCGAGCGTCAGAGCCGCGGCGTCCGGGTGGGTCAGGGCGGTCAGAAAACGCGCGGCGGCCAGACTGCTGATCACGGCCACGCAGCCCTGAATGCCGCTCAGTACGCCCAGGGTCACATGCAGGACGGGCATGTTTTTCAAGGCCTTCCAGAGGGCGTAATACAGGCTGCTGATCAGTACGGCTATGCCCAGCAGCATCCAGCTCATTTCCACCAGGAAGCTCGGCAGGGAATCGGGCGTGTAGCCGTCCTGGGTGAAAAAGAGCCAGATCCGGCCGCCGATCAGCAGCAGCCAGCCCAGTATCAGGCCGAGCACGGCAAGTTGGCGGGCGCATTTGTCGTAAGAGGAGCGCCGCCGGGTGATGGCAAGAACGCGGGCCGTGGCGGACATGAAGCCCATCCCGGCAAAAGCCAGCAGCACGGACAGGGGGACCGCCACGCTGATGATGTCAAGACTGGTCCGCAGCAACGGATACGCGAGCAGAAATTCGTGCATGGCGTTCATTGTGCGCCGCCTTGTGCCAGAAAGAGTACCGGACCGGGCATGTTCATGCTGACTCCTTGCAATCTTGCGCTGTCCGAGGCTGATGCGCTATGTTCCTCGGGCGTCATACAGGCCTGTTTTTGCCTGAAAAACGCGGCAGCCGCAAGACTTCTTGAAATACAAAGCGGCTTAGGGCAGAAAAAAGGCGGGAGAACGGTATGAAAAAAATTTTTGCGCTTCCGGCGGCCTGCCTTGTTATGGCAATAGGCGGCTGCGCTTCCACCGGCCAGTTGCGGAAGGTTGAGGCCACCGGCGAGGAAAATCAGCGGGTTCTGCGTGAAACGGACCAGCGCCTGCACAATCTGGAAAACAACGTGGCCGCGTTGAACAGCCAGGTGGCCCTGTTGAATAATCGTGTGTATGAAGTGCGCACTCGCGGCGGCCATAAAACCGGCATGACCGTGGTGCCGATCATCCCGCCGCAAACTGCGCGTCCCGTGGCCCAGACAGTGAATCCTCGGACAGCTCCGGCTTCTTCTCCCCAAAGTGCGGCAGCGCCGCAAGGCGACGCGGCAGGCAAAAAAACGCCGTCTGGCGTACAGGGCGTACCGGCTGTGGCTTCCGCCAAGAGAATCGATCCCGCCGCGCCTCCGGCGCCTTTTCCCGGCGGTACGCCTTCTGCCAAGGCTGAAAAAGGCAGAGAAAAGCCTGCGGGTCCCTCCGGCCAAGTGGGGCGCCCCGAAGCCGTAGCCGGACCTTCCGGTCAGTTGGCAGCCGCCGCTGCCCCGGGCGGCCTGGCCCTTCCGCCCACCGAGGCCCCCTCCACTCCGGCGGTGAAGCCGGTTTCGTCCTCCGCCAGCGGCGACAAGGGAGCGCCCCAGGCCGCTCCCTCTACCGGCGGCACGGCATCCGTACCCGTCCCCACCTTGCCGCCTTCCGATCTGGCCCTCCCGCCGGAACACCCTGGTCTGCCGCCCGTGGACGCGCCTTCGGCTTCCGCTGTTCCCGCCTCGCCTGCGGCGAGCCCCGCTCCCGCCCCTGCGGCAACCGTGGGCCAATCCGCCGCGCCGTCCAAGCCTGCCGCAAGCGCCAAGGGAGAGGACGCCGCCTATAAGGCTGCCCTCAAGGTCGCGCTTTCCGGCCGTTCCGCTGAAGGGATCAGCCGGTTCCGCGAATTTTTGCAGCAATACCCGCAGGGGCGTTACGCGGCCAATGCCGAATACTGGATCGGAGAATGCCTTTATGCCCAAGGCAAGTATAAGGAAGCACTGGCCCAGTTCCAGACCGTCAATACCAACTATCCCCGCCATCACAAAAACGCCGACGCCCTGCTCAAGGCGGGCATGAGTCTGAGCCGCTTGGGCGACAAGCCGGGCGCAACCCAAAAATATCAGACCCTGCTGGCTGATTTTCCCAATTCCGAGGCGGCGCGCATGGCCCGTTCGCGGGGGCTGGCCCGCTGACCATGCGGACAGAGGAATCCATGCCCGCCGGGGCGCTGGTCTTTTCCACCGGACCGGAGGCGGGCGGAGCCGTTCCCACTTGGGCGGCCATGGGTGAAGCCGCCCGGACGGAATACTGGGCCAGCCTGGCCCTGCGGCACTGCCGGGGACTGGGGGCACGCTCCCAGGCACGTCTGCTGCGTACCTTCGGCACCGCCTATCAGGCCTTCCAGGCACGGCAACGCTGGGCCGAAGCCGGTTTGAACAAACGGCAGGCCGCGGAAATGAGTACCGGTTCTTGGCGGGTCACCGCGCGGGAAGAGTGGAATCAGGCCCGTTGCCTGGACGCGCGCATCCTGCTCTGGACAGATGCCCGCTATCCCCTGCGGTTGCGCGAACTGCCCGACGCGCCTGTGCTGCTGTACTGCCGGGGCGATATTTCCCTGCTGCAAGCTCCGGCCTTTGCCATTGTGGGTTCTCGCCGGGCCACTTCCCAGGGGCTCGCGGTGGCCGCCTATATGGCACGCTGTCTCGCGGCCTGCGGCATCACCGTTGTTTCCGGCATGGCGCAGGGTATCGACAGCGTGGCCCACGAGGCTGCCCTGGCCCGCGTGGGGCGCAGCATCGGCGTTCTGGGAACGGGCATTGACCAGATATATCCCCGTTCCGGGGAACCTCTTTTCCGCGCCATGGCGGAGCAGGGCCTGCTGCTTTCGGAATTTCCCCCAGGCGCGCCGCCCCTGGCCGAACATTTTCCCATCCGCAACCGGATCATCAGCGGCCTTGCTTTGGGCGTTCTTGTGGTGGAAGCGGCCGGCCGTTCCGGCAGCCTGATCACCGCCCGTCTCGCCTTGGAACAAAACCGCGATGTCTACGCCGTGCCCGGCCCGGCCCTGGATTCCCACTGTCTGGGCTGCCAGGAACTCGTACGCCAAGGGGCGCGGCCCGTATTCAGCGCCGAGGATGTCCTGCGCGACCTGGCCGCGCAGTTGCAGCCTTTCGGCATCAGCGAGGCCAGCCTGCCGGAGGCTGAAAAGGCCCTGACCCTGCCTGCGCGGGCGGGGGAAGAAGCGAATCCGGGACAGGCGGTTGTGCCTTCTGGAAAAAATAAGGGTGTGGACTCTGCCGTGCCGCCGGTTCCGGCTGAAATTCCCTGTGCCGAGGCCGAAGCCCTGGTGCCGTCTGACCGCAAAGAGCGGCTTCTTCACTGTCTGCGCGGGCAGGGCCCCATGCAGGCCGACGCTCTGGCCGTGGCCCTGGGCATGCCGATACATGAGCTGAACGCTCTGCTTATCGGCCTGGAAATGCTGGGGCGTGTCAAGCGCCTGCCCGGTGCGCGCTACGAGGCACCGGCATGAACAGGCCAAAGCGTGAAGCCGCCCCCGCAATGAGGGCAACGGACAGACCGGACAGTGCGGACAAGCCGGATAGGGCCGGACTGCAGATAGAGGCGTTTCTTTCCTGGCTTGTGGTGCAGAAGGGCGCTTCTGATGCCACGCAAAAGGCCTACGGCGCGGATCTGGCCCAATTGGCCGTTTTTTTGCGGGAGCAGGGGGCTGATCTGGCCCGGCCGGGCGAGGTGAGCCGCAAACATATCCAGTCCTTTCTGGCCTGGCTGTTCCGTCGGGGCGAAGCCAAAAGCTCCATGGCCCGCAAACTGGCCGCCGTGCGCTCCTTTTTCCGCTTTCTGCTGCGTAGCGGCCGGGTCAGTGAAAATGTGGCGGCTCAGGTGCGCAATCCACGCCAGGAAAAGCATCATCCGCGCGCGCTCAATGTGGATGAAACCTTTGCCCTGCTGGATACGCCCAAAGCCGCGCCGCCATCCGAGGCCCACGCCGCGCGCCTGCTCTGCCGGGATCTGGCCCTGGCCGAACTGCTCTATGGCTCGGGCCTGCGCATTTCCGAAGCATTAAGCCTGGATCTGGACGACGCGCAACTGCGTTCCCGCGTGCTGCGGGTCATGGGCAAGGGTTCCCGTGAACGTCTGGCCCCCTTGTCCGACACGTCCTGTGAAGCCTTGGCCGTATGGCTGGCAGAGCGTTCTTATCTGGCGCTGCCCGAGGAGCAGGCACTCTTTGTGGGCGCGCGCGGCGCGCGCCTGAACCGGCGTGAAGCGGCCCGAATCATTGCCGGGCTCTGCCGCCGGGCCGGTCTGGCCTTTACGGTTTCCCCGCACAGCCTGCGCCATTCCTTTGCCACCCATTTGCTGGCCGCGGGCGCGGATCTGCGCAGCGTGCAGGAACTGCTGGGGCACCGACGGCTGACCACCACGCAACGCTATACCCAGGTCAGTTTGGAACATTTGATCCGTGCTTATGATCAGGCTCATCCCCGTTCCGGAAAAAAGTAAAAAAATCACGAGAGATTTTTTCATATTTTTCCGGGAGATTCCGGCTTCAGCGGCGGTTTTGAAGGCGACATGGCCGGGAAATTTACGGCAAAGGCCTTGGCATGGTCCGGACTTTGTGCTAAAGAGAACAAAGCGGTGCATCTGGGGCCGCAAACATAAAAGAACCACACCGGAAGGAGAGACTGTCATGTCCGCATTAGTTCTTGGTCACATGAATCCCGATACCGACAGCATCGTTGCCGCCATTGCCGCCGCTGACCTGTACAGCAAACGCGGTTTTGACGTCACCCCGGCCGCGCAGGGCGCGCCGACCCCCGAAACTGAATTCGTGCTGAAAAAGTTCGGCCTCAGCGCTCCCCAGGTAGTCAGCGACGTGGCCGGCAAGGATCTGTATCTGGTGGACTACTCCGACCTGGCTCAGGCCCCGCAGGGCATGGATTCCGCCACCGTGCTGGGCATCGTGGACCACCACAAGCTGGGCGACGTGACCACGTCCTCTCCGCTGGAAGCCTGGATCTGGCCCGTGGGCTGCACCGGCACTGTGCTCAAGAACATGTATGACTTCTACGGCGTGGAAATTCCCAAGAACATCGCCGGCGGCCTGCTCTGCGCCATCCTTTCCGACACGGTCATCTTCAAATCCCCGACCTGTACCGAAGCTGACAAGAAAGCCGTGGAAGCTCTGGCCAAAATCGCCGGTGTAAGCGACGTGGTGGCCTTGGGCATGGAAATGTTCAAGGTCAAGAGCGCGGTGGACGGCACCTCCATGCACGATCTGGTCTTCCGCGACTACAAAGATTTCGACATGAACGGCAACAAGGTGGGCATCGGCCAGTTGGAAGTGGTGGATCTCTCCATTCTTGACAAGGTCAAGGCCGGTCTGCAGGAAGAAATCGCCAAGGTGAAGGGCGAAGGCCGTCACAGCGTGTTCCTGCTGCTCACGGACATCATGAAGGAAGGTTCGGAAATGCTGATCGTTTCCGATGATCCCGCCGTGGTGGAAAAAGCCTTCGGCGTGAAGGCCGACGGCAGTTCCGTGTGGCTGCCCGGCGTCATGAGCCGCAAAAAGCAGGTTGTGCCCAACTTTGAAAAGGCCTTCAAATAAGCTGAGCCTTTGAGAACGCAAAAACCCCGGCATTTGCCGGGGTTTTTGCGTTCTGAGCAATGGCGGGTGCGGTTCAGGCTGACCGCCCGCCACAGTATGACAGCCCGGCAGCCGCCAGAATCTGGCCCACGGCCAGGGTCAGGTCCCTGTCCAGTGCGGCGGCGGCCAGGACAAGGGCCGCTCCGCTTATCAGCACCAAACGGCGATGCAGAAGAAGCCCCGCCGCCTGCAACAGCGTACCTGCCAGAAAAAGGGCGGGGAAGAGCCAGAGCGGCATGGGGTCGACAAGGATGATCGCGGTGACCGGGCTCGCCTGATTGTCCACAGCCGCCGGGCTCCGAACCGCATCCTGAATCACACGAACGGCGTGCGCAATGAGTCCGGCATCCATCACGGCAGTCTATGCGCAAATTTTTGTCCGGGCAAATGGCGGGCGCGCCATTGTCAGATCGCAGGCGATGCCTATATGTTGGAGATACGTATATTTTCAGCAGGAGCACTTGATGAGCACCTTGACACCCCGTGAGATCGTGGCGGAACTGGACAAATTTGTGGTGGGGCAGGAACAGGCCAAGCGCATGGTGGCCGTGGCCGTGCGCAATCGCTGGCGGCGTCAGCATCTCTCGCCGGAGCTGCGCGATGAAGTGGCTCCCAAGAACATCATCATGATGGGGCCCACCGGCGTGGGCAAAACCGAAATTGCCCGCCGCCTGGCCAAGTTGTCCGGCGCGCCCTTTATCAAAGTGGAAGCCACCAAGTTCACGGAAGTGGGCTATGTGGGCCGCGATGTGGAGTCCATGGTGCGCGATCTCATGGAAATAGGCATCAACCTGGTGCGCGAGGAAGAAAACGCCCGCGTGCGCAAAGCCGCCGAGGCCGCCGCTGAATCACGTCTGACGGATCTGCTTCTGCCCAACTCCTTCGGCCAGGAAGAACGCAATTCCACCCGCGAAAAGTTGCTCCAGCAGTTCCGCCTGGGCTTTCTCGACCAGCGGGAAGTGGAAATGGAAGTGACCGAGCAGGGTGGCCAGGGCATCGACATCTTTGCCATTCCGGGCATGGAGCAGATGGGCGGCCAGGTCAAGGATATGTTCAGCAAGGCTTTTCCGCCGCGCCGCAGCCGCCGCAAGATGAAAATCCGCGAGGCCTTCAACGTCTTGGTCCAGGAGGAGTCGGGCAAGCTGGTGGATCAGGAGGCCCTGACCGAACGCGCCAAGGATCGGGTGGAGCAGAGCGGCATCATTTTTATCGACGAAATCGACAAGATCGCCAGTTCCTCGCAGAATCGCACCTCGGATATCTCGCGAGAGGGCGTGCAGCGCGATCTGCTGCCCATCGTGGAAGGCAGCTCGGTGAATACCAAGTACGGCATGGTTCGTACGGACCACATTTTGTTCATTGCCGCCGGGGCCTTCCACTTCAGCAAGCCGTCGGACATGATTCCCGAACTGCAGGGGCGTTTTCCCCTGCGGGTGGAATTGCAGGCCTTGGGAAAGGAGGAATTCCTGCGCATTCTCACAGAGCCGGACAATGCCCTGACCAAGCAGTACGAAGCCCTGCTGGGCACGGAACAGATTCGCCTGAGCTTTACCAGAGATGGTCTGGAGGAAGTGGCGGCTTTTGCCGAGGATACCAATTCCCGCACGGAAAACATCGGTGCGCGACGCCTGTATACCATCATGGAAAAAATTCTGGCCGATATTTCCTTTGACGCGCCGGACATGCCCGGCGCGCAGATCGTGGTCAACAGGGACTATGTCTGCGAACATTTGCAGGATGTGCGCAAGGATCAGGATCTGAGCCAGTATATTCTGTAACGCCGGTCCGTTGTTTCACGGCAATTTCCAGCCCGGTCTTGTGCAGGCCGGGCTTTTTCTTTTGTTCGCGTATGGTCTGGCGGTATCTGGACTTGGCGGCAACGAGCGGATAGGGTACTTCCCGGCACACGTCGCTCATCTCCGCAGCTGACCGCAGGAAAAGAAAAAGGGTTTACGGCGTGAACCGTAAACCCGTATTTTCTTGGTGGGCCATCAGGGACTCGAACCCCGAACCAACTGATTAAGAGTCAGCTGCTCTACCAATTGAGCTAATGACCCGTGGCGTGAAAAAGGGTTTACGCGTATGTACCCAGTTTGTCAAACGTTTTTGTAAATTTTTTACAAAAAGTAAGCGCTGGCCTTGGATGGAAAAATAATATACAAAAAAACCAATATGTTGAAAAGAAACTTTTTACTCATCTGTCTGTTGTGTCTTGTGTTTGCCGCGGGAACTGCCCCGCTGTCCGCTGTTCGCGCCTGGGCCGAGGAGGTTCCCGTACGGCTGGATTTCGCCCGCGACGGCGACAGCATCGTCGTTGCCGTGCACCTGAGCATACCTCCGGGCTACCATGCCTATGCCCACGAGGCGGGTGACGCGGGCCGTCCCACCGTGTTGGATTTCGCGCTGGAGGGCGGGCAGATGCTGCCGGTCTGGTATCCCGCCGGAGCCATGCAGCGCGACTTTTATGATCCGGAGGCGACGATTTTCGCCTATGAAGGCGAAGTTGTGCTTTTTTCCGCTCTGCCGGAACAGGCCGTGGGCAAGCCCTATACTGCGGGCTTGAGCATGCTGCTTTGTTCCAATCGCAATTGCTTGCCCATTAACCAGAGCTTTACCGGTGTGGTGCCGCAATCGCTGCCCCCGGTAGGTGGAGCCTCCTGGACGGGGCAGTGGCACAAACTGAAAAATACCCAGCCCGTACTGGCCGACGTGCCGGACGCCCCGGCCACCGCGGCTTCCGCTCCCAAGATGGAAGGGCGGCTGGCCCCGCCTTTGGGCGCGGGCGCTCCCGATGCGCTGGAAAGCGCGGCGGCCGTGCGTCTCGCCGGGCAGGCCAGCGAGCTTCTGCCGCCGCCGGAGGGCTTTGAACTGCAACTGACCCCGCGCTATGCCGATGCCTCGCTGGAAATCTCCAGTTTGGGCAAAGCGCTGCTGGTGGGCATTCTGGCCGGTCTGCTGCTGAACGCCATGCCCTGCGTGCTGCCGGTGCTGACTTTCAAGATCAGCGGGCTGCTGCTGATGGGCGGCAGCGACAAGAAAAGCCTCCGGCGTTTTCGTGAGCACAACCTCTGCTTCGCGGGAGGCGTGCTGACGCTGTTTACCGGCCTGGCCCTGGTGCTGGGCCTGGCGGACCTGATGTGGGGGCAGCTCTACCAAAACCAGGGTATTTTGCTGGTCATGCTGCTGATCGTCTTTCTGATGGGTTTGTCCATGCTCGGGGTATTCACCTTGCCGGTCATTGACCTTAAAACCGGCGAAAATACCAAGAATCCCCGCTTGCAATCCTATCTGACAGGACTTGTTTCCACCTTTCTGGCCACGCCGTGCAGCGGTCCCCTGCTGGGCGGCGTACTGGGCTGGGCCTTCACCCAGCCCCTGCTGATTCTCATGGTGGTATTCTGGGCCGTGGGCGTGGGCATGGCCCTGCCGTACCTGTTGTTCTGCATCTGGCCGAACATGGCGCGGATACTGCCGCGACCCGGTCCCTGGATGCATGTCTTTGAGCGCGTGGTGGGCTTCTTCCTGCTGGGAACCGCTCTCTACCTTCTCTCCATTCTGCCGGTGGAAAAACACATGCACGTGCTCAGCGTCCTGTTGCTGGTCTCGCTGTGCGCATGGCTCTGGGGGCAGTTCTGCGGCGTCTCCGCGCCGCCTCTGCGGCGCAGGGTGGCGGGCATCGCGGGCGGCCTTTTGCTGCTGGCCGCCATTGTCTGGGTACTGCGCCCGGTGGCGCCGTTGCCGCAATGGCGTGAGTTCAGCCCGGAATATTTTACGGCGCAGATGGGCAAAAAACCCATGTTGCTGGAATTCACCGCCGACTGGTGCCCCAACTGCAAATTCATGGAGGCCACGGTGCTGACCGACGAGCGCCTGCGCGCCTGGCAGGCCCGCTACGGCATGGAGCTGGTTCGTGTGGATCTGACCAACGCCAATGCTTATGCCGTGCGCCTGCTGGAAGCTCTGGGCAGCAAAAGCATTCCGTTGACGGCCCTCTTTCCGGCGGGGGACGGCGCGTCCTCGCCCCTGGTGCTGCGCGACGTCTACGGGGTGCAAAGCCTGGAAAAAGCCATGGGTGAGACGTTCACGGGCGATTAGCGTCGCGTCAAGCGACAGGCGAGGCGTGACATCTCACCAACCCCGCACGGCACGATCCGGAGATGAATTTGCCGTTATGGCGCATTTTTTTGCGTTCGACCCTAGGGAGGTTTACGGAACCGCCGATAAGGCATAGTGTGCATTGGATAAGTCTGTTCGAACACTGCTCACAGGCCGTGCGGCATCTCTTGCCGTAGCCAAGCCGGAACGGCCTGGACTGGGGCGAAAGCGCACGCTGTTCCGATTGGGTTTGTTAAAACAGCTTGACGAGCTATTGCGACAAGGGAGCGGATATGGATCCAAGTCAGAAAAAACAGGATGATGAACTCCTGCAACTGGTGACATTCAGCATCGGTGAAGAGGAATTCGGGGTAAATATCCTGAAGGTGCAGGAAATCATCCGCACCATGGAGATTACCAAGGTTCCCCGCGCGCCGGAATTTGTGGAAGGCGTCATCAATCTGCGCGGCAAGGTGATTCCGATCATTGATCTGCGGCGTCGTTTCGGCCTTGCGCCCAAGGCCCATGACAAGAACACCCGCATTATCGTGATCGAGATCAACAATATTATTGTGGGCTTTGTAGTGGACGCCGTTTCGGAGGTGTTGCGCATACCCGCCAGCACGGTGGAGCCGCCGCCGCCGGTGGTGGCCGGCGTGGATTCCGACTATATCAGCGGCGTCGGCAAATTGCAGGACCGGCTTCTGATCATGCTGGATCTGGACAAACTGCTTTCCAGCGAAGATATGGACATGCTCAGCACCATGTAACGGTGCTCATCCGCGCTCCGGCATCCGGCGCGCTAGCTGGAGCATTTCAAGTTGCATGTTTTTAAAGACGGACAGACCTGAATGGCTTGTCCGTCTTTCACGTCAGAATATATTGAGGCAGCGCGTTGCGCATTGAAAAAATTACGACTGATAAGAAGCGCTTTCTGGATCTGCTTCTGCTGGCGGACGAACAGGAAGATATGATTGAGCGCTATCTGGAGCGGGGCGATTTGTTCGCACTCTTTGATCCGGATTTGAAAAGTCTCTGCGTGGTCACTGATGAGGGCAAGGGAACGTGCGAACTGAAAAATCTGGCAACCTGTGTGCATTACCAGGGCCAGGGCTATGCCACGCGCCTGTTGGAACACGTCTTTCGTTCTTATAGCGGCAAGTATGAGACCCTCTTGGTAGGCACGGGGGAAATTCCGCGCATACTCGCTTTTTACAAGCGTTGCGGCTTCACTTTTTCCCATCGGCTGAAAAATTTTTTTACGGACAATTATCGTGAACCCATTGTGGAATGCGGCGTCCGGCTGGTGGATATGATTTATTTGCGGAGAAGCCTGTAAAAAGCGACGGCACGGCATGGCCCGCACCGCCGCGAAACAACGGGGAAAGCCCCTCCCTTTACTCGGCGGCGCGGGGGGCGCGCAGTTTGCGGCTGGAGCGCAGGCGCAATTCCTCCACAATGACTTTTTCATAATCCGGGGCAATGGAGAAGTCCGTATTCATCTCCGTACAAAGCAGATTTTCAATCTGTTGCGTTTCTTCCCAGATTTCCAGCAATTCGTCATCCGCCAGGCTTTTGACGCGCTCCGCAAAAGGTTCTTCGTCACTGAAAGGAATACATGAGCCCATCTCAGTTGTCCTCTTCGTGCATATCCGCGCGCAGGAAATCGCGCACCGTGTTTTGCGTCAGCAGCGCTTCAGCCATGACTGTACAGCCTTCCGGGCCGGGATGCAGGCCGTCGCTCAAATCGTCCATATAGCTGCGGGAAGCCGCCAGCGCGGCGTGAATATCCGCGAACGGCAGCCCCAGTTCAGCGCAGAGCGCGGCCTGCGCCGCACTGAGCCCGGCTATGCGCCGGCGCACGGCCGGGTCCGCCACCGGCGGCGGGCTGATGACCAGAGTCGGGGCCAGCGGCGCGGCCTCGGTCAGCATGGTCCGCAGGCAATACATGGCCTTGTCCAGGGCCACGGGCTGGCCGCCGCCCGGAGCGGCCATATCCACCACGCCCGCGCAAAAGACCAGATGCGGGACCATGCCGGGCATCTGGCGACAGTCCACTTCCTGCTGCCAGCGCCGGGCCAGATCCGCCGTAGACTGGCGGCGCGCGCCGAGATTATAGAAGGTGGCCGGGGGGAAGCGGTAGAGACCGGCCTCTTGTCCCAGCAGGACCAGACGGCTGACCCAGCCGCCGGGCATACGATTGTCATTGACGCCCAGAGTCAGTGAATCGCCGAAAAAGAACCAGGTATGGGTAAATGCGCGTGGCATATGATCCTACGGATATGTTTGCGCGCTCGCAAAAATCTGTGCTGTTTTGAGCAGGCGCAGACGGGAACGCAGATGATTTTCAGGCCCCAGCGGCGCAAGAACGGCCAGACAGAAAAGCAGGGGCGACAGATACAGGGTATGCCAGTCAGCCACAAATGTCACGGCCGCAGGAGCTTCCGCCCGTGCGTCGGCAAGCCCTGCGGAGCCTGCCTCCCACTGGCGCAAGAGGAGCCGGAGATCCGCGCTGCGCGGCCCGTTTTTGGTCTGGCGGGTATGGGGAAAGGACGTAAGCGCGGCAAAATCCATAAAACAGCGTACCACAGCGGCGTTTTCCTCTACCGTGGGCAGGCTGAGGGAAAATGCCTCGGCCTCGGCCTGTTCCGTGCGGCGGCTTTTGTCCACCGCATCGACGCGCAGCACGGACATGCCCGGCGGCAAAAGCGGGTCCAGGCGGGCGGCCACTTCTTCCGGCGCAAGGGCCTGATGCAGGGTCAGAGCAAACCATTCGGCCCGGCTTTCCACGCCCACGGGCAGAGCCCGGCCGAAGGAAAGCAGCGGCAGCGGATGAAATCCCTGGGAAAAGGACAGGGGAAGACCCGCCCGGCGCAGAGCGCGCTCCAGCACGGCCTGCAGTTCCAGTTGGCTCAAATAGGCGCTGCCGCCCATTTTGCTGTGCCAGATGCGGTATTGGGCCGCCTTGAGGATGAGTTCCGCCGCGATCTGAGGCGGGCGGCTGGACTGGGGGCGGCAGATCAGCCGCCCTTCGGCATCGCGCCGGGCTTCGTGCGCATTCTGGTCACGCTGACTGAAGATCAGACGATTGCGGTGCAGAACAGCATCCGGCTCCGCCGCGACGGTGGCGTGCGGCAAACGCGAAGGCCCGGCCTTGGTGTCGCACGCGCCGCACCGGCGGCAAGCCCCGTAGCGGCAATCCTGGGTAATTTTTCCCGCCAGGGCGCGTTCCCGCTCGCGCAGTAAAAATTCCTCGGAGACACCGGCCTCCAGATGGCTCCAGGGCAGGGGGCCACCCGCTTCGCGCGCGCCGATGCAGGCTTCGGCACTGATGCCGCATTCGTCCAGGGCCTCCTGCCAGGGCCCGAGATCAAAGCCTTCCATCCAGCTGCAAAAAATCGCCCCCTTGTGGTAGGCTTTCTCCACTACATCGGCCATGCGGCGGTCCGCACGGGACAGCACGCCTTCCAGATGGCTCATGGCCGGTTCATGCCAGCGTAGTTTCAGGCATTTCTGGCCCTTGAACAATTCCCGCACCAGATGTACCCGGCGGCTGATCTCCTCCCGGCTGATCTGGGCTTCCCACTGGAAGGGCGTGAAGGGCTTGGGCACAAAGGGCGACAAGGCGGCCGTGACCTGCAGGCGGGGGCCGCCGCGCCCGGCGGCGTCGCGCACCTTGCGACAGAGGTCGGCAATGGCGGCCAGGTCTTCGTCCGTTTCCGTGGGCAGGCCGATCATGAAATAAAGTTTGACCATCCGCCAGCCGTGTTCCAGCAGCTTCTGGGCGTGCAGCAGCAAATCCTCTTCGCTGACGCCCTTGTTGATGACGTCGCGCAGGCGCTGGCTGCCCGCTTCCGGGGCCAGAGTGCAGCCGGTGCGCCGCAGATCGGCCATGCGTTCGATGATCTCGTCGTCGATGGAGCCCACACGCAGAGAGGGCAGGGAAAGACTGATCTGTTCGCGGGCACAGCGATCCAGCACGCCGTGGCAGAGCGTCTTGAGAGCGGAAAAATCTCCGGTGCTCAAGGAAAGAAAGGATATCTCGTCAAAGCCGGTTTCACGCAGGCAGTCGTCCAGCAGGCTGGTGATATTTGCCAGGGAACGCTCGCGTACGGGTCTGTAGACCATGCCCGCATGGCAGAATCGACAGCCGCGCGTACAGCCTCGGGCGATTTCCAGGGAAAGGCGGTTGTGCACCGCGCCCACGGGCACCACCTGCCGGATGGGATAGGCCGCCGTATTCAGGTCCGCCACAATACGCCGCGCCGGGCGGGTGTAATCGGGCAGCAACGGGACAAGCGCGCCGTCCTCTCCGGGCGCGAAAAGCGACGGCACATAGACGCCGGGGATCAGCCGCGCCTCGCGCAGCAGCTGATCGCGGCTCCAGCTGTGATCCAGAGCGCGCTCCAGCAGGCGCAGCACGTCAGGCAGGCTCTCTTCGCCGTCGCCCAGAACCATCAGATCCATGAAGGGCGTCAAAGGTTCGGCGCTCAACAGCGCGCCGCCTCCGGCAATGACCAGGGGACAGGCCGTCAGATCCTGACTGCGTTGAGCGGAACGCAACGGGATGCCCGCCAGATCCAGCATATAGAGCACATTGGTATAACAGAGCTCATTCGTGATGGAAAAGGAGACGCAGTGCAACCGGGCCAGGGGCGTGTCCGACTCCAAAGTGCAGAGCGGAGCATTGTCGGCACGCAGAACTGCCCCGGCTTCGCGGTCCGGAGCCATGGCCCGCTCGGCCCACCAAGCCTCGTGGGCGTTGACGATGCCGTAGAGGATTTTCTGTCCCAGGTAGGACATACCCACCTCATAGGTGTCGGGAAAAGCCAGGGCCATGCGCAGACGTACACGCGCCGGGTTTTTGCGGCAGGCGCCGTCTTCTATGCCGGTAAAACGGCTGGGTCTGGGCAGCAGGGGCAGAAGGTCGCGCATGGTATCCTCATTGGGCCGGGTGTATAAAGGAAGCGCTGATTAATGGTCTTTTCGCCCTCTGTCTGCGTCCGGCTCACTCCGTGCGACGGTCGGGTGTGAATATGCTCCCTCCGCCCGCAGGTCGCCGTCTTTGACAGAGAACAAAAATATTCATCAATCAGCGCGTCCTAAAAAAAGGCGGCGCTCAACGCCGCCTTTACTAAGACTGGATTGTCCGGAACTGCTTTACTTGATCAGGCCGCTGCCGTTGCCGCCGGGCAGGGGGCCGGAGCCGAACTGCATCTTGCCGAGGCCGCCGGCCACAGTGAGGTTGGTGCTGGCTTCGATGTACTTGTCCTGAAGTTCCTTGGGCGTATCGGCATAGCGGTAGAGGAAAGTTTTTCCCTCCAGCGTGCCGCTGAAATTGGGTTCAAAAGGATAACCATAGGGCAGCATCATCATCTGCACGCCCTGCTGGGTGGGGATGCTCTGAATGGCGGCCACGTCATTGAGGCAGTCTTTTTCCTGATCATATTTGCCGATGACCAGTTCACCCGTCACCAGCTTCATCAAGCGGATATCATAAGCCATGCTTTGCTCCTCAAAAGTAATTGGCATTAGGTAGGCATTGGCGGAGCGCATGTCAAGGGATTTCCTGTTGCGAGACATTCACCTTAACAATGATAAAAGTTCTTCAATACTACCATTAACTCGGAATCTTTGAAATAGTGCAAGAGATTTGTTCAACATATCAAGAGA
>NZ_JAGZUV010000116.1:0-6015 GCF_018379785.1 Desulfovibrio sp.
TCTTGATATGTTGAACAAATCTCTTGCACTATTTCAAAGATTCCGAGTTAATGGTAGTATTGAAGAACTTTTATCATTGTTAAGGTGAATGTCTCCTCACGGGGCTCCGCTTGCCTCCGGCGCGCTTTGCGACTATATAAACCCCGCCTCCGGCCCGTCCGGAAGCGGGGTTTCCGCGTACGTCGGGATGCCCCAGCACAACGCAAGGAGTCGCCATGTCGCTCAGCATCGGCATCGTGGGCCTGCCCAACGTGGGCAAGTCCACCCTGTTTAACGCCCTGACCAAAGCACAGAACGCCCAGGCCGCCAATTATCCCTTCTGCACCATTGAGCCCAACAAGGCCACTGTGGCCGTGCCGGACAAGCGCGTGGACGCGCTCACGGCCAAGGCGAAACCGCAGAAGACCATTCATGCCAGCGTGGATTTCATCGACATCGCCGGTCTGGTGCGCGGCGCCAGCAAGGGCGAGGGCCTGGGCAACCAGTTTCTGGCTACCATCCGGGAATGCGCGGCCATTGTGGAGGTGGTGCGTTGTTTTGAGGATGAGAACATCACCCATGTGGACGGCAACGTGAATCCCTTGCGCGATGTGGAAACCATTGAAACCGAACTCTTGCTGGCCGATTTGCAGAGCGTGGAAAAGCGCCTGGAAAAGCTGCAAAAAATGGCCAAAGGCAGCAAGGACGCCAAAGCCGCCGCTGAATTGATGCAGGGACTGCTGGCCCACCTGAACGAAGGCAAAGCCGCCGCCGCTTTTGCCCTGCCGGATAATGAAACCTTTCTGGCTTCCTGGCGGGAATTGGGCCTGATCACGGCCAAGCCCGTAATTTACTGCGCCAATGTGGACGAAGCCGCCGTGGCCGACGGCAACGCCTATGTGAATAAAGTGCGGGCCCTGGCCGCTGAACGCAAGGCGGGCTTTGCCTGCATTTGCGCAAAACTTGAAGAAGAACTTCAAGGGTTGCCCGAGGACGAGCAGGCGGAAATGCTGGCCTCCTACGGCATTGAAGAAAGCGGTCTGGTGCGGATCATCCGCACCGGCTACGCCACCTTGGGACTGTGCAGCTATTTTACCGCCGGGCCCGATGAAGTGCGCGCCTGGACCATCCATCAGGGCTGGAAGGCCCCTCAGGCCGCCGGTGTGATCCATACGGATTTTGAGCGCGGTTTCATCCGGGCCGAGGTCATTTCCTTCGAGGACTACATGGGCCACGAAAGCGAGGCCGCCTGCCGTGCCGACGGCGTCCTGCGAGTGGAAGGCAAGGATTACGTGGTGCGGGACGGCGACGTGATGCACTTCCTGTTCAACGTCTAAAGCATTTCAACTTTGAAATGCTTTAATGCCGAACAGGGTGAGGCGCGCCGCGAAGACCGACCCGACGGGCGGCCCATAGGGCCGTGCCTGTAGCCCAGAGGGCGTACAGGCATCGAGAGCAACGCGGCGCGGATTCCGGCAAAGCGACCGAAGGCAGCCCGAAGGCTTGTCCCCGTTGGCGACAACAGAGCCATACGGGGATCGACAGCAGCGGTAACCGCGTTTTTTGCCGGAATGACCCCTTTGAAACGCAGAGCGTTTCAAAGGTAATCTGCTCCAGTCTCCACGAGGGTAGGCATGCGCTTGGCGGCGTTCAACGGCAGCTCCCGCAAGAACTCGCAGGGCGGGCATCGACAGCGAAATCATTTCCCTGTCCGACTTTCCCCTGCGCGGCTGTCTGGGCTGTTTCGCCTGCAAGGGGCAGGCACGCTGCACAACCATTGACGACGGTTTCAACGATTGCTTTGCCAAGATGCGTGAGGCCGACGGCATCGTGCTCGGTTCGCCCGTGTATTCGGCGGATGTCTCCGCGCTCATGAAGGCTTTTCTGGAGCGTGCCGGAGTGGTCTGCGCGTCCAATCCCGGCCTGCTCCGGCGCAAGGCGGGTGCGGCCGTGGCCGCCGTGCGCCGCGCCGGGGGCCTGAATACCGTTGACAGCATGAATCATTTTCTACTGAACAAGGAAGTGATCCTGGCCGGTTCCACCTACTGGAACATGGTCTACGGCAAGGAGCCCGGCGACGTCCGCCGCGATGAGGAAGGCATGCGCAACATGCAGAATCTCGGCGAGAATCTGGCCTGGCTCATGCGGCGGCTGTAGGCATTTTTGCTCATTCCGCGAAATCAGGCATGAAAAAACCGGCCCTTGGGCCGGTTTTTTCATTGTCATACTACCAGAGAAACTTAGGCGTTCTTCATCTCTTCAATGAGCGTGACCAGTTCCTGGGAACGCCGCCGCAGAGATTCCAGAGCCTTTGCCGCCTCCCGCATGGCTTCAGAGGTGGTGGACGTAATGTCATTGACCTCGGCAATGGATTTGGTGATTTCCTCACTGGTGGCGGACTGCTCCTCGCTGGCCGTGGCGATGGTGCGCACCTCATCGGCGGTATGCTCCACCATCTCCAGAATTTCGTTGAGCGATTCGCCGGATTTGTTGGAGAATTCCGTGGCCTTGGCGATATTCTGCACGGCCTGCTCCACCTGATGCGTGCTCTGCTCCGCGCTTTCCTGAATGGCCTTGATGGCGTTGCCCACTTCTGTGGTGGAGGTCATGGTTTTTTCCGCCAATTTGCGGACCTCGTCCGCCACCACCGCGAAGCCGCGCCCGGCTTCCCCGGCCCGGGCAGCCTCAATGGCCGCGTTGAGAGCCAGAAGATTGGTCTGGTCCGCGATATCCGAAATAACGCTCATGATCTGGTTAATGGCTCTGGCATGCTCATCCAGCCTGACCATATCTTCCTTGAGCGCCAGAGACTGATTCTGCACTTCCTGAATTCCGGCAACGGACTGGGTGACCACGGCGGTGCCGTCCGTGGCTTTTTGTCGAGCGGAGGTAGAAACGTCCGCCGCAAGCCCGGCGTTTTTCGCCACTTCCAACACTGCGGAGTTCATCTCCTCCATGGCTGTGGCTGTTTCGGCCAGGCGGGACGCGGCATGGCTCAACGCTTCGTCGGACTGTTCCACCTGGGCGGCAATGTTGTTGATGGCCTCGTTCAGTTTTTCCACCACGCCTTCAATCTGGCCCGCTGCACTGATCATACCGTCGCGCTTGGCCTGTTCCGCCTGCTGCTGAGCAAGGCGGGCTTCTTCCGTGGCGCAGGCGGCCTCTTCAGCCTTCTTTCGTGCTTCTTCGGCCTGTTCCCCGGCCTCCAGCATCAGATTGTCCTGCTTTTTTACCATGGCGCGCAGAGCCTCGGCCAGTTCGCCCATGTCGTCACGACTGTGCACGTCCAGCGCGGCATCTTTTTTGCCACCGGCCACGTCCAGCACATAGCGGGTGATTTTCCGCACCGGAGCGCTGACCCGCAGGCCGATCATCACGGAAAGGAGCAGTTGCACCGCCAGTAAAGCCGCGGCTACCCACGAGGCAGTGACCACGGCCTTGTTTTCAAGCTCCATCAGCTTGTTAAGCGGCATGCCCACAAACCACATGCCCGCGATGGTCCCGTCCGCCGCCTTCACCGGCCAATAGGCGGATTTATATTCAACGCCGAGGATATTATTCTGCGCAAAACACAGCTCACCGCGCTGTAAAACCGCTTCCACTATCTCCGGGGATTGCAGCTTGGTGCCCACGACCCGTTTGCCGTCCTTCATAATCGTGGTCATGGCGCGGGTATCGCCCTTGAAGATGGTCACATCCATGCCGCTCAGCTTCTTGAGCCAGTCCAGATAGGGCGGCGTCACCAGGGAAGTGCCGATGGACAGCGTGCCCACCAGTTTGCCTTCGTACATAATGGGCTGGCTGGCGCGAATGGTGAAGGGAACAACGGTCCCGGCCACGATAGCCACCGAAGGCGTGCCCTGCAGGGCCTTGACCACGGTTTCCTGATTCAGGACGCTGTCCTGCCATTTTTTCGAATGGCCCCGTCCGACGACAATGCCTTTGTCGTCCGTGACGGTCATGAAGTCGGACCCGGCTTCCTTCATGGCTTCCGCCGAAAGCAGCATGACCTGCTCGTGGTCGCGGGCAAGCACGGCGCGGGCAAGATTTTCCTCATGGGACATAAGCATGGCGCTTTGTGCGAAACGCGTGGCCGTAAGCTCGTTGGCGGTCTGGATGACGTTCTGCATCCGCCGGATATTCCCGTCCAGCTCCTCTTCCACGGGTTCTTTCATGAAATGAATGGAAACAAAGAGCACCACAACGCAGCATGTGATCAGCGCCCCGAAGAGCGAACCTACATATTTATGCGTCAAGGTCAAACGCATAGCATCCCCCTCTACAGATGGAATATGTCAAAGTCCGACACTTGTTCCGCCGTCCGCAATCACGACTCTCGACCTTGCGGACGGCACGATTCATCCTTCCCGCCAGGGTTTCATATCCGTCCAGGGAAGCAGTAGTGCGGATTTCATAGCATATCCCCTTAAAAAATATCAGCCGCCGACATACGCTCATACTTCCACGGCGTTACAGGAAGAAACTTGCGCCTTCAATCACAAACCCATCAAAATCTTTATCGGCATACATAAAGAAGTACTTAGAGGATTAGGTGTATTTGTTGTGCCGATAGCACAACAAAAACGGCATTGTCCACAATATAACGGAGATGGCGAAAGACAGGAGCGAAGACAACGTGACAGGCATCGAAGCGAGCGGCTTCAAAACTCTGAAAATATCAATTCTCAAAGTGAATCTGCTCCGGCGACCGTCCAGAGTGCGCGTCCGCCGATATGCGCGGAAAGAGGAAAAGCTCAGCCCAGCTTGTGGCGTACCTGCCGGCACAGGCCCATCAAAGCGTCATACTCGTGCCGCCTGAGTCCGGCACGGCTGAACATGCGCCGCCAGGGCATCAGAAAGTAATCCGGATTATCGCCATGCAGATAATCCAGGCTGAGCAGCATGGCCTTGAGCGCGTCCATAAGCCGTTCCTGTTCCTCCGCGGTAACGACCCGGCCGCCGCCGGATGCGCCGTTCTTTTCAGCGTCGGGAAGCGCGCGGACCGCGCGCACTGCATTGGCGCATTCATAGAGCATAAGCAGCACGGCCTGGGCCAGGTTGAGAGAGCTGGCCGCCGCGTCGGTGGGAATGGTCACGAGGCGCTGGCAATGGGTGATTTCTTCATTGTTCAGACCCCGGTCTTCCGGGCCGAAGACAAGAGAAATGTTTTCACCGCGTGCCAGGGCCGCCGCCACTTCCCGTGCGGCCTGACCCGGCGCGAGCAGAGCCTGCCGCCAACCGCCCGTGCGGGCCGTGGTGCCCAGCACCAGGCTGCTCTCGGCCACGGCCTCGGCCAGACCGGGGCTCACCCGTACGCCGTCCAGCAGGCCCTGCCCTTTGGGCGTGGCAAGAGGACCGGCCTTTTCCCGGTCCCAACGTTCCGGGTCCACCAGGCGGATGGCCGGGCACCCCATATTGGCGCAAGCCCGCGCCGTCATGCCGATATTTTCGGGAAAACGGGTCTTGACCAAAACTATCTGCACGCCGTCCAGCAACATGGGCGCCTCAGCAAAGATGGTGCAGCACGCTCAGCACCAGTTGGGCCGGGCCGTCCAGACTGTCCGGCGGCAAGGGCGCGGGGACCGGCTTCGGCCAGATCCGGTGGGCGGTGAGCGCCAGCATGGCCCCGCCCGCGCCGCATTTGCAGACCGTGCCCAGAAAACGGCCCATCATGGCCCCGAAAGCCGCGTCCAGCGCTTCTTTCACAGGTCTGCCCTTGAAGAGTTCCATAAGAAAGCAGCCGATCCAGGCACCGGCCAACGCGCCGATCAGCGCGCCCAGACCGAAAAAGAGCGGCGCCAGCAGAATGGCTCCGGCAATGGCCCCGATCATGCCAGCGAAGGTGCCCGATGAACTGGAGCCGTAGCGTTTGGCCTTGAGGATCTGCATGCCCAGCTCCAGAGCCTCGCCGATCAGCGCCAGTCCCACCATCATGAACCAGAACCAGACATCCAGATTGGCCGCGCCGGGGTGGACCATTTTCCACAGAGCCACCAGGCCCAGTACAATCCAGTTGGCGGGCAGGCCGAACACGTT
>NZ_JAGZUV010000117.1:0-4359 GCF_018379785.1 Desulfovibrio sp.
CATAGCAACTCGATATGACAAGCTGGATGTCATTTTCCTTGCTTTTATCGTTTTTGCTCTCATCGTCGAGGCTCTCAAATAGTGTTAACAGGCCCTAGTTCAGCGAGAAGGGCATATCCGGAATGACCGGCGGCCTGTTCCGGGTCAGCAGGTCTGTTTCCAGTTGTTCCAGCAGATAGTTGAGACCGTCGCCGCTTTTGGCCGAAACGGGCAGGGCCAGGGGAAAGGCGTCGGCCAGCTCGGCCCGGGCCGGAGCCGCAAGCTGATCCCATTTGTTGAGCACCAGCAGGCGCGGCACGCGGTCCAGTTCCATTTCGGCCAGAATGGTCTCCACCGCCGCAATCTGTTGCAGCAGGTCCGGGTGGGAGGCGTCGGCCACGTGCACCAGCAGATCGGCGGCCTCCAGCTCTTCCAGGGTGGCACGGAAGGCGTCCATGAGTTCTTTGGGCAGATTGCGGATAAAGCCCACGGTGTCGGCCAGAATAATTTCCCGTTCCGCCGGAAAGCGCAGCCGCCGCGTGGTGGGGTCCAGGGTGGCGAAGAGTTTGTTTTCCGCCAGTACGTCCGAGCGGGTCAACCGGTTCAGCAGAGTGGACTTGCCCGCGTTGGTATAGCCCACCAGGGCGGCCAGGGGGATGCCCTGGCGCGAGCGGCGGGCACGGGTGAAGGCGCGCTGCCGCCGCAACTGGTCCAGTTCCTTGCGGATGCGGGCCATGCGCTCACGGCTTTTGCGGCGGTCCGTCTCCAGTTTGGTTTCGCCGGGGCCGCGCCCGCCGATGCCGCCCATGAGCCGGTCCATGGCCCGGTTTTTGCCCACCAGACGCGGCTGGGTATAGCGCAGCTGCGCCAGCTCCACCTGGAGCTTGCCCGCTCTGGTCACGGCATGCTGGGCGAAAATATCCAGAATAAGCTGGGTGCGGTCAATGACCTTGCGCTCGGTGATGTCGGCCAGATTGTGCAACTGGGCGGGCGAAAGCTCGCCGTCAAAAACCAGCATGCCCGCGCGGCCTTGCAGGGCCAGCACTTCCAGTTCCGCTACCTTGCCCTTGCCCAGAATCAGGCGGGGATTGACCTGGGCCACGCGCTGGGCCATGCGTCCGGCTACGGTGAGACCGGCGGTACGGGCCAGTTCGGCCAGTTCGTCCAGATTGCGCTCCTGCAGAACCTTGGGCTGGGCCGCCACGGAAACGAGCAGGGCGCGCGGGGCGTCCGTCGCTTCCCGCGCGTCCTCGCCGCGCCGGGCCAGCTCTTCTTCCAGGGCTTCGGCCGTGGCGGTGAACTGCGCGGCCGTGCGGTCCCAGGGCTGTGGGGCATCCAGGTGGTAGGGCCTGCCCGCGGTGCCGGAAGGCAGCAGATGCGCGGCCTGCCACTGCACGGGATCGCCCGTGGGATTCACGCTGAGGGCGATGACCGCGTCCAGGCGCAGGAAGAGCATGTCCATGAGGTCTTCCTGGCTGATGCCGTCCGGAGAGAGGTGGGTGTGCAACAGGCGCAGGCCGCGTAACCGCTCCTGGCCGGTGCGGCCGCGCGGCAACTCGGGAATGAGGATGCCGCCTGCCTCGCCTACCAGAACCATCTGCACCCGGCCCTTGCGGTCGATAAGCAGCCCCACCTGCCGCCCCAGGGCGCGCGACAGAAGAGCCATCTCGCGGGCCTGCTCAATGGTGTAGACATCCTCCGCCGGAAACCGGCGGTTGAAAAGGCGGCTCAGAGCATTGAGCTGACTCGGCTTGAGCCCCTGCAGATTACCTTCTGGCTTGGGAATGGCGCGTCTCCTTTCTCCGGCGTGCAGCGAGCGGGCCAGGTCGCCCGCCGCGAAACAGCATGGATCCAGCCGAAGCGATCGAGGGCGGCCCGGAGGGCTATCCCCGTTGGCGGCAACGGAACCATACGGGGATTGACAGTGATGACCGCAGTCTTCGGCTGAATGGATCTGTGAAACGCTTTGCGTTTCACAGGTAATCCGGTCTGGGAGCTGTTTCTAAATTAGGATTTTCGCTCTCTGCCAAGGAAGGCGAGCCTCGGGCGGAGGGAGTATATTCAAACATATTCGACCTTCGCACGGGGCGAGCCTGACGCAGGCAGAGGGCGAAAGGACAATTTAGAAACAGCTCCTAGGGCCGCAGATAGGAGGTAATCAGCGCATCGTAGCGCGAAGTGGCCTCAAATGCCCGTGAAGCCATGACCTGCCGGAAGTTGAGGCTCACATTCATATCGTGTTGGCGCAGCTCGTCCATGGCCGCGCCGTACCATTGGGGCGAGGGCAGCACCAGGACGCTGTGAAAATTTTTGGCCGCCGCGCGCAGCATGCAGGGACCGCCGATGTCGATTTCCTCCACGGCTTCTTCCAGGGAGAGGTGGCGTTCCACCGCACCGGCGAAGTCGTAGAGATTGACGCAGACCAGGTCAAAAGGCCGGATGCCTTTTTCGGCCAGGGTCTGCATGTGGAAGGGGTCATCTTTGTTGGCCAGGATGCCCGCGTGGATCTTGGGGTGCAGGGTTTTGACGCGCCCGCCCAGAATTTCCGGGAAGCCGGTCACCGTGCTGACGGCGGTGACGGGCAGGCCCGCCGCCTCCAGCACTTTCTGGGTGCCGCCGGTGGAAATCAGCTCCACGTCGCGGGAACTGAGGAAAGTGGCGAAATCCACAAGGCCGCTCTTGTCCGTAACGCTCAGGATGGCGCGGCGGATTGGCAGAACTTCCATACTGCAGGGACTCCTTAAAAAGTGAATCGGACACAGACGGGCAGAACCCGCCTGCGCGCATTTCGCGACAAGGCTTTGCGGACAAATCCTTGCGGAGCAGTTGCGGCATTGCATGCGTGAACTGCTCGAAAAAAACGCCGCCCGGCAGATCCTCAGCAGGCCTGTCCGGCAGCACTTTTTGTGTACCGGAAAAGCGGATTGCGCGCAATGGGGCGCAACAGCACACCCGGGACAATCACATAATATAGAGCGAAAAAGAAAAATGCTCTTGCGTCAGGCTTGCTCTAACTTCGCGGCTATTTTACAAAATCCGCCTTTTCCGCGCGGGCGGCGTTATCGGCGCGTTTTTGCTGCTCTCATACTTGAGTATAGCTCTGCTCCCGATGCCCGTAAGGCTCGCTTTGCTCGCCGACAGGCACGGCCCTTTGGGTCGCTTTCCGGTCGGTTTCCGCGCAAAAACGTGCCGCGGCCTTGCCCGCCTGAAAAACCGCCAATTTTGCAAAATTCCAGCAAAACCAGCCCCCGCTCACTTGCCGACTATGTCGGCCGCGTTCGCGGGAATAAGGAAGACTCACCTAATGGAAGCAAATGAATATCCGGCGATTGAAGCATTCATGCGATAGCCCTGACAGCGCACCGGTCCGCGCGGGCTTGCCCCCGGCAGCGGCCTTGGCTATGCTGCGGCCCTGGAGGACATATGCGGATAAAACTTGTCTCCTGGAATGTGAACGGCCTGCGTGCGCTTTCCGCCAAGCCGGAGTGGAAGTGGTTCGCGCGCACCGACGCCCGGATCGTTGCCCTGCAGGAAACCAAGGCCCACCCGGAGCAGCTCAAGGAAGAACTGGCCAGCCCTGAGGGCTGGGAGGCCCACTGGTCCTCAAGCCATGTGAAAAAGGGGTATTCCGGAGTGGCGGTCTTCAGCCGGATGGCGCCTCTGGCCGTGCGCGCGGAACTGCCCGATCCCCGATGGCAGGGCGAAGGCCGCCTGCTGCATCTGGAATTTCCCGACTTCCACTTTTTCAACGGCTACTTCCCCAACGGCGGGGCCGAGGAGCTGGATGAAAACGGCAAACCCACGGGACGCTTCAAGCGCGTGCCCTACAAGATGGGCTTTTTCGAGGCCTTTCTGAATTATGCGGAAGAGTGCCGCAAAAGCAAACCCATTGTGGTCTGCGGAGATTTCAATATCGCCCATCAGGCCATAGATCTGGCCCGCCCCAGGCAGAATGTGAAAAATACCGGCTTTCTGCCCGAGGAACGCGCTTTTCTGGACCGCTTCACGGCCATGGGCTATGTGGACACCTTCCGCAAGGTGCACGGCGACCAGCCGGACCAGTATTCCTGGTGGTCCTACAAGACCCGCGCGCGGGAAAAGAACATCGGCTGGCGCATCGACTATTTCTTTGTTTCCGAAGAGCTGGCCCCGGCCGTCAGCGATGCCTGGATCGAAAACGACGTCTACGGTTCGGACCATTGCCCGGTGGGGCTGGAGCTGGAGCTGTAGAAGCCGGGTCGCGACCAGGGCCGCGTCAAGCGAAACATCTTACAGGAACACGCCCTAGGTGTTTAGTCCCACAGTGAAGTGGCTTGGATCAATATGGAATCTTTCGGGCTCGATAGCCCATACTGCTCTCACAAATTCATAGGGAGATTT
>NZ_JAGZUV010000118.1:0-1923 GCF_018379785.1 Desulfovibrio sp.
ACCACAGCCTGCGCCTCGGCCATCCACGCTGTGGGCACGGCCTACAGCGAAATTCTGCTGGGACGGGCCACCACCGCCATTTCCGGCGGCGTGGAGGCTACGGTGACGCCTCTGGGCGTGGCCGGTTTTACGGCCCTCAAGGCCCTGTCCACCCATTACAACGACGACCCCACGCGCGCTTCCCGCCCCTTTGACGGCAAGCGCGACGGCTTTGTGATCGGCGAGGGCGCGGGCCTGCTGCTGCTGGAAAGTCTGGAATCCGCCCGGGCGCGCGGCGCGAAGATTTACGCGGAAGTGGCCGGTTACGGCGCTTCCGGCGACGCCTACCATATGACGGCCCCCTGCGACACCGGCGAGGGCATGGCCCGCGCCATGCAGAACGCCCTGCGCGAGGCGGGCATCGCGCCCGAGGCCGTGGGGCACATCAACGCCCACGCCACCTCCACCCAGCTCAACGACAGCACGGAAACCAAGGCCATCAAACTGGTCTTCGGCGAGCACGCCGGGAAGATCAAAATCTCCGCCACCAAGTCCATGACCGGCCATCTGCTGGGCGCGGCGGGCGGCATTGAAACGGTCTTCACGGCCCTGGCCCTGCGCGAGGAAATGCTGCCCGGCACCATCAACCTGGAAAATCCCGACCCAGAGTGCGATCTGGATTATCTGGCGGACGGCTCCCGGCACGTTGTCTGTGAATACGCCATGTGCAATTCCTTCGGCTTCGGCGGCACCAATGCGAGCCTGATTCTGAAAAAATGGGCTGAGTAGCGCGGCATTTGCCTCCCGGCCGCTTCCTGGCAAACAAACACTGCCCGCCGCTGTGGCGGGCAGTATTCTTTAAGTAAAAAGGACAAGCGTTCATGGACGAAATTCTGCTTCAAGATACGGAGCTGGCCCGGGCCATTATGCTGGAATCCGACCGGCAGGTGAGCAAACTGGAACTGATCGCCTCTGAGAACTTTGTCTCGCCCGCCGTGCGCGAAGCCCAGGGCAGCGTGCTGACCCACAAATATGCCGAAGGCTACCCCGGCAAGCGCTATTACGGCGGCTGCGAATACGTGGATATCGCCGAAACCCTGGCCCAGGACCGGGCCAGGCGGCTCTTCGGTTGCGGCTACGTCAACGTGCAGCCCCATTCCGGCTCCCAGGCCAATATGGCCGCCTATTTCGCCTGCCTCAAGCCCGGCGACGTGATCTTGGGCATGAATCTCTCTCACGGCGGGCATCTGACCCACGGCAGCCCGGTCAACTTCTCGGGGCGCCTGTTCAAGGTCGTTTCTTACGGCGTGCGGAAGGAAACGGGCCGCATCGATTATGACGAAGTGGCAGCTCTGGCCCGCGAGCACAAGCCCGCCGTGATCATGGCCGGAGCCAGCGCCTATCCGCGCCGCATTGACTTTGCCCGCTTCCGGGCCATCGCCGACGAGACGGGAGCCAAGCTGATGGTGGACATGGCCCATATCGCGGGCCTGGTGGCCGTGGGCCTGCACGAGAGTCCCATCCCTCACGCCCACATCACGACCACCACCACGCACAAAACCTTGCGCGGCCCGCGCGGCGGCATGATCCTCTCCAGCGAGGACAACGCCAAGACCCTGAACAGCCAGATTTTCCCCGGCATCCAGGGCGGCCCGCTGATGCACGTCATCGCGGCCAAGGCCGTGGCCTTCGGCGAAGCCCTGCGCCCGGCCTTCGCGGCCTATCAGCAGCGGGTGCTCGACAATACCGCCACTCTGGCCCAAGCCCTGATGGACGCCGGTTTTGAACTCGTCTCCGGCGGCACGGACAACCATCTCATGCTGGTGGACCTGACCAACAAGGACATCACCGGCAAGGACGCCGAACAGGCCCTGGACCAGGCCGGAATCACGGTGAACAAGAACACCGTGCCCTTTGAAACTCGCTCGCCTTTTGTGACCTCGG
>NZ_JAGZUV010000118.1:1958-6314 GCF_018379785.1 Desulfovibrio sp.
CCGCCTGGGCACGGCGGCCCTGACCACGCGCGGCCTGCAACAGGAACACATGCACACGGTGGGCGGCTTCATCGTGGAGGCTCTGGAAAAACGCCAGGATGCCCAGGAGCTGGCCCGCATTCGCAAGAATGTGGAGGACTTTGCCCGCCAGTTCCCGCTGTTTGCCTGGTAGCCCGCTTTCTTTCGTTTTTTTTGGGGGGAGGGATTCCTTCCCCCCAAAAACTTTTATGATCCATCAGGATAGAGTACTTCACGATTAACGTGCGTGAATTACTCTGGGCAGGCCGTTTGCGCGGCCTGTTTCATTTTCCGTGCCGTGCCCCGCGCGGCTTGGCTTTTGGGCCGCCTCTGTGTAAACTGCCGGAAATCTTTTTGTGAGCGTCCTATGCAACGACTGCCCTGGCCTGATTATTTCATGAATATCACCTACCTGGTGAGCGAGCGTTCCACCTGTACCCGCCGCCGGGTGGGTGCCGTGGCCGTCAAGGACAAACGTATTCTGGCCACAGGCTACAACGGCGCGCCCGCCGGCGTGCCCCACTGTCTGGAGGTGGGTTGCCTGCGCGAACAGCTCGGCATTCCTTCGGGCCAGCGCCATGAGATCTGCCGTGGTCTGCACGCCGAGCAGAACGTCATCATCCAGGCCGCGGTGCACGGCATCAACATCCAGGGCGCCGAACTCTACTGCACCACCCATCCCTGCGTGCTGTGCAGCAAAATGCTGATCAATTGCGGCATACGCCACATTTATTACGCCGAGGACTATCCCGACGATCTGGCCTCGGCCATGTTGCGGGAGGCCGGCGTCACGGTGGAACAATTCAGCTTCACCCCGCCCCGCATCAGCGGCATGCCCGGGGCCATGAGCGGAGAAAAGCGCCATGACTGAACAGGATTTCGCTCCGTTCATGCACGAGGCCATAGCCCTGGCCGAACAGGGACGCTGGAAGGCCTGCCCCAACCCCACGGTAGGCGCGGTGCTGGCGCGTGACGGCCGGGTAGTGGCGCGCGGCTGGCACCATGAGGCGGGACGGGACCATGCCGAGGTGGACTGCCTGAAAGACGCGGCGGCGCGGGGCGTGGACCCCAAAGGCTGCACCCTGGTGGTCACGCTGGAACCCTGCAATCATCAGGGCAAGACGCCGCCCTGCACCCAGGCCATCTTGGACGCGGGCATCAGCCGGGTGGTCATGGGCCTGGCGGACCCCAATCCTCAGGCCGCGGGCGGCGCGGCCCGCCTGCGCGATGCCGGAGTGGAGGTGATCGGCCCGGTCTGCGAAGCGGAATGCCGCGATCTGGTGGCGGATTTTCTAATCTGGCAAAGCACGGACAGGCCCTATGTCATTTTGAAGATGGCCGCCACCTTGGACGGGCGCATCGCCACGCGCAACGGCCAGTCCCAGTGGATCAGCTGCGAAGCCTCCCGCCATGAAGTGCAGGAACTGCGCGCGGGTCTGGGCTTGAGCGGCGGCGCCGTGCTGGTGGGCGGGGGCACCTTCCGGGCTGACAATCCCCGGCTGACCGCGCGCGAGGACGGCTACGAGGGCCCGCAGCCCCTGGCCTGCCTGCTGACCTCGCGCCTGCCCAAACCTGACGCCGACTTTCATCTGCTCAGGGAACGCCCCGGCCAGACGGTTTTTCTGGCCTCCCCGGCCGCGGCGGCCTCTACCACGGCCCAGGCCCTGCGCCAGATGGGCATACGCGTGCTGGCCCTGGGGCCCGGCCCGCAAGGCGGCCCGGATTTTCCCGAACTGTTCCGGGCCTTGCGCCGGGAACTGGGCTGCCCTTATGTGCTCTGCGAAGGCGGCGGCCGTCTGGCTCTGGCCCTGCTGGAAGCGGGATTTGTGGACGAATTCCGCCTGCATCTCGCGCCCATGATTCTGGGCGACGGCGATGCCCGTCCGCTGTTCGCCGGACGTGCGCCCCAGAGCCTGGACGAGGCCCTGCGCCTGCGGGTCAGCCGGACCAGCCTTTGCGGCAACGACGTCCATATTCTGCTGCGTCCGGCGGCCCCGCTTGACGCGGGCCAGGGAGCCTGAACCATATGTTCACGGGCATCATCCAGGGGCAAGGCAAAATAACTTCCCTGCGCAAAAACGGCGCGGAATGCCGCCTGGCTATTCACCCCCTGTTCACCCTGGCGGACGTCACCGACGGCGAATCCATCGCGGTCAACGGCGCCTGTCTTTCAGTGGAAAGCCACAGCCGCGACGGCTTCACGGCATACGCCTCGGCGGAAACCCTGACGCGCACCACCTTGGGCACTCTGCGCAACGGGGATTTGGTCAACCTGGAACGGGCGCTGGCTCTGGGAGACCGCCTGGGCGGGCATCTGGTCAGCGGCCATGTGGACTGTCTGGCCACGGTGCGCGAAATGCGTCCCGCCGGGCAATCCATTTGCTGCCGTCTGGAATTCCCGGCCTCTTTCGGCCCCGAAGTCATTGCCAAAGGCTCGGTGGCCCTTGACGGAATCAGTCTGACGGTCAATGATTGCGGCCCAGATTTTCTGGAGGTCAACATCATTCCCGACACGCAGAAGCGCACTACCATGCGCCACTGGCGGCCCGGCGTGCGCGTCAATATGGAAACGGACCTCATCGGCAAATATGTGCGCAGCCTGCTGGGCCCCTGGTCCGGGCAAACCGGGCCTTCCGGCAAGGACGCCGGAAGCGGCGCGGCAGCGGAAAAAGTCCCGGCCATCAACCGGGAACTGCTGCTGCGCAACGGATTCATATAGCGGAAAGCCGCTGACGTGTTTTTTGAAATGCGGGCTTCGGGATGCGCACGCGTGTCTGATTGCAAAAATTTCGAGCAGAGTTGTACTCTCAATTTTCGCTGACTCACGGCGGCTACCCCGTCTGTGCGTCTCGTTTTTCGAATAAGACACGAAACGTCTTTTGCCATCGTCTTGCACAGCACAGGAGTTTACATGAACCAAGTCAAAACCATCGCGGGCCGGCTCGACGCCAAAGGCCTGAAGGTCGCCATCGTGGCAACCCGCTTCAACGACTTCATCGTGGACCGTCTGGTGGGCGGCGCTCTGGACTACCTGGAACGCCACGGCCTGGACCCTGCGGACATCACCCTGGTGCGCATTCCCGGCGCGTTCGAGCTGCCCCTGGTCTGCCAGAAGCTGGCCGATGCGCGTAAATACGACGGCATTCTGGCCCTGGGCGCGGTGATCCGGGGCGGCACCCCGCACTTCGACTATGTCTGCGCCGAGGCCAGCAAGGGCATTGCCCAGGCCATGCTGGGGTCCGGCACGCCCATCGGCTTCGGCCTGCTGACCTGCGACAGCATCGAGCAGGCCATTGAGCGCGCCGGGTCCAAAGGCGGCAACAAAGGCGTGGAAGCCGCCGCGGCCATGCTGGAAACCATCCGCGTGCTGGAGCAGTTGTAATCCATGAGCAAGGCTAAGAACACCACCCGCCGGGGGGCGCGCGAACTGGCCTTTCAGGTGCTCTACGGGCTTTCCTTCACTCCGGCGGAAAGCCGCGCGGACCTGCGCCGGGCCTTTGTGCTCTCCCCCCACAACACGGCTATGGACGAACAGGATCTCGGCAGCGAGCCCACGGGTTTCGCCTGGGAACTGGTGGAAGGCGTCTGGAGCAACAGCGCAGCGCTGGACACGGCCATCAGCCGTTTTTCCCACAACTGGCGGGTGGACCGCATGGGCCGCATCGAACTGACCCTGCTGCGCCTGGCCGTGTTTGAAATGCTCTACCGCCAGGACGTGCCGCCCAAGGTCGCCATCAACGAGGCTCTGGAGCTGAGCGGCCAGTTCGGCGAGGACAGCGCCAAAAACTTCGTCAACGGCATTCTGGACGCGGCGGCCAAAGCCCTAGAAAGCGGCGAACTGGCGCCGCCCGCGGGTCAGGCCCCCGCCAATCCCTAACACGTATTGCGCTTGAGATTTCCCTTTACGGCGGGCAAAGCCCGCCTGCGTAACTCTCGCGGGCCTTGTGGCGCTTCGTTTTACAAGGCCGAGCATGTCAACAGCAACGAGTAATTTTCATCGTGAAAATGCTCTAACCCGCCGCACGGTATCCGCACATGACGCAAGAACGCTACAATCCGCAGGCTATCGAAGAAAAATGGCAGGCCCGCTGGCGGGAGGAAGACGCCTTCGCCAGCACCCATGAGAGCGACAAGCCCAAATATTACGTGCTGGAGATGTTCCCCTATCCCTCGGGCAACATCCACATGGGCCATGTGCGCAACTATTCCATCGGCGACGTGGTGGCGCGCTGCAAGCGCATGCAGGGCTTCAACGTGCTGCACCCCATGGGCTGGGATGCCTTCGGCCTGCCCGCCGAAAACCCCGCCAGCAATCACCACGGGCGCCCGGCCCAGTGG
>NZ_JAGZUV010000031.1:0-59833 GCF_018379785.1 Desulfovibrio sp.
GGGAAATCTCCCTATGAATTTGTGAGAGCAGTATGGGCTATCGAGCCCGAAAGATTCCATATTGATCCAAGCCACTTCACTGTGGGACTAAACACCTAGAGCAATTTCACCGTGAATCTGTTCCAGAATGAATCCGGCACGGCCGGGATCATCCCCGGCCGTCGCCCGACGCTTTGGCAAGATAGGGGGCAAAGGCGACATCCATGCCCTGAATGTGCTCAATGAGCCAGTTTTTCAGAAAGTCCAGCACTTCCGTATCCACATTGGCCTTGCCGTCTGAAACCGCGTCGCGGAATTCCACCACTTTGGCCTTGAACTGTTCGTGCACGCGGATATGTTTCTCCACATCCGGGTAGTCGGAGTGGCTGAAGAAGATTTCCTCGGTATTGAAGTGGGTGAAGGCATAGCCCGCCAGAGCGTCCAGCACTTCCAGCAGGGTCTTTTCATCCCTGCCGTCCCGGATGGCCCGGTGCAGCTTGTTGATGTAGGAAAGCAAAAGCTTGTGTTGCCCGTCAACGGCCGCTACGCCCGTGGACAGGCTGTCGGACCAGGCCACAATGGCGTCGCCGCCGGGCCGGAACACGGACGGCTGTTCCGTCTGCGCCATGTCGGTGAATTTTTCCACCTGCGTCAGACAGGCATTGAGAAAATCCAGATCGCTGTTGAATTTTTTCAGAAATTGCGTGATGAGCGCATCCGCGCCGTGAGCACGGCGTGAGAGCGCTTCCTCGTCGGTCGGGGCCGCGCCGGGACCGGACGTGGCCAGGGAAGGCAGCAAGCGGGATAATTCGCCGGAAAGTATGTGGATGCGCGTGGCGCTTGCCGCCAAATTCTCGCGGATCAACTGCTGACCGGCCTGTATCAGCTTGTATTTTTCGCGCCACTCCTCCAGAGACTGGGCCGCCTCCTCGGCGTCCCGCCGGGCCTGCGCCAACTCGCGCCGCAACTGCTCCGCATGTCCGGCCGCCGCTTCCGCCACAGGGCGCAGCAGGCCGTAGACCGCGTCGCGAGGCAGGGCGGCGGTCTCCTTTAGGCCGCGCAGATCACGCTCCAGAGCCGTGGCCGGGGCGAATACCGTCCGGTAGAGCAGAATCAGGCCGCAGCCGCCCGACAGCAGGGCCAGAACAGGCAACATCCGGTCCAGGGGCGCGGAGGGGGCCAGGGCCGTGGCCGCGCCCGCCAGCAGCCCGCAGGCCAGCAGCAGAAAGAGAGTGGTACGCATCGTTATATCCTGTCTTGCGCATAACAGCTTCCGGAGCATGCTGCGCTTGAGATTGTTCCGTGACAGCCGAACAACCGCGCGGAACGTATTGACATTTTCAATATCAAAAAGCTCGGCGGGCGCAAGGCGCGCCGTCGCGGGCAGGCATTTCGTCCTCGGGACCGTTTTCATCCGGTTTGCGGCAGAGGGCGCGCAGCTGTTGAAAATTTTCAGCGGCTTTGCGCTGTCCGTCAAGGCGGGCCCGATTGATCCGGGCCACGTCGTCGGCCAGCAGGTGCACCACGTCGGCGTCCAGAGCGTTCCGACCGGCCATGTCCCGCATGATCGTCAGGGCATCGCCGATCCGCATGCCTTTGCGATAGGGCCTGTCTTCGGTCAGGGCGGTGAACACGTCGGCCACGGCCATGATCCGCGCGGGCAGGGAGAGTTGACGGCCGCAGAGGCCCAGGGGATAGCCCGAACCGTCGGGCCGCTCGTGGTGCAGGCCGCCCCAGGTCCGGATGCAGGCAAAGCCGGGCACGCTGCCCAGCAGATCCAGGCCGACTCCGGCATGGCGCTGAATGACGGCGAATTCCTCGGGGGTGAGGGCAGCGGGTTTTTCCAGGATTTCCGTGGGCACGGCCAGTTTGCCGATGTCGTGCAGCAGCCCGGCCACAAAAATGGTGGTATATTCCGCAACGTTTGCCAGGCCGCTGCGCTGCAGCAGGGCACGGGCCGTATGGGCCACGCCGCTGGAATGGGTGGCCGTGAACGGACTTTTGGAGTCGATGATCAGGGAAAACAGCCCGCAGACCTTCAGCAATTTCCGTGGCCCCAGGCATTCCGTGGGGGCGATTTCGCCCAGATGCTGGAGCATGGCTTCCGTATGGCAGGCCTGTTCCACAAACTCCCGGTCTTCGGCCAGAACGCGCAGGGCCTCCAGGTAGCGGGGGGCGAACTTGCCGCTCTGGCGGGAGAAATGCTCGGCCACGGCTGCGAAATTCGTTTTTTTCTGCGCGCGCAGGGCAATGTCCAGCCTGTCGGCCAGGTGGATGAGATTGCCCAGACGGGCGTCCCCGCCGTATGATCGGGCCGTGTTCCACGGAGTATGGTGGTGGAGAACCAGGGTGCTGATGGCCTCCGGCAGGCCCGCTGTTTTGCAGAAGGCCCAGCCCGCGCGGGAGTGGGGGCCTTCGTTGATTTCAAAAACCAGATCCCTGGTTTCCGTTTTCAGGGGCACGGTGCCGATATCATGGAGGATGGCCGCGGTCAGCAACCGGCTGCGCCTGCGTCGGCTGCAGCCCAGTTTCTCCGCCATGCGCAGGCTCAGATAGGCCACGCGCGCATGATGCCCGGCCAGAGCCGGCGTCACCATGTCCAGCGCGGTGGAAAAGCCTCTGAGCAAATCAAAAAGACGGATCGTCCGCATAGAGCCTCACGCTGTTGCCCCCACCGGAAGAATATCCTGAAGGGCTGAGCAAAACTAAATCATAGTGGTTCGGGAGGCAAGCGGGTACGCCGTTTTTATGTAATGCACACTTTTTTGTAAGCCATGGCCCGCCGCCGGGCGTTTTCACCGTCTGTCCGGCGGGAGGCATAAGAAAACGCCGGAGGGCATGCCCTCCGGCGTTGTGCCGTATTACGGATCAGTTCTTGAAGGGGGAAATCGCCCGCAAGGTCTCAATGACGCCGGGGAAGTTTTCAATCACGTAATCCACATCCTCTTCCGTGGTGTAGCGGGAGAGGGAGAGACGCACCGAACCGTGGGCGTAGTTGAAGGGCACGCCCATGGCTCTGAGCACATGCGACGGCTCCAGGCTGCCCGAGGTGCAGGCCGAACCGGAGCTGGCGCAGATGCCCAGACGGTCGAGCATCAGCAGGATGGCCTCGCCTTCCACGTTTTTGAAGGCGATATTGCTGGTATTGGGCAGGCGGTTTTCCACATCGCCGTTGACCATGCAGTCGGAGATACGTTCCAGCAGGCCGTTTTCCAGCTTGTCCCGCAGCCGGGCCACATTGACGCGCTCTTCCTGCATGTGGTCGCTGGAGAGTTGGGCCGCCATGCCCAGGCCCACAATGTAGGGCACGTTTTCCGTGCCCGCCCGGCGACCCCGTTCCTGATGGCCGCCGCGCAGAAACGGTCTGAAACGCACGCCCTTGCGCACGTAGAGCACGCCGATGCCCTTGGGCGCGTGGATTTTATGCCCGGACAGGGAGAGCATGTCCACCGGCAGATGCCTGAGGTCGATGGGGGTTTTGCCCACGGCCTGCACCGCGTCGGTGTGGAAGAGCACGCCCCGTTCCTTGGCCATTTCGGCCATGGTCTGGATGGGGTAGATGTTGCCCACTTCATTGTTGGCGAACATGATGGACACCAGAGCCGTGTCGTCGGACAGGGCGGCGGCGTATTCGTCCAGGTCCAGACGGCCCTTGCCGTCCACGCCGAGCAGGGTCACGTGATAGCCCTGGCGCTCCCAGTACTGGACCACATTGAGCACCGCCGGATGCTCCACCCGGGTGGTGATCAGGTGGCGCTTTTCCGGCTGGGTCTGGAGGGCGGACCAGATGGCCGTATTGTCGCTCTCCGAGCCGCAGGAGGTGAAAATGATTTCATCCGGAGCGGCCCCCAGCAGGGCGGCGATGCGTTCGCGGGCCGTGTCCACGGCTTCGCCTATCTGGCCGCCGAAGCTGTGCATGCTGGAAGGGTTGCCGTAGAGTTCGCCCAGATAGGGCAGCATGGCCGCGAGCACTTCCGGGGCCACGGCCGTGGTGGCGTTGTTGTCGAGATAGATGGTCTTCATGGCTTAAGCCTCCTCCACCACGATGTCGGGTTCCACATGCTCGCGCAGCAGACGCTCCACCAGATTGCGGATGGTCACCTCGCTGGAACGGCAGTGCGAGCAGCGCCCGCGCAGGGAGACGGTCACCCGCTTGCCGTCCACATCCACCAGTTCGATGTCGCCGCCGTCGGCCGCGAGCTGGGGCCGGATTTCCTCGTCAATGGTCTTGAGCACCTGCTGCATGCGCTGCACGTTGGTCATGCGCGGCTTGGGCTTGAGCTCGGCCAGCGGCTTCTGCTTGAGCTCGGTGGCGAGAATTTCGGCGATTTCGTCCAGGCATTCGCCACAGGCGCCCCCGGCCTTGGTATAGTTGGTGACTTCCTCCACGGTCTTCAGATTGTTCTCGCGGATGGCGCGGATGATCTGGGCGTCCGTGACGCCGAAGCACTTGCAGACCAGCTTGCCCTCTTCATGGGCGTGGGGCACGGGCGGCTCGCCCTTCCACTGGCGGATGGCCGCCTCAAGGGCCTCCTGGCCCATGACCGAACAGTGCATCTTCTGCTTGGGCAGGCCGCCCAGGGCATTGGCGATGTCCTTGTTGGTCAGCTTGAGCGCGTCGTCCACCTTCATGCCCTTGATCATGTCCGTGAGCACGGAGCTGGAGGCGATGGCGCTGGCGCAGCCGAAAGTTTCAAAACCGGCGTCCTCGATGACGTCCTGGTCATTGATTTTCAGATAGAGCTTGAGCGCGTCGCCGCAGGCCAGGCTGCCCACCTCGCCCATGGCGTTGGCGTCGGCCAGGGGGCCCGCGTTGTGCGGGTGCAGGAAATGATCGTGCACGGCTTCGCTATAATTCCACATAATTGCCTCCTGAAGCGGAATGCTTCTCAGATTCTATGATTTCCCGGAGAGTATGCTGCTGCAAGAATCCGCGAATGTGGCCGTCCAGTTCTTTCCAGAAGCCACGCGTGGAACATTGCTGTTCACGCTGGCAGCACCGCCCCTTGGTCAGGCAGCGCACCGGCGCGATCTCGCCCTCCAGATGCAGAAAAACATCTTCCATATTGATTTCAGACGGATCTTTAGCCAGGGCGTAGCCTCCGCCCGAGCCGCGCACGGCCCGCAGGATGCCCAGAGGCTTCAGGGCCCGGACAATCTGCTCCAGATAGCCCGAGGAGATGTTCTCCTCGCGGGCCACTTGACCCAACTGCAGCAGACTGTCCTTGGGCTGGGCCGCCAGCCGCAGCAAAAAACGTAAACCGTAACGGGTTCTGGTGGAAAAACGCATGCGCACCTCGCTGGCCGGACAGAGGCTCCGGCCGGTTATTCCGCCCGTGTCTCGCGGCTTCTGGAAATGGCCGTGAGGCTGAACGGGGTTTCCTGATATACGTAATAATTGAGCCAGTTGCTGTAAAACAGATGGGCGTGCGCCCGCCAGGTCATCAGCGGCATGGCCGAGGGATTGTCGCCGGGGTAGTAGTGCCTGGGCACCACGGGATCCAGGCCCTTGCCCAGATCCCGCCGGTATTCGGCGTCCAGGGTGCCCCGATCGTATTCCAGATGGCCGGTCATGAAGACCTGGCTGTGGTCCAGGCTCTCGGCCAGGGCCAGCCCGGCCTCGCCGGACTCGGCCAGGACGCGCAGATTGGGCACCTTGAGCACGTCCTCCGCGCGCACTTCGGTATGCCGTGAGTGCGGAGCCAGAAATTCGTCGTCAAAGCCGCGGAACAGACGGCATTCCGGATGCAGAACCTCATGGCAGAAAATGCCCGAGACCTTGGCCGGAAGAATGTACTTGGGCAGTCCGTAGAAATGGTACAGAGCCGCCTGGGCCGCCCAGCAGAGATAAAGCGTGGAGTAGACGTGCCCCTGAGCGTAGCTCATGATTTCCAGCAATTCCTGCCAGTAGTCCACATCCTCGAAAGGCAGATGTTCCACGGGCGCGCCGGTGACGATCATGCCGTCGAAGCTGCGGTGGCGGATCTCCGCGAAGGTCTTGTAAAAACGCTCCAGATGGCGCAGGGGCGTATTCTTGGATTCGTGCGCCGCCGTACGCAACAAGGTGATGTTGACCTGAATGGGCGAATTGCCCAGCAGGCGCAGCAACTGCGTTTCCGTGGCGATTTTGGTGGGCATCAGGTTGACGATGACGATCTCCAGCGGCCGGATGTCCTGCTGGCTGGCGCGGTCCTCGGTCATAACAAAGATGTTTTCGTCTTCCAGAGCGGCGCGGGCCGGGAGATCAGCGGGAATCTTGATGGGCATGTCCACAATCCTTTACAAGACCTTGCGCAAAGGCAAAGTGTGCTTATCTTCAAAGCTATGACGGCAGTGCATCACGCCGTGCTTAAAACATAGTTGTTTGCTAGGTTTTGTCAAGACGTAACAAAAAATTTTCATCTGCGCCGCGAAGCGGCGTGGATTCCGGCAAAACGACCGGAGGCAGCCCGAAGGGCTGTCCTCGTTGGCGACAACGGAACCATACGGGGATCGGCAGCAGCGATAACCACGTTTTTGCCGGGATGACCCCTTTGAAACGCGGAGCGTTTCAAAGGTAATCTGCTCTCGTTCCCGGCTTTGGCCTGGTTTGTGGCCAAAGCCGGGTTTTGCTTGGTTCAGCTCAGCCGCGCCACATGGATTTCCAGGGGCAGATCACATGCCGCCGCCTCCAGGGCCTGTCCGGCCAGACGCTCCAGCCCGCCGCAGCAGGGCACGCTCATGCGCAGCACCGTGAGCCCGGCAATGCGCCCGGTGCGCAGGATGGCCGTCAGTTTTTCCAGCAGGACCGTATTGTCTTCCAGTTTGGGACAGGCGATGAGCGGCACGCGGCCCGCCAGCCAGTCCTTGTGCAGGTTGGGCAGGGCGAAGCCCGCGCAATGGGCGGCCAGCAGCAGATGCGCGCCGTCCAGAAAGGGGGCCTGCGGCGGCACCAGCCGCAACTGGATGGGCCAGGTGGGCAACTCCACACGCAGAACTTCAGGGGCGGCCGGAACGGCGGCGTTCCCGCTCAAGGGGCGCAGCACACGCGCCGCGCTGCCGGGACAGCCGCCCGCCGGAGGCGTCATCGGCGCGGGCCGGTCCGGGCTGTTCGGGGTCTCCCTCTGAGCCTTGGCCGCCAGGGCCGCCGCCTCGTCAAAGTCCGGGGCTTCGCGCGTGGTCAGGGTCAGCGCGCCCTGCGGACAGTTCAGGCAGGCTCCCAAACCGTCACAGAATACTTCACTGATCAGGCGGGCCTTGCCGTCAATGACGGCCAGCGCGCCTTCGGCGCAATCCAGCACGCACTGGCCGCAACCGTTGCATTTCTCCTCGTCGATCTCAATAATAGGCCGTTTCATAGTCTTCCTTCGCCAAGCGAGAGCCCGGCGCGGCGGCAAAGCCGCCGGAACGAGCCGGAAAACATGTTTTCCGGCTCAGTGATCTTAACACGTAAAACGAAGTTTTAAGTGTTACGTGGTACTAGTTCCGGCAATTGCGCCGGTGCGTCCACCAGATGTCGCGCGCCCGCGGCGCGCACTTCCTCCAGGCCGCGAAAGCCCCAGGCCACACCTACGGAAATCATATCCGCATTGCGCGCCGTGAGCATGTCCACGTCGCTGTCGCCCACATAAAAGCACTGCCCGGCTTCCAGACCCAGCGCGGCCAACATGGCCCGGGGCCCGGCGGGGTCGGGCTTGAGCGGCGTGCCGGATCGGCCGCCGCGTACTTCGGCAAAGGGAATTTGCGGGAAATAGTGGCTGATCAGAGTTCGGGTGAAGTCGTCGGGCTTGTTGGACAGCACGGCCAAGGTCAGGCCGCGCCGGGCCAGTTCCGCCAAGGCTTCGGGCATGCCGTCATAGGGATGGGTGCGCTCGCGCATATGCCGTCCGTACCAGGCGCGGGCCTCGTCCACCAGGGTGGTGAGCGCCTCGGGCGTGAGAGCCTGCAGCGCCGCCGGGGGCAGGGCGCTGCGTACCAGACGGCCGAAGCCGTTGCCCACCATCCGGCGGTAGGCCGCCAAGGGATGCGCGGGATAGCCGTGGGCGGCCAGAACAGCATTGCAGGCCCGACCTATGTCTTCAAGCGTGTCCAGCAGGGTGCCGTCCAGATCAAAAATAAAAGCCTTCATATCCGCTCCATTCTGCTGAACAAACGTTGACTCGCGGAGATTGCGCCACTCTCGGCGGGCCCGCCGTCAGCGAGTTTGGCCGCCAGTATAGCCGAAAAACGCCGTAAGCCCAAGTGTCGCGTCCGATGGCGGATCGGTTGGGCAACATGGCGCGTCTGGGGCGTCGTTGCCACGGCTCATGGACCAGAAGAATTCCGTTCCCGCGCCAAAACCGCGCTTTTCCATACGACACCTGACGATCTCCACTCCCCAACCTGCCTGAATCGTGCTGTTTCCCGCTGCAGGGCAGACGTATCTAATTCGGGAACTATTTGAAATTATTAATATATAATAAACTATATTTGTTGTTCGTATCAAATAATTTCAAATAGTTAGCTGCTACGTGCGTCTGCCCTGTTTCCCGCTGTTCGGCTTCTGGACAGGGCCGGGCTGCCTTTGCTACAGTCAAATTGTATGCGGCCGTGGCATATTGCCCGTGCCAGCCCCTCACGGGAGGAAATAATGCCAAGACATGTACTGACCATAAAGGATCTGGGAGAGAAGGCCTGCTGGCTGCTGGTGCAGCAGGCCATAGGCACCCCGGATGCCAAGGCGCGCACCGACTTCATGACCGAGCGGGTGGCCGTGTTGATTTTTGCCCAGCAATCCCTGTCCGAACGCCTCTGCGTGACGGCGGCCGTGCGCCAGATGGGCGGCTTTACAGTGTATGAAGGCGAGCAGGGCGCGTGGCGCATGGAGCTCAATGACTATCAGGAACATTTAATGCCGATTTTCGGCTATTATCTGGATTGCCTGTACACCTACGGCCTGCCGGTGAACACTTGGGACATGCGGACCGCCAATGTGAATTTTCCGGTCATCAATGCGGGCAGCCCGGACGCGCATCCGGCCCACGCCCTGGCCGACATCGCCTGCATGCTGCGCGCTTCCCGCTACCTGCAGGGCGTCACGGCCTCCTGGCTGGGGTGCGCCAACGGCACGCTCCATTCCCTTATTGCGGCCACGGCCTTTTTCCCCTTTGCTTTGCGCGTGGCCCTGCCTCCGCACCTGGATCCGGCCCCGCTCAAGGCTGTGGTGGACAAGCTGCAAACCCCGGTGACATTTGTGGAAACCCCGGAGGAAGCGGTGAGGGACGCCAATTTTGTCTTTGCCGGTTGCCGGGGCGGCATGAGCGCCCAGGATGTCGGCTCCTGGCGGCTCGACGCCGCGCTGATGAGCAAGGCCAATCCCGACGCGCGCCTGCTGCTCAGCGCTTCGCCCGTGGAAGCCATTCCCGTGGACCAGAAGGTTCTTTCCAGTCCGGCTTCCTGGCTAGTGCGCCAGGCCGAATACCGCCTGCGTGTGCATAAGCGGATTCTGCACTGGGTGTTTCTGGATAACGAGAGCCCGGCCTAAATGAGGGCTGAGCCTAGAGCAATTCACGATTGAAATGAATGAATGACTCTGGTGGCCGCGTGGGCGGACACCCGCGCGCAAGCGCAAGGAAAAACCGCGTTTTTTCCGCAGCACGCGGGCGGAGCACTGTTTGAACTGTGTAATGTTTCATGCGCGAAATGCTCTGTTGCCTGCGAATCCTTGTCACGAAATACGAGACGGCGGCCTTTGCTCGCCGTCAAAATGAATCTGCTGATATAGACACGATATGTCCAATTCTTCACAACAAAGCGCGGCCACGGCCGCGCTTTCCCGTGCCCCGCACAAAAGTTCCGGCAGCCTCGGTCAGGCCGCGCAGGCCCCCGGCGCATGGGAGGTCAACGACTTCCTGCGCGTCTTCTGCGCGGCCCTGCTGGCCGTGGGCGCACAGACCGCGCGCGTGGACCGCAATGCCGTGCGCATTGCCGGGGCCTTTGGTTTTGCGGTGGATCTGGCGGTCTTTCCCAAACATCTGATGCTCTCCGTCACCTCGGCGGACGGGCGGGACCGCCGTACTTCGGTGGGCTCCATCAAGGCCGGTGCGCCGGACTTCCAGAAGGTGGCGGGTCTCAACGCTCTGGGCTGGCGCATTGTGGACGAGCGTCTGAGTCTGGAGGAAGCGCGGCAAAGTCTCGACGCCATCCTGAGCGGGCCGCGCTATCATCCGGCTTTGGTGCGCATTCTGGTGGCCTGCGCCAATGCCGCCTTCTGCCGTTTGTTTGAAGGCGACGCCACGGCCATGGGCCTGGTCTTCATCGCCACCCTGGCGGGTTTTTATCTGCGCCAGCTTCTGGTGCGCTGGCGCGTGGACGGCAAGATCGTCTTCTTTCTCTGCGCCTTCGCCGCCTCCCTGCTGGCCGCGCCGGGCGTGCTGTTCCATTGGGGCACGACGCCGCAGACCGCTCTGGCGGCCAGCGTGCTGTTTTTGATCCCGGGCATTCCCCTGATCAACGCCATGCTGGACATCATGGATGGGCATGCGCTGATGGGCTTTGCCCGGGCCGTGCAGGCCAGTATTCTGATTGCCTGCATCGCTCTGGGGCTGGCCCTGACCATGGCCCTGCTGGGGGTGAGTTCGTTGTGACCCCTCTGCTGACAATGCTGGCGGACGGCTTTTTCGCGGCCGTGGCGGCCATGGGGTTCGCCGTCATTTCCAACCCGCCCAAGAAGGTCGTGCTTGTGGCCGGAGCACTGGCCGCCGTGGGGCATATGGGCCGTTTCGCGCTGATGCGGGAAGGCGTGGGCATCGCCAGCGCCTCACTCTGCGCGGCCCTGCTGATCTCGCTGTGCAGCATGCCGTGTACCCGGCGCTGGCACATTCCGGCGGAGATGTTCGCCTTTCCCGCGCTCCTGCCCATGATTCCGGGCATGTTCGCCTATAAGGCCATCCTGGCCACCATGCAGTTTCTGGGCACAGCGGACATGCCCCTGCGCCAGGAACTGTTGGTAAGCATCGTCTACAACAGCCTGACCACCTTCTTCATCATGTGCGCCCTGGTTATCGGGGCCGTGCTGCCGCTCTTTCTGTTTCACCGGGAATCGCCCCTGGTCCGGGGCCTGCGGGGAATCCGCCGTTACGGAAAGCCGAACCGGCGTGCTGGGGATTGAGGGGAAACGGCAGGGGGATAAAAACGGATCGGCCTTGAAACACCATGTGTTCCAAGGCCGCATGCAGCCGTAAGATGCCTCGACTACTCCAACACCACGTTCCCTTGCCGGCGTCGGCAAACAACACTCCGGAGTGTTGATCACAGCCCCTAATCGGGCAGGATCTCATACTCTTCCAGCTTATCCCACACGGCGCTGATCACCAGTGCCATGGCAGCGGCCAGACGGGCCTGGGCGCGGGCATCCGCGGCCGGTTCGGCCGCAACGCCGGGCGCTGCCCCTTCGGCCAGGCGGCGGCAGAAGAGCTCCGGGCAACCGGCCTGCTCGCCGTACCCCAGCAGAGCCATATAGGCGGCAAAAGGGCCGTCCACAAAGTCGGCCTGAGCGAGAGTTCCCGCTGTTGCGGCATTGTTGCTTTCGGCGGGCGCGTCCGTTTCAGCCGCGCGCAGCAGATTGCCGGTTTCCCGCAGATAACCCGCCAGAACGCTGTTGGGTGCGTGCTGCATGAGTCCGGCCGTGACCACTGCATGGACAAAAGCCAGCCATTCGGCGCGGAGCCGGGCCTGTTCCGGCCCGTGCGCATACGCGGAAGGCAGCCCGGCATTTTCAGCCAAGCGCAGGATGTCGGCGGTTTTGCTGTTGAGCTGAAAGAGGATGCAGGCCGCTTCAATGCCTTGGGCCGCGCTGAGTTGCTTTTTGGACATCAGACCTCCGTGCGGCCCCGTTCTCCGTTTTTTCGCGCTTCCCGGTAGGCCGCGTAACCGGAGGCCCGCAGGCGGCAGGCAGGGCAGACCCCGCAGCCGTAGCCCCAGTCATAACGCCGGCCGCGCTCGCCCGCGTAACAGGTGTGGCTTTCTTCCAGAATCAGGTCCACCAGAGCCGTCCCCCCCAGAGACTCGGCCAACTCCCAGGCTCCGCGCTTGCTCAGCCACATCAGCGGCGTGTGCAGGACGAAGCGGCTGTCCATACCGCAATTGAGCGCCACCTGCATGGCCTTGATGCTGTCGTCGCGGCAATCGGGATAACCGGAAGAATCGCTCTGGCAGACGCCCAGGATCAGATGGCGGATATTCTTGGCATAGGCCCAGACAGCGGCGTGCAGGATGAACAGCAGATTGCGGCCCGGCACGAACGTGGTGGGCAGGCCGCCCGGACCGTCGGCGGCGATGGGGGCCTCGGAGGTCAGGGCCGTGTCGGCCAGCTGGCGGAAAATATCCACATTCAACAGGGTATCCGGTCCCAGACGGGAGGCCCAGAGCGGATCAAGATCCGCCAGAGCCGCACGCAGACGCTGACGGCAGGCCAGTTCCACGTTGTGCCGCTGGCCGTAGTCAAAGCCTAGGGTCTGGACACGCTCAAAGCGGCTCAGAGCCCAGGCCAGGCAGGTGGCGGAATCCTGACCGCCGGAAAAGATGACCAGGGCCTGTTCCTGTTGCAGGGGAGAGGGGGAAACGGTGCTCATGGCTGGGTGGGCCAGAATTGGCAGACCCTGGCCGGGGCGTAACCCGCCAGAAAGGCGTCCATCAGGGTGCCGAAATAGACCCGGTTGCGGGGTTTGATGTGCTGGGCCTCCGGGCAGTCCGCCGGAAAAAAGCGCAGGGAATTGCGGTTGCCCGTGTAGTTCTGGTGCGCCAGGGGCAGGGAGAGCAGATGGGCCCAGAGGCCGCGCCGCGCATTGATGGCCTGTTCCTGCAGGCCGCGCAGGCGCTCCTGCAACTGCGGGCTCTGATCCTGATGCGGATAGTAAAAGGCCGCGCCCCGTTCGAGCATCAGATCGCTCAGGGACCGGCCGTCCTCCAGCCGCACGTCGGCTACGATGCGGCCGTGGCGGTCTTTGCTTTTGACTCCGGCGGCGAACAGACGGACTTTCTGACCTTTGGCCAGGGCGTCCAGTTCCTGCCGGGCTTCGCGGGCGTAAAACTGGGGCTTCCTGTTGTCCCGCCCCAGCTCCGGCGTGTCGATGCCCGCCAGACGTACCACGCGCCGGTCCGTAAGTTTGAGAGTGTCACCGTCGAAGCAGCGGGCCACCACGCCTTCCGGCTGGGGCAGGGCGTCTTCCTCCGCCCGCGCCGCCGACGGCAGAAGCAGGCAGCAGAGCAAGAGAAGCAGAACGGCTTTCCCCGCATGGCGGGGCCATTTGTTGTTGCTGAAATTCGCTGTACTCGCAGCCATTTTACTTTCCTGTGCCGTCTTAGCAAATAAATGGCATTTGAGAAATTTTTGCCGCTGGCACGGCAGGCAAGCGGCCCGACGCGGGCGCTAGCCGTTGCCGAGTTCACGAGGCTTACGGATGGCGACAGCAACTAGTCACACATAGTTGCAGTAACCAGTTGCTGTCTTTGTCCGTAGCTTCCTTTGCCGCAACGGCCAAAGCAGTTGTCTGCGTAACCAAGCCGGGCCGCGCCGCCTAACACAGCCAACGGCAAAAAGAATCAAATGCCATCAGTTTTCGTAGTAGGAGCGCAAAGGCTGACTCCGCACCGGATGCCGCAGCTTGCGCAAAGCCTTGGCCTCGATCTGGCGGATGCGTTCGCGCGTCACGTTGAAGAGCTTGCCCACTTCCTCAAGGGTGTGGTCGCTCTTTTCCGCAATACCGAAACGCTTGCGCAGCACCTGCTCCTCGCGCGGGGTCAGATCCGCCAGCACGGCGGCCAGCTGCTCGGAGAGCTTGGTGTTGATGACTTCCTCGGCCGGGGCCACGGCCTTCTTGTCCTCAATGAAATCGCCCAGGCTGGAATCTTCCTCGTCGCCGATGGGCGTCTCCAGAGAGATGGGTTCCTTGGCGATCTTGAGCACTTTCTTGACTTTTTCCACCGGATATTCCATGCGCTCTGCGATTTCCTCGGGCGTGGGGTCGCGTCCCAGTTCCTGCACCAGATAGCGCGAGGTGCGGATCAGCTTGTTGATGGTTTCGATCATGTGCACCGGAATGCGGATGGTCCGGGCCTGGTCCGCGATGGCCCGGGTGATGGCCTGGCGGATCCACCAGGTGGCGTAGGTGGAAAACTTGTAGCCGCGCTGGTACTCGAATTTGTCCACGGCCTTCATCAGGCCGATGTTGCCCTCCTGGATCAGATCCAGGAACTGCAGGCCGCGATTGGTGTATTTTTTGGCAATGGAGACCACCAGGCGCAGGTTGGAGCGGATCAGCTCCTGCTTGGCGCGCATGGCCGCGGTATTGCCGCGCTTGATGCGCCAGAGCACTTCTTCCAGGTCGCCCACATTGTGGCAGCATTTTTCCTGAAGACGCTTGAGAATTTCAATCTTGCCGATGATCATTTCCTTGAAGGAAAAGAGCTCGTCCACGCTGAGCTTGAGGTCGCGCGCCGCCTCCGCGGGATTGACCTCTCGCTTTTCCAGGCCGTCGAACATGGTCTGGATTTCCACCTGGGTGCGGCCCGTGGAGAGGATGTAGGCCGAAAGATCGCGCTGGCAGTTGTGCATCTGGCGCACATAGTCCTCCACCGTCTCGATGATCCGGTCGATGAGGGTCTTTTCCAGCTTGATGTCGCGCAGGCGGGTGACGATCTCTTCCTTGAAGCTGATGATTTCCTTCTGGGTGGCCGTGACCCGGCGTTCCAGGGTGCAACAGTCGTCCAGCTTCTTGTAGATCTTGCGTTTTTTCTTGAAGACCTGCTTGATTTCGTCCAGGAGCAGAATGACCCGTGAGCGCTGGTTCATTTCGTCTTCGCTGGGGTCGTCTTCTTCAATGGTTTTGACCACATCCTTGAGCTTGATGCGGTTCTGGCGCAGATCCTCGCCCACGTTGATGAGTTCTTCCACGGCCACGGGCACTTCCACCAAGGCGTAGAGCACGTCCTGTTCGCCCATTTCGATTTTTTTGGCAATGACCACTTCGCCGTCGCGGTCCAGCAGAGGCACGGCGCCCATTTCGCGCAGATACATGCGCACGGGATCGGTGCTGCGGGAAGAGTAGTCGGCTGATTCCTCGTCTTCGGCCAGGTCCAGCGTGCCTTCACTCACGTCGTCGTCGGTTTCGGCGGCGGTGGCGGAAATTTTTTTGCCGTCCTTTTCGGAATCCACAATGACGATTTCCAGCTGTTCGAAAATGCCTATGATCTCTTCGAACTGCTCGGGCGTGCTCATTTCCACGGGCAGAGCCTTGTTGACCTCTTCAAAGGTCAGAAAGCCCGTGCCTTTGCCCTTGGCGATAAGAGATTGTATTTGCTGGATATCTTTAAGATTACTCATGCCCTTTCTCCAAGGTTTCCTGCAGTGCGCGAAGATAATCCAAATCAGCCGCAAAGTCACCTGTGCCGGTATTCTCGCGTAAGGCTGCGGAAACAGACGATTTTTGCGCCGAGGCGTAATAGGCGTCCAGATCGCGGCGCAGGAATTCCAGTTCCTTGTCGCCGTTGTCGCGGGGCGCGGCTTCAGCCCCCCGGCAGAGGGTCCAGAAGTTTTTTTCGCGTTGGTCCAGATGATAGGGGCATTCTTCCCCCAGTTCCTCAATCTTGTCCCAGAGCCGTCGGGCAATGGCCGACTGGAGGGTCAGATCCGCGCCGAGAGCGCGCAGGTCGTCGAGCCGTTCGGGATAGCGCACCGCGTACATCATAATCTGGCGGTCGCGCATGTTCTGCCGGGCGAGGCTGGGTTTGGCCGTTTGCGCCGGAGCGCTCCCCCGGCCGTCCTGTTTCTGGCTGTGCCAGGCGGCCAGGCCCTGGCGCAGTTCGTTTTCCGAAAGCTGCAAATGCCCGGCCAGCCGCGAGACATACGGGCTGACCAGTTCGGGCAATTCCACCTGGCGCAGGAAGTTGCGCGCCCATTCCACGGTTTCGCGCGGAGCCAGGGCCTTGAGCACGTCCACGCAGAAGCGCAGCCCGTCCGGCGCCCTGGCCTGCAACTCCTCAAAAGCCTCGGGCCCGGCGGTGCGCAGCAGGCTGTCGATGTCCTCGCCTTCGGGCATCAGCACCACGTTGCAGGCCAGTCCGCGCGTGAGCAGCATTTCGCAGGAGCGCAGGGCGGCCTTGCGCCCGGCCCGGTCTCCGTCGAAGAGCAGCACCATTTGGGAGGCGAAGCCCGAAAGCCGCTTGATCTGCTCCGGCGTCAGCGCGGTGCCCAGCACGCCCACGGCGTTGTCGTAGCCGAACTGGTGCAGGGTGAGCACGTCCATATAGCCTTCGGTGAGTAGGGCGCGCCCCTTGGTGGTGATGCCGCGCCGTGCCTGGGCCAGGCCGTAGAGATGCTCGCCCTTTTTATAGATGGGCGTGTCCGAGCTGTTGATGTACTTGGCCTCGTCCTCTCCGGCGATGATCCGTCCGCCGAAGGCGATGATCTGGTTGGAAAGGCTCTTGATGGGAAAGATCAGCCGCCCCCGGAAGCGGTCGTAGGCCCGGCCGTTGCCGGACTGGCCCAGCAGGCCCGCCTCCACGGCCAGGCGGGCGTCAAAGCCCGCGCGGCGCAGGGCGTCGGCCAGGGACTGCCATTCGCGCCGGGCCCAACCCAGGCCGAAACGCTGCACGATGTCCCCGCTCAGGCCGCGCTTTTCGATATACCCGCGGCATTCGGCGGCTTCCGGGCTTTGCAGGGCCGCGCTGAAATGCCCGGCGGCCAGCTCATACATGCGCAGCATCTGCTGGCGGCCCGAGCGGCGCTCCCGCTCCTCGCCCTGGTTGCGGGCATTGCTCCGGCCGCGCTCAATGGTGATCCCGGCCTCGGCGGCCAGCTGCTCCAGGCTTTCCTTGAAATCCAGGCCGTTGATCCGGCCGTAGAAATCAAAAATATCCCCGGAGGCGTGGCAGCCGAAGCAGTAAAACATGCCCTGTTCCTCATTGACGGAAAAGGAGGGTTTGGTTTCCTGGTGGAAGGGGCAGGGAGCCACCCAGCGCGGGCCGTTGCGTTTGAGCTCCACAAAGCGGCGCACGATGTCCACGATGTTCAGGCGCTCCTTGATGGCGCGGATGGCGTCTTTGGATTGCATGCAGCCCTGTGCTCCGGTCTTGCGTTGTGGGGGAAAGCCGTCAACGCAGCAATGAAAAACGGAAAAGGCAGCCACGTGGGCGCGTTGCCGAGTACTGCCGCTTACACACTGGGAATTTTTGGCTTTCCGGCAAGGAAAACGCGTTACTTGTGACGGAAGAGCGCTCTTCCCGTAGCATGCCCGACCGGAGCAAAAACGTGTCTGCTTCGGCCGCCGGCGGCGTTGCCGTCTTGTCTCAACTGCAACGCGGCCTGCGGAGAAGGACGGCGGCGCTACGGATAAAGGCAGCCTCGATGACGCGGTCGGCAGTCAGAAAAGTTTATGTAACGTCAGTGGTTAACGAAATGTAACGATAGTCATGCCGTCCCCGCCCCTGTCTTCCGGGGCCAGTACGAACTGGTCCACAGCCGGAAAGCCGCGCAGAAATTCGTGAACTTCACGGCGCAACGCGCCCGTGCCGCGTCCGTGCACGATTTCCACCTCGGAAAAACCGGCCAGCAGGGCCTTGTCCAGAAAACGCTCCACTTCGGCCAGGGCCTGATCCGCGCGCATGCCGCGCAAATCCAGGCTCAGGGAAGCGCTTTCGTCTGTCCCGCGCTTCACCGCGCCGCGCGGCGCGGCCTGGGGAGCCTGGCCGCCGCTCTCGCGCAGATCCTTCATCTCGGCCCAGAGATTCACGCCGTTCATGTCCAGGCGCACTCGGCCCCGGCGTTCGTCCACGTCCGTGATCACGCCGCGCTTGTTGAACACACTGTGCAGCACGCTCTGGCCAGGCGTGAAATGCTGCGGTTTGGGCAGCACGGACTGCGTCTCCGGCTCCACAGCCGGAGCCAGGGAGGCGCGCAGGCGGGACATTTCCTTCAGGGCCTGCTTGGACGTGGCCCGTCCTTCCTTCCAGGCCCGCATCAGTTCGGCGGCCTTGCCGCGCACTTCCTCGTGCAGACGGGACCGTTCCTTTTCCAGGCGATCGCGGCTTTGCTGCACGGCATGGCGGGCTTTTTCCTGCTCCGCCCGCAAGACGAGCAGTTCTTCCTCGCGCCGGGCGGCCAGATCGTTGAGCCGCCCCAGCAGGGCCGTGGCGTCCTGGCCGTCCTGGAGCAAATAGTGTTCGGCCCGGCGCACAATGGTTTCGGGCAGGCCGTGCTCCCGCGCCACATCCAGAGCCCGGCTGGCCCCTACCTGGTCGTAGGCCAGCTTGAACAGCGGTTTTTTGGTGGCCGGATCAAACAACATGGACGCCGCCCTGGCTCCCTCGCGGGTCAGGGCGTAGGACTTGAGCGCCGGGAAATGCGTGGCTGCCAGTACAAAGGTATGTTTGTCCAGCAATTCGTCAAGGACCGCCTGAGCCAATGCCGCGCCCTGGGCCGGGTCCGTGCCCGCGCCGAATTCGTCCAGCAGCACGAGACCGTGCCGGTCCAGATGCTTCCAGGCCTTGGCCAGATGGTCGATCTGGGCCGTGAAGGTGGAAACATTGTCGTCCAGGCTCTGCTCGTCGCCGATAAAGGCGTCCATGCGGTTGAACCAGGGCAGATGCGACCCCTTGCCCGCGGGCACGGGCAGGCCGCTGAGGGTCATGGCCACCACGAGCCCCAGGGTTTTCAGACAGACTGTTTTGCCGCCCGCATTGCCGCCGGTGATAACCAGGGCCCGTTCGCCGGGGCGCAGCAGAATGTCCAGGGGCCGGACCGGCGCGGCGGCGGTCTTGTCCGCGCCCGTGTTGTTGCTCCGGGCCAGAGCCAGCAGGGGATGGCGGGCCTCCAGCAGACTGATGCCTTCCTCCACCGGCGAGAGGCTGATGCAGCGGCCGTCATACAGATCGGCCAGGCGGCGCATGGCCTGCAACACGTCCAGCCGGGCCAGCAGGTCCAGTGCGGCCCAGGCGCCGGGCAGTTCGGCGGCCAGCAGGTCGCGCAGATAGGCCAGTACCTTCTGCTCCTCCTCGCGCTCCTCATGCTTGAGTTCCTGGAGGCGGTTGTTGATCTCCACCAGAAACATGGGCTCGAAATAGCAGGTTTCGCCGGTCTGGGACCAGTCGTGGATGATGCCCTGCATACGGCCCTTGAAATTGGCCTTGAGCGGCAGCACATAGCGGTCCGAGGACAGGGTCATGAACTCGTCCTGCAGATAGGGCAGCATATTGTACTGCAGGGCGAAATCCTTGACCTTGCGCATGCAGCTCTGGTGCAGGCGGCGCAGTTCGCCGCGCAGACGATAGAGTTCCGGCGAGCTTTCGTCCCTGATCAGGCCGTCGTCGGAAATACAGCGGCTCAACGCCGCCGTGAGCTGCACGGGCATGGGCGCGGCCTGGGCCAGCTCCAGCAGATGCGGCCAGTGGCGCGGGGCCTCGGGCGTATTGATGGCGGCCTGCGCGCTCTGGGCCAGGCGCAGCACTTCGCGCAGAGCCCAGAAGGCGTCGGCGTCGGGCCGGGACTGGGGGCGCTCGGCGGCGTGCAGCAGGCCGCCGACATCGGGAAAGGCGGCCAGGCTGAAGCCCTTGCCGCCGTCGCCCACGGGGCGGGCGGCCCAGGTGGCGGCTTCCTCATAGAGGCGTGCGGCCAGGGTCACGGCCTCGGAGTCCGGCAGGGGAGCAAGGGCCAAGGCGCGTTCGCGGCCCACGCCCGAGCAGCAGAGCCCGGCCAGGTATTCCGTGATTTTGCCGAATTCGAGGGAATTGAGAGTGCGGGTATGAATCATGATTTCTTTGTGCCATAAGGGTTGCGCCAGCACTAGAGCATTTCAACTTTGAAATGCTCTAACGCCGAACACGTGAGGCGCGCCGCGAAGACCGGCCCGACGGGCGGCCCGTAGGGCCGTGCCTGTAGTCCAAAGGGCGTACAGGCATCGAGAGCAACGCGGCGTGGATTCCGGCGAAGCGACCGAAGGCAGCCCAAAGGGCTGTCCCCGTTGGCGACAACGGAACCATACGGGGAGCAGTAGCAACGATAACCACATTTTTCGCCGGAATGCCGACTTTGAAATTTTACAAATTTCAAAGTTAATCCGCTCTAGAAACACCCCTAAGGGGAATTGAAAAATAAAAGAGCTACGGCAAAACGCTTCCCTGAAAACATGGACTTTGTTCTTTGACAGGGAAGACGCCGCTTGCGGACCGAGGGTAGCACTTTCCCGTGCAACCCCGGCCTGCAAACGACATTCTGACGCAGTCCGGAGGACAAAAGGCGCGTTTTCAGCTGAGCCGTTTTTTGACCGCCTCGGACAGCGCCTTGCCGTCCACCCGGCCCTTGTATGCACCCATGACGGCAGAAATCACCCGGCCCATATCCTTGGGCGTGGCGGCCTGAAGCTCGGTGACGGTGGTCTCGATAATCTCCGTCAGTTCCTCGGGGCTGAGGGCCTTGGGCAGGTATTCCTGCAGAATTCGCAGTTCGGCGGCTTCCTTTTCGGCCAGATCGGCGCGCTTGGCGGCGGTGTACTGCTCGATGGAATCCTGGCGCTGCTTGCCTTCCTTGATGATGACGTCCAGCATTTCCTCGTCGGAAAGGCTGCCGCCGGGCCGCCGGAGGTCCACCAGCTTGTTTTTGACCGCGGTTTTCAGGAGCCGCAGCACGGTAAGACGCACGGCGTCCTTGGCCTTGTAGGCCTGGATGTATTCTTTCTCGATCTGTTCAGATAGGCTCATGGCGGTGCCGGGGGTAAGAGTGGAAAAGAAGCGGAAACTGCGGGAAATCCCCAAGGGATTTCCCGCAGTGTCTGTCCGAATGCGTGATGGCCTCAGGACAGCGGAACCACACCGCGCAATGCGCGGCATGGCGCGCTGTGGGATGGGCTAGGGGCTGTTTCTAAATTGTCCTTTCGCCCTCTCTGCCAGCGTCAGACTCGCCCCGTGCGAAGGTCGAATATGTTTGAATATACTCCCTCCGCTCAAGACTCGCCTTCCTTGGCGGAGAACGAAAATCCTAATTTAGAAACAGCTCCTAGGCCATGTTCATTTTTCTGATTTTTTTCATCAACCGCTTGCGGGCGGCGGCCTTCTTCTTTTTGCGCATGACGCTCGGTTTTTCGTAGTGCTGGCGCTTCTTCATTTCAGAAAGAATGCCGGCCTTCTCCACCTGCTTCTTGAAACGGCGCAACGCAATGTCGAAGTTGTAATCGTCGTCGTTGAGAAAAACTCCGGGCAAGAATATCACCCCCTCCGGCGGGCAGGCCAAGCTGCAAAAAGCACGGCGCTGCAAAATATGAAGAGTCTGTATAGTGCGGGGCTGAAAAAAAAGCAAGTGCCTAATTTGGAAAATCAGACACGCGAAGCCCGTAGGGTTTTGCGGCGGCGCAGGCGCCGTGAGTCAGCGAAAAAAGGTGGTTTTTCGCTGACGGCCCCGCGAAAATTAAGAGCATGACTATGCTCGAAAGTTTTGCAATCGGAATACCGGAGCGGTTCAATGTTGAAATTGTCGAAACGCCCTGGCGGCTGTGAAACCGTGTTTCCGCCGCGCGTCGGCATGCGTACGGCTCGAGGACTCGCCAGCGGCTGCCCCTTACACAGCGGGCGGGCGGTGCCGGGTTTGAAATGTGTAATATTTCAAACCCGGCATGCTCTAAAATCAGAAAAAGCGCATTTTTCAGTGGACAAGAAAAACACGGCAAGCCCGCATGGGCTTGCCGTGTCGCCGCATGCGGGGAAAAATTAATTCAATGCGTCTTTGAGCATCTTGCCGGGGCGGAACTTGACCATTTTGCAGGCGGGGATGGTCAGGGTGGCGCCGGTGCGCGGATTGCGGCCCTGGCGGGCTTTGCGGCTTTCCACGGCGAAGGTGCCGAAACCGGTGAGGGTCAGTTTGGCTTCCTTGCTCAGCGAGTCTTCCACGGAAGCCAGAAAGGCATTGAGGGCGCGCTCGGCGGCGGCCTTGGTCAGATTGGCCTTGGCGGCGATTTTTTCAACCAGATCAGCTTTAGTCATCAGCATATCCTCCTGAAGATTTGCCAACAGATACCGCGAGCCTGACTCCCCAAGTCCGTGGCGCGAAGCCACCGCGCGCAATACCAGTATGATAGCGGGCTTAACTCAACCTCTTTTAGCGCGGATTGTCAAGATTCAGCGGCAAAAAAGAGGACAGGCGCTGAAAATCATCCGTACTCAGGGCTTCGGGCCGCAGGCTGGGGGCCAGGCCCGCCTGGGCCAGAGCCCTTTCCATCTGCGGCAGACCGGCCCGGCGGAAGATGCCGCCCAGCTGCTTGCGGCGCTGCTGAAAGCATATCCGTAACAGGCGGGCCAGGGCCTTGGGGTGGGCGGGTCGCGCCTCGGGCGGCAGCGGCTCAAAGGAAAGCACAGCCGAATCCACCTTGGGCGGCGGGCTGAACGCGCCGGGCCCGACCACGAATTCCAGACGCGGGCGGACGTAGCTCTGAACCCAGACCGAGAGCGCGCCGTAGTGGCCGTTGCCGGGCGCGGCCGCCAAGCGCTGGCCCACTTCCTTCTGAACCATGAACACGGCTCCCTTCAGCCCTTCCGCGCGCGACACAATATCCCAGATCAGGGGCGAGGCCACATTATAGGGCAGGTTGCCGATGACTTTCCAGGGGCGTTCCGGACTGATGCGCCGCCAGTCGAAGCGCAGGGCGTCGGTCAGTACGGCCTGGGTGCGCGGAGCGGCCTGACGCTGCCGTTCGGCCGCCCAGTGGCGGTCCTTTTCCAACAACAGCAGGCAGGCGTGCGGCGCGGCTTCCAGCGCCCTGGTCAGCGCGCCGGGGCCGGGGCCGATTTCCAGCACGCGGTCTTCGGCCTGGGGCAGCAGCAGGGCTGCGATGCGGTCGCAGATTTCCTCCCGGCGCAAAAAATGCTGGCCCAGGCTTTTCTTGGCGCGGGGAGCCTGATTTCTGTTTTCCGGCGATGCGGGCATGGCGGCCTCAGGGCAGATCAAAACGGTCAAAGGCCAGCATCAATCCGGCCCGTCCCTGAGTGGCCGAGCGCAAGGAGGTGGAGAAGCCGAACAGACGGCGCAGCGGGGCCGTGCCGCGCAGCAGTTTGCGTCCGGCATGGTCCTCCAGGTCTTCCACTTTGCCTCCGGCGGCAGTGAACAGGCTGATGGCCGGGCCCAGAAAATCCTCGGGCACGTTGATTTCCACCCGCATGACGGGCTCCAGGGCCACGGGCGCGGCTTTGGACAGTGCCTCGCGCAGGGCCTGTCCGGCGGCCATGTGGCAGCCCGGTACGGTGGTCAGGCCTTCGCGCCGCTCCACATTGGTCAGGGTTACGGCCACGTCCACCAGCGGCCAGCCGGTCAGCTCGCCGCTTTGCAGGCCGTCGCGCACGCCGTCCAGGGCGGCCTGAAGCAGGGCCGGAGGCAGAATCTTGCGGGCCTCCTGCGGATCCGCGGGCAGAAAATCGCCCACCGTCACCTGATTGCCCGTATGGCGGGACAGGGGGGCGACACGCAGGGCCACCGCGCCCTGGTGATGTTCCTTGCCCAGTTCCTTGTCGAAGACGGCTTCGGCCTCGGCTTCCTTGCGCACGGTTTCGCGCAGCACCACCTGCGGCTGTCCGGCGCGCGGGCTGATGCCGTATTCGCGGCGCATGCGCTCCAGCAGCACGTCCAGATGCAGTTCGCCCATGCCGGAAACCATGCGTGTGCCGGAATCATCGTCCAGGCTGACCTGGAGGGTGGGGTCCTCCTCCACATAGCGGGCCAGGGCCTCATCCAGGGTTTTGCCCTCGTCGGCGTTGCGCGGCTCCAGCGCCAGAGTGAGCACCGGCGCGTAGGCTTCAATGGATTCCAGTACGAGTTCGCGGCCCCGCGCGGCGTAGGTTTCGCCGGTATGGGCCGTGCGCAGGCCCACCACCGCCGCGATTTCCCCGGCCGAGGCCGATTCGAGCTGTTCGCGCCGGTCGGCATGCAGGTGGAAGATACGCCCCACGCGGTCGTCGCTCTTCCGCGTCACATTGCGCAACGAGTCGCCTTCCCTGATTTGCCCGGCATAGAGACGCAGAAAGGAAAGTTTACGCCCGTTTTCCATAAGCACCTTGAAGACCAGGGCCACGGGCGGCGCGTCCGGGTCCGGCTCCACGGCTTCTTCGCGGCCTTCCGCATCTCGGCCCACAGGCGCGGGTACGTCCAAGGGCGAGGGCAGATAGTCGCAAACCGCGTCCAGCACGGGCTGAATACCCACGTTGCGCAGAGCCGAGCCGCAGAGCACGGGCGTCAGGGCGCGGGAAAGCGTGGCGCGGCGCAGGGCTGCGCGGACATCCTCCGGGCTGAAGGAGCCTTCCATCCAGAGCTCCAGAAATCTGTCGTCGGCCTCGGCCAGTTTTTCCAGCAGGGTTTCGCGCCAGGGCGCGGCCAGCGTGGCCTCGCGCGGGCTGAACGGCACGCGCAGCACGGTGCGGCCCTGGTCCGCCGGATCGAAGGTCAGGGTTTCGCCGCTGATCAGATCCAGCACCCCGGCAAAGGATTCGCCCTGGCCCAGGGGGGCGGTGACGGCCACGGCATTGGTCTGGAGGCGGCGGCGTATGGCCTCCAGCGCGGCTTCGAAATCCGCGCCCAGGCGGTCCATCTTGTTCACGAAAGCGATCTTGGGCACCGCGAAATGCTCGGACTGCCGCCAGACCGTCTCGGACTGCGGCTCCACCCCGCCCACGGCGCAGAACACGCCCACGGCCCCGTCCAGCACGCGCAGGGAACGCTCCACCTCAATGGTGAAATCCACATGCCCGGGCGTGTCGATGAGATTGATCATCTTCTCCCGCCACTGGCAGGAGGTGCAGGCCGAGGTGATGGTGATGCCGCGTTCCTGCTCCTCGGGCATATAGTCCATGGTGGCCGCGCCGTCGTGGACTTCGCCCATGCGGTGAATTTTGCGGCTGTAGAACAGCATGCGCTCGGAAAGAGTGGTCTTGCCCGCGTCGATATGGGCGATAATACCGATATTACGGATGTCGCTGATTGGGGGCATGGCTGGCTCCGGCTGGGTGGCGTTGCTTCAGTGGTACGGTTTTTTCAGGTTCACGGCAAGGGCGGGCGAAACCCCAGAGGCATTCCGCTCTCCTGCCGCAGGCAGGGTGATTTTGTATTTGGAGCAGGTTAACTACGGCTGGGGTATTCCGAGCCCCGCGGGCCCTAATCCGCGTCTTCAATCCGCAGCATGCCGTGCGCATCAAATTCCCAGTCCGGGCCATAGGCAACCTCCCAGTAATAGCCGTCCGGATCCCGGAAGTAACCGCTGTAGCCGCCCCAGAAAACGTCCCGTGGCTGTTTGGCGATCACGCCGCCGTGCTGTTGGACCATTTTCATGAAGGCGTCGACTTCCTCTCTGGATTTCACATTGCAGGCCAGGGTAATGCCGCCGAAGCCGCCCTGTGAAAGCGGCGGCGGATTTTCGGCGTCTATGTCCCGGGCAAGTTCCTCAAGAGGATAGAGTTCCAGTTTGCTGCCCTGGTTGTCGAAAAAACAACGACCGGTTGGTCCGCTTTTTCATAGGTCTTGAAGCCGATATTTTTGTAAAAGGCCAAAGATTTTTTTATGTCCCGCACGCCGAGACATATCAGATTGATCCTGTTCACAGCACATCCTCGCTTGTCGGCCCGGCAGGCCGGTGATTCCCGTGCCGGGGTTCCGGCTGCGGAGTATTCGCCTTGTCGTGCCCTTTGGCGGACGCCACGGCTTATACTTTTTCAGAATGGTCCAGTCTCAGCCGGAACGCAAGGCGTTGTCATTTCGCGAAAAGAGGAAGGGAGGCCTAATATCTTGAGGCGGAATGCCGAAAAGAAAAATGGGGAGCAGGGAGAAGGAGCGCCTATGGAAGCCATACAGGACAACGGCACCTTCCAGAGCACCGAGGAACTGTTGCGCGACGGCATTGCGCCGCAGCAGGTCATGAGCAATCTGATTATCGGCAAAACCTTGCAGGAATCCACGGAGATGGCCGAACAACTGCGCATCGCGGCCACCGGCGTGGGCCGGAAGCTGAATGTGGAGGTATGATTCACAATGTACGGCGGTCTGTTCGCCGTCGTGTGCGAGGTCTGCCTGACGCGGGAAGATGTCTGCCGCGTTGCGGTCTGTTGCGGGATGCGCGGCGTGCGGGGGAAATATTTTTTTCCGCCGGGCAGCGCCATTTGAAGCTGATGTGGGTTGACATATTGAAAATGAATTTCATTTTATATAGAGTGCGTCTCTACGAAATGCTCAGCCCAAGGAGAACATATGGTCAATCGTTTCGGAAGCACCTCGGACATGGTCATTCAGGGCGTCGAGGAAAACGGCGCGCAGTACCTGCTCGCCATTGACGAGAAAGGGCTTTACCTTACCTCGCAGAAATATCTGGACAGCAGTCTGGCGGATCCCAACCGCTATTCCTCGGCCCGAGTCGGCATGTCCGCGCGGCTGGAGGCTCTACAACTGGACACGGCGGCCCTGACCAGTGCCAATCAGCATCGGGTGAAGAAAATCGGCGAAGGGGATGCCAAGAAGAAAATCAACCCGCTCAAGGCTTCCAAGCGCGGCATGAAAGCCTGAGAAAGATTCGTGGCTGTAGCGGCGGCAAGTCCGCCTGAGGCTGTCGACAAAGTCGGCAGCCCCGAAAATCAGGAGCAGGCCGCGGCTTTGCCGCGCCGTTAATCGACTGATTTTCGTGTCTTTCCACCCGGCGGCTTAGCCGCCGTTGGTGGCGCAAACCCCACGAAGCGGGGTTTGTCATGTGTCTGGAGCGGGGCGTTGCAAAACGTCCCGCCTTTTCCTTTTACAGCGGCCCGAAAGCTTGGCGTGAAACCGTGAAAAAGTCCGGCGTGAGGCCCTCGTGCAACCAGAAGCCTTCGCAGCCGGGAGAAAGGGCCAGCGAGCCTGTGTAGCGGAAAGGACCGTGGCGGTGGGCCCTGCAGTGGCCGCGCGCGGCCTCGGGCAGAAGGTCTTTGTGGAGACACAGAATATCCAGGTCAAAGGCTTCGGGCTCTGGCAGGATCAGGGCCGGAGCCCGGCGTTCCTCATAACAGGGCAGGCCCAGCACGCGGGCCGTGTGCGCCACGCTGTCCAGTTCCCCTTTGTGCAGCAGAACCAGTCGGCCCGGACCGGGCTGGCTTTCTTCCAGCAGGGCGCAGAGCCCGGCATCGTCCAGGCGGAAAATGTCTTCCACGCCGCTGAGTTCCAGACTGACCAGAGCCGCGCCGTGGGGCATGCCGCCCACACAGACCGCGCCCACCAAGGGCACGTTGGCCAGCAGGGCGGGCACGCAGGCCGCCGTCAACCGGGCCGCGGCCGCGTATTCGGGCGTAAAGGCCAGAACGGCCCAGGGAGCCGGAAACGAGGCCCTATGCCGCCAGAAGCCCAGATGGCCGTCCCGGCGCTCTTCGCGCAGGCAGCCCAGACTCTGGCCGAAATGCATGTGGGCCAGGGCCAGACCGGTTTTCAGAGCGGCCCGGCAGGAAGGCGGCGTGGCCTCATAGGCCTTGGCCGTCAACTCGTCGTCCAGGCGCGCCTCTTCCGCCCATTCCGGCCAGCGGGCGGTGTCTTCAACCGGCTCAGGCGTCGGCTTCCGGGTCAGTTCCGTCTGAAGGGCGTCGGGCATGATTCTTTCCTTATGGTCTTGGTTGGCAGGCCGCGCGTATGCGTTATGCTCTATGACTCCTAGCGGCCCGCCGCCTGACCGGAACATTCGCGCCAGCGTGTGTTGAGCAGAACGTGGGCGTCGATGCGCACGCCCGCGCCGTTCATCTTTTTGGCGGCAAATGCGCCCCAGGGCAGGTCGGCGCAGTCATTGGCCGCGCGGCGGACCATATCCGCCAGCAGGCCGTCGCGTTTGTAATCATTATAAACAAGTGCCGAGGCCGCGCAAGCGCCGTCGAACCGGCCCGATTCCATGGCTTCCCTTGCCAGCAGTTCCACCTTGGCGTCTTTCAGGGCGTGCCCGGAAAAGCCGGCGGCGCTGTCCACGAGCAGATTTTTGAAAGACCGCCCCCAGGCGTCGGCCTCAAGGTCGATATGCAGGGCCCGGGCCTGTTCCAGCAGGCCCGGTTCCAGAGCCGGAATCTCCGGGCGGCTCAGATACCGCCAGAGAGCGACAACGCTTACGATCAGAATCGCCGCCGCGCAGAACAGCAACGGGATTTTCCAGCCCGTGGCCTTGCCGGAGCCGGTCGCGCTCATCGTTGCTCCTGCTCCGCCAGCCACAGTTCAAGCTGTTCCAGCTGGCGCGCCACGGAGCGCGGACCCGTGCCGCCCGGCGTTTCCCGGCGGCGCACGGCCGCCGCGTAATCCAGCACCGCGTAGACGTCGCTGCCGATGCGCGGTTCCAGGGACTGTAATTCGGGCAGGGTGAGGTCTTCCAGGCCCTTGCCTTCGCGTTCGGCGGCGGCCACGGCCTGGCCGGTGACGTGATGCGCCTCGCGGAAGGGCAGGCCCTTGCCCACCAGATAGTCGGCCAGTTCCGTGGCGTTGAGAAAGCCCGCCTTGCAGGCCTCGCGCATGCGGTCCGTGCGGAAGGTCAGTTCCTCCAGCATCCCGGCCATGAGCCGCAGGGAGGATTCCACCGTGCGGTCCGCGTCCAGAAAGCCTTCCTTGTCTTCCTGCATGTCGCGGTTATAGGCCAGGGGCAGGCCTTTCATGACCGTGAGCAGGCCCGTGAGCGCACCGTAGACCCGGCCGGTCTTGCCGCGCATCAGTTCGGCCACGTCCGGATTTTTTTTCTGCGGCATGATGGAGGAGCCTGTGGCGTAGCCGTCGGGCAGCTTCACGAAGCCGAAGGCCGGATTGGCCCAGAGGATAATTTCCTCGCAGAGGCGGGAAAGATGCATCATGACGGCGGAGCCGTCGAACAGGGCTTCCAGCACGAAATCCCGATCGGATACGGCGTCCATGGAATTGCCGTAAATTTCCGCAAAGCCCACCTCGTCGGCCACGCTCTGCGGGTCAAGAGGGTAGGTGGTGCCGGCCAGGGCCGCCGCGCCCAGGGGCGAGACGCGCACCCGCTTGAGCGTGTCGGTCAGGCGCAGGGCGTCGCGCCGGAACATCCAGGCGTAGGCCAGCAGATGCTGGGCCAGGCTCACGGGCTGGGCGGGCTGCAAATGCGTGCAGCCGGGCAGGATGTCCCCCTGATGCTCGGCGGCGCGTTTGACCAGCACGGCGCAGAGCGCAGCGGCGCGCTGCCGCCAGATGTCCAGCCTGTCGGCCACGAAAAGGCGGAAGCTCAGACCCACCTGATCATTGCGGCTGCGTCCGGTGTGCAGCTTTTTGCCCACGTCGCCGGTCAGTTCGGTAAGCCGGGCCTCGATGTTCATGTGCACGTCTTCCAGTTCCGGCTTCCAGACAAAGCCGCCGGACTCGATCTCGGCGCGCACCCTGTCCAGGCCGTCCGCCAGAATTTGCGCCTCTTCCGGAGTGATCACGCCCTGGCGGCCCAGCATGCGGGCATGAGCCCGGGAAGCGCGGATATCCTGGGCGTAGAGCGCCCGGTCGTAGGTTTGGGAATCCGTATAGCGGGCCACGGCCTCTTTGGGGCCTTCGGCGAAACGGCCTCCCCAACTCTGATTGGTTTTCATCGTGCGTTCCTCATTGTTGAAAGCGCTGATTAATGAAGATTTTTGTTCTCTGCCAAGGACGGAAAACTCCGGGCGAAGGTCGAATATATTTGAATATACTCCCTTCGCACGGAGTGAGCCGGACGCGGGCAGTGGGCAAAAAGACCATTACTCAGCGCTTCCGTTATAAAAAAGCCCCGCCCGTGCCGAAGCGGGAGCGGGGCCTTGTGGTCGTGCCGGCACGGGACTGGACCGGATTATCTTTAGAAACGCTCTATTTCGCCATCTTGTTTCTGATGGCGGCGTACATGCCCAGGCGCAGGCCGTTGAGGCGGATGAAGCCCGCCGCGTCCTTGTGGTCGTAGTCGCCGCCCTCGAACGTGGCCAGATCCTCGGAGAAGAGCGAGTAGGGAGAGGTGCGGGCCAGGGGCCACACGCCGCCCTTGTAGAGCTTGGCGCGCACGGTGCCGGTGACCGTTTCCTGCGACTTGTCGAAAAATGCCTGCATGGCTTCGCGCTCGGGCGAGAACCAGTAGCCGTTGTATACGGCGTGGGAATAGGGCACGGCCAGCATGTCGCGGATGCCGAGCAGTTCGCGGTCCATGCAGATGCCTTCCAGGTCGCGGTGCAGGGCGAAGAGCAGGGTGCCCGCCGGATTTTCGTACACGCCCCGGCACTTCATGCCCACGTAGCGGTTTTCCACCATGTCGTCGCGGCCGATGCCGTGCTTGCCCGCCAGTTCGGCCAGGGTTTTGATAATGGCGTACGGCGACAGCTTCCGGCCGTTGACGGAAACGGGGTTGCCCGCCTCAAAGCCCACTTCGATAATTTCAGGCTCGCCGGGGGCCTGTTCCACGGGCACGCAACGGTCATGGCAGATTTCGTGCGGCGCGTTGCCGGGATTTTCCAGTTCGCTGCCCTCAAACGAGGTGTGCAGCATATTGGCGTCCATGCTGTAGCGCTTGGCCTCGCTGGAAATGAAGATGCCGTGCTTTTCGGCAAAGGCGGTCAGGGCCGTGCGGGACATGAGATCCCACTCGCGCCAGGGCGCGATGACCCGGATTTCCGGGGCCAGGGCCTTGGCGGAAAATTCGAAGCGCACCTGATCATTGCCCTTGCCCGTGGCGCCGTGCGCGATGGCGTCGGCGCCTTCCTTGCGGGCGATGTCGATAAGGGCCTTGGTGATGCAGGGGCGCGCGATGGAGGTGCCCAGCATGTAGCGGTTTTCGTAGCGCGCCGCGCCGCGCATCATGGGGAAGACGAAGTCGCGGGCCATTTCTTCGCGCAGGTCAACCACATAGGCCTTGGAAGCGCCGGTTTTCAGCGCTTTTTCCTCCACGCCGGAAAGATCCTCGGGCTGGCCCAGGTCGGCGGTGCAGGTGATGACCTCGCAATGGTAGGTTTCAATGAGCCATTTGAGAATAACGGATGTATCCAGCCCGCCGGAATAGGCGAGCACGACTTTTTTGACGTCTTGCATGCTGAGAGCCCCCCTTGTGGATTCGGGGGAGCAGTATTGCCCAAAAAAGACCGGGGCGCAAGTCCCGGCACCGGGCACGGGGACTGCGGGGAGGCGTTACGGGGCGGCCTTGTCGTCCGTGATTTTTTGCTTGCCAGCGCGGAGAGATGGTATTAGGTCTGGCCGGACGTTGTTACGCGTCGTAATCTTTTGTTTTTTTGTAAAAGGAGACTTTCATGTTGCAGTTTTTCGGCAGGATTTCCCTGCTGGTCGCGGCCGCCGTGCTGGCCGTCGCTCTGGTCGCCCCGGCTCAGGCCGCGGAAGTGAAAACCAAATATTTCAGCATTGATCTGCCCGCCGACTGGACCCAGCCCCAGCCCGTGCAGGAAGGCAACGGCGCTCTGATGGCCCTGTTCGTGAGCGGCAAGGACGGCAGCGCCGTGACCATCACGGTGGTGGCCAACGGCATGTCCGCCAAGGACGCGGCCACCCAAACCGTGGCCAATATGAAGAACGGCGGCATGTCGCCCAGCGATCCGGTGGAAAAGAACGGCCTGTATGAGAGCTCGTTCAGCCAGGGGCAGGGCAAGGGCATGTCCTGGTTCGGTTCCAACGGCAAGGAATTTGCCGTGACCACGGTGCTCGGCAGCTCCTTGGACAGCGGCAAGGCTCTGCTCAAGGGCCTGAAGCCGGTGGACGCCAAGCTCTTTCCCAAGTTTTAAAGCCGTATCTCCGCCTCCGGGCGTGAGCTGTTTTTCAGGCCGGACGCGATATGACGCGCGTCCGGCCCGTTTTTTGCTTCGGGCTGTAGGCCGCCCGGTTTGTTCCCTGCCCGGTTTCGTGGACGTTCCGATCAGCTCTCCTGTATGGAGATATCCACAGGCAGGCATCCTGAAAAGCCCACGCTTGAAGGCACGGTAGTCAATCCTGCCGTTTCCGGTCAGGACGGCTTCCTCCGCACAGGTGGCCGCGATGCTGCAAATGAAGTTGTCAAAGCGCGGGCCCGATATTCTTTTTCATGGTGTCCTCCTCCCTCACGGCTATTGAAAGCGGGTCAGAAGCCACTCCACGGATTCAGGATCCTGATGGTTGATGAACACGCTTTTCCCGCTGTCCAGGGCCTCGATCTCCCGCATTTCCGCTTCGGAAAGGCTGAAGTCGAACACCGCGAAGTTCTCGGCCATGCGCTCCCTGCGGGTGGATTTGGGGATGACCACCACCTTGCTCTGCAAGAGGAAGCGCAGGGCGATCTGCGCCGCTGTCTTGCCGTGCCGCCCGCCGATTCCGGTCAGGACCGGATTGGAGAAGAGATTGTTCTCTCCACGGGCAAAGGGCGACCAGGATTCGATCTGGGTATTGTATTTCCGCAGGTAGGCGCGGGCGGCTTTCTGCTGCTGAAACACATGGGTTTCCACTTGGTTGACGGCGGGCTTGATTTCGCAGAAATGCGCAAGATCCACAAAGCGGTCGGGATAGAAGTTGCTGAGGCCGATGGCCCTGGCGAGGCCGCTCATGTATGCCTCCTCCATGGCCCGGTAGGTGCCGTAATAGTCGCCGAAGGGCTGATGGATCAGCAGCAGGTCGAGATAGTCGGTCCGCAGTTTGCGCAGGGATTCCGCAATGGAGGTCCTGGCCTTGTCGTATCCCGCGTTGCTGATCCAGATCTTGGTCGTCAGGAAGAATTCCCCGCGCGGCACGCCGCATCGGGCCACGGCCCGGCCCACGCCTTCCTCGTTAAAATAGGCCTGTGCCGTATCAATAGAGCGATAGCCCGTTTCAATGGCGTCTGAAACGCAGCGTTCGCACTCTTCCGGGCTCACCAGATACACGCCGTAGCCCAGAGCGGGCATCTTCACGCCGTTGTTCAGGGTCACATATTCCATGTCATTTTCCTTTATTCGAGGATAACGGATTGAACCGTACCCAGTTTGACGATGTCGCTGTCTTTTCTGTCGCCGTGTATGGCGATCTTGCCCAGGGCCTTGTCGATCCCGGCAAGCTCTTCAGGCGACAGGGCAACATCCGCCGCGCCGAAGTTTTCCGCCAGGCGTTCGTCCTTGCGCATGCCGGGAATGGGCACGATAAAGTCTTTTTTGTGCAGCAGCCAGGCCAGGGCGAGCTGCGCGGGCGTGGCCTGCTTCTCCGCGGCATAGGCCCGCAGCAGGTCAAGAAGCGGCTGGTTGGCTTCCATGTTTTCCCTGTTGTATCGTGTGATGACGCGCCGCACGTCATCGCCCGTAAACTTCGTATCCTTGTCGTATTTGCCGCTGAGAAAACCGCCGCCCATGGGAGAGTAAGCCTCAAAACCGATGCCGAGTTCCTCGCAGGTCGCCAGCACCTCTTGTTCGGGCCGCCGCTGCATGAAGGAATATTCATTCTGCACGGCGGCCAGGGGCGTTACGGCGTGCGCAATGCGGATCTGTTCCGCCGTCGGTTCGGATTGCCCCCATGCCCTGATTTTGCCCTCCTGAATGAGTTCGCCCATCCAGAAGGCGACTTCAGCGGGATCGCTGTTCTCGGGGACCCGGTGCTCGTAGTAGAGATCGATATACTCGGTTTGCAGGCGTTTCAGCGAGGATTCAAGCGCGTTTCTGAGTCCTTTCCGGCTGAGTTTTCCCTCCGGAATTTCCTGCCCGGCCAGGAAAACGGGCATGAACTTTGTCGTCAGGATCACGTTATCCCGAATGGGCTTCAGCGCCTTGCCCACCAGCTCTTCATTGGCATAGGTCGCATACACTTCGGCTGTGTCGAACAGGGTGCAGCCGTATTCGTCATAGGCTTTGCGCATAAGCCTGATGGATTCCCCTTCGGAGGGCACGGCGCCGTAGCCGTGGCTGAAGCCCATGCAGCCCATGCCGATGGCCGATACTTTCAGGCCGCTTTTTCCCAACCGTCTTTTTTTCATGATCTGTTTTCTCCTGTGTTCAGGGTTATGTCCGCGATGTGAACGGCGTTTCATGGGGTGCGCCAGAGCGGTTGACGCATTCATGCGTGAGCCGCTCCGCAAGGATTTGCAGACAAATCCTTGCCGCGAAATGCGAGTAGACGGGCTTTGCTCGCCGTAAACGAGCATTTCAAGTGTTGTATGCTCTTATAGCTGCGCCCCGGCCCTGGAGATAGAGACATTCCTCTCTGTTTTCTGCCTGTTTCTCTACATCTGAATGAAAAATACTTGATCCGTGATCCGGATAATTATACGAATGTAACCGGCTGTCTCAGAAAAGACATGTGCGAGAAGTCTTTCACAGCTATCTGATTCTCCTGGAAAATGTTGCGAAGGCGAAGCGGCGGAGGAGGAGAGAACGGATCAGGAAGGAGGCGTTGTATGGCGGAAAACAGACATGTGGATGTGGACAGGAACTGGGCCGTGCTCAGGGCGAAGCTGCTCGACGGCGCGCCGGGGGCGGGAAATTATCCCACAGCGGTCAAAGGTTTCGTGCTGCATTGCAATACAAGCAGCGCCGATCCCTGGCCCAACTTTTATCAGCCGGTGATCATTGTGGTGGCCCAAGGCCGGAAGCTGGTAAGAATCGGCGGGGATGAGTACCATTATGGCGAAAATGTCTGCTTTGTGGCCGGGGTGGACATGCCGGTCACCAGTTGCGTCATGGAGGCCAGCGAGGAAAAGCCGTACCTGTCCATGTCGCTGAATCTGGATGCCGCCCGTATTGCAAGCCTTGCGGCCAGGGTGCCGCCGTCGTCCTCCGGCGACGCCGCGCCCAGAGGAGCGGCGGTGCAGGCTGTCGGGCCCGGCTTGCTGGATGCGTTTTTGCGTCTGCTCGAACTGACGGAAACGCCGGAGCACATTCCCGTCATGGAAAACCTCCTGCTGGATGAAATCCACTATCGACTGCTTGCAAGTCCGTTCGGCGGCATTCTGCGCAGCTTCAATACCCTGGGTTCACAGGGCAACCAAATTTCGCGGGCCATATCCTGGTTGAAAGAGAATTACAAAGAGCCATTGCGGGTGGAAAAGCTGGCCGGGCAAACCAATATGGCTCCATCGACTTTTCACAAATATTTCAAGCAGATCACTACATTGAGTCCGTTGCAGTATCAAAAGCGCCTGCGCCTCAGCGAAGCCCAGCGCCTCATGCTGTCCGGCGGGCACGATGTGACGCAGGCCGCTTTTGCCGTGGGCTACGAAAGCCCGACGCAATTCATCAGGGAATACAAGCGCCTGTTCGGCAATCCGCCGCGCAGAAATGTCATGCGGATGAAGGGAGTCCTGAGGGCGTGAGCCATATCTGAAGGCCCTGCGCGCCAGCTCGTATCCGGCCTTTTGCCGCGCCTCTCGACCGCGCGGGGCAAGTCTGGCATGCTGCGGCGGACCGCGCCGAATGCGGGCGGCCATGAGAACCGAGGATAGGATACGGCATGCAGTTGTTCAGCGTGAAAATGCGCGCCAGCCGGAGGGTTCAGGGCGCGGAAGAGCATATTTCCGGGGCGGAGCGCATTGTCGGGGCGCAAGGCGTGCCCGCGCTAACCCATGATCTGGTGACCCGCGCCCAGCGCCACGGCAAGGGAAAACCCGATTTCATCAACATCAAGGTGGAGGCCGTGCCGGAATCCGCCTGTCTGCGCCTGCCGTCCCTGCCCGTGCGTGCGCTGGACTGCGCGGACGCCGCCTCCGGGCTGCGTCTGGCGGCCGGGCTGCTGCGGCGGGCGGGCGTGCCCGCGCCGGAAGCCGTGCTGGCCCTGATGCGCGCGGCGGGCGGCCTGCGCGGGGCCATGCTGCTGGACGCCGACAGCCTGGAGCGGCTGGAGCCGGACAGGGAGCGCGGCGTCCGCGCCACCAATATGGACAGGGCCGACGCGGCATCTGTTTCCACTTCCTCCGGCGCGCCGGAAAAAAATCACTATCAGGAAGCTCTGGTGCTGGCCACCAAGGTGGCGCATGCGCCCAATATTCTTGCCGAAATCTGCATTTCGGACGATCCGGATTATGTGACCGGCTATGTGGCCTCGCGCGAGCTGGGCTATGTGCGCATCGCCAGGATGAAGGAGCCCGGCTCGCCGGAGGGCGGGCGCATTTTTCTGTATCGAGGTTCCAGGGAGCGGCTCGCCGCCACGCTGGACTTCATCGAGCGGCAGCCGGTGCTGGTGGAAAACCTTCCGGACGCGCCCGGCTTTCGCGCGGGCGATTTCGCGGTTGCGGCTGTTTCCGGTCCGCCGGATGACGCGGAGAACAAGACGGATAAGGCGGGCAGGGCGGACAAGTGGGCTTTTCTGGACGAACGCCTGGAGCGCCTGCGCGCAAACGGCCTGCGCCGCCATATCCGGGACATGGCTTCGGCCCCCGGTCCGAGCGTGTGTTGTGAAGGCCGGGAGCTGCTTCTGCTGGCCTCCAACGACTATCTGGGCCTGGCCGATGACGCGCGGGTCAAGGCCGGGGCCGCCGAGGCGCTCGTCGCCTGGGGCGCGGGCACGGGCGGCTCCCGCCTGACCACGGGCGGGCTGGAACTGCACAGCGAGCTGGAGCGACGCCTGGCGGCCTTCAAGCATGCGGAGGCCGCGCTGCTGTTCAATACCGGCTATATGGCCAATGTGGGCGTGATCACGGCCCTCTGCGGCCGGGGCGACGTGATTTTCAGCGACGAACTGAACCATGCCAGCATTATTGACGGCTGCCGCCAGAGCCGGGCGGAGATCGTGGTCTACCGCCACAATGACATGGCGGATCTGGAGGCCAAGGCCCGCCGTTATGCGGGCCGCCGGGGCCTGATCGTCAGCGACGCGGTGTTCAGCATGGACGGGGATGTGGTTTCCTTGCCGGAACTGTTGCGCATCGCGGACCGCCACGGCTTTCTCTCCATGCTCGACGAGGCGCACGCCACCGGCGTTCTTGGGGCCACGGGGCGCGGCACGGCGGAACATTTCGGACTTGCCGTCGCGCCGGACGTGACCATCGGGACCCTGAGCAAGGCCCTGGGCAGCGAGGGCGGTTTTGTCTGCGGCCAGGCGCGGCTCATCGAATATCTGAAAAACAGCGCGCGCAGTTTCATTTTTTCCACCGCGCTGTCGGCCGCGCCCGCGGCAGCGGCCCTCGCGGCTCTGGACGTCCTCTGCCGGGAACCTGAGCGCGTGCGGCGCCTGCGGGACAATACGGCCTTTTTCTGCGACAGCCTGAAGGAGCGGGGCATGGACGCGCATTCCTCAAGCGCCATCGTGCCCCTGATCGTGGGCGACGAGATCGTGGCCCTGAACGCGGCGGAGCGGCTCTTTGAGGCCGGGTATGTTCTTTCGGCCATCCGCTATCCTTCGGTGGCCAAGGGGCGCGCCCGTCTGCGGGCCACGCTGCGTAGCGATCATACGCCGGAAGATCTGGCGGAAGCCGCCCGTCAGGCGGCGCTGGCCCTGAGATCGGCGCGTCGAGGCTGACTCTGCCTTGGCGTCCGGAGGAAAATTCTTGACTGACAGGCCCGGCGTAACGTAGAAATAATCGTTTTGAGCCACAACGGTACGGCTGCACTTTGTCATTATTTCTGACTCTCCTAAAATCCGCAGGAATACCCCATGCCCAAGCGTACGGATTTACACAAAATTCTGGTTATCGGCGCGGGTCCCATCATCATCGGCCAGGGCTGCGAGTTCGACTACTCCGGCTCCCAGGCCGTCAAGGCCCTCAAGGAAGAAGGCTATGAGGTGGTGCTGGTCAACTCCAACCCGGCAACCATCATGACCGATCCGCAGATGGCCGACGCCACCTACGTGGAGCCCATCGAACAGGACACTCTGGCGGCCATCATCCGCAAGGAACGGCCGGACGCCCTCCTGCCCACCCTGGGCGGCCAGACGGCATTGAACGCCGCTCTTGGACTTGCCAAGAGCGGCGTTTTGTCGGAATGCGGGGTGGAACTCATCGGCGCGCGCGCCGAGGTCATTGAAAAGGCCGAAAGCCGCGAGCTCTTCCGCGAGGCCATGGAAAACATCGGCCTGAAAATGCCCGCCAGCGGCATTGCCCGCAATATGGACGACGTGCGCCGCCTGGGCAACGTGCTGCCCTTCCCGCTGATTGTACGCCCGGCCTTTACCCTGGGCGGCACGGGCGGCGGCGTGGCCTACAATCTGGAGGATCTGGAGGAAGTGGCCGCGCGCGGCCTTTCCGCCAGCCCCACGTCGGAGGTCATGATCGAGCAGAGCGTGCTGGGCTGGAAGGAAATCGAGATGGAGGTCATGCGCGACCAGAAGGACAACTGCGTGATCATCTGCTCCATCGAGAACTTCGACCCCATGGGCGTGCACACCGGCGACTCCATTACCGTGGCCCCGGTCCAGACCCTGTCCGACGTGGAATACCAGAAGATCCGCGACGCCTCCATCGCCATCATGCGCGAGATCGGCGTGGAAACCGGCGGCAGCAACGTGCAGTTCGGCGTCGATCCGGCAAACGGCGATATTGTGGTCATTGAAATGAACCCGCGCGTGTCGCGTTCCTCGGCCCTGGCCTCCAAGGCCACGGGCTTCCCCATCGCCAAGATCGCGGCCAAGCTGGCCGTGGGCTACACCCTGGACGAACTGCGCAACGACATCACCCGCGAGACCGTGGCCAGCTTCGAACCGGCCATCGACTACTGCGTGGTCAAGATTCCGCGCTTCACCTTTGAGAAATTCCCCGGCGCCAAGGACGAGCTGACCACCTCCATGAAGAGCGTGGGCGAGGCCATGAGCATCGGCCGCACGTTCAAGGAAGCCCTGCAAAAAGGCCTGCGCTCCATGGAAATCGGCGCGCCGGGCCTGGGCTACAATTTCCGCGCCGACCAGCCCTCGCGCGAGGCCATTCTGGAGGCCCTGCACCGGCCCAATTCGCGCCGGGTCTTCACCCTGCGCCAGGCCCTGGTGGCCGGCATCAGCGAGGAGGACATCTTCGCGGCTTCGGCCATTGATCCCTGGTTTATCCGCCAGGTCAAGGACATCGTGGACATGGAGGCCCGTATCCGCGATTTCGGCATGGCCAACGACATGACCCCGGCCAACCCCGATCTGGCCGTGGTGCTGCGCGAAGCCAAGGAATACGGCTTCTCCGACCGGCAGCTCTCCGAAATGTGGAAGCGGCCCGAAGGCGATATCCGCCGTCTGCGCAAGGAAATGGGCATCGTGCCCACTTATTACCTGGTGGACACCTGCGCCGCGGAATTCGAGGCCTACACCCCCTATTTTTACTCCACCTACGAGACCGGCGACGAACTGGCGGTCAAGGACTGCCGCAAGGTGCTCATCCTGGGCGGCGGGCCCAACCGCATCGGCCAGGGCATCGAGTTCGACTACTGCTGCTGCCATGCCTCCTTCGCCCTGCGCGATGCCGGGATCATGGCCATCATGGCCAACTCCAATCCGGAAACCGTGTCCACGGACTATGACACCTCGGACCGGCTCTACTTCGAGCCCCTGACCTTCGAGGACGTCATGAACATCGTGGAAAAGGAAAAACCCGAAGGCGTCATTGTCCAGTTCGGCGGGCAGACCCCGCTGAATCTGGCCGTGCCCCTGATGCGCGCGGGCGTGCCCATTCTGGGCACCTCGCCCGACGCCATTGACCGCGCCGAGGACCGCGAGCGCTTCCAGGCCCTGATCCAGAAGCTGGGGCTTCTGCAGCCGCCCAACGGCACGGCCATGGATCTGGATGAAGCCCTGGGAGTGGCCGAGCGCATTACCTATCCCGTGGTGGTGCGGCCCAGCTACGTGCTGGGCGGCCGGGCCATGGCCGTGGTGTATGACGCCGACGAACTGGCCGACTACTTCCGCGAGCAGGTGCCGGAAAAGCCGGAGCACCCCATCCTCATCGACAAATTCCTGGAACACGCCGTGGAAGTGGATGTGGACGCCCTTTCCGACGGCCGGGAAGTCTATGTGGCCGGGATCATGGAGCATATCGAGGAAGCGGGCATCCATTCCGGCGACTCTGCCTGCGTGCTGCCTTCCTTCTCGCTCTCCTACGACCACGTGGCGCTCATCGCGGCCCAGGCCGAAGCCCTGGCCCGCGAACTGAGGGTCGTGGGTCTGATGAACATCCAGTTCGCCATCAAGGGCGACGACATCTATATTCTGGAAGTCAACCCGCGCGCCTCGCGCACAGCGCCCTTTGTCTCCAAGGCCACGGGCGTGCCCCTGCCGTACCTGGCTACCCAGGTCATGCTGGGCAAAAGCCTGGACGAACTGGACCCCTGGAGCATGCGCAAGGGCGGTTTCACCTGCGTGAAAGAGGCGGTCATGCCTTTCCAGCGCTTCCCCGGCGTGGACATTATCCTGGGACCGGAAATGCACTCCACCGGCGAAGTCATGGGCATGGGCTCCAACTTCGGCGAGGCTTTTCTCAAAAGCCAGCTGGGTGCGGGCCAGGTGCTGCCGCAGGGCGGCAAGATCTTCCTCTCGGTCAACGACCGCGACAAACCCTTCCTGCCCGAAGTGGCGGCCATGTTCGCCAAGCTGGGTTTCCAGCTGCTGGCCACGCAGGGCACGGCAAACGTGCTGCGCGAGCACGGCCTTGAGGTGGAGGAAGTGCGCAAGGTCTATGAAGGGCGGCCCAATATCGTGGACCTGCTCATCAACCATGAGGTGGATCTGGTGATCAACACGGCCTCGGGCAAGCACACGGCCAGGGATTCCAAGGCCATCCGGCGCGCGGCCCTGACCTACAAGGTGCCGTACTGCACCACCATCGCGGCGGCCCGGGCCACGGCCACGGCCATCGGTTCGCGGCGGGACGAAACCCATGTGGAAAGCCTGCAGGAATACTACGCGCGGGAAGCGCGGGGGTAAGTTATGAAAGCATTGCTGGTGCTGGAAGACGGATTCACGCTGGAAGGCAAATCCTTTACCGGCGATTTTGAAACCGGCGGGGAAGTGATTTTTACCACGGGCATGACCGGCTATCAGGAAGTGCTCACCGATCCCTCCTATTACGGGCAGATGGTCTGCATGACCTATCCGCTCATCGGCAACTACGGCATCGCCCGCGAGGATATGGAGTCCGCCGCGGTGCATGCCGGGGCCTTGCTGGTCAAGGAGTGCTGCAAAAAGCCCTCCAACTGGCGGGCCACCATGTCTCTGCCCGCTTTTTTGAAGCGCTATGAGAAGCCGGGCATGGAAGGGCTGGACACCCGCGCCCTGACCCGCCATCTGCGCATCAACGGGGCCATGCGCGGGGTCATCTCCACCCGTGAGCTCGACCCGCGCGCCCTGCGGGAAAAGGCCCTGGCCCTGCCCACCATGAAGGGCCGCAACCTGGTGCCCTTTGTGGCGGCCCAGAAGCCCTACGCCTGGTACGACAACGCGCCCCAGGAGGCTGTATTCGGCCCTGACGGCGCGTATGCCTGGCGGGGAACGGGCCTGCCCCTGCTGGTCTATGATTTCGGCATCAAGTGGAACATTCTGCGGCATCTGTGCGAGGCGGGCTTCGAACCCCTGGTCGTGCCGCCCATCTTCAGCGCGCAGGCGGCCAAGGCCAGCGGCGCGCGGGCGGTCTTTCTCTCCAACGGCCCCGGCGACCCGGCCACGCTGACCGACGAAATCGCCGTGGTGCGGGATCTGATCAAGATATTTCCGGTCACGGGCATCTGCCTGGGGCATCAGCTCATCGGCCACGCCCTGGGCGGCACCACGGACAAGCTCAAGTTCGGGCACCACGGCTGCAACCATCCGGTCAAGGATCTGACCACCGGCCGCATTGAAATTTCCTCCCAGAACCACGGCTTCCATGTGGTGCTGGACGGCGTGCCCGATGTGGAAGCCACCCACGTCAATCTCAATGACCACACCCTGGAAGGCCTGCGCCACAAGACGCTGCCGGTCATGAGCCTGCAATACCACCCTGAAGCGGCGGCGGGCCCGCGCGACGGCAATTATCTCTTCAGCCGCTTCCGGGAAATGATCGGCAATGCCGTGGGGGCCTGAGCCTCCGGCACTGGAAATCTCTTGATATGGCCCGGCCGTTGAGGCTATACTGAAATCTACAATGGGATAGCAGGATGCTCCCCCAGCGGCCGCGGGCAGCCGGAGAGCACTGGCGGCCCCAAGGCCGCCGACGATCGCAACATAAAAGGAGCTTCGCGTGAGAAAATCAATTCTGAGCCTTGGGCTGGCTCTGGTTCTTGCCCTGGCCTGCGTCAGCGTGCAGGCGGCGGAAAGCAATGCTGCCGCGGGCATGACCGGCAATCCGGTGGATCAGTTCACCGGCGCTGTCTGGGAAAAAACCACCGAATCCAACAAGGCCGCGTTTCTGTTTGGTGTGGAGTCGGCCATTACCGTGGAATATTTCGTCAACGCCAAGATGACGGAAAAGGCCGCCAAGGCCGGCAAACGTCCCGTGTATACGCTGTCGCCCTTTGAAAAGGGCTGGATGAAGGCCTTCAGGGACGTCAACCGCGCTGAGATCATCAAGATGGTGGACGCATGGTACGCGGCCAACCCCAAGAGTCTTGACCGGCCCGTATTGAGCGTTATCTGGAATGAACTTATCGCGCCGCGCGTTGCCGCCGCGAAGTAGCCGCCTGTAACTGACGTTCGCGTCAGCCTTTTTCAGGAGAAAAGCCATGAAAAAAGTTTTGATTGTGGGCCTGATGGCCATGATGTTCGCCACCGGCATCGGCTGCACCAATATGAGCCGCACCCAGCAGGGCGTCGCCAGCGGCGCGGCGCTGGGCGCGCTGGGCGGTGCGGGCGTTGCCGCCATCGCCGGCGGTTCCGCCGGTTGGGGCGCGCTGGCCGGCGCCGGTGTGGGCGCGCTGGCCGGCGGCATTGTGGGACATCAGCAGGATAAAAACTACCGCTGGTAATTGCGGATACTTGCCGGGGCAACGCCGCACGGCGTATGCCTGAACAAAACTGAACAGCGGGCCGGATTTTCCGGCCCGCTTGCGTTTTACGGACGGGAACGGGACGGCGTTTCAGCCATTTTCGCATCCCCGCTTCAGCCGCAGGAGGCAGCATGAGCAGGACCATTCACACGCTTTTTTTCAGCCCTACCCACAGCAGCCGGGAGATCGCCCGGACCTTGGCGGACGGCCTGGCCGTTTCATTGGGAGGACATCAGAAAATCCGGGATCTGACCTTCCCGCCCGGGCGGGAAGAGAGCCTGGACTGCGCGCCCGGCGATGTGCTGGTCTTTGCTTTTCCGGTCTATGCGGGGCGCGTGCCGCAACTTCTGGAAGCGCCCTTGGCCCGTGTGCGCGGCAACGGCGCGACGGCGGTCGTGGCGGCCGTCTACGGCAACCGGGATTATGACGATGCCCTGCTGGAAGCAGTGGACCTGCTCACGCGGCAGGGCTGTACGGTGGCGGCGGCCGGAGCCTTTATCGCCGAGCATTCCCTGGCCCCCGGCGTGGGCGCGGGCCGTCCCGACGCCGAAGACAAGCGCGTGCTGGCGGATTTCGCCCGGCGCGCCGTCGCCAAAATCGCGGCCGGCAATCCCGCGCCCGTGTCCGTCAAGGGCAGCCGGCCCTACAAGGAGCGCGGTCCGGCAACGGATATCCGGCCCAAGACCACGGATGCCTGTACCCAATGCATGATCTGCGTTCAGGGCTGCCCCATGGGCGTCATCAGCGAGGATGATCCCCGGCAGGTGGCGGCGGGCTGCATCCGCTGTTGCGCCTGTGTCAAATTCTGCCCGGTGGAGGCCAAATATTTTGATGATCCCAATGTGGCGAAAATCCGGGCCATGCTGGAAAGCAGGTGTACCGCGCGCCGGGAGCCGGAGTTATTTCTCTAGAGGCTGTTTGACAAGCACCCGCCAGACTGACACGCCCATAACGCCCGGATAGGCCATCGGGCTGGTGCTCCATTTGGGCCGGGTCAACAGACGGCCTCGGGCCGGGGATATATATACCACGTATGTCCCCTGCTCCGTGGCCGTTTGTGGTAGTGTGGGCATTTCACACGCTTTCATTTCCGGTCAGAACTCCGCCGCACCAGCCGCGAAGCAGGGCAAAAGCCTGTGTTTCCGTATGGGCGGCCAGCCAGGCCGGGACATCCAGCCCGGCCTGGAGAATTTCCTTTTCCGCGCCGTCCAGACAGGCGAGCAGCTCTTTTTTACTGCGGCAGTATTGTCCCGAGGCAAGGTAGTACACGACCTGCATGACGAAAAAGGCGGCCTTGTAGGCGTCTTTCAGGATAGCGGGTCTGGCTTCCGGCTCCGCGTAGAGATAGCTGTGCGTGAGTAGGTGTAGGAGAGCGGATGCGCCGATTTTGGCCCCTGCCCGCGCGTCCTCCTGTGACAAGGGCGGAAGGAAATCCTTCAGCCTGCCGTAATAATCGTCCGTGTCCATGCTGAAAGGCAAAAGCTCATGTCGCGGCCAGTGGAAAAATTCCTCGGTTCCGCTGCAAAAACCGCAGACCTTATGTCCCTCGGGCAAGGCGTGCACGATGCTCCGGAGATATCAAGATCGGCCGGTTCCACTGTGTCCAGCAGCACGACAAGATCAATGTCGCTTGTTTCGGTGGCCTCTCCCCGGCGATAGCTGCCCTGCAGCCCCAGATACGCAAGGCGCGGGCCGAAGGCTTTTTTCATGCGGGCCAGTGCGTCGGCCACCCAGGTTTGTGGTTCGATCATCAGCGACTCTCATTGTTGCGGATACGCGGGTTCAGATTTTCCGGCAGATGAATGTTTGCAGCTTATTATAGAAATCCTGTCCGGAAGTCCAGACGTTTTTGCTGAGAATCCGCTGTAAGGGCAAGGCCGCCGACGAGAGCATTTTCGTATAGCTTTCAAGTCGGTAGGCCTGCATGAAAGAAGCGTATTGCCGTACTGTTGCGTCGGCTGCGTCAATAAGGATGCCCACCGTCAGACAGGCATCCCGGAGCATTCTGTTTTTGAGTTTGCCGCCTGTCGACAGCGTGCGGCAGGATCTCTTGTCCGGCACTGCTTTGTCCGTCGGCCCCGCAGGCTCGTTTGCGGCGAACGGGCCGCAGCAATATACTGTGTGACGGTTCCAGAGCATATTAGCTTTGAAATGCCGCGCATTCCCAAATTAAAGATACGCTTACTCCGCCGTTTAGCTATGCTGTCCTCGTCCGTAAAGCTCGAAGACTCGCTAACGGGAGAGGCAACAGCGCAAATAAATTGCGCTTACGGCATCGTAGCACGAGGCTGCTCTCGCAGCCTCGTTAGAGCATTTCAACTTTGAAATGCTCTATAAGGGCTCGTCCGCGTTTTTGTCCATGTCCACGAACTGGCCGAACCCCTCGGTGGCAAAGGCCGACATGAGCGAATTGGTCAGTTCCGGGTCATAATGCTGCTGGTCCGCCGCCAGCTCCTTCGCGGCTTCCAGCGGTTCTTTGGCCTGGCCATACGGCTTTTCGCAGATCATGGCCGAGAAAGAGTCGGCAATGGCCGTGATCCGGCCCACCCGGCTGATCTGGGGACCTTTGAGCTTTTGCGGATAGCCGGAACCGTCCATGCGCTCGTGATGCTCAAAGCAGGCCCGCAGCAGTTCTTCAAAGGTCAGGTCCATTTTCTGCATCAGCTTCACGCCCACCAGGGGATGCAGAACAACTTTTTCCCGTTCCTCGGCTTTCAGGGGGCCCTGTTTGTTGAGCAGAAAAGGCGGTACCTTGCTCATGCCCACGTCGTGCAGCAGAAGGGCCAGGGCCATGCGGTCCAGGTCCTTGCGGCGGAAATCCGAAACGGTCTGCAGCCAGAGCCAGAGGCCCACGGACATGGTATTGATGGCGTGACGGGCGGGCTGGTGGCGGCGGAAAAGGCGGCGCACAAAGGCGTTGACGTGGTGCCTGTCCTGCCAGAGATATTCGGTGACCACCATAATGTCGCGGTACAGCGGCTCAAACACCGCCTTGACCGGCTGGTCGCTGAAATCCGTATAGCGCATGGCCAGAGCACGGATGCAGATGTCCGCGATTTCGGATTCCTTGAGGTTGTTGTCCTGGAGCACAAGGTCAAGCTGCTTGACAATGTGGCGGGAATAGATGGGATGGTCGGAGCGCGACACGAAAAGGTCGCCCGCGGCGCAAAGCCGGGCCACTTCCTCCACCTGTTCGTTGCTCAGGCGCACGCCCTTTTTGCAATAGGGGGCCAGCACCTTGATATCCTCACGAAAGCTGAACAGATCCACCGGCGGGCGGTATTTGGGAAAACTCGCCAGAATCTCGGTGCTGATCTGATAGTATTCCTCATTGATGTTCTGAGGAATCTCGCGGGCCTGTCGGCTTTGCTCAGCCATGGTTATTTCCAGTAGATTTTGACGAGATTGGTGCCGCGCGGCGTGGCCGAGGATCCCTTGAGCTGCCCGGCGGTGATCACCGCACAGTCGTCGGCCTTGAAGTCCGGGCAGTTATGGATGAATTCCTCGGCCCGGATCAGATGGCTGGGCTCCACTTCCGGCTTGTCCACGAACACGGGGGTGATGCCCCAGACGAAATTGAGGGCCTTGATGGTCACCGGGTCGGGCGTCAGGGCGTAAATGCGCTGCGGCGGCCTGCGCGCGGAAACCTGGCGGGCCGAACCGCCGGAAAGACTGTGCGAGACAATGGCCTGGGCGTGGGCCTTGTCGGCCAGCAGGCAGGCTGAAAAGGCCAGAAACTCGGGGATGCCCTTGTCGGCGTCCGGCTCCTCCAGTTTGCGGTTGTCCAGCAGCAGCTTTTCGGCCTCATTGGTGATCTTGCGCATATAGCGCACGGTTTCCACCGGGAAGTTGCCCATGGCCGTTTCCTCGGAAAGCATCACGCAATCGGCGCCGTCCAGCACGGCATTGGCGACGTCCGTGGTTTCGGCGCGGGTGGGCGCGGGGCTGTTGACCATGGAAAGCAGCATCTGCGTGGCCACGATGACCGGCTTGGATGCCTTGTTGCAGGCGCTGATGATCCGTTTTTGCAGGGCGGGGAGCTGGGGCAGGGGGCATTCCACGCCCAGATCGCCGCGGGCCACCATAACAATGTCCGTCTCCTGAAGGATTTCGTCCAGATTGTCCACCGCGCTCTGGCGCTCCAGCTTGACCACCACGGGCACATGACGTCCGGCGGCCGCGATGAGCGACTTGGCTTCGCGCACGTCGTCGGCGGTCTGCACGTAGGAGATGGCCACGGCGTCCACGCCCAGCTGCAGGCCGTCGGCCAGGTCTTTTTTGTCCTTGCCGGTGAGGGCGCGCACTTTGGTGGCCTTGCCGGGCAGGGCCAGGCCCTTGCGCGAGGTCACCAGACCGGCGTTGTCGGCCTCCAGCAGCACCAGCCCGTCGGAGCGGCGCTCCCGCACGATGAACTGCAGGCCGCCGTCGGCCAGAACCATGCGGTCGCCGGGTTCCAGGCTTTCCAGAATAACGTCGTGGTCAAAGGGCAGATAGGGCAGTTCGTCCACGCGCCGGGCGCTGGGGCCCAGCAGCAGCCGCATGCCCTTGCTGACCTGGATGGTGTTTTCCGGCACCACGCCCAGACGGATCTTGGGACCGGAAAGATCCTGCATGATGGTGATGGGCCGCCCCAGCTCTTTTTCGACTTCGCGGATATATTTGATGATGTTGATGAAGTCCGAAGCGCCGCCGTGGGAAAAATTGAGCCGGAACACGCTGACGCCGGCCTCGGCCAGCGCTTTGAGTTTTTCTTTACTGTTGGAAGCCGGACCGATGGTGGCGACGATTTTTGTTCTCATGGCGTTCCTTCCCGGGCGTCCCGGCAATGGCTTTTGAAATGGACGCAAAAAGGCCCAAAGCACATTTTTGTAATAAATCATCCGGGTTTTCCAGGGTATTGTCAAGGGCGCGCGGCGGAATGGCCATCGTTGCATCCTGTATGGATTTTTGCACTTTTTTTCAATGTGGCGCGACGTGTCCCGAACGTTTCAAGCAGGCTTGCTTGACACCCCCGAGGCCTTGGGGCATAAGTGGGAAAAAGTGGGAAAAACAAGTAAAAAAGTGGTAAACTGTGCAAAAATTCTTCACCAAAAGCCTCTCCCGCAGTCTGGACCCCAAGGGCCGGCTGATGCTGCCTCCGGAATACCGCGAGGCGCTCTGTGCGGGTTCGGCGGATGGTGAAACTCCGGGCACTTTCTGGCTGACCTCTTTTTACGGCCGGCTGGTGGCCTATCTGCCCGCCGACTGGGAGGCCGTCACCGAGCAGTTGAGCCGTATCCGCTTCCCCTCGCCCAAGCTGTCGCACTTCAAAACCAAGGTCATGGGCCTGGCGCAGGAGCTGGCCCCGGACCCGCAGGGCAGGGTGCGCATTCCGCAGTCTCTGATGCGTGAAGCCGGTCTGCAGAAGGACGTCATGCTGGTGGGCATGCTCAACAAGTTTGAAATCTGGGATCAGAACCGCTTTGACGCCCTGCAGCTTGAGGACGTGTCCGAAGAGTTGGCGGCCAGCGGCGTGGATATATCTTTGTAAGCCGCGAGGGCGGAATTATGGCGCAGGTCATGCAGGATACGGAAGAGCGCGCGTCGGCGCGTCATGTGCCGGTGCTTCCCGCCGAAACGCTGGAAGCCCTGGCTCCGCGCGCGGGCGGCCGCTATCTGGACGGCACCCTGGGCATGGGCGGCCATGCCGCCGCCGTGCTGTCCGCCGCGCCCGAGAGCGAGCTCTGCGGTCTGGACCGCGACGAGCAGGCTCTGGGCCTGGCCCGTGCGCGTCTGGTCCCGTTCGGCGGGCGGGCGCATTTCTTCCACTGCCGCTACAGCCGGTTCGCCGAAGCTCTGAAGGAATTGCAGTGGGACAAGGTGGACGGCGCGCTGCTGGATATCGGCGTATCCTCCCTGCAATTGGATGAAAACGAACGCGGTTTCAGCTTTTACGGCGACGGTCCGCTGGATATGCGCATGGACCAGCATTCCGGCGGGCTCTCGGCCTGGCACTGGGTCAACCGCGAAAGTTTCGCCCGGCTCAAGGAGTGCATAGCCACCCTGGGCGAGGAGCCGCAGGCCGGGCGCATCGCCAGGGTCATTGTGGAGGCCCGGCAGAAAGCGCCCATCGACAGCACGGCGGAGCTGGCCGCCCTGGTGGAAAAAGCCTATCCGCCGGCCTGGCGGGCCAAGGCCCGGCGGCATCCGGCCACCCGCACTTTTCAGGCCCTGCGCATGGCCGTCAATGACGAGTTGGGCGAACTGCGGCGTTTTCTGGACCAGATTCTGGCCTGGCTGCCCGTGGGGGGGCGTCTGGCGATCATCACCTTTCATTCCCTGGAGGACCGTATGGTCAAACAGGCCATGCGCCACTGGGCCGAGGGCTGCCGCTGCCCCCGGCACGTACCGGTCTGCGTCTGCCGTCATCAGCCGGAAGTGCGCATCCTGCATAAAAAGCCTCTGCAGGCCGGGCCGGAAGAGCTCGCGGTCAACCCGCGCGCCGGCAGCGCCAAGCTGCGCGCCGTGGAAAAAATCGCCGAGGCGGCCGTTTGATGCTGAAGAAAAACGCCCCCCTCAACCAGCAACGGGGCGGCCGGGGCTGGCTGCTGGCTCTGGCCCTGGGCCTGCTGGCCTGCATGGTCATGGGCCTTGTGCTGGTATGGAGCAATATCGAACGCATGGACACCACGTATTTCATCAATATCGCCCAGAACGAGATGCGTGAACGCCGTGCCCTGCGCGCCAAGCTGGAAGTGGAACGCGAACGCCTGCTTTCCCCCTATGAACTGCGCCGCCGGGCCGAGGAATTCGGCATGCGCGAGCCCAGGCCGGGGCAGGTGAGGCGCATGGAAATTCATTAGAGCGGTTCTCGCATGAAATGCGTCAACCGCTTTGCAAGGACTTGCAGACAAATCCTTGCCATGAAATGCGAGTAGGCGGGCTTTGCCCTCCGTGAACGGGCATTTCAAGCGTCAAATGCTCCAGAGCCGTTACGTGTAAATCTCTGACCGTTTACTGCCCCGTCTCAGGCCTTGTGTCTTCTTTGAGGAAACCATGTTCAAGTTCTCGTCACGCAAACGCAACCGACCCAGCTTTACGCCCCGGCGCGACAAGGCGCCGCGCGTCAACCGCAACTCCGGTGCCGGGAAAAGCCCGCGCACCCGTGCCGCCTGGATTGAAAAGGTGGACTGGGGGCGTCTGCGGATCAATGCGGTGGTCTGCATTTTCTGCCTGCTCTGGTTTGGACTCTGGGGACGGGCCTGGTATCTGCAGATGGTCGAAGGGCCGCGTCTGGCCGACAGGGCTCGCCGCCAGCACATGGCTTCCGAACTGGTCACCGGCCGCCGGGGCATGATCTATGACCGCAACGGCCAGGTGCTGGCCCGCAGCGTCGAAGCCCGCTCGGTGTATGCCAAGCCGCAGGAAGTCGAGGATTTCCTGGTCATGGCGAATACGCTGGGGCCCATTCTGGGTATGGAGCCCCAGAAGCTCTATGATGAACTTTCCAAGACCAAGCGCCGTTTCGTCTGGCTCAAGCGCAAGGTGGACGACTATACCGCCGAGGCCGTGCGCAAGGTCAATCTCTCTGGCATCGGCCTGTCCAAGGAATACGACCGGGTCTATCCCTTCAAGCATATGGCCGGGCAGTTGCTGGGCTTTGTGGGCCTGGACGACAAGGGCCTGGAAGGCATCGAGCGTTCCCTGGAGGCCCGCCTGGGCTGCATTCCCACCCGCCAGATCGTGCAGCGCGACGCCATGGGCCGCCGTTTTTACCTGCATGAGGAGGGCCAGACCGAGCCGCGCGGCCAGGACCTGACCCTGACCCTTGACGTGCAGATGCAGTTCATCGCCGAGGAAGCCGTGGCCCGCGCGGCCCGCGACTACGACGCCCGCTGGAGCGGAGCGCTGGTGGTGGACGTGCCCACGGGCGACATTCTGGCCTGGGCCCAGTATCCCTTCTTCAATCCCAACTCCTACCGGGAATCCTCGCCGCTGGTCTACCGCAACCGTCTGGCCGCCGATGCCCTGGAGCCCGGCTCCACCTTCAAGCCTTTTGTGATGGCCGCGGCCCTGCAGGAGCGCAAGGTCACGCCCAATACGCTCATCGACTGCGAACGCGGCAAGTGGGTCAGCAAAAACTTCACCATCCGTGATACGTCCAATCAGGGCATGCTGCCGGCCAGCAAGGTATTGCGCTATTCCTCCAACATCGGCATGGCCAAGATCGGCCTCAGCCTGGGCGCGCCCATGTTCCACAAATATCTGCACGCCCTGGGCTTCGGCGAGCGCACCAGCGTGCCGGTGTCCGAAAGCCGGGGCATTCTGCGCATCCCCCGCGACTGGAGCGAAGTGGACCTGATGTCCACGGCCTTCGGCCAGAGTATTTCCGTCACGGGCCTGCAAATGGCCCAGGGTTATCTGACCCTGTTGAACGGAGGCGTTTACAAGCCCCTGCGCCTGATCAAGGAAGAAGGCAATGTGGATGAGCGGCATGAGCGCGTGTTCAGCGAAAAGACCGTGCGCGAAGTCATGGACATGATGCGCGACGTGGTTGAAGAGAAAGACGGCACGGGCAAACGCGCGCGCATTGAGGGCGTGGAAGTGGCGGGCAAGACCGGCACGGCCCAGAAGGCCGACCACCGCTCGGGCACTTACGGCAGCAAGCGCCTGGCCTCTTTTGTGGGCTTTCTGCCCGCCGACAGGCCCCGCTACCTGATCCTGGTCATGGTGGACGAGCCCGCGCGCAATCAGTTCGGCGGCGTGGTGGCCGCGCCCGTGTTCAAGGAAATAGCGGGCCGGGCCCTGACCTATACCGGCATTCTTTCCGAAACCAAACTGGCGGAAGCCTCCGGCACAAAGGATGCCGGTCCGGTCCGCCGTCAGCGCGGGCTGAAACTGGCCGGTCTGGAGGTGCCCTATCTGGCCAGGACCGCCGATGCGCCGCAGCGCGCCCTGGTCATGCAACTGCCCGGCCATCTGGCCAAGGCCGCCAGCCGGGTGCCGGACGTCATGGGCAAATCCGTGCGCAACGCGGTGGAGCTGTTCGCCCGCGCGGGTGTAGTGCCCGAACTCAAGGGGTCGGGCAGCCGGGTGGTGCGCCAGAGCCCGGCCGCCGGAACGGCCTGGCCCGAGGACGGACAAAACGTGAACTATATTCTTTGGCTGTCGGAAAGATGAAGCTGTCGTCTCTGGCAAGGATAGCGAGGTAAGCATGCAGCGGGATTTTGCGGCTCTTCTGGAGACATGCCGCCGCGGCGGCGTGGAAGTGCGTTCGGATTCGCGCGCCGTGGGACAGGGCGACATTTTTGTGGCCGTGCCCGGCGTCAATGAGGACGGAGCGCGTTTCATTCCCGCCGCCGTGGAGGCCGGGGCCGCCGTGGTGGTCTGCCGTCCCGGCGGGCCGGAGGATGCCGCGCTTCAGGCATCCGCCCAGGCCGAGGGCTGCCGCGTGGTCTATCATGAAGATCCGCGCGAGGCCCTTTGGCGGCTGGCCGAGGCCCGCTGGCGCACGGATGCGTCGCGCGTCAAGATTCTGGGCGTCACCGGCACCAACGGTAAGACCACCAGCACCTATCTGCTGGAACGCCTGTTCACGGACGCCGGACACAAGGTGGGCGTTCTGGGCACGGTGAGCTACCGCTGGCCAGGCCACAGCGAAACCGCGCCCCTGACCACGCCGGACCCCCTGCGCGTGCATTCCATGCTGGCCCAAATGGAGGCGGCGGGCGTGGACGTGGCCGTGATGGAAGTCTCCTCCCACGCCATCGACCAGCAGCGGGTCTGCGGCGTGCCCTTCGCGGGCGCGGCCTTTACCAATCTGACCCAGGATCATCTTGATTTCCACAAGGACATGGAAAGCTATTTCAAGACCAAGGCCAGGTTGTTTCTGGAGCTGCCCAGGGCGGAAAAGGTCATGGCCGTCAACGCCGACGACCCCTGGGGCCGCCGCCTGCTGGAGCTCTGCCCGCGGGCTCTGTCCTTCGGCCTGCAACAGGGCCCGCCCAGGCGGCGGCACCTCTGGGGCGAACTGCTGTCCGCCGGGACCGAAGGCTGCCGTCTGCGCATGCATCTGGAAGGCCGGACCTGGGAACTGCGCTCGCCTCTGGTGGGCGCGTTCAACGCCTCCAACCTGCTGACCGTGCAGGCCCTGGCTCTGGAAACGGGTCTGGACCCCGCGCAGTTCAAGGCCCTGGAGAGCTTTACCGGCGTCTGCGGCAGACTGGAGCGGGTGGAAAATTCCCAAGGCCTGAACGTTTTTGTGGATTACGCCCACACTCCGGACGCCCTGGTCAATGTGCTCAAGGCCCTGCGCGGCGCGGGCTTCAAGCGGATTGTCACGGTCTTCGGCTGCGGCGGCAACCGCGACAGAACCAAGCGCCCGCTCATGGGCGAGGCTGTGGCGCGCTACGCGGACGTGGCTGTGCTGACCTCGGACAATCCGCGTTTCGAGGAGCCGGAGGCCATTCTGCGGGACGTGCTGCCGGGCCTCAAGGAGGCGCGCGAAGTGCTGGTGGAGGTGGACCGCCACGCGGCCACGGCCAAGGCCCTGGACATGCTGGGCAAGGACGATGCCCTGCTGATCGCCGGCAAGGGCCATGAGGATTACCAGATCATCCAGGGTGTCAAGCATCACTACAGCGATCAGGAAGTGGTGCGGGAGTTGCTGCATTGCGCCTGAGCACTAAGGAAATGGCGGCACATTTGGGCCTGATGTCTCCCTCCGATGACCGGAGCGGAGAGACAATGGCGACGTGCGTGGTCACAGACAGCCGTGAGGCCCGGCCCGGCGCGCTCTTTGTCTGTGTGCCGGGCGAGCGGGTGGACGGTCATGATTTCGCGGCCAGGGCCGTGGAACGGGGCGCGGCGGCGGTGCTGGCCTCGCGGCCTTTGCCGGATGTGGCTGCGCCCGTGCTGCTGGTGGAAGATACAGTCAGGGCTCTGGGCAGTCTGGCGGCGCTCTGGCGCGGCAAAACCAGGGCCAAGGTGGTGGGCGTCACGGGCACGGCGGGCAAAACCTCGCTCAAGGAAGCCCTGGCCCAGGTGCTGGCCGTGCGCGGCAAAACCGCGCGCAACGCCCTGAACCACAACAATCAGATCGGCATGCCCTGCACCGTGCTGAATACGGACGGGGATGAAGATTTCTGGGTCATTGAGGCGGGCATCAGCCATGCGGGCGACATGGACGAACTGGCCCCGGTGATCCGTCCGGATCTGGGTCTGATCCTCAATGTGGGCCCCGGTCACACCGAAGGTCTGGGCGACAGGGGCGTGGCCTGGCACAAGGCGCGCCTGCTGGCTCATCTGGCTCGGGGCGGCCTGGGTCTGGTCAGCGCCGACTATCCGGATCTGGTGCGCGAGGCCGGGGCCACGGGCGCGAAACTGCGTTTTTTCAGCGCTGGAGCGCATCAGGTCGAATACCGCGCGGACTATGCCGGTCCCGCGCCCGAGGCGAGCGGGGAGGACGCGACTCGCGGTCTGTACCGGCTCTGGCTGGACGGCGTGCGTTGCGACGCGGTCAGCCCTTTTCAGGGTGCCTACGGCGCGGAAAACAGCATTGCCGTGGCGGCGGCCGCGCATCTGCTGGGTCTGAGCCCGGCGGAAATAGCCGAGGGCCTCGGCAGGGCCCAGTTGCCGCCCCAGCGCTTCAACCGCGAGCGTCTGGGCATGTGGGAGATCATTGACGATACCTACAACGCCAATCCCCTGTCCATGCGGCGCATGTTGGAGACCGCGGCTGGGCAGGCCCGCGGCCGGGCCTTTGTGCCCGTGCTGGGCGAAATGGGCGAGCTGGGCGCGGTGGCCGAAGCCATGCACGAAGAACTGGGCCGCCTGCTGGCCGATCTCGGACCGGCGGCCGTATTCTGGAAGGGCGGGCACGCGGACGAGGTGCGCGCCGGGCTTACGCGCGGGGGCTATGGCGGCCCCTGGCTGCCGGTGGACGGGCCCGAGAGTTTTATGGCGGCCTGGTGGGAGCTTGCGGAGCGCAAGCTGGACGGAAAGCGTGGCGGCCTGCTGTTTTTCAAGGGATCGCATTTCAACCGGCTGGAGACTTTGCTGACGGCATTTAGGGAAGGGATGACAACCATGGCGGCAACGGAAGCGCGAGGACGCAAGACAGGGGAGAGCGGGCATGTTTTATAATTTTCTGGCCCCTCTCGCTTCGGAATGGACGCTGTTCAACGTCTTCCGTTACATCACCTTCCGTTCCATGGCGGCCCTGATCACGGCTCTGCTGCTTTCCATCCTCATCGGGCCGCGCTTCATCGCCTGGCTGCGCCGTCTGAAATGCGGTCAGTACATTCATGAGGATGTGGCGGCGCATGCGGCCAAGGCCGGTACGCCGACCATGGGCGGCCTGCTCATGCTTTTCACGCTGGGCGTCAGCCTGCTGCTTTGGGCCGACCTGACCAATCCCTATATCTGGCAGACCTTTTTCGTTTTCGCGGGCTTTGGCCTCGTGGGCCTCTGGGACGACCTTTCCAAGCTGCGCCACCACAAGAACAAGGGCATTTCCGCCAAGGCCAAATTCGGCGGCCAGATTCTGGTGGCTTTTGTGGCCATGTGGCTGCTGGCCGACAATCCTTCCTACAGCAGCAAGCTGATCATTCCCTTTTTCAAGGAATGGACGCCGGACCTGGGCTGGTTTTATGTGCCTTTCGGCATCTTCGTGATGGTGGCGGCCTCCAATGCCGTGAACCTCACCGACGGCCTGGACGGCCTGGCCATCGGCCCCTCCATCGTGGCCTGCCTGGTTTTTTCCATTTTCATCTACATCACGGGCAACGCGCGTTTCTCCGGCTATCTGCTGGTGCCCTACATGCCCGGCGTGGGCGAGGTGACGGTCTTCTGCGCGGCCCTGGTGGGCGCGGGTCTGGGCTTTCTGTGGTTCAACGCCTATCCGGCCCAGGTCTTCATGGGCGACGTGGGCTCGCTTTCCATCGGCGGCGTGCTGGGCTACCTGGCACTGCTCTGCAAGCAGGAACTGGTCCTGGCCGTGGTGGGCGGCATGTTCGTGGCCGAAACCCTTTCCGTGATTCTGCAGGTGGGCTATTTCCGCTGGACGGGCGGCAAACGCATTTTTCGCATGGCCCCGCTGCACCATCATTTTGAACTCAAGGGCGTGCCGGAATCCAAGATCATCATCCGCTTCTGGATCACGTCCATTTTGCTGGGCCTGGTGGCATTGTCGGTTCTGAAACTGCGGTAGTACGGCGAGGAAAAAGTCATGGCTCTGGAAAAGACGCGCGGCAGACGCATTCAGATCGGTGAATTGGCGGTGGTTGTGGGGGCCGGACGTTCCGGCCTGGCCGCGGCGCGGCTTCTGAGCCGGGAGGGCGCGCGCGTGCGCCTGCTGGACCGCAACGCCGACGCGCTTTCGACGGAGCAGGCCGCTGCCCTGCGCAAGCTGGGCGTGGACGTGCAGCTGGGCGAGCACAGCCCGGAACAGTTCGAACACGCGGCCTTTGTGGTGCCCAGCCCCGGCATGCCCGTGGCGAAGCTGGCCCGATACCTGGGCGACGTCACGCGGCCGGGAGCTCCGGAAGTGCTGGCGGAAATGGAACTGGCCTGGCGCTATCTGGACGACGAGCCCGTGCTGGCCGTCACCGGCACCAGCGGCAAGACCACCACCGCTTCCCTGGCCGCCGCCATGCTCCAGGCGCAGGGCTATACGGTTTTTCTGGGCGGCAATATCGGCACCCCCCTCTCGGAATACGTGCTCTCCGGCCGCAAGGCCGACGTGCTGGTGCTGGAGATTTCTAGCTTCCAGCTCCAGGCCTGCTCCACCTTCTGCCCGCGCGCGGGCGTACTCCTGAACATTACGCCCAATCACCTGGATTATCACAAGGACATGGCCGAATACACGGAAGCCAAATTCCGTCTGTTCCGTTGCCAGGATGAGGGCGACCTGGCCGTACTGGGCGCGGATCTGCGGGATCTGGCGCAGGGGTTTAATCTCAGAGCCCGCCGGGTCTGGGTGCGCGAGAGCGAGCGTTTTCCGCAAAGCGGCTTGCCGGGCGCGCACAATAAATTCAATGAGGAGGCGGCCTGGCAGGCCTGCCGCTTTTTCGGCGTCAGCGAAGCCAATGCCGCCCGCGCGGTGGCCCGCTTCAAGCCTCTGCCGCACCGTCTGGAGCTGGTGCGCGAGCATTGCGGCGTGCTCTATGTCAACGATTCCAAGTGCACCACGGTTTCGTCCCTCAAGGTGGCGTTGCAGGCTTTTGACCGGCCGTTGCGGCTGCTCTGCGGCGGCAAGTTCAAGGGCGGCGATCTGGCGGCCCTGGGCGGCCTGATCAGGGAGCGGGTCAGGGAAGTGGCCCTGTTCGGCGCGAGCCGCGAACACTTTGAAACAGCCTGGCAGGGCCTTGCGCCCATAAGCTGGCATCCGGTTCTGGAAGACGCCGTGCGCGCCCTGGCCGCGTCCGCCCAAGAGGGCGACGTGGTGCTGCTGGCTCCGGCCACTTCCAGTTTTGACCTTTACGACAATTACATGGCTCGTGGCGACGATTTCAAACGCATTGTGAGCAAGCTGGCATGAAAAACAGTTTTACCGAAACCAAGAAGAGCAAAACCCGCAGCGCCTTTGCCAGGGCTACGGAAAAGGGTCCCGGTTCCCCCTTTGACTGGTGGCTGTTCACCATCATGCTGACCATTCTGGCCATCGGTCTGGTCATGGTGCTCTCGGCCAGCGGCATTGTGGCCGAGCAGGTCAACGGCGACAAATACTACTTTTTCAAGCGCCAGCTGCTCTTTGCCGCGGGCGGCGGCGTGGCCCTTTGGGGCGCGGCCCTGCTGCCGCGCGAATGGCTGTACAAATTGCAGTATCCGGCCCTGTTTTTCTCGCTGCTGCTGTTGCTGATCACCCTGTCGCCCTTTGCCCCGGCCATCAACGGCGCCAAACGCTGGATTCCGCTGGGTCCCGTTTCCGTGCAGCCCATGGAGTTCGTGAAAATCGCCCTGGCGCTCTACCTGGCCTATTTCATGAGCTCCAAACAGGAGCTGATCAAAACCTTCAGCCGGGGGGTCATTCCGCCTTTCGCGGTGACCGGCCTGTTCTGTTTTCTGCTTCTCCTGCAGCCGGATTTCGGCAGCGCCGTGGTCCTGGCCGGGATTCTCTTTTTCATGTGCGTGGCCGGGGGCACGCGCTTCATCTACCTCTTTTTCTCTCTGGCCCTGGCCTGCGCCGGAGCCATGGCCCTGGCCATCGCCTCTCCCTACCGGCTGCGCCGCCTGCTGGCTTTTCTGGATCCCTTCCAGGACGCCCACAATACGGGCTACCAGTTGGTGCAGTCCCTGCTGGCCATCGGCTCGGGCAGCTTTTTCGGCGTGGGCGTGGGGGCCAGCAAACAGAAGATGTTCTACCTGCCCGAAGCGCACAACGACTTCATCATGGCCGTGCTGGCCGAGGAAATGGGTTTTGTGGGCGTGACTGTGGTCATGATCCTTTTTGCCCTGCTGTTCTGGCGCTGCTACAAGATCATCATGGGCCAGCACAATCTGCGTGACCGCTTCACGGCCTTCGGCATCACCACCATCCTGGTCATGGGCGCGGTGATGAATCTGGCCGTGGTCATGGGCGTGGCCCCGCCCAAGGGCGTGCCCATGCCGCTGATGAGTTACGGCGGCAGTAACCTGCTGGCTACCATGCTCTGCGTGGGCCTGCTCATGAACTTTTCAAGGACGGCCGACTCGTGGACAAAATCCTCCTGACCACCGGGGGTACCGGCGGCCATATCTTTCCGGCCCTGGCCGTGGCCGAGGAAATCCGGCGGCGGAATCCGCGCGCGGACCTGCTGTTCGTGGGTTCGCTCTATGGGCCGGAGCAGCGTCTGGCCGCCCAGGCCGGAGTTCCCTTTGCCGGGCTGCCGGTGCGCGGCTTCCTGGGCCGTGGCCTGCGGGCCGTGGGCGCGGGCGCGCGCATGACTCTGGCGGTCTGCAAGGCTCTGGGCATTGTGCGCCGTTTCAGGCCGCAGGCCGTGGCCGGTTTCGGCGGTTACGCGGCCTTTGCGCCCATGCTGGCGGCGCGTCTTCAGGGCGTGCCCGGCATTCTGCACGAGCAGAATGCCGTGGCCGGAACCAGCAACCGGACGCTGGCCCGCCTGGCAAAGGTGGTCTGCCTGTCCCTGCCCGGCACCAGGGGCTTTGCGCCGGAGAAAAGCGTGCTCACCGGCAATCCGGTGCGCCGGGCCGTGAGCGAGTTGGGGCGTCGGCCCCGAGAGCTGCGGACGCGGCGGCTGCTGGTCATGGGCGGCTCCCAGGGCGCGCGCGCCCTGAATGCCTTTTTGCCGGAAATTCTGCCCGCGCTGCGGGAGACCGGAGTGGAAATTCGCCACCAGAGCGGCCTCAAAGACGAGGACGCCACGCGCGCGGCCTATGCCCAGGCCGGGTATGATCCGGCCTGCGTGACGGCTTTTATTGACGACATGGCCGAGGCCTATGCCTGGGCGGATCTGGCGTTGTGCCGTTCCGGAGCCAGCACCGTGGCCGAACTCTGCGCCGCCGGTCTGCCCGCTGTGCTGGTGCCTTTTCCCCATGCCGTCCACGACCATCAGACCAGCAACGCCCAGGTGCTGGAAAAGGCGGGTGCGGCCCTGCTGGTGCCGGAAGGGGAGTTGCGGGCCAGGGATCTGGAGCGCGTGCTGCCGCAAATGCTGGCCGACAGCGAAGGCCGCGCGCGCATGTCCCGCGCGGCGCTGGATGCGGCCCGGCCAGACGCCGCCGCGCGGGTGGCCGATGTGTTGGCCGAGGTGGCCGCCGGATGAGCTTAGTGCCGTGTAAAGTTTAAGCGTTATACGGTACCAGCCGCCGGGTGCGGGCTCGGCGCGGCGGCAACGCCGCCGTGAGCAAGCCGAAAATCACGTTTTTCGGCGCAGCGATCTTAATACGTAAAACGAAGTTTTAAGTGTTACGTGGTACTAGTGTCGCGTCAAGCGACACATGTCGCAAACCCGCAAGGGGTTGCGCGCCGCCGCAGGCGGCGTAAGCACAGCTCACTAGAAGTCATTTCATAATTCTAGAAAAAGTCATGAAAATCGTGTAATCGAGTTTCATGAGCAAATACCAAAGATTAACGGATGAGCAGTGGGCAATT
>NZ_JAGZUV010000032.1:0-665 GCF_018379785.1 Desulfovibrio sp.
GTCGGCGTCTGCGTCAGCATCCGAATCAGCGTCAGCATCTGAATCGGCATCTGCATCCGCGTCAGCGTCCGCATCGGCGTCAGCATCCGCATCCGCGTCCGCATCTGCATCGGCATCGGCATCAGCGTCCGCATCTGCATCAGCGTCCGCGTCCGCGTCCGAATCAGCGTCCGCGTCTGCATCCGCATCGGCGTCGGCATCAGCATCGGCGTCAGCATCAGCATCCGCATCGGCGTCAGCATCTGCGTCGGCGTCTGCATCGGCATCGGCATCAGCATCTGCATCGGCGTCAGCATCAGCGTCCGCATCGGCGTCGGCATCTGCATCCGAATCGGCGTCAGCATCCGCGTCGGCATCAGCGTCTGCATCCGCATCTGAATCTGAATCGGCATCTGCGTCGGCATCCGCGTCGGCGTCCGCGTCCGCATCGGCGTCGGCGTCTGCATCCGCATCAGCGTCGGCGTCGGCGTCTGCATCCGAATCGGCGTCGGCATCCGCATCTGCGTCGGCATCCGCATCTGCATCGGCGTCGGCATCTGCGTCGGCATCAGCATCGGCGTCTGCATCCGCATCAGCGTCTGCGTCGGCGTCGGCGTCTGCATCCGAATCGGCGTCGGCATCCGCATCTGCGTCGGCATCCGCATCTGCATCGGCGTCGGCATCAG
>NZ_JAGZUV010000032.1:671-39052 GCF_018379785.1 Desulfovibrio sp.
CCGCGTCAGCGTCGGCATCTGAATCGGCATCAGCGTCCGCATCTGCATCCGCGTCTGCGTCAGCATCAGCATCCGCGTCTGCATCCGCGTCAGCGTCGGCATCTGAATCGGCATCAGCGTCCGCATCTGCATCCGCGTCTGCGTCAGCATCAGCATCCGCGTCGGCATCGGCGTCAGCATCGGCGTCAGCATCCGCATCGGCGTCAGCATCCGCATCTGCGTCAGCATCCGCATCTGCGTCCGCATCTGCATCAGCGTCCGCGTCGGCATCAGCGTCTGCATCCGCATCTGAATCTGAATCGGCATCTGCATCAGCATCCGCATCGGCGTCAGCATCCGCGTCGGCGTCGGCATCCGCATCTGCGTCCGCATCTGCGTCCGCATCTGCATCAGCGTCCGCGTCGGCATCAGCGTCTGCATCCGCATCTGAATCTGAATCGGCATCTGCATCAGCGTCTGCATCAGCATCAGCGTCCGCATCGGCGTCTGCATCCGCGTCGGCGTCAGCATCTGCATCAGCGTCGGCATCCGCGTCAGCGTCTGCATCGGCATCCGAATCGGCATCGGCGTCGGCATCCGCATCAGCGTCTGCATCCGAATCGGCGTCCGCATCGGCGTCTGCGTCATCAGTAATATTTGTAACGTCACCCGCGCTGGTGACAGCCCCCAGAGTGTTCAAATCCTCAATGACCGGCCCGCTCAAGTCCATGCCCCAATCCAGGCCATCCAGATGATTTACACCGTCAACCAAGTCACTGTTGCCGAAATCACTATAGCGGGCGGCGCGGACGCCCGCTCCCGCCGCAGGGCCGGCGGCGGGCATCAGGTCAGGACCGAAGGCGCTGAAAAAGTCCGCCCCGGCCACCAGGGTGCCGTCCACTTCAAAGTCCGGCATGCTTTCCTGGGAATACTGGGTATAGAAATTGGTAAGCTGGATGCTGGAGCCGTCGTCAAAACTGAAGACGAGGTTGTCTCCCGCGCGCTCCATGGTGGCCTGGTCTGCAGGAAATTGCAGAACCAGACGCGAATCGGGCACACTGCCCAGAACGATACGCTGTCCCGCTTGCGGGCGGGCAAGAGTGATATCCGCCATGTCTTCCTCCCCCAATACGATGTGCGCGGGCAGCCCACCCGCACGAAACAGAACGCATGACCTCGACGCGCCGCCAGGCGCGCACGAAGACTGTCTTTGCCACAGCTATAAGTCGGGAATACCGGCGAGAAAGAATGGACGCAAAGCCAACAATGAAAAGAGGACGCGGACAACACGTTCACAGGCTTTACGCGCCGGACGCACCGCCAAGTCAGACGGTCGTCAGCAATTCTTTCCGGGACGAAGCACGTCCTGGGAAGCTTCTAATGGCAGGCATAGTGGACAGGCCTGCGCGACGGGAAGAATTCTTATGTAGACGATATTCTTTCCCTCGCGTCTTTTTGATATTGGCCGATATATAAAAAGTCAAGTCAAATTCATATATGAGATGAGCGGTATTTCAAGGTTCATTATATAGAAAAATTATTATTTTCCAATTGTTATCGATAAATTTTTAAGATAAAAATTTTTATATGTAAAACTATTTTTATATTTCCCTCAGACCAGCAACGCCCGCGCATCGGCCACGCGGGCCTCATCCTCGCGATCCAGCGCGCGCAGGGCGCGAGCCAGAGTCTGCCAGACTTCCGGCCGGTCGTGCAGCCCGGCGCTCTTGCGGGCCAACAATTCAGCCATGGCCGGATCCTCGTTGCCGTCCAGGTAGATTTTAGCCAGCAACAACATGGCCGCCGCGTCATTGGGGTTGCGCAGCAGGGCTTCGTGCAGGAGCTCCCGCGCTTCGCCGCCCCGCTTCTGGCGCGCGGCCACCCGGGCCAGATGCCGCCGGGCCGGACTCGGCGCGCCGGGCCGGGCGTCCTCAATGGCGGCGGCCCGTTCGTAAAAGCGCCGCGCCTCGCCGCGTCGGCCGCCCTGCTCGCAGAGCTGGCCCAGGCGGATATGGGCAAAGAGATGGTCCGGCGCAATTTTGACGCATTGGCGATAGTAGCGGGCGGCGGCGCGCCGCTCGCCCAGATTCTGGCAGACCGTGCCCAGATTGTAGCAGATCTGCGCGGCGCGGCCCTCGTCCGGGCTGTGCTTGAGAGCTTCCAGGAAATGACGGCGCGCTTCATGCTGACGGCCCAGGGCGGCCATGCACACGCCCAGTGAATTCCAGGCCATGGCGTTGCCCTCGTCCGCCAGCAGAGCCAGTTTGTATTCCTCCACCGCGCCGAAGACGTCGCCCAGGCTGTAGCGCCTGTCCGCGCTGATGTTCAGGGCCAGGGAATTGCAGACGCCCGCCCTGGGCTCGGGCAGGAGCAGCGCGTATTCCAGAGCCTTAAGCGCGCAATCCTGCATTTCCGCCTTGCGGAACTGCAAAAAAGGATACCCGGCCAGCCCGGCGGCCGCCGCAACGCCGTGCTTTTTCAGACCTTCGCAGAGCTGGGCGTACACGGGCAGCAACTCCTCGGCCGTGCGGCCGGGATGAAAGAAAATCAGACTGTTGCTGCCGTAACGCCCGCCAAAGGGCTCGGCGCGCCCGGCGTCCTCCGCCGCCGTGGCCCGGACCGGCGCGTGCAGGGCCCGCCAGAGCTCCAGAGCCTTGCGCATGCCGCGTTCGGGCTCACGCCCGGCGCGCGCGCCGCTGGGTGCCAGGCGCGCGATGACCAGAGCAAAATGCGCGCATTGTTCCCGCTCACGCGCGAATCTGTTCAAAAAGTCGCCGTGACCGTGCAAATCGTCCTGCCCGCCCTGGTCCTCTTGTCCCGTTGCAACGTGGGACGGCGCGTGCGCCGCGTCCGCCGTCGCGGTCTTCTCCGGCGCGGCAGGCCGTGCCGAGGCCAAGGCGGCCTGTTCCGCCCTGGGCGCGCTGCCCGGTGTTTTTTCCTCAACACCAAGGCCGGAAACATCCGGAATGCCTTCCAGCGCGTTCTCCATATCCGAAGGGCTCAGAACGGGCAGTCCGTCCAGCAGGGCCAGACTGTCGCCCGGCTCCGGAATCACGGCCGCGTCCTCCAGATGCAGGATTTCAGCCACGGCATCCAGTTCCCGGGCATGCAGCAGTACGATTTCGCCTTTATAGCGGGCCGCGTCCCGCGCGCTGCCGGACCAGACCGCGAAACGCAGGCCCTCGCGGGCCTTGGTCTGCCGGCCCAGGCTGATCCGCAGACGGCCCAGAGGCAGATTTTCCAGCACCACGCCGCCGTCCTGGAGGATGCGGGCAAAAGGCATGATCCGGCTTTCGCCGCCCAGACCGGCCCCGCTCTGCCCCTGGGCGGCCACATCGGCGGCCAGGCGGGCCCGGGCCATGAGCTGGCGGGCCTGCTCGAACATGGGCAAGACCAGTTCCGGCCCCTGCATGTCCTGGGGATAGAGGGCGTGTCCGGCGCAGAGCAGGGGGCGCACCGGCTGCCGGGTCAGCGGGCCGGGCAGGCTCACGGCTTCCATGCGGCCCAGAACGGCGCGGGCCAGCTTGTGGCAGGCTCCGCGCCCGCTAGCGGACAACAGCAGAGCAAACTCGTACCGGCCCACGCGCGCGGCCAGCACATCCGAAGGCAGACCGGCGCGGCAGGCCTCGGCCACGTGTCGCAAAAATTTTTCACTGAAGGCAAAACCGATCTGACGGGCCATCTCCTCGCCGTTGCGCAGACGCAGCAGCACGAGCCCCATGCACAGGCGGTGCAGGGGCGCGGGTCTGCCGTCGGGCTGAGCCGGATCATCCAGGTGAGCGCGCACCCGCGCGGCCTCATCTTCCATGCGCGCGTACAGGGCGTCTTCCGTTGCCAGGCCGGTGACCGCGTCCGTGCGCGCGGCCCTGGCGCGGGCCAGGTTCTCCAGGCAGAGCGCAACCACGGACGGCAGCGCGGGCAGAAGCGGACGGACTTCGCGCGCGCGCACTCCGTGGAGCATGAGCACGCCCAGCAATTCCCCCTGCCAGATCAGCGGCAGCAGGAGACGCCGCTCGCGCGGCAAAACCTGCGGCGCATCCGGCGGATTTTGGGTGGGAAAATACAGGGCGTGCCCGCTGAACGTAAAAAAGGCGGCCAAACCGCTGCACAACAGGCCTTCCATGTCCATCAGATCGCCGCGCGCGAGATCCAGATCCTGCGGAATTTGCTTCATCTTTCCAGTGTAGTCTGGGGGATGGCCGATTGTCTAGAGAATATCTCGAAAGCCGTCCCGCGCCCCAGGCCAAGCAGCCGGACGCCCGCCTTCCCTCCTTTGTTCCGCCTCTTGCCCGTGTTGCCCCCGTGGTATAGCATTGCGCCCAGACTATTCATTTCATCTTGCAGAGGACATCACATGCCTGTAGCCACCTTCCCTCTGGGGCCCTTGCAGACCAACAGTTACCTTATCCACAACGCCGGTCAGGCCGTGGCCGTGGACGTGGGCGGCGAACCCGCGCCCATGCTTGAATATCTGGCGGAACACAAACTTGTCCTGGCCGTCATCTGCCTCACCCACCGGCATTTCGACCACCTCTACGGCGTGGCCGAACTGGCCGGAGTCACCAAGGCCGTGGTTTATGCCCCCACGGGCGACGACAGTCTGGCCGAGACCGAATCCGGCAAGGGCGGCATCTGGGGCTTCCCGCCGGTGCCGCCTTTCGACAGCCTGCCCATGCCCACGGGCCTAACCAGCTTCGGCGGCATGGAGTGCCGGGTACTGGAGACGCCGGGCCATACGCCGGGCGGGGTCTCCCTGTATTTCCCGGCGGAAAAGCTGGTCTTTACCGGCGACGCCCTCTTTTACCGCTCCATGGGCCGCACGGACTTCCCCGGCGGCGATCAGGGCACCCTGCTGCGCTCCATCAAGGATGTGCTTTTCACCCTGCCGGACGACACCACTGTCTATCCGGGCCACGGCCCTGCCACCAGCATCGGCGACGAACGCAAGAACAATCCCTTCTGCGGCGAGTTCACGGCGTGAACCAGATTCTGGCGCTCCTGTGCAGTCCCCGGCCCGGCGGCGTTTCCGACGGCTTGGCCCGCCTTTTTGCCGAAGGCGCGGCCGAGGCCGGGGCCGAAGTACGCCTTGAGCCTTTGCGCCGATACAGGATCGCGCCCTGTATCGGCTGCGGGGCCTGCTCCAGGCCGCCCCATGCCTGCGTGCTGGCCAGGGGCGACGACCAGGCCGAGGAACTCTTCGCTCTGTTCCAGGCCGCCCCTCTGGTGCTGCTGGCCGCACCCATCTATTTTTACGCTCTGCCCGCCTTTTTCAAGGGCTTTATCGACCGGAGCCAACGCTTCTGGGCCGCGCGGGCGCACGATCACGGCCCCAGGGCCGGACTGCCCCGCCCCCCGGTCAAACCGGTGCTGGCGGCTTTGTCCGCCGGTAGGCCGCGCGGCGGGCAGTTGTTCACAGGCGCGCTGCTGACCCTCAAATATTTTCTGGCCCCGCAGGACGCCCGGATTCAGGAAAAACGCCTGCTGCGCGGCCTGGACAGGCCGGAAGACCTGTCCGCGCGCCCGGCGGTCTGCGACGCGCTGCGCGCCTGGGGCCGTCACTGGGCGCAACGGCTCGAAGCCCGGGCGGATGACAGGCAAGGCACGTGATTCCCGGCTTTCTGCGGCGCTGGAGCCAAGCCTTCGGGCTGAACCAGACGCGTTGCGCGCATTGCCTGCGCCCCTTCTCCCCCCTTGAAACCGCTTCCGGCGCAGACACAGCCACCGGCACCGCAGGGGACAGCCTTCGTCATCCTCCTGATGACGGCCCCGCCGGGGTCGCCGCACCGCTCTGCCCGGAATGCCGTTTGCTCTTCCAGTCCTACAACGGCCCGCGCTGCCCCCGCTGCGGCCTGCCCCCGGTGGAGATAGGGACGGAAAAGCAGACGGCGGATGCGCCGCCCCGGCCCGGCCCGCTCAGCCGTTGCGGCCAGTGTCTTCAGGAAGATCCGCCCTGGAGCGGCCAGGCCTGTTACGGCCTTTACAGAGGCGCGTTGCGCGACGCCCTGCTGCGGTTGAAATTCGGGGGCGAGCTTTCCCTGGCCCCGTTGCTCGGGGCCTGCCTGCTGGAAGCCTCCCGCTGTCTGCCCCGCCCCGACGCCTTGCTGGCCGTGCCGCAGCATCCGGCCCATCTACGCCGCCGGGGTTTCAACCAGGCCCATGAGCTGGCCAAGGCCCTGCACCGCCTGACGGCCCTGCCCCTGCGCCCGGCACTCTTACGCCGCGTCAAACCCGCGCCTCCCCAGGCCGGACTTGCCGCCGCCCAACGCCGCCGCAACGTGCGGCGCGCTTTTCAGGCCGCGCCCGATGCCGCAAACCTCTGCCTCTGGCTCATTGACGACGTGATGACCACGGGCAATACCCTGGCCGAGGCCTGCCGGGCTCTGCACGCGGCCGGGACACGGGAGACGCACGTGCTTTTCGTGGCCCGGACACCCCGGCGGGACTGGGGCAGATGACCTTTGAAACGCTCCGCGTTCCAAAGGGGTCATTCCGGCAAAAAACGCGGTTATCGCTGCTGTCGATCCCTGTATGGCTCCGTTGCCGCCAACGGGGACAGCCCTTCGGGCTGCCTTCGGCCGCTTTGCCGGAATCCACGCCGCGTTGCTCTCGATGCCTGTACGCCCTTTGGGCTACAGGCACGGCCCTACGGGCCGCCCGTCGGGTCGGTCTTCGCGGGGTCTTCGCGGCGCGCCTCGCCGTGTTCGGCGCCAGAGCATTTCATACGTAAGCAGCTCGAAAACACGGCCTGTGACCCTACAGCGCGCATGACAACGCCCCACCCTTTTGCTAAACTGAACCGGGAGCGGCAATAGTTGCTTCCTGTGCCTGAAAGCCGTGTTCCGCACGGCAATGAGCTGCCCTGTGAAACATTATTTCGGCAAGATGTTGTGGTCCGTATCTGAGTTCTGGTCATGTTGACAAGCTCCACGTTTTCACCTTTACCGCGTGAAGATGCAAACGCGGTCCTGTAATGCCCTTCTGATGCCGTCGGGAGATCCCATGTCACGCGCCTTTTTCTTCACGTCCCGCGTGTTTTTTTTGCCGCTTCCGGCCTGCCTGCGGCTGCTTGCGCTTCTGTGCTGTCTCGCAATCGCCCACCCCGCAGCGGCCCAAGTGACGTTGCTGGTGCCGAGCCAGCCCAGCATTGAAGCTCCGGACACCCCGGATAAATCGGATAAACCGGACAAGACCGAAAAAGAGACTTCCCAGGCCAAGGGCAAGGAAGAACAGAAAAAAAATACCGCGGAGCAGAAAACCGCCCAGACTCCGCCCAATGCCGCGGTAGAGGCCGCTCCGGCTTCAAAGCCGCAAAGCAACGAGGCCACGGCTGACCAACAGGCCGACGGGCGCTCTCCGGCGGCGCCCGCTGCCGCCGCTGCAGCGGAAACCGGCGGGCAGGACGCCGCCGCTTCCGGCGAGACGGCCAAGCCCGAGCCTCCCCAGGCGCCGCCCATCTCCGAGGAAGTGGACGTGCTCATCAGTATGATGCGCCCCTTCCGGCACGAGGGCCTGCCCATGGACATGCCGCAGCTTTTCGCGGTGCTGCGCTACGACGACAACACACCCGCCAAGGATGGCGTCCTCCAGCCCGAGCGGCACGATCTGCTGGGCGATGTGGAGGAAATCCGCTATCTGGACCAGAAGGCCTGGGGCGCCAATGTGGCTCTGAGCCGCCCCGGTCTCTACCAGTTCGTCATTGAGGCCCGCCCTTGGTGGGACGCCGCCCGCGACCGCTTTGTGCAGCATTACGTCAAAACCACCCTGCCCGTGTACGGCGTGGAACGCGGCTGGGAGCTGCCCGTGGGCCAACGCTTTGAAATCCAGCCCCTGACCCGGCCCTTCGGCCTGACGGCCCCGGCTCTCTTTTCCGGCCGCGTGCTGTTCAACGGCAAGCCCCTGGACAACGCGCCGGTGCGTATGTCCCGCATCAATACGGACAAGCAAAGCGCGCCCACGCCCTGGCAGGAAGAGCTGGCGGCCCGTACCGACAAGAACGGGCAGTTCGCCTTTGTGCTCAATCAGTCCGGCTGGTGGTGCTGCGCGGCCATTGCCGCCGGTGACCCGCTTAAAGGGCCGGACGGCCAGTCCAAGCCCCTGGAGCTGGGCGCGCTGTTCTGGCTTTATGTGGACGGCGCGGCCGCCGAGCCCCGCAAGCGTTAGCATATATTCCCCAGCCACGCCCGAAAACAAGAAGAGCCGGTTCTATCCGGCTCTTCTCAGACTAATGACAAACCCCGCTTCGCGTGGTTTGCGCCACCAACGGCGGCTTGGCCGCCGGGTGGAAAGGCACGAAAATCCGTCGCTTGACGGCGCGGCAAAGCCGCGACCGGCTCCTGATTTTCGGGGCTGCCGACTTTGTCGACAGCCTCGAAAGCCAGGCAAGAGCCCGGCGGCTCTCCTTGTTCAGCTCATTACAACAGCCGCAAGCGGCCTTATTGCACCCAGCGCACCACGGCCTCTTCCGGCCGACGGGTTTTGGCCCGGGGCTCCCGGGCGCGGTAGCCGAAGGCCACCATGCAGGCCACGCCCCAGCGGGCCGTGTCCAGCAGATCCTCGCGCGCCAGTACGTCTTCCAGGTCCGCCTTGCGGAAGCCCTCAATGGGGCAGGAATCCACGCCCAGCAGCGCGGCGGCGGTCATCATGTTGCCGAGGGCGATATAGCACTGGCGGGCGGCCCATTCGAAACCGGCCCGCTCATTGCCCGTCAGGGCAAAGTCCTTGTCCAGAAATTCCCGGTACTTTTCCGTGCGCGGACCGGAAATATCCTCGGACAGATGCTGGGTATCGCGCATGATGGTATCCTGAATATACGGGGAATCGGGTTCCAATTCGGCGGGTTTGCGGGCCATGATGACCACAAAATGGCTGGCCGTGGGCAACTGGTGCTGCGCGCCCCAACTCACGGCGCGGATTTTTTCGCGCAGGCCGTGATTCTGGACCACCAGAAACTGCCAGGGCTCAAAACCGAAAGAACTGGGCGACAGGCGGCCGCCCTCCAGAATGGTATGAAAATCCGCGTCGCTGATTTTCTTTTTCGGATCAAATTCCTTGCAGGCATGGCGGAAGTGCCAGGCCTTCATAAGCATATCTGTGATATGGGACATGGGGAATACTCCTTACTAGCATCATTGAGCCGGACGGATGCCGTGACGGCGGCCATACCGGTCTGATTCCGTTGTAGCGCTGCCGGGCGGCGCTGCAAAGAGAAAAATTCTCTCCGGTCTGGCGGCCTTGCCTTTTCCCCATAAATCCATATAGTATACATGATGCGCGTAGAGATGTGAAGCCGCGCCAGTCTTTAACCGCCCCCGCAATGGGAGTTTTGCATGAAAGTAAGTGCCATTCTGACCGGAATACTTCTGCTTTTTTCCGCCTTTGCCCTCACTCTGCCTGAACCGGCCGACGCCGCGCGCATGGGCGGCGGCCGGTCCTTCGGCGGCAAGCCCTTCATGAGCCGCCCGGCGCCCGCGCCGACCATGCGCCAACAGACGCCCAACGCGCAGCGCCAGCCCATGAACCAGGCCCAGGCCGGTCAGGCCGCCGCGCAACGTCCCGGCCTGTTCGGCGGCATGGGCGGCCTGTTCGGCGGCCTGCTGGCAGGCACGCTGATCGGTTCCCTGCTCTCGGGCAACGGTTTCGGGGGCGGCGGCTTCATGGACATTATCATTATCGGCCTGCTGGTCTTCCTCGGGCTCAAGCTCTTTGCCCGCTTCCGCAACCGTCCGGCCCCCGCGCCCGCGGGGGCCGGAGCGCAGGGCGCTTCGGGCCTGGGCGGCCCGCACGGCGATTTGCGCGAGGACAGCGCATCGTCCCAGGGCATGCGCCGCGACAACGCGGCGACCGGTTGGGACGTCCTGCGCGGCGCGCCTCAGGGCGGGGCGGCCCAGGCACAGGTTTTTGACGCCGCGCCTGGCGTGGATGTGCCCCAGGGTTTTGACGCTGACGAATTCCTGCGCGGAGCCAAAATGGCCTACAGCCGCCTGCAAAGCTCGTGGGACAAGCGCGATTTGGACGACATCGCCCAGTTCGCCACGCCCGCCGTGCTGGACGCCGTGCGCGAACAGTTGGAGGCCGAGCCCACCCCCGGCACCACGGAAGTGCTTTTGGTCAACGCGCAGTTGCTGGGCGTGGAAAACGACGGCGACGAACAGCGCGCCCAGGTCTTCTTTGACGTGTTGATGCGCGAAAGCCCGGATCAGCAGGCCCCGTCCTCGGTGCGCGAGGTCTGGCATTTTGTGCGCCCGATCACGGGCGGTTCCTGGAAGCTGGACGGCATCCAGCAGGTGGACTGAGCGCTCAAGCGCCATTCCGCCCACACCCCGAATGCATAAGGCGCGGGCCGGAAGCAAGAGCTTTCGGCCCGCTTTTTTGGAACTCATTGGAGAAAAACTATGGAAAACTATGTGGCCAAGCACGATAAACTGATGCGTCATCTCCAAATGACCATTGAAAGCGCCAGTCGGGATTACGCCAAGGTAAGCATGCCCCTGACCGAAAATCACAAGAACGGCATGGGCGTTGCTCACGGCGGGGCCATCTTTTCCCTGGCCGATGTGGCTTTCGGCGCGGCGGCCAATGCCGGTCGGGAAACCGGCGTGGTCAGCCTGAGCACCACCATCGAATTTCTGCGGCCCGGCAAAACCGGCCCGCTCACGGCGGAAGCCCGCGTGGTGCGCGACGGCCAGCATGTGCAGAGCTATGACGTGCAGGTTTTTGACGGCTCGGGCGCGCTGATCGCCAGAACCATGGCCGCCGGTTTTCTGACCGACGTACCGCTGCCCCGCTAAAATATTTAATACTTGAAATGCGCTAACCGCGGTCCGGGCCAACGCGGCCCGCGGCACAGCTGGAACGGCGTTCCGGAATTCTGTTTCCGGAACGCCGTTCCAGCCTGACGGCAAACCCCGCGTACGCGGGGTTTGCGCCGCACGCAGGGCTCAAGCCACGGCGGCAGGCACCTCTGTTTCCGGCCCCAGCGGCAAGCGGAGGCTGAAGACCGCGCCGCCGCCTTCGCCGTTGGCGGCAATCAACTCACAGCCGTGCCCGTGCGCCAGAGATCGCGCCACGGTAAGGCCCAGGCCCGCATACTGCCCGAAACGGCTTTCGCGGGTGCTGAAAAAAGGTTCGAAAATATGCGGCAGTACGTTCGCAGCGATGCCGGGCCCGCTGTCGGCCACCCGCAATTCGTACCAGCCCAGTTCTTCCCCGGTCCGCTCCGCGTTCCCGCCCTGTTCCGCGCTTTTGCCTTGGTCCTCGCGAAGCACGCGGGCCGAAATACGCAACAGACCGCCCTCGGACATGGCGTCCAGAGCGTTCTCCACCAGATGCAGGCAGATCTGCTGCAGTTCCAGCGCCGAACCCAAAGGACGTTCCGCGCGCGCCCGGGGCGAAAAATCCAGTTCGCAACGCACGCCCGCGCCGTCCAGGCGCGAACGGGTCAGCTCCAGCACCCTGTCGAGCACAGCGGGCACATCCAGCGGCTGGATGCGCGCGTCCAAGCCGTGTCCCACCATGAGCAGCTTGCGGGTGATCTCGCGCACGCGCAGGCTCTGCACGCGGATAGTCTCCACGGCCGTGCGCATTTCCTCCAGATCCGGCAGGACGGCGGCCTCCGGTTCGCTCAGGCTGTCCTTGATCAGCCCGGCGGCCTGGACCATGATGTTCAGCGGATTGTTGACCTCGTGAGCCACGCCTTCGGCCACCCGCCCGAGGCTGCGCAGCCGGGCCGCCTCGGCCAGGCGAGCCTCCTGACGGCGGGCCGTGGCCCGCTCCCGCGCCTTGGCGCATTCCGCCAGAATGCCGTCCACGGACACCGGCTTGGACAGCCAGTTCCGCGCGCCGCGCCGCATGGCCTGCACGGCCTTGCCCATATCCGCCGCGCCGGAAAGCATGACCACATCCAGGTCGGGATGGCGCTCGCGCAGAATCTTGAGCAGAGCCACGCCGTCCATGCCCGGCAGGCCCACATCCAGAAAGACCAGGTCCCACTCGCTCTTCGCCAGCATGGCCAGGGCGGCCTCCGCATCGGGGGCCACCCCGGCCTCTATGCCGCGCAGATCCAGGCGTTCGGCCAGAGGCCGGGCAAAAGCAGCTTCATCATCCACCAGCAGTACGCGCATGGACCATACCTCAGAGCGGAGTGTGCCCGAACCCGTCGCAGGCGAGGCGCTCCGGACTACTTGTGCTCGGCCAACAGATCCTTTTCATTGAGCACGTCGCGGGCCGCCTCAAAATCGCCGCCTTCGGCCATGGAAACCGCCACCATGGCATTTTCCAGCTTGTCGCGGTAGGCCATGCGGATGCTGCTGAGCAATTCCTCGATATCCATGGGTTTTCTGAGGAAATTATACGCGCCCATGCGGTAGGCGGTCTGCTCCTCGGCGTCGCCGCCGTGGCCGGTAAGGATGATCACCTGCACCTGGGGATTGCTCTTTTTGACGTTGCGCAACACCTCAAAGCCGTCCATGCCGGGCATGCGCAGGTCAAGCACGATGACGTCCGTGGGCAGTTCCACGGCCTTGAGCGCCTCCGGGCCGTCGTAAGCCACGCGGGCCTCGAAGCCGCGCATGGCCAGGCGCTCGGCCAGGGTGTCCACAAACTGCTTCTCATCGTCCACCAGCAAAATTTTAATGTCTTCCTTGGTCATGAACCACTCCTTGGTCCGGCCTGGCCGGTATCCGTTAGTTGCTTTCGGAATCGCGCGCCGCGAGGGAAAGGAAAAAGCGTCCCCCGGCGTCGCGCCAAGGCATCAGCACGGCCTGCCAGCCGGGCCTGAGGCCGTTGAGCAGAGGGCTGCCGGTCAGGGCCGACAAGGCCAGATCGGCGTTGGCCCCTTCCACGACTTCAATGATGACGCCCTCGGCCTTCTGCTGTCTGCCGGCGGTAAATCTGAGCGTCACCTGACCGCCCACCGAGGCGCAGAGGTCAAAAATCTCCAGCAGAGAGCGCAAGACCTCCAGCGGCGGCACCGGAGCCCAGACCGGCTCCTCGTTCTCGCCGCTGGCCAGACGCATCTGGGCGGCTCTGGCCTGACGCGCGGCCATGCGGCAGAAAATCCGGCAGACCCGGGCCAAGTCGCAGGGGCCCGCGTTTTCATTTTCCGCGCCCCCGGCCTGAGCCATGAATTCCATGCCCTCGGCCAGAGCCGCGCCCTGCAGAATCTGGCTCTGCACTTCAGTCAGGGCCGCCAGCAGGCGTTCCCCCCTGGGCAGGGCCGCTCCGGCCAGGGCGGCCATATCCTGCGCCAGCCCGGCGGACTCGCGGATCACGGCCAGGACGTTGCGCATATCATGGACGCCCGAGGCCAGCAGACGGGCCATGCACTGGCTGTCGTTCATGACCGGCCTCCCTGCGACGGTACGTCGCCAGAACGCGCGCTCTGGGCTGCGGCCTCCAGCGTTTCCTGAAAAACGGCGAAACTCAGTGGTTTGGTCAGGCAGGCAAAGGCCTGGGCCGCCGGGGCCACACCCGTGTCGTCCACGGCATCGTGCCCGGTGAGCAGAATGACCGGCAACTCCGGATGCGCGGCCTTGATCCGGCGCAGGGTTTCGTCGCCGGGCAGACCGGGCATGAGCAGGTCCAGCACGGCCACGTCCGGCACTTCATCCTCCACCGCCGCCAGAGCCGACGGCCCGTCGTAGACCACGCGCGTCGCATGGCCCCGCAGAGTGAGACGTTCGGCCAGAGTTTCCACAAATTCCTTTTCGTCGTCAGCCAAAAGAATACGCAGCGCCATTTCAGACCTCCACAGCGCCCTCAGGCGGCGTCAACGGCAGGGTTATGCGCACCAGGCTGCCCCGCCCCTCTTCGCTTTCCACAGCAATGTCTCCGCCCAGGCGGCGCACGATGCCGTAGGTGATGAACATGCCGAGGCCCGTGCCCTTGTCCTTCTTGGTGGAATAGAAGGGTTCGAAAATATGCTTGAGCACGTCCGGCGGCATGCCCTTGCCGTTGTCCTTGACGCTCACGGTCACGCTGGCCTCGTCCGGACAGGAACAACTCACTTCGATGCGGCCGCCCTGCTCCACGTCGCTGACGGCGTCCAGGGCGTTGCCCAGGATGTTCAGGAAAATCTGCTGCAACTGGCCTCGGTCCGACACGATTTCCGGCAGGTCGCCGGGCAGGTCCAGGCAGAGCTGCACGCCCCGGTTCTTGGCCTCACGTTCCAGAAATTCCGAACTTTCGGTGATGACTTCCGCCAGGCGCAGGGACTGGCGGTTGGCCTCCATGCGACGCGAGAAACCCAGCAGGCGGTGGGTGATGCCGCGCGCCCGCTCCACCGTGCCTTCAATGCTCTCCAGAAGCGCGAGTATCCGCTCCCGGTGCTTTTCATAGGCCGCGCAATCCTTGCTCATGCGCAGGAAATCCAGAGCCAGACCGGCTTTTTCGTAAATCACGGCCAGGGGATTGTTGACCTCGTGGGCCACCCCGGCGGCCAGCCTGCCGATGGAGGAAAGTTTCTGATTATGCTCCATCTGGGCGAAAACAGCCACCCGCCGCTCGTCGCTGGCCTGGAGACGGCCCACCAGATGCTTCATCAGCAGATGCGAAACCAGCACGATGACCGCGATGCCGCCGCAGAGCACCAGCAGAAGTTCGGTGCGCAACGTGGTCCAGGGCCGAAAAGCCTCCAGACTGGGCTTCACGGCCAGCAGCATCAGATCCGTGCCCGCCAGCATGGTGGAGGCCACCAGCAGGGTGTGCCCCTTGTCGTCGGTCATGCGCCGCACCAGGGTCTCGTGGCTGGCCGGGGGCAGTTGCATGGGCAGTTTGTCCAGAGCCTTGCCGTACAGGCGGGAACTGGTCTGCAGGACGCCCGCGCTGTCGCAGAGAAAGACGTCCGTGTCCTGTTCCGGCCCCACGGCGGACACCAGTTGCTCCAGGCGGGAGGTGTCGATGGTCACGCGCAGGGTCCAGGAACTGCCGTTTTCCTCCAGGCGGTGCACGGCGATGACCATGTGCGGAAAACCGCGCAGACCAAGGAAAGCGTTGCTGATGTAACGGCCCTTGATCTCGGCCTCGCGCAGCCAGGGCTGCCCCGCATAATCCGCGCCCTTGAGCTTGTAGGGCCCCACATAGTCCACCTGACGGCCTTCCACATCCACCAGGCCCATGTCCACAAAACCTTTGAATTCGCTCTTGAGGGCCCAGAAAATGCGGTTCAGCGTCTTTTCGTCGGCCAGATCCTTGAAACTGTAGGCATGGGCGATCAGGCTCACGGTGGAGGCCCGCTCACCCAGAAAGAGCTCCAGCGAGGCCTGGGACTTGCGCGCCAAGGCGTAGAGCGGGCTTTCCATTTCCCGCTCCAGGGTCTTCATGTACTGGACGTGGCTGAAACCGGACATGATCAGCAGAGGAGCCACGGAAACCGCCACCATCAATACGGTCATCAGCCGCCGGAGCGAGCGGTAGCGCGCCGGGGACACGGCCTCGGGCACTTCCAGCAACTGGCCGAAGTATTTTCTGATTGCGGCAAACATAGGCCCCTCCAGCATTTTCCGGCTCATACACTTCCGCATGAAACCGCATTAAAAAGACGGATTTTGTCCCCTGGCAAGTAAAAAACGCCGTTCGACGCCGCCAGGGGACAAAAGACGCTTTTTAATGGCCGCCGGCGACGAGAATCCCCGAAGCCGCCAGACTCAGCACCAGCACTTCCAGCAGGGCGATGGTCGTCATCAGCCATTGCTTGCGCCGGATCAGGCTCCAGGCCAGCTGCAAAAAGCAGATGATGGTCAGGGCCGCCAGAAACACGATACCCAGGAAATTGCATATATCGCCCTTGCCCACCAAGGCAAGCCAGCCCCAACCCTGCGGGATGTGCCCGGCGGCGCGGTAGTCGGCCGCGCTGCCGGTCCAGAGGCGGGGCAGTTCTGTCAGGGGCACCTGGGGTTCAAGCACGCCCAGCACATAAAGGGCGTAGGTGACGAGCATAAGCACAAAACCGATGAGCGCGCCGTAAAACAGGGTGTCGGCATAGCGCAGTTGCGCGGGCGAGGCCTTGATTTCTTTTTTCAGATCCACAGTATTCATAAAGTCGTCTCCTGTGCGTCCTGCCCGGCTACCAGCCGAGGCCCTTCATGAGCGCCTTGGCTCCGGAGAAGAAAAGCACGATGATCACCATATAGCGGATGAACTTGGGCTTGGCCTTGGCCAGCAGGCGCACGCCCACCACCGAGCCGAGCATCAGGCCCACGATGGAAGGGATGGCCATGAGCGGAATGACGCACCCCTGGTTCAGATAGACCCAGGCCGCCGAAGTGTCGGTGATGGAAAGCAGGAACTTGGAGGTTCCCACGCTGACCTTGAGCGGCACGCCCATGAGCAGATTGAGCACAGGCACGTTGGCCCAGCCCGCGCCCAAGCCGAACATGCCGGCCATGATGCCGATGGCGATGAAGAAAAACAGGCCCAGAAGGGTGCGGTGTGTCTTCCATTCCACCACTTCGCCGGTACTGGGTTCCAGAAAGACGCCATTCATGCCCAGCGCCAGCCCCACGGCGTCCTGTTTGGTGACCACCGGGCGCACGGAATTTTTAGACACCAGCAGCAGCACGGCGATGCCCAGAATAACCGCGCCGAGGCAGGTCTGCACGATATTGGTGGGCAGGGCCAGACCCAGCATGGCGCCTACAATGGCGCAGGCCGAAGCGATCAGCGCCACGGGCAGGGCCAGGCGCAGATTGGCGAAGTTGCGCCGCAGCAGACCCGGCCCGGCGGCCAGGGCTCCGGCCAGGGCCACCAGCAGGCCCGCTCCGCGCACAAAGTCCAGATGGAAGGGGAAAAAGCCGCTGACCAGCGGCACGAACAGCACGCCGCCGCCCACGCCGGCCATGACCGCGATAATCCCCAGAATGAAGCAGAAGCCCAGCAGGGCCAGAGGCCAGAACCACCAGGGATGGTTGTCCAGCGGCGCGGTGGCCGGGGTGGGGGCCGCGTGCAGCGGCGCGTTCGTATCCGCCGCGACGGCCTGCGCTCCCGGTGCGGAAGCGGCGTCCACGGCCAGAGCCGCGCACGGCCCGATCAGAGTCAGGCAGACTACCAGCGGCAAGAGCCACGGCCAGAAAAGAGTTTTGTCCTTATCCGGATTTCTGCGGAAAATACGCGCCATTGTTTCCCCCCTTGCGGCATGCGCCGAGGCACACGTGGATGTTCGGAATGGCGTGAATTTACCGTATCCGGCGTAAGCGGGCCATCGGGAGAATCCTGATTTCCGCGTATCCGCCTCAGGGCTTTCCCCATCCCCAGAGCAGATTAATTTTGAGAATTGACATTCTCAAAGTTGACGCTGCCCTCAGCCTATCGTTGCTGTCGTCATCCGTAGCGCTGCTGTCTTGACCCGTAACACGGCTTCGCCGTGAACGGCTCAAGCAAGCCGCCCAGCGGCAACGGCTGACGCGCGGCGGGAACGCGGTCCCACCTTGGCTTCAGGCGCGGGCGTCTGCTTTCGCAGCCGCCAGGGCAAAGTAACTTTTCAAAGTTACTTTGCCCGCCCCCCGGCCGCGCGGGTTCAAACCCGGACCAGACCGTGCCGGATGGCGATTTTGACGAGGTCGCCCACGGAACCGGCCTGCAGCTTGGTGAGCAGATTGTACTTATGGGTTTCCACCGTTTTGGGGCTGATGCAGAGATCCTGGGCAATGCTTTTGACGCTTTTGCCGTCGGCCAGGAGGCGGAAAATCTCTTTTTCGCGCGGGGAAAGCGCACTGAGATCTCCGCTGCCGCCGTGTTCCGCGGCATCGCGGCGGCGGCGCAGCAACTCGGCCAGACAGCCGCCGGGGTCCGGACAGGTCAGAAAGATTTCGCCCCGGCGCAGGCTCTCAATGGCTTTGAGCAGCACGCCCGGCGGTTCGGACTTGCGTACATGGCCCATGATGCCGAGGTCGATAAGCTCGGGCAGGAAGCGCTGGTCCTCATGGCCGGTGTAAATCAGAATACGCGCCTGCGGCTGCACCTGGAGCACGGCGCGGCTGGCGTCCACGCCGTTCATGCCCGGCATGCCCAGGTCCATGATCACGATCTGCGGCGCAAGGGAGGCTGCCAGAGCCACGGCCTCGCCGCCGCTCAGGGCCATGCCCGCCACACGCAGATGGGCGTGCGGGGCGAGCAGGCTGCGCACGCCTTCCATGAGCAGCTTGTGATCGTCCACCAGCAGAATGCGACAGATCTCACGGCCGGAGCTCTCGCCCATATCGCTTGCTTGCCTCCCCTCTTTCCGCCCGGAACAAGATCCTCATAGCCTGTTTTGGCTGTCTTGTCTGCCGTGGGGCGGGAGGTCCGCAGGGTAGGCGAATGGACAGGATAAACATCTTTTGTGTCCAGAGTGAATAAAAAATTTCTTCTACCTAAAAGAGGTCATAGCCTATAATGGTTGGGCCATCGCTTGTAAGCCGTTACAGCACGCTTCAAAATCGCGAGCTTCATTCAGAGCTAACAAACACTCATTACGATTTTGTTTGCTTCTCAATACGATGCATCGTTTATCGAATTTCCATAGATAATAATTTTCCTGTCCTCACAGGTAGTAACTTTAGTTATCATCTCAAATTATATATAAAATCAGTATCAAATATATGTCATGAGTAATATAAATTATTTTAATTCACTGTTATATCTGCATATTCTATATCTTACTTTTTGCTAAAAATCTTCATCACATGAATAGTGAATAGTAACTATATATGAAAAATGATTACTGCTGCCAATGTTTCCTGGTTCTCACTTATAAATCCGTCTCCATGTCATTGGTTTGCCGTTTTCTTCAATGCCTATGTAGGCTACATCGTTTAGATTTGTGACACCCGGTATATGCAGAGAGGCTTTGCCGTCGGTTGTAGTCGTCGTGGAAGCCGGCGCATAACGTGCGACAACGGCAGATATGGACGTTGTTTCTTTAAGCGGCAAGAAGTAACGCAAAACTGCTTGAATAGTGCTTGATACGGTTTGTCTGTGCGCTATGGCGGCAACATGCACTGTTCCGGATGGAAGATTATCCAGATACACCATGTTGCTGATAACAAGAGCACAAATGCCGGAAGTCCCTTCCACGTTCAGCAGAGCAGCTTTGTTCCAGGGAATCATCTGATATTTTTGGGAATCAGCATATGCGTTGATTTCAATAATATCATAGGTGGGGAAAAAATATTTGTCGGTTTGAGGGTAATCAAACGATTCTGCTGTAACTGTTCCCTGCTTCATTGCCTGATTTCTCTTTGCAATAGCAGGCTGTGCCTGAATGAAGACGTGTGCTTCCATCAGCACGCTGGATAGAAGGACGAGACAGAAAGCAGCATAGAGCAGCTTTTGGCAAACACCTTTCAGGTTTAAAGCCGCAATAAAAGCAAAACAACAACATGCCGTGTAAAAAAATGTGGCGGACATGGCTCTATAGGGAGTGGATGGACTGAAAATAAAGGCAGCAAGGCTGGCTTGTGCCATAAGAAAGAATACAAAGCCCGGCAAAAAAGTTGCAATCTTTAGCCTGTCTTGACGGTACAGCAACCAGATACAGACGAGAGCAACCAGTATGTAGGGCGACATTTCCAGCTGCTGTGAACTCCAGAAGATTAAAAATCTGTGAAAGGATTCAAATGAAAAGGCGGGGATTTTCTCCACGCCGCCAAGTTGTGCGAGGCGTACTGCGTTGCCAGGGGCTGCCATCATAACCAGCCAGCCGGACACGGCCCCGATGATTCCGGCAGCAGCCCAAGCTGGAACTGTTTTAAGAGTACGAAAGCGGTAGATAGTCGCACCCAGGGCTGCAAGGATTGCCAGCATGCCCACATTCTCGTTGCTGCAACCTGCCAATACGCCCGCGAGGGCAAAAACCGGGCCGCCTGCAAGGTGGTAATTCTTTTTGTCGATCCAAAAGCGGTATGGCACCAGAAATGCCGTGGCGAAAAACAGGCTGTAACCGTAATCAGCTGTCCCGGTGCGCCAGAAGTAGACTGTTCCGAATGCAGGCAAAGCGAACCAGATCAACCCGGCCAAGGTTATCAAATGCCATGCCCGTATTTTATCGCGCCATTGAGCCCCCAATGTCAGCAGCACCGCGCAAAGGACAAGGCCAAGAAATATAAGGGGAGTAAGAATGGGATGCAGCCAAGATGGGCCATGTAACAGCACTCTTGCCATGAAATGGCCGATGAACTTCCCGCTCCAAGCAAGGTGTTCTTGGACTTGAGCTTTGAAAATATCTGACAGGTTTGAACCGCCTGTTCCATATCCAAAATCATCGAATACCAATGGAGTCATGGCGCAAAAGAATGATATTGTGCAAAATATAAAAACAGATGTAATGAATATGCTGATTTTATTCATTGTAATGCCTAACGGCGGTATTTAGTTCTTGAAAGAGAGAGTTGGTATCCGATTAGGCATGGCTTTATCCCCCCCGAATTCGGTATTTTAGTACCGCTTTTGATTCGGTACGAAAGTATCGGATTTATGTCAAGGCATTGTGTACCCTGACAGGATGAAAAACTGTCCTAATCTCTTGGAAGCCTTGGCTATTACCGTTGAAGCAATACGGAAGGAACGCAAGCTGACAAAGCTGGCGGTAGCCAGCGATGCAGAGTTGCAAGACTGCTATGTGAGAGGAATAACAAAGGGGAGAAGGAACCCAACGATTACCGCTTTATACGCGATTTGCGAGGCGCTGAAGGTGTCACCGGTCGAGTTCTTCAGGAGAGTGGAAGAGGAAAGAGCGAATTTGGAGAAGTCTGGAAAGGAATAAATTCCGTAGCGGTCATAACAGGCTTGACAAAGGATAAAAAAGAGGCGGACGAAGCTTATCCACCGATAAGTATAACAGAGCCTAAAAAAATACTCTTGTGTCAACCTTCCTATAACATTGCGGTTAGTTTAGAAAATCGCCTTTCCCGCGCGCGGTGTTCTCGGCGCGTTTCTGATGTTCCTTATGCCGACGGCGCGGAATTTCAGAAAATGAACAGCGTCGCCAGACCAAGAAAAATAAAGAAGCCCGCGCCGTCGGTGATCGTCGTCAGGAAGATGCTGGAAGCCTGGGCCGGGTCGCGGCCCACGGCGCGGAAAATCAGCGGAATGGAGCCTCCGGCCACCGCGCCCAGAATCATATCGCAGAGCAGCGCGCCGCCCATGACCGCGCCCACCAGGTGGTTGCCCGTGAACCACCAGGCCCCCAGAAAGGCGGTGACGGCCATGAACAAACCGGTGACGATGCCGATCTTGCCCTCGCGCAGCACGGCCATCCAGGCTTTTTTCTGGTCAAAGCGGTCTGTCGCCAACTGGCGGATCATCACGGCCAGAGCCTGCTGGCCGGTATTGCCCGCCTGGTTGGCGACCATGGGCATGAGCACGGCCAGCACGGCCATCTGGGCGATGGTGCCTTCAAACATATAGACTACCGAGGCCGAAAGCGCGGAATTGAACAGATTGACCATCAGCCAGGGCAGGCGCTTGCGGACGCTTTCCGTCCAGGGCGTGTCCACGCTTTCCTCGGGGTCCGCGCCCACCATGCCGAGCATGTCGGCGCTGGCCTCCTCGTGCATGATGTCCATGATGTCGTCGTAGGTGACCACGCCCATGATATGCCCCTCGTAATCCACCACGGGCATGGCCAGAAAATTGTAGTGCGAAAGCAGGCTGGCGACTTCGCGTTTGTCCGTGTCGTAGGTCACGCTGATGACGCTCTGCCCGGCCGCGGCGTCGCCCACGATGGTGCCGGGGCGGGCCAGCATCAGGTCGCGCAGGGAAAGCACGCCCACCAGCACGTCCTTTTCGTCCACCACATAGCCGTAATAGGGGCTCTCCTTGTCGTCCTCCATCTCGCGCCGGATGTGGGCAATGGCCTCATCCACCGTAAGAGCCTTCTCCAGCAGGATCAGCTCGGTGTTCATGGCGCCGGCCGCGGAATCCGGGTCGAAATTGAGCAGATTGCGCAATTCCTCGGAATCTTCCTTGGTCAGCTTTTCCAGCAGGACGTCGCGGTGCTCCCCGTCCAGTTCTTCCAGCACGTCGGCGGCGTCGTCCGGCGCCATTTCGGCGATGATCTGGGCGGCCACGTCGGCGTCCAGATTTTCCAGCACGTCCACGGCCACGTTGCCGTCCAGTTCGGCCAGGGCCTCGGCGGCATCCTCGGTGGTCATGTGGCGCAGGGCGCAGACCTGCTTTTCCAGGCTCAGATTTTCCAGATGATCGGCCATGTCCGCCGGATGGACGAACTCGGCCTCGTCGCCCACCTCCCGGCAGATCTCGGGCATGCTGATGCCGTGCGCGTCGGCGCTCTCCGGCGTGTCCGCGCTTTCATCCACGACACGGGAGGGGCGGATTTCGTCGTTACGATCGTCAGCCATGAGCAAGCCCTTTGCAGGATACGGACCAATGAAACATGACGGCGCACCGCCGGATGAAGGCGACACAAGACTACCGCGCCTGTGCGACGCGGCCGTGCCGGACAGGGAACGGGTCCGGGACCGCGCGACGGCTTCGCGCGTATGTGAAAAAGCTCCCAATACGGCCCGCAACTTGACGCGCGCCACAGGGCATTCTATCTACTTCAAAGCCCCCGGACCGGCTGTGCGCCCGTTCGGCGCGCCACGGTTCCGCACGCCTTCATGCCGCGTGCCCGGTTCCGGCGCAGGCGCGGCGGACGCGCGCGGGCGCTTTTTCGTTTAGCACGCGCATGAAGTGGGGACAAGCGCAATGTTCACGCCCTGGGCCGCTTTTTTTTCTCCCGAAGGGGAACGGCTGCTGCAAGAATGCATTGATCTGGCCCTGGTTGAGGACGGACCGGAGCTGACGGCCCAGGGGCTCTTCCCGCCGGAAGCGCGGATGCACGCCGCCATCCGCGCCAAGGAGGACACTCTGGTGGTAGGCCTGCCCGTTATCGGCGCGGTGTTCAAAACCCTGGACGTTCCCTTCCGCTGGCAGGCTTCGGCAAGGGAAGGCTCGCGCGTGCCGTCCATGACCGAGGTGGCCCGCATCACGGCTCCGGCCGTAGCCATGCTCAAGGCGGAAAGGGTCATCCTCAATTTCATCACCCATCTTTCGGGCATCGCCAACCTCACAGCCCGCTACGTGCGCGAACTGGAAGGCACGGGCGTGCGCCTGCTGGATACGCGCAAAACCACGCCCGGCCTGCGCTGGCCCGAAAAATACGCGGTACAGGCGGGCGGCGGCGTGAATCACCGCAAAAATCTCGCGGAAATGCTCATGCTCAAGGACAATCACATCGACGCGGCCGGTTCCATCACCGCAGCCGTGGCCAAATTGCGCGCCCGCTACCGCCCCTGCCCGCCTGTGGAGGTGGAATGCCGAACTCTGGAGCACGTGCGCGAGGCCGTGGCGGCCCGGGCCGAGCGGATCATGATGGACAATATGGAAGCCCCGCGGCTGAGCCGGGCCCTGGCCCTGGTGCCGCCGGACATTGAAGCCGAAGTCAGCGGCGGCGTGCGCCTGGAGACCATCCGCGCCATCGCCCTGACCGGGCCGCGCCGCCCGGATTTCATTTCCGTGGGCCGCCTCACCCACTCGGCCGTGGCCGCGGATTTCAGCATGACCCTGATTCCGGCCTGAAACGGCACCGGACAGCAATGAGATTATCCCCAACCGCCGACGCCGGCACATATTCCCCTAATAACGGATCACACCATGAACGACATCACCGCCGCCGTGGCGGCGCTTAAGGAACAACTGGGCGACAGGCTCTGCATCATGGGCCATCATTATCAGAACGACGCGGTGGTGGCCCACTGCGACGTCACCGGCGACTCCCTGGAGTTGGCCCGCCGCGTGCCCGGCGTGGACGCGGAGCACATTGTCTTCTGTGGAGTCTTTTTCATGGGCGAATCGGCGGCCCTGCTCGCCAAGCCGGGCCAGGCCGTGCATCTGCCCGAACCCGGCGCGGACTGCATGATGTCCCTGATGACCCCGGCGGGTCTGGCCCGCCGCGTTCTGGAACAACTGACCGCCACGGGCCGCCGTGTCGTGCCCCTGGCCTACGTCAACACCACCTTGGGGCTCAAGGCCGTGGTGGGAGAGTACGGCGGCGCGGTCTGCACTTCGGCCAATGCGGAAACCATGCTGCGCTGGGCCCTGGACCAGGGCGACGGCGTGCTCTTTCTGCCGGACAAGCATCTGGGCCGCAACACGGCCCAAAAACTGGGTCTTGCGCCGGACCGGCAGCATATCCTGCGCCTCAACGGCCACGGCCTGATCAATCCCGAAAGTCAGCCCCTGGAGCGTCCCCTGCTGCTCTGGCCCGGCTGCTGCGCCATCCACGCCCAGCTCAAACCCGGACAGGCGGCCGCCGCGCGCGCGGCCCATCCGGGCTGCCGGGTGGTGGCCCACCCCGAATGCCGCCCGGAACTCATCGAGCGTTGCGACGCCGCCGGCTCCACTTCCTTTCTGATCAAGGAAGCCGCGCGTCTGGCTGAAGAAGCCCCCGGCTCCACCCTGATCATCGGCACGGAAAACAATCTGGTGGACCGGCTGGCCGCCCGCCACAAAGGGCGCTGCCATGTCCTTTCCCTGGGCCGGGCCATTTGTCCGGACATGGCCAAGGTGACGGAAGCGAAACTTTTGGCTACACTCACCGCCATTGCCCACGGAACGGCCGAGCCTCTCACCGTGGAGGCCGCGCTGTGCGGTCCCGCCCGCCGCTCCTTAACCCGCATGCTGGAGGTTTGCGGTCAATGAGGACAACGCTGTGACTCCCGCCCGCCGCCATGTGCCCATTCTGATCATCGGCTCGGGCGTGGCCGGCTGCACCGCCGCCCTGACCCTGGCCGACGCCGGTTGCGACGTGCTGCTGCTCAACGCCGGAGATGATCTGGCCGACGGCAATTCGGAGCTGGCCCAGGGGGGAATCATCTACCGCGCGGCGCCCCGGCCCGACGAACCCGCCGACGGCGATGACGCCCGCGCCCTGGAAAAAGACATCCTGGTGGCCGGGCACAACTACAATTACCGCAAGGCCGTGCGCTGGCTCTGCCGACAGGGCCCGCTCTGCGTGGACGAAGTGCTGATCAAACGCGCGGGCGTGCGCTTTGACCGCAATCCGGACGGCAGCTTCAATCTCACCCGCGAGGGCGGGCACTCGGCCCCGCGCATCCTGCACCGGGCCGACTACTCGGGCCGGGCGCTCATGGACGGGCTCACGGCCCAGGTGCTGGCCCATCCGCGCATCACCTGCCTGCACCGGCGCGCGGCCATCGACCTGCTGACCAGCCACCATCACGCCAAGAACTCGCAGTTCCGCTACGAAGTGGACAACCGCTGTCTGGGGGCCTATGTGCTCAACGAGGAAAGCGGCGAGCCGGAAACCATTCTGGCCGACTGGACGGTGCTGGCCACCGGCGGCGTGGGCCAGGTTTTTCTGCACTCCACCAATGCGCCGGGCTGCGTGGGCACAGGCGTGTCCATGGCCTTCCGCGCGGGCGTGGATCTGGCCAACCTGGAATTCATGCAGTTTCATCCCACGGCCTTGTATGAGGAGCGCAGCAACCGCCGCCCCCTGATCACCGAGGCCATGCGCGGCGAAGGCGCGCGTCTGCTGGACGAAAAAGGCCGGCCCTTCATGCTCCGCCACGACAAACGCGGCGATCTGGCCCCGCGCGACGTGGTGGCCCAGGCCATGATGGAGGAAATGCTGCACAGCGGCGCGCCCTGCCTTTTCCTGGACGTGAGCGGCGTCAAGCAGGACCTGCCCACCCGTTTCCCCACAGTGTTCGGGCAGTGCCGGGAGGCCGGGCTGGACATCCGCAAGGAGCCCATCCCGGTGGTGCCCGCCGCGCATTATTTCTGCGGCGGCGTGCTCACCGATACGCGGGGCCGCACCTCCATGCGCGGCCTGTACGCCATCGGCGAATGCGCCTGCACCGGCCTGCACGGGGCCAACCGCCTGGCCAGCACCTCTTTGCTGGAAGCCCTGGTCTGGGGCGTGAGCTGCGGGAAGGATCTGGCGCGCCGCGCCGCAAGCGGCGGCATGCCCACGGGCCTGGCCGCCGCCATCCCGGACTGGCAGCACGAGGGCGACGAACGTCACGACGATCCGGCCCTGGTGGCCCAGGACTGGGCCAACATCCGCAACACCATGTGGAACTACGTGGGCATTTCGCGCACCGACGCGCGCCTGCGCCGGGCCTTTGAGGATATGCGCGACCTTGTGCGCCATATCCATGATTTCTACAAACGCACCCGCATTTCCCGGCGCCTGGTGGATCTTTTCCACGGCTCGCAGACGGCCTACGTCATTACCCAGGCGGCCATGCGCAACCCTGTAAGTCTGGGCTGCCACCACCGGGTGGACTGAGCCGAAGGAAAAAACAAGCATGAAAAGTCTTATCCGCGTGATTCTCGTCCTGGCGGTGCTGGTTTTGGCCGGGTTCGCGGCCCTGAAGTTCTGGCTGGGCCCGAAGGTGGAGGAACAAGCCCGCCTGGAACTGGCCAACCTGCCGGAAGCCATGGCTTTTTCGGAGCTTCTCCGCTTTGATCCGCTGGAAGTAAAAAGCGTCGAATTCTCGCCCTTTTCCCGGCGTCTGATCCTGCGCGGCCTGGAATTGCGCGGCACAATGGACCTGCCCGTTTTTGAGGCGGGCGGCCAACAGCAGGCCCGGAGCGCGGCCCTGAACTATACGATGGAGGAAGCTTCCTATCGTTTGCCCTGGCGGGCGCTTCTGCTGTTCACGCCCCTGCGCGACATGATCCTGCCCGAAACAGGCATGATGGCCGTGGGCGAGGAGATGCGCATTTCCAACTTCGTCTATTCTCTCAACCAGGGCGCCGTCAGCGCGCGAAGCGTCGTGCGGGATCAGGAAGCAAGCGATATCCGCATGGAAAGCGGCCTGATCCGGGAACTGCTGGAGCAGCGGAAGCCCCGGGATATGCTGAACGCCCTCTATCGCATGGGCATCGGCGAAATGCGGGCTTCGGCCATGACTTCCGAGATAACGGTCCCCGAACAGGGCATCAAGATGGATTTCAGTTGCGACGCCATGCGCGTCCGCAACTGGGAAGGCCGCACCATAGAAGAAGCCGTTGCGGACGGCATCGTTCTCAAGGAAAAAGACCGGGAGCTTATGCGCCTGGGCAACATCACGGAAAAGCGGTTCACCCTGCCGGAAGAAGCGGCCATGCAGGAATTGCTGACCCTGCTTTCCCAGACGAAACCCGACGAAAATGCCTTGCAGGCTCTGCTGCTGCGCATCTTTACCACCGGTGAGCCCCTGCTGCGGGAAATCAGCTTCTCCGATCTGCATTTTCCCCTGGATGGTCAGGCCGTGGCCTTTAAAAAGCTAGTCCTGAACTGGCCGTCCAACACGCCTTTGCAGTACGGCCTCAGTGTGGATGCTCTTTCCCTGCCCACGCCCCTGCTGGAACGCGAAAGCGATCTTGCATTTCCCGGTCTGCCCGCTCTGGTTCTGGATGCAAAGCTGGGCTTTACGTCCGGGGACGACGGCGGACGTTACAAGGGTCTGCTCAGCGCCCAACATCTGGGTTCGCTGGGCTATGATTTCGTCATGTCCGCAGGCTCGCCATTGGCCGGTCCGCAGGCGCTGTTCCTCAGCTCGTACAAGGACGTCAACCTGAAATATACGGACCAGGGGCTCACGGCCTATCTGGTCAGAAACGTCATTCCCTCGGCCCAGGGGGCCACCCCGGCGCTCAAGGCGGCCATCGCCGAACTCTGCCCCGGCGATACGCCGGAAAATGCGACCGTCCGCGATGCCCTGCAAACCTTCGTCTCCCGGCCCGGCGTTCTGGAAGTGCAAAGCAGACCCGGCAAGACCTTCCGTATTCTCGAACTCCTCGCCAAACTGGGCGGCAAGGATCCCGGCGCTCTGCTCAGCATTACGGCTCAACCGGGCAAGGAAAGCCTGGAACAGCAGATCAGCGGACTGGACGAGGCCGCAGCCAAGGCAGAATAGCGCGACATGAAGAAAATCGTCCTTATCCTCGCTCCGCCGCTGCTCGCGGTACTGCTTCTTGTGTCGGCCGCGCAGTTATGGCTGCGACCGCAGGTGGAGAATCAGACGCGGCAAGCACTGGCCGCGCTGACCTCTTTTGACGGCAGTCCGGTTCAGTCCGGCGTCGAAGCCCTCGACTTTTCGCCCTTTACCCGCAAGCTGCTGCTGCGCGGTCTGGAACTGCGCATGGTTCAGCCGCAGGGCCCGGTCACCTATCAGGCCGCGGAAATTTCCCTGCGCCTGCCCCTGCGGGCCATGCTGGCCTGCACGCCTTTGCGCGGCGCGGCCCTGCCGGAAACGGGCATGGCGGCCGTGGCCGAAGACCTGCTCCTGCTCAATGTCAGCGCGCGCACGTCTCTGGGCAAGGTCGTCATGCAGCGGGAAGAAGTCGACACCCTCTATGCGGACAGCGCCCTGCTGCGGGAACTGGCCGAAGGCGCGAAGCTGCCCGATTCTCCGGGGCTCACCTACCGCATGGGCGCGGACAACATCCGTGCTTCCTTCATCAGCGTGGATGTCCCCACCGTGAATCAGCCGGTGTATATGAGCCTCAAGGAAGCCGGCCTGCGCAACTGGCGCGGCCGCCATATGGAGGAAGCGACCCTCACGGACCTGCGGCTGCGCATCGACGGGCAGGACGGCCTGATCCTGGACAGCCTGAACCAGAGCGGCATCGTACTGCCCGAGGAAGCTCTGTTGCGGCGTCTCTCGCGGTTGTTCGGCGCGCCTCCGGATCAGCGGAGCATGCAGGCCCTGTTTCAGGAAATGCTCGCTGCGGATGAACCCCTGTTCCGCGAATTGCGCCTTAACGGCCTGACCATGCCTTTGCCGAAGGACAGGGCCGAACTCAAGACAGGCAGTTTCGAGTGGCTCTCCAGCCGGCCTGCCCGCTACCGGATCAATCTTTCCGGCCTGTCCCTGCCCGCAGTTCTGCAAGGCTACGGCCTTGCCCTGCCTGGTCTGGACACCGTGCGACTGGACGCCGACATCTCGATTGAGGAGCAGGGCCAGGACAGCATTCTGGAAAAAGGCGTGGTCAAGGCCGCGAATCTGGGCGATCTGCGCTACAGTCTGCTGATTTCCGGCAATACCGAGGGCATGGGTCAGCAGCAGGCCCTGTTCAGCCAGACTTACGGCGATCTCAAACTGCGTTTTGAAGATCACGGGCTCATGGCCCGGCTGGCCCTCGCGCTGGTCCCGGACGGGCGGGCGGCCGCCGCCGTGTTCACCGCCGCCGTCAACAATTTTTGCGCCCCGACTACGCCGGAAAACAGGGCGCTCGCCGCAGCCCTGGAAACCTTTGCAAACCGGCCCGGCAGTCTTGACATCAGCAGCACGCCGGGCAGGCTCTACAGCCTGACGGAAGTGCTGGGCGCACTGGCGGCCCAAAACCCCGGCGCACTGTTCCATGCCGCGGCGCAGCCGGGCGCGGAAAGCCTGGAACGGCAGACGGCGCGCATCAACGCCGGGCAAAGTCCGCAACCTTAACCACATTGACGCATGCGTAAACTCTGGCTCAAAAAGAATGAGGACCGCCGCATCCGCGCCGGACACCTCTGGGTGTTCAGCAATGAAGTGGATACGCAGAAAAGCCCGCTCACGGATTTTGCGCCCGGCGAGGAGGCCACGCTCTGCGACGTGCGCGGCGCGCCTCTGGGCAGCGTCTGCCTGAACCCGGCCTCGCTGATCTGCGCGCGCCTGCACGCGCACCGGGCCGACGCGCCTCTGGACAAGACCCTGCTGCATGAGCGCCTGAGCCGGGCCCTGGCCCTGCGCCAACGGCTCTTTCCGGAGCCCTGGTACCGGCTCTGCCACGGCGAGGGAGACTTCCTGCCCGGCCTGGTCATCGACCGCTACGGCGGGCACTGCACCCTGCAGATCAGTACCGCAGGCATGGAGAGCCGCAAGGAGTTCATCGTCCAATGCCTGGACGAACTGCTCGCTCCCGCGTCCCTGCTTTTCGACAACGATCTTGCCGCGCGCGGCCTGGAAGGCCTTTCCCGCGAGGCCGAAAGCCGTGGCGACCTGCCTGAGCGTCTGGAAGTGCCGGAAAACGGCTGCCGCTTTTTCGCTCCCTGCGCCACAGGCCAGAAAACCGGCTGGTTTTACGATCAGCGCGCCAACCGGAGAGAGCTGGCGCGCTACGCGGACGGCGCGGACGTGCTGGACATTTTCTGCTATGCGGGCGGCTTCGGCGTAACGGCCGCCGCTGCCGGGGCCGCATCCGTGACATTTCTGGACGCCTCGCCCCAGGCGCTGGCTCTGGCCCGCGAAAACGCGACGGTCAATGCTCCGGTTCCGGCGGGCAAAGGCGCGGTGGAAACCATCTGCGGCGACGCTTTTCACCAGCTCAACGAGCTGTACGAGGAAGGCCGCCGCTTTTCCCTGATCAGCCTGGACCCGCCCGCCTTCATCAAACGCCGCAAAGACGCGGCCCAGGGCCTGGCGGCCTACCGCAAGATCAACGGTCTGGCCATGCGCCTGCTGACGCCGGGCGGCGTGCTGGCAAGCTCTTCCTGCTCGCACCATCTTGCCGCCGAGGCCCTGCGCGGCTGCGTGGCCCAGGCCGCGTCCCGGCGCAGGCTGCACGCCCGGCTGGTCTACGCGGGCGGCCAGGGGCCGGATCATCCGGTGCATGCCGCCATGCCCGAAACAGCCTATCTCAAATGCTTCATCGCCCAAGTGGGTTAGGGGTTGTTTCTAAATGAGGATTTTCATTCTCTGCCAAGGAAGGCGAGTCCTGGGCGGAGGGAGTATATTCAACATATTCGACCTTCGCACGGGGCGTGCCTGACACAGGCAGAGGGCGAAAGGACAATGTAGAAACAGCCCCTAAACCATCACGGAGTTTCCCATGCTCAATAAAGTACGCCTGCTCACTCCCGGTCCCACGCCCCTGCCGGAGCGCGTACGGCTGACCCTGGCCCGGGACATGATCCACCACCGCAAAAGCGAATTCAAAGCGGTCATGGGTCGGGTGCAGGAAAAGCTGCGCGTTCTTTTCGGCACCCAAGGCACGGTGCTGCCCCTTTCCTGCTCCGGCACGGGCGCCATGACCGCCGCCGTGTACGGCCTGTTCAACCCCGGTGAAAAGGTGCTGGTGGTGGAGGCGGGCAAATTCGGCCAGCGCTGGAAGGCCATCGCCGTTTCGCGCGGCCTGGAGGTCGTCACTCTGGAAGTGCCCTGGGGCCGGGCCGTACGCCCCGAGCAGGTGGAGGAGGCCCTGGCCGCCGACCCCGCCATTACAGGCGTGCTGATCCAGCTTTCCGAAACCTCCACCGGCGTGCTGCACCCGGTGCGGGAGGTGGCCCGGGTCACCCGTCAACGCGACGCGCTGCTGGTGGTGGACGGCATTTCCGCTGTGGGCCTTTCTCCCTGTCCCCTGGACGAATGGGGCCTGGACTGCCTGCTCACCGGTTCGCAGAAAGGCCTGATGCTGCCGCCGGGCCTGGCCCTGCTGGCCCTTTCGGAGCGGGCCTGGGAAAAAGCCGCAAACGTGACGTCCGGCTGTTTCTACTTCAACCTGCTCAAGGAGCGGGAGTATGTGGCAAAAGGCCAGACCCTGTTCACCTCGGCGGTGAATCTGATCGTGGGCCTGGATGAAAGCCTGGACATGCTGCTGGAAAACGGCCTGGAAGCCGTGTATGCCAAGCAGTGGGCACTGACCATGCTGACCCGCGCGGGCGTCACGGCCATGGGTCTGGACCTCTTCGCGCCGGAACATTTCGCCTGGGGCATCACCAGCGTGCTGCTGCCCGAGGGCGTGGACGGCACGGAAGTGCTGCGCCTGGCCCTGGAAAAACACGGCGTATGCATGGCCGGCGGGCAGGATCAGCTCAAGGGCCGGATCGTGCGCATCGGGCATATGGGCTGGGTGGACTGGGCCGACGTGCTGGCCGGGCTGTATGCTCTGGACCGGGGCCTGATGGAAGCGGGCGGCTTTTCCGGCGCGCGCGATTATCTGGAACAGGGCATGGCCGCCTACCGCGCGGCCCTGGAGGGCAAACCGGGCGAGCCCCTGCCCACGGTTCTGGTGCACAGTTAAAGCAGTTCAAGTGTTACATGCTCCAAGGCGGGCTGATGAACAATGCGCGGCGCGCCCTTGCCCGGACCGGAAAAAACCTTATGTATGGGAAATACGGGACCGGATGGCGGGTTACGGCCCCAATGCAAACATCAGCATGAGGTTGACATGAACCAGAACGATTGCGGCTGCCATGGCCCCAAGGACGGTCCTCTGCCCGAGGTGACCTTTTCCACTTTCATTCTTTCCCTGGCCTCTTCGGCCCTGGTGCAGCTGGGCGAAGTGCCCAATCCCGAAACAGGCCGGATGGAGCAGGATCTGGCGCTGGCCCGGCACAATATCGACGTGCTGGAAATGCTGCGCCAGAAAACCGAGCGCTGCCTTGAAGAGCAGGAACGCCGGTTGCTGGAAAGCATTCTGTACGAACTGCGCATGAAATTCGTGATCAAGTGCGGCCCGGACTGTGAAAAAAAGATGGCGGAAGCCTCTGCCCAAGAGCGGTGATGCATTGAAAATATCGGGCTGAAGCCGGGGCACAAACGCGGTTCGCCGCGCTTTGATTGTTGCGGCGCGGGCGGCGGCTGAAGACGGCAACAGGCGGATGGGCCCGGCGTCCGAGGGGTACGCCTGTCTGTTCATCGGCAAATACAACCGTTCCAGGATTCCCTGTAAAGGACACGCGGCATGAAGACAATCAATGTGGGGCTTGTGGGCATTACCGGCTATGCGGGCATGGAACTGGCGCGGCTGCTGGCCGGGCATCCCTCCATGCGCCTGGCCATGGCCTGTTCCAGGGCCGAGGCGGGCAAACGCCTGGGCGAATTTTATCCCTTCCTGGAACATATGCCGGGCGCGGACGTGATCATCAGCATTTTCGAGCCCAGGGAAGCGGCCCAGCATTGCGATCTGGTCTTCCTGGCCGTTCCCGCGGGCACGGCCATGGATATGGCCGCTCCCCTGCTGGAGGCCGGGGTCAAGGTGGTGGACCTCTCGGCGGACTTTCGCATCCATGACGCCGGAGTGTACGAGCGCTGGTACAAGAACGCGCACCACGGCAAAGATCTCCTGCGCTGGGCCGTTTACGGCCTGCCGGAACTCTACGCCGCGGACATCGCCCAGACCAATCTCACGGCCAATCCGGGCTGCTATCCCACCTCGGTGATTCTGGGCCTGTACGCGGCCCTCAAAAACGACCTCATCGAACCCGGGGACATTGTGGTGGATTCCAAGTCCGGAGCCACCGGCGCGGGCCGCAAGGCCGCCGTGCCCACCCTGTTCTGCGAAGTGTCGGACAACTTCCGCGCCTACGGCCTGCCCCGCCACCGTCACACCCCGGAAATCGAACAGGAAGTTTCCCTGCTGGCCGGGCAGGAAGTGCGCCTGTCCTTCAATACGCATCTGCTGCCCATGAACCGGGGCATCCTCTCCACCATCTATGCCAAGCTCAAGGATCCCGCCGCCAATCTGGACAGCGTGCATGAAGCCTTCTGCCGCACCTGGGAGCGCAGCCCCTGGGTCCGGGTGCTGCCCAAGGGCCGTCTGCCCGAAACCCGCTATGTGCGCGGCAGCATGTTCTGCGATCTCGGCCTGGTGGTGGACCCGCGCACCAACCGCCTGATCATCCTGGCGGCCATCGACAACCTCTGCCGCGGCGCTTCGGGCCAGGCGCTGGCCAACGCCAACCTGATGTGCGGCCTGCCCGTGGATACCGGCCTGGAACGTCTTGCGCCCCTGGCCTGACGCGCCTGGCTCACCCCATCAGCCATCAGATCGGGAACTGCCATGCAACTGAACACAGCCTTTCAGGATCCCCGACTCTGCCATAGCCTCCTGCAACGCCTGGAACGCGCCCTGGACGGGCGCTCCATGCGTTTCATGGAGGTCTGCGGCACGCATACGGTAGCCATTTTCCAGAGCGGTCTGCGCTCCCTGCTGCCCGCCTCGGTCACCCACCTTTCCGGGCCGGGCTGTCCGGTCTGCGTAACGCACGATGCGGAAGTGGCGGCCTTCCTGGACCTGGCCGGACGGGAGAGGGTCATTGTGGCCACCTTCGGCGATCTGCTGCGCGTGCCGGGGCCCGGCGGGCGCAGCCTCAAGCATGCCCAGGCCCAGGGCGCGCGCGTGGAAATCGTCTACTCGCCCCTGGACGCCCTGAGTCTGGCCGCGGCCAATCCCAACGACACAGTGGTTTTTCTGGGCATCGGCTTTGAGACCACCGCGCCCACGGTGGCGGCCACCCTGCTTACGGCCCGCCGGCGCAAGATCGAAAACTTCTGCGTGCTTTCCCTGCACAAACTGGTGCCCCCGGCCCTGCGCGCCCTGCTGGACGACGCCTCCTGCGCGGTGGAGGCTTTTCTGCTGCCCGGCCACGTCTCCACTATTCTGGGTCTGCAACCTTACGGCTTTCTGGCCTCGGAATATCATGTGCCGGGCGTGGTGGGCGGTTTTGAACCGGCGGACATCCTCCTGGCCCTCTGCCTCATGGCCGAACAACTGCGGGACAAGGCCCCGGCCGTGGTCAACGCCTATCCCCGCGCTGTGGAAGACACGGGCAATCCCAAGGCCCGCGCCCTGCTGGAGCAGTTTTTCCAGCCCGCCGACGCGCTCTGGCGCGGCCTGGGCCGCATCCCTCAAAGCGGCCTGGCCCTGCGGCCGGAATATGCCGACCTCGACGCCCTGGCCCGCCTGGGCCTGCGCCTGCCCGAGGTGGCGTCCCTGCCCGGCTGCCGCTGCGGCGACGTGCTCAAGGGACGCATCGCCCCCCCGGCCTGTCCGCTGTTCGGCAAAAAATGCACTCCGGCCACGCCCGTGGGACCCTGCATGGTTTCCACCGAAGGCAGTTGCGCGGCCTACTTCAAATATTCGGAGCATTGATTGATGGACGATTGTCTCTTGCTGGACGCGGGCAGCGGCGGCCGGGCCTCACAACGCCTGGTGGCGCAGTGCTTTCTGCGCCATTTCGCCAATCCCCTGCTGGAACGCCTGGATGACGCGGCCCTGCTGGATGGTCTGCGCGGCCCCCTGGCCATGAGCACGGATTCCTACACCGTGACGCCGCTCTTTTTTCCGGGCGGCAGCATCGGCAGCCTGGCCGTGCACGGCACGGTCAACGACGTGTCCATGCTCGGCGCGCGGCCCCGCTATCTGAGCTGCGCCTTCATTCTGGAGGAAGGCCTGCCCCTGGACACCCTGGAGCGGGTGGTCGCGGACATGGGCCGGGCGGCCCGCACCGCCGACGTGCAGATCGTCACCGGCGACACCAAGGTGGTGCCGCGCGGGGCCTGCGACAAAATCTTCATCAACACCACGGGCGTGGGCGAAATTTTCGCCGACCCGGCCCCTTCCGGGCACAGCGCCCGGCCCGGCGACGCGGTGCTGATCAGCGGCGCGCTGGGCGACCACGGCCTGACCGTCATGGGCAGCCGCGAGAATCTCTCCTTTCTCACGGATGTGGCCTCGGATTCCGCGCCCCTGAACCGGATGATCGCGGACGTCATTGCCGCCGCCGGTGAAGTGCATGTGCTGCGCGACCCCACGCGCGGCGGCCTGGCCACCACTCTGAACGAAATCGCTGAACAGTCCCGGGTCCGCATCAGCCTGGAAGAAGAGCGCATTCCGGTGCATGAGTCCGTTAAAAGCGGCTGCTCCTTCCTGGGCCTGGACCCGCTCTATCTGGCCAATGAGGGCAAGTGCATCTGCATTCTGCCCGAAGACAGGGCCGAGGCCGCTCTGTCGGCCATGCGCGCCTCTCCTTACGGAGCCGAAGCCGCGCGCATCGGCAGCGTGAGCGAGGGCAAGGCCGGGCAGGTGCTGCTGCGCACGCGCATCGGCGGCCAGCGGCTGTTGGGGATGCTGGAGGGAGCGCAGTTGCCGCGCATCTGCTAGGAGCTGAGTTAAGCGAAATTAACTCCGCCCGACGACAAAAAATCCAAAGCCGTTTTTTGTAAAGGCACAACACACTCATCTTACAAGAAAAACATATTTTTCTTGTTCGTGCTTTCCGTGGGCTTGCGGCGCAAGAACCCACGGAAAGCACGTAAGCATGCTTCCTCAAACCAGGCGCTCGCCGTCCTCTCCCAGAATCGCAAGTCCGTCGCGGCCCTCGCGCTTTACGTCATACAAAGCCATGTCGGCCTTCTGAAACAACTCCTCCAGGCCGCGCGTCGCCTCTCCGGCCACGGCCCCGCCGACACTCAGGCTGACCGGCAAGGCCCTGCCCCCGGAAGAAAAGCCCTTCATCTGTCGCCGCAGGCGGACAATCCGCCCGGCCGCTGCCCGCAACGAGCCGAACTCTTTTAGAAAAATCAAAAATTCATCGCCGCCCCAGCGGCAGAGGATGTCCTCTTTGCGAAAAGCGGTCCGCATGGCTTCGGCCATGAAAGCCAGCACCTCGTCGCCCACCGCGTGTCCATAATTGTCGTTAAAGCTCTTGAAAAAATCGATGTCCAGAATCAGAAGCAGGCCCTCCCTCCCGGGTTGGGAGGAGTGCAGATATTCGTCAATATCCTGTTCCGTGGCCACGCGGTTGCACAGGCCGGTTACGGGGTCACGACGACTCTGGAGAAAGAGCTCCTTGTTCTTGTACTCCATCTGCTTCAGACGCGTTATGTCCTGCGCGTAGGCGAAAAGATATTCTTTTTCCGGCTCAATGGAGTCATGGATCAGAGTCGTGGCGACGACGAAATTGTGGCGGCCGTCCTTGTAGATCACCGTACAGTTCATGGTGCAGAAGCCGTTGTTTTTGCGGATGTGCGGCACCAGATTGGCGAGGCTGAAGTAGCGCAGATAAGCCTCGCGCTCTTCCGGAGCCACGATATTCTCCGCGAACCAGTCGATCTGCTCCTTGAAGGTTCCCTTGGCGACCATATTGCCGGTGTCCGGGGTCACCATGCGGCATGCGCCGCTTTCCAGATCCGCGATGAGAAAATCCTCGCACAGATTCTGGGCCATGAAGCGGATGCCCTCGTCCTGCAACTCGATCTTCTTGCGCTCGTTCAGGCGCGCAACAACTTCTTCGGTATCGTCGTAATAGGCGATGATGACGCTGCGTTTTTCTTCGGAGGCATAGATGAAATTGGCCTTGAGCCAAGCGATTTCGCCGGAAAGTTTACGCCGCCGGTAGGTAAAGCTGGGCTTTTTGCGGCTCTCCAGCATGGCGGCGATGACAGGCAGGGACATCTTCTCCAGGTATTCTTCCCTGTCCTCGGGCAGCACGAAACGCTCGGCCACGCTGCGCACCTGGACGGCATGATCGCCCTGTTCCGGAATATGCGCGTAGGCGTCGCTGCCCACGTATTTCACATAGCGGCCGGTGGACAGGTCCACGACCATGACGAATTCATAATCGTGCTGCACTATCGTCCGCAGGATATCGACCATCGCACCTCCCCCGGTGGTCCGGCAGCCGCTTGGGAACGTGGCAGCAAAAACGCGGGCTCCGTCAGCGCGCGTCCTCCTCCCCGCCGGTTTTCGGCTTCCGGCTTACAATCAATGACATATAGGGCGGCGTACTGTCCACTGCGGCCACCCCGCGCCGGATATGCTCTTCGGGCTGCTCCACGTGGCTGGCGAGCAGGCAGTCCGCGTCACGGCCCGCGCTTTGCAAGGCTGCTCGGATGGCCGGGAAGTTGCGGTACGCCTTGAGGATCACCGCTGTGTCCGCATTGTTCAGTTCCGCGGCCAGATCGTCCCGCCCGTTGATGCCGGACAGAATGTGCAGCTTCTCGCCGCCTTCGCAGAGCACCGTGCCCGTGCGCGCGGCCGCGGCCTGGAAGGAGGTGATGCCGGGCACGATTTCCACCGGCAGATGGGGCGCGACTTTCCGCAGGGTACGCAGCAGATAGCCGAAGGTGCTGTACACCAGCGGATCGCCGATGGTCAGGAAGGCCGCGTTTTCCCCGCCTTCCAGCACGTCGCGGGTGGTTTCGGCGGCTTTGAGCCAGGCCGCGCGCAGAATTCCGGCGTCGCGGGTCATGGGAAATTCCAGACGCAGCAGACGCGCGTCCGCGCGCAGATGGGGCCGGGCCGTATCCAGGGCGGCTGAATAGTCGTTGCGCGGCGAGGCCGCCGCCAGGATCACGTCCACCGTGCGCAGGACATTCACGGCCCGCAGAGTCAGCAGATCCGGCGCGCCGGGGCCCACGCCCAGTCCGTAGAGAGTTCCGGTCATAGAGTTTTCCCTCTGTTCAGGGCTGTTTCGAAAAGGATGAGTTTTGTTCCCTGGCAGGAAAAAAGCCGGACGCGGGCCAGGGAGAGTACGTTTTTGGTACAGACCTGGGTCGCGTCCGGCTTTTGACGCAGCCCAGGGGGCAAAAGCCGCCTTTTGGAAACAGCCCCTAGGCTCAGCCCTTATTAAAACGCCGTCCGCGAAAAGCTGAATTTTTTCGGGCAGCAAGGCGCAAAGAAGAAATCGGGCGAAGCTGTATTGAACATAC
>NZ_JAGZUV010000033.1:0-30966 GCF_018379785.1 Desulfovibrio sp.
GGAGTTCTTCCGGCGGGGCGCAAAAGACAGGATCCGTAAGCGGTTAGGCCTTCTTCATGGCCTCGATCAGTTCCGTAAGGCCCTGGGCCTGGGCGGCCAGGTCGGACACGGCCCTGGCGGCCTCCGCCATGGCTTCGGCGGTCTGTCTGGACATGTCGTTGACCTGGACGATGGACTGGTTGATTTCTTCGGAAGCTGCGGACTGCTCCTCGCTGGCCGTGGCAATGGCATTGACCTGGTCGCCGGTGGCTTCCACAGTGGCCACGATTTCCTGCAGGGCCGCGCCGGATTGGCTGGCAAGTTCCGTGGCCTCGCCGATGCGTTCCACGGCATTGTCCACGCCGGTCATGCTTTTGGCGGTGCTCTCCTGGATGGCCTTGATGGCGTTGCCCACGTCGTTGGTGGAGGCCATGGTCTTTTCAGCCAGCTTGCGCACCTCGTCGGCCACCACGGCAAAGCCGCGTCCTGCCTCGCCCGCGCGGGCCGCTTCAATGGCCGCGTTGAGGGCCAGCAGGTTGGTCTGGTCCGCAATATCCGAGATCACGCCCATGATCCGGGTGATGTCCTGGGCGTGCTCGTTGAGCTGGGTCATGTCGCCCTTGAGCTCCAGGGACATCTGATGGACCTGTTCGATGCTGCGCACGGCCTTTTCCACTACCTGGGCCCCGGCCTCGGCCTTTTCCTTGGTATCGGCGGAAGCCGCGGAGGCCGAACCCGCGTTTTTGGCGACTTCCTGGACCGTGGCGTTCATTTCGTTCATGGCCGTGGCCGCTTCGGACAGGCGCTGGGCGGATTCCGCCGCGCCCCGGTCGGACTGCTCGATCTGGGCCGACAGCTCGCTGGATGCCGAGGAAACCACGTTGCCCACTTCCTCCAGCTTGTCGGCTGCCGTCAGCATGGCCTGGGTTTTGGCCTGCGCTTCCTTGCTCGCGGCCTCGGCCTGGGTCATGGCCTCCTGGGCTTTGCGGGATTCCTCCTGGGCGGAAGCCGAAAGGGCCTCGGCCTTTTTGATGCCTTCGATCAGGGAGGCAATCATCTTTTTCAGGGAGGTGCTCAGCATCTTCACTTCGCCGCCGAAGCGCTCGTCCTCAATGGGCTGTTCCAGATTGCCGTCCGCAATGATTTCCGCCGTCCTGGCCAGATAGTTGATGGGCTTCACAGAGGAGCGGATCAGCAGGAAGATCACCACCAACAGCACCACCAGGGTGGCGACGCACAGGGCGACGGTCATCCGGCTGATGGAATTGGCCTGGGCCAGCACCTCGTCCATGGGCGCGATGACGGCCAGGTACCAGTGCTGGCTGCTGCCCCGGATCGAGATGGGCTGATAGTAGCGGAAGACCCGGCCTTCCTTGGTGTTGACTTCTTCGGTGTAGACTTTGCCGGCCTTGAATGCCTCGGCCGCTGCCTTGGGATCATTGAACCTGTTGATGTCAAACAGATTCTTTCCTTCCAGGTCTTTGGACTTGTGGGCCACCACCAGGCCCAGATCGGTGATAAGGCCGGCGTAGCCGCTGTCATAAACGGTAATGCCGGTGATCATCTCCTTCAGCTTGTTCAGGGAGACGTCCACCACAACGGTGCCCCGGAACACGTTGTCCACGATAATCGGATACGAGGCCGTGGACATGGGGATGGGCTTGCCGTTGACCGTGAAAGGATAGGGATCGGAAAAATAGGGCGCCAGCGTCTTTTTGGGCACGGTATAATAGAATTTTTCAAGTTGGTCGCCCAAGTCCGTGATTGCCGCGCCCGTGGCCGAATAGGAGAGGAAGCGGCCTTCGGCGTTGCTGCCCGGCACGCCCCGGTAGGCCTCGTCCTTGCCGTCAAAGGCGTTGGGTTCCCACATGACGCCGCAGCCGAAGAGTTCGGGATTGCCCAGATGCAGGCCTTCTTCCATGGCCATCAGGGTTTCCCGCGAGGGAATCAGGCCTTTTTTCAGGCTCTGTTCCAGGCTGCTGGCCAGAGCGCCTGCCTCGTTGACGGCCATGTTTAGAAGGCTGCGGACGAAGTTGCCGTTCTGCGCGGCCAGGGCGGACAATTCTCTTTTTGCGACGCTTTCGATGGCTTGCGAACTTTTGGACTGGATCTGCCAGGTGAGGAAACTCAAGATCACCACCAGCACGATGGTAACGGGAAGAACAATTTTGGGGGTCATGCGCAGATGGCGGTACCAGGCTAACATGGCATCTCCTTATAATGATTATGGATCTTTAATTCTCTCTCTCTCTCTCTCTCCATAAGCGTCTCCTCCCATTGAAAATATATATCCATGGGACGAACAGCACGACCGCAGGCAAACGCCGAAGCTCCACGGAGGTCGCCATGGTTGGATGGGTTTACCTTTTCTTTACGGATAAAAAGGTTCTTCTCTTAGGGATAAAAAGAATAATTTTAACATGCCGGAGCAAAACGACCCCGCTGTTGCAGCGGAAACCCCTTTGAACTCAGGCAGATGCCTTGCGCGTGTTCAGCGCGCGGAGGAGGGCGGGGATGCGCCGGTTTCGCCGTCGGCGGCGCTGATGGCCGCGCTCAGTTCACGGGCCAGCACATCCGCGAAATAGGGGGGGAGCCCGGCTTTCAGCCGGATGCCGTGGCGCACCAGCAGGCCCAGACGCATCTGGCTGCTGGCTACGGCATTGCGGTTGGAAATGTTTTTCAGGTTTGCCCGGCTGGGGCGGCGGGCGCTGGGCACGCGCCGCTGGACCAGCAGCACGTCGGCCAGCAGGGCGGTGCCGCCTGTGCCGGAGAGTTTGGAGGGGCCGTCATAGCCTGCGTCCACCACCGCGCGCAGGCTGTCCGGGTCCACCGGGCCCGCCGCGAGCACGGAAATCTGCACAATATACCCGGCCTGGCTGGGATTGTCGGTCACGGTGAAGCCCTTGCGGCCCAGCCAGGCTTCAGCCTGGGAACGGAGATGGAAAACGCGGTTGGTCATGTCGCGCACGTTCACATAGGCCACATTGGGGATGTCCTCGTCCCCGGCCCGGTTCAACGCGCCGGAGCGCAATACCTCCACCTCCCCGGCGTCGCCGTCGCGCTGGCGGACGCAGGCATTGAGCGGAATCAGGCTCAGACCCAGAAGCAGCAGAAGAAACAATCGCGCTATGGGCATACGGCTCCTTGCATGCGGCGGGCCGTTCTGTTCGCGGTCCGTCGGAAAAATACAATTTGCGGCTTGCGCCCGGCAAGCCGCCCTTACAAGTGTACGTCGCCCGGCACGGCGGGGGAACGATGTCACGCAACGTTTTTCAGGGCGTAAGGGCGTTGAGAACTTCAAGGCTCAGCTTGTCTTCCAGGGCGGGCAGGCTGTCCTCGCGGCCCATATCGGCCCCCTCGGCGCTGACGGCCACCTGGCGCATGTCGGCTTCGGCGGGCTCGCGTCCGTCAGGGCTGATGCCGACCCTGGCCCGCATGCCCCAGACCTTGCTTTTGCCGTGGCTGTCCAGCAGGGCCACGCCCAGGCCCAGCAACGCGCCGCCGCCCGCGCCCCAGCCCGCGCCGCTGCGGCCGTTGACGTCCACAGCGCTGCCCAGCAGCATGCCGAGCATGGCCCCGGTGGCCGCGCCGCCCAGGGCTTTGCCCGCGCTGACCGGCTCATTTTTGGAACCCAGGGGGTAAATATCCTCAATGCGCACGCGTACCAGAATGTCGGCGCCGTCGGCCGCGTCGGCCGGGGCCAGGCCGCGTTCGCTCTGGATATAGGCCGTGAGCATGGATTGCAGGTCCGCGTTCAGATTGGGCTCGCCGCCGCTGACGGCCACGTGCACGCTCTGTCCGCTCTTGACGGCCACGCGCGGCAGAGGGGCGAAAGGGCCCTGGGAACCTTGGGGAACCTGGGCCGTTGTGCCGTCCGGCATGGTTCCCGCGTCTCCGGCCCGGCGCCCGGCGCAGGCGGCCAGCAGGCAGCAGAGCGCCAGCGCCAGGAAGGGCAAAGCATGACGGCATGACTTGCGGAACGCGCGCATACAACATCCTTTCCGGCCGGGGACGGAAGGATTTCCGGGCCGACCGGTAGTATCTCATTAGCCCAGATGAACCTCCCTGTCCACCGCGCGGGAAAAACGGGGCGGGCGGGATTCCGTCGGGCCGCCGCACTTGACGCCGCGAACTTTTGTCGTATCTTGCCCCTACAATAATGAATGCAATGAACCCGGAACGCCGGAAGCTCCGCCACGGGGCCGCCGGACGTCCGGATAAGGACGGCGCATGGGCAAACAGCTGATCATAGTGGAATCTCCGGCCAAGGTGAAAACCATCAAAAAATTTCTGGGGCCGCAGTACGCGGTACAGGCCAGTGTGGGCCATGTGCGCGATCTGCCTTCCAGTTCCCTGGGCGTGGACGAGGCCAACGATTTCGCGCCCCATTACGAGGTGATCGAGAACAAGAAGAGCGTGGTCAGCGAACTGCGCGCCGCCGCGGCCAAGGCCGACACGGTCTACCTGGCCCCGGACCCGGACCGCGAGGGCGAGGCCATTGCCTGGCACGTGGCCGAGCTGATCCGCGACAAGGCCAAGGACATCAAGCGCATCCAGTTCAACGAGATCACGGCCAAAGCCGTCAAGGACGCCCTGGAGCACCCGCGCGACCTCAATGTCAATCTTTTTGACGCCCAGCAGGCCCGGCGCGTGCTGGACCGCCTGGTGGGCTACAAGATTTCGCCCCTGCTCTGGAAAACCATCAAGCGCGGCATTTCCGCCGGGCGCGTGCAGTCCGTGGCCCTGCGTCTGATCGTGGAGCGCGAGGCCGAGCGCGAAGCCTTCAAGCCCGAGGAATACTGGCTGTTCAAGGCCCTGCTGTCCGCCGACGTGCCGCCGCCGTTCAAGGCGGAACTGGTCAAGGTCAGCGGCAAGAAGGCCGTCGTCAGCAACGCGGAACAGGCGAACACGCTGGAGGCCGCGCTCAAGGGCAAGCCCTTTGTGGTGGAAAGCGTGGAGGAAAAGGAGCGCGAGCGGGCGCCCCAGCCGCCCTTCATCACCTCCACCCTGCAGCAGGCGGCCAACCAGCGCCTTTCCTACACGGCCAAGCGCACCATGAATATCGCCCAGCGCCTCTATGAAGGCGTGGAACTGGGCGACAAGGGCCTTACGGCGCTGATCACCTACATGCGTACCGACTCCACGCGCATCGCGGACGAGGCGCGCCAGGCGGCCCGTGATTTCATCGTTCAGACCTTCGGGCAGGACCATCTGCCCAAAAAGGCCCGCATCTACAAGGCCAAGGGCGGAGCCCAGGACGCCCATGAAGCCATCCGCCCGGTGGACGTGACCGTCACCCCGGACATGGTCAAGCCCCACCTGCCGCCGGAACAGTACAATCTCTACCGCCTGATCTGGTCGCGTTTCGTGGCCTCGCAGATGGCCGGGGCCCGCTTCCACGACACCACGGCCCTGATCGCCTGCGCCCACACTCTCTGGCGGGCCAAGGGCGAACGCCTGCTCTTCCCCGGTTTTCTGGCCGTGCTGCCGCGCGGCAAGGAAGAGGCCGACGCCGAGCTGCCGCCGCTCAAGGCAGGGCAGACCCTGACCCTGGACAAGCTGGAAAAGGAACAGAAATTCACCCAGCCTCCGGCCCGCTACAGCGAAGCCAGCCTGGTGCGCGAACTGGAAGAGCTGGGCATCGGCCGCCCTTCCACCTACGCGGCCATTATTTCCACTTTGCAGGACCGCGACTACGTGCATCTGGCCGAGCGCCATTTCGTGCCCACGGACCTGGGCCGGGTGGTCTGCCGCCAGCTCACCGAGCACTTCGCCAAGCTCATGGACGTGGGGTTCACGGCCCAGATGGAGGAAGGGCTGGACAAGGTGGCCGAGGGCGGCCGGAACTGGGTGGACCTGATGCGCGCCTTCGCGGCGGACTTCAATCCCACCCTGGACGCGGCGGCCAAGAATATGCAGAGCCTCAAGGGCGGCCTGCCCACGGACCTGCCCTGCCCGGACTGCGGCAAGCCCCTGCTGATCAAATTCGGCAAGGCGGGCGCGTTCCTGGCCTGTTCCGCGTATCCGGAATGCCGCTACACCAGCAACTTCGCGCGTACCGAGGACGGCAAGGTGGAAGCCGTGGCCCAGGAAAAGCCGCAGTATGAAAAGGTGGGCCAGTGCCCGCGCTGCGGCAAGGATCTGGTGATCAAGAAGTCGCGCACCGGCAGCCGCTTTATCGCCTGCACGGGCTATCCGGCCTGCGATTATGCCGCGCCCTTTTCCACGGGCGTGCCCTGCCCGCGTTGCGGCAAGGGCAGCCTGGTGGAAAAGAGCAGCAAGCGCGGCAAGATCTTCTACTCCTGCGACCAGTATCCCCAGTGCGATTTCGCTCTCTGGGACAAACCCGTGCCCGGCCCGTGCCCGCGTTGCGACTCCCCCTACCTGGTGGAGAAAAAGAGCCGGGACGGCGTCAAAATCATTTGTCCGGTCAAGGGCTGCGGCTATGTGAAGGAGGACGGCGATGCGTAAGGGTTCCAAAAAGGAAACGCCGCCTGATCCGGCCCCGGAAACGCCGCGCGGCGGCGTTCCGGAAGATGTCCCCTCCCCGGCGGACGAGGACTGCCTGGAAGAGCGCCTGGCCGTCCTGCTGGCCGCCGGGATTCCCGCCGTATTGCTGACCATCGTCAGCAGCCGGGGTTCGGCCCCGCGTCACGCCGGCACCCGCGCCCTGCTCACGGCGGCCGGTCTGGAGGGCACGGTGGGCGGAGGCGCGCTGGAGGCCCGCGCCGTGGAAGCGGCCCGCCAAAGCCTGGAAAGCGGCATTTCCGCCCGCGTCGCCTGCGATCTCACCGGTTTGAGCCCGGCCAGCGACATGATCTGCGGCGGCAGCATGGAGGTGCTCTGCGAAGCGCTCGGACAGGAACAGGCCCGGCTGTTCGCCCTGGCCGCACAGGTGCTGCGCGAGGGCGGCCGGGGCGCCTGGATCGTGGATGTGAGCCGCGAGAGCCTGCCGCAACGCCGCCTGCATCTGGCGGCCCTGCCGGAAACACCGGCGGAGGGTCCGGAGGACTGGGCGGCCCTGGCCGCCTCCGGCGCGGTACGCACGGACCTGGAGGCGGCAATCCCCCTGCTGGAAGAAATCAAAAACAAGCCCGGGCTGATCAGCCTCGGGGAGCGCTCCGTCTATGTGGAACCCCTGGACGCGCCGCCCGTGCTCCTGCTCTGCGGCGGCGGGCATGTCTCGCTGGAGGTGGCGGCCCTGGCCCATGCCTGCGGCTTTGTGGTGGACGTGGTTGACGACCGTCCGGAATTTTCCGATCCGGCGCGTTTTCCCATGGCCCGGCGTTGCCTGACCCTGCCCGGTTTTGAAAACCTGGTGGAGGCCTGCGGCATCGGGCGGCGGCATTACGTGGCCATTGTCACGCGCGGGCACAGCTTCGACCGCGAGGCTTTGGCCCAGGCCCTGACCAGCCACGCCGCCTACATCGGCATGATCGGCAGCAAATCCAAGCGCGAGCAGGTCTATGCCTTTTTGCGCGCCCAGGGCGTGCCCGACGCGGAACTGGCGGCGGTGCGCTGTCCCATCGGCCTGTCCATCGGCGCGGAGACGCCGCGGCAGATCGCCGTGTCCGTGGTGGCCGAACTGCTGGCCGCGCGCGCCGGAACGTTGCAGCGCCTGCGTTTTGAGGATTGAGGGCACGCGACGCATCCTCCCGCTGGGGATATCGCATTACCTTATTGCCCACTCGTCGCCGGTTATGATTCAGCCTTCCCCCACCCGCCCTTGACATTTGCTTTCAGACAAGGCTAGGTCGAGATGGGGAGACCGGCCATATGGAATTTACCTTAGGGGCGCTGCTGATCGCCTTTCTGCTTTTCCTCTATCTGGAGACCAAGCGCAAGACGGCACGTCTGCAGCGCCTGATCGCCGAGGAAAAAAGCGGCATTGCCGACGCGTCGCGCATGACGGCCAGCATCGGCGTCTTTTATCCGGATTCGCAGACCACGGTGATCATCGGGGCTTCCGAGGAATTCGGGGCCTTTTATTACCGCATGTTGCGCCAGAGCAAGGTAATCAACCGCAGCAAGATTAATCTGGCCAATATCGCCCGGGTGGATCTGCTGATCAACAGCCGTCCGCACGAGTTTGACTACGACTCGGAGCAGGCTACCACCTCGCTCCGGGCCACGGAGCTTTCCGGCAGGGTCTTGAGCCGCTTCTCGCCCGAGGAACTTAAAACCATCCAACGCGCGGCCCTGCGGATCAGCTTCTTCAGCGAAACCGGCAGCGAAAAAAATCTGGACATCACCGCCCTGCGCGCCGGTGACGAGCGCCACCGTTTTCAGCGCGTCCAGCTGCTGAAAAACGCCATCTGGTGGGTCGCCTTTCTGGGCATCGCCAGCCGCCAGGCCCGGCATCTGCGCACCCGCCTGGAAGAGGGCGCCGCGGAATCGGAATAGAGCATTTCAACTTTGAAAAAGTTGAAATGCGAGGCGGCGGGATTCAGCCGAGGCGACCGCAGGCAGCCTGAAGGGCTGCCCCTCTTGGCGGCAACGGCCAAGCTACGGCGGGACGCCTGGGGCAGCGCTTCCTTTATTGCGCTGACCGCGTCTCGGCTGAGGGAGAGGCGTTTTTTTGAAAAAAATTTCACCTGTTATTTCAGTTGGTTACAAAATGAGGACGCGGGTAGTTAACTACCTGAAATAACTGGAAATTCGCCAAAGCAGCTTTTTCGTCTCTTCTTGGCCCGTTTCTTGCTTTTTCCCTTGAAATATGCTTTTTAGAAGGCTGTTTGAGCCCCTTTTTATAGGGTCTGCGCCCGGATTCCGTTCGGGCGCAGTTTGTTCGCCGATGCGTTTGTGTTGCGGCGAAGCCGCGCCGGCCGCAGGGCCGGCGGGTTGATTTGGAGCATTGTAGCTTTGAAACGTTGCCGTGTTCCGGAGACTGCGGGAACGGATGTCCGCGCCGCGAAACGGCGCGGATTCCCCGGAAGTCGCATTTTCGGCGGAATGAACCCCTGAAACCGCAGCGCGGTTCAAAGGTAATTTGCCCAGGGAGCGCCCCGGATTTCTCACGCCCGGAGGCGCCGACCGCCGCAACACGCCCGCCGGGCGGCAAGAGCGCTTCACGGCGCTGACTTTCAAAAGACCTGCCCGGAGCGGGCCCACGTATTCAACGCGGAGCGGCTCCGCGTCAAAAAAGGCTTTTTCGGCGCGCGCACAGCGCCGCGCGCAACGGAGTAGTGCATGACCATGAGATCGCTGATTTTCTTTTCCCTTGCAGTGGGCCTCTGCCTGGCCCTCGTCGCCTGCGGCGACGGCAAAAAAGCCCAGCAAAGCGCGTTGCCCCCGGTGGCCGTCTTTGACGTGACGGTGGCCGACGTGCCTTGGTCCGCCGAGTATCAGGCCCAGGCCTCGGGTTCGCGCGCCGTGGAAGTGCGTGCGCGCGTGGAGGCCATTATTGAAAAGCGCCTGTATGAGGAAGGCGATTTTGTGAAGCAGGGGCAGCTCCTGTTCCAGCTGGAGCGCGACCAGTACGAAGCCAAGGTCCAGCAGGCCCAGGCGCAGTTCAACAACGCCGAACGCGAATGGAAGCGCATCCGGCCGCTTTACGAAAAGAACGCCGTTTCCCAGAAGGAGCGCGACAACGCCCGCGCCGCCTATGAAAGCGCCAAGGCCGAATTGCGCCAGGCCAGGATCAATCTGGATTACTGCCAGGTGACGGCGCCGGTTTCCGGCTACAGCAGCAAGGAAAACTTCACCCCCGGCAACCTGGTGGGCAATAATTCCCTGCTTACCTACGTGAACCAGACCGACCCCATGTACATCGACTTTTCCATCGCCGCGCCCGAACGCATGCGCCGCCAGCAACTGGCCGCCGCCGGGCGGCTGCGCTTCCCGGACAACGGGCATTACAAGGCGCAGCTGCGCCTGCTGGACGGCACCATGTACAAGGGTGAGGGCGAAGTCACCTTCATCGACAGCCAGGTACAGCCCAGCACGGGCGTCATCAAGGCCCGCGCGGTCTTCGCCAATGCCGACGGACACATCATGCCCGGCCAGTATGTGCGCCTGTTCATGGAAGGCGACGTGCTCACCAACGCCGTGCTTATTCCCCAGAAGTGCGTCCTGCTGACCCAGAAAGGGGCGCTGGTCATGGCTCTGGACAAGGACAACAAGGTATTTCCCGTTCCCGTCACCCTCAGCGTGGCCGTGGGCGACCGCTACCTGGTGGATTCCGGCCTCAAGGGCGGCGAGAGGATCATCAGCGAGGGCCTGGTCAAGGCCCGGCCCGGAACCCAGGTGCGCGTGCAGGAAACCGCCGCCCAACAACAGCAGGCTCAGACTCCCGCCGCTCAAAAGTAGGTACATATGGCCGCTTCCGCTAAGCCGAATCTCTTTTTGCGCCGGCCGGTCCTATCGGCCGTCATATCCATCCTGATCACCCTGGTGGGCGCGCTGGCCATGAAGGCCCTGCCCATCGCCCAGTATCCAGACCTGGTGCCGCCCACGGTCAACGTGAGCGTGTCCTATCCCGGCGCCTCGGCCGAGACCATCGCGGCCACGGTGCTGGCGCCTCTGGAAGTGAACATCAACGGCGTGGAAAACATGCTCTACATGACGTCCACCGCCGCTTCCGGCTCCGGCTCGGGCAGCATCAACGTCTACTTCTCTTTGGGCACCAACCCGGACATGGCCCTGGTCAACGTCAACAACAAGGTCAACCTGGCCCAGACCCTTCTGCCCGAAGAGGTGCGCCGCCAGGGCGTGACCGTGGTCAAGCGTTCCCCGGCCATGTTGCAGGCCTTCGCCTATTATTCGCCCGACGGCCGCTACGATGAGGTCTATATCCACAACTGGATGCAGATCAACGTGGTGGACGAGCTCAAGCGCGTGCCCGGCGTGGGCGACTGCTCCGTGTTCGGCTCCATGAGCTATTCCATGCGTATCTGGCTCCAGCCGGACAAACTGGCCAAATACGGCTTGACGGTCGGCGAGGTGGCCCGGGCCATTCAGGACCAGAACTCGCAGTACGCTCCCGGCCGCCTGGGCGACATGCCCTCGCCGTCCTCCACCCAGCTCACCTGGCAGATCGACACGGAGGGGCGCCTGGTCACGCCCGAGCAGTTCGGGGAGATCATCGTCCGCACCGGCGAGGACAGCGCCATGCTGCGCCTCAAGGATGTGGCCCGCATTGAGCTGGGCGGCCAGGATTACAGCGTGGGCTCCCGCTACAACGGCATGGTGGCGCGCATGGGCGCGGTCTATCTGCTGCCCGGCGCCAACGCCATCGCCACCGGCGATCTGGTCCTGGCCCGCCTGGAAGAGATAGCCAAAACCCTGCCCGACGGCATGGCCTACAAAGTCGTGGTGGACACCAACGACTTTGTTATGGAATCCATCAAAGAAGTGATCAGCACCCTGGTGGAGGCCATGATTCTGGTGTTCATCGTGGTCTATGTCTTCCTTCAGAACTGGCGGGCCACCCTGATCCCCTGCATTGCCGTGCCGGTGTCCATTATCGGCACCTTCGCGGGCATGTACGCCCTGGGCTACTCCATCAACACCCTGACTCTCTTCGGCATGGTGCTGGCCATCGGCATCGTGGTGGACGACGCCATCGTGGTGCTGGAAAACGTGGAACGCATCATGAGTTCCGAGCATCTGCCGCCCAAGGAGGCCACGGCCAAGGCCATGAACGAGGTCACGGCCCCGGTTATCGCCATTGTGCTGGTGCTCTGCGCGGTGTTCATTCCGGTGTCCTTCATGGGCGGTCTGGCGGGTCAGATGTACAAGCAGTTCGCCATCACCATTTCGGTATCCGTGGTGCTCTCGGGCATTGTGGCGCTGACGCTCACGCCGTCGCTCTGCGCCCTGCTGCTCAAGCCCCACGCCCATGACTACAAGCCGCCGCGCGCCTTTACCTGGTTCAACTACGCCTTCGGCAAGGTGACCCACCGTTATCTGCGCGCCGTGCGCTTCATCAAGGACTCGGGCCTGCGCGCCATGATCCTGTTCAGCGTGATGGTGGTCGCCATCGTCTGGCTGCTCAAGGTGGTGCCCGGCGGCCTGGTGCCCAACGAAGACCAGGGCTACATCCTGGGCATGGCCATCCTGGCCGACGGCGCGTCCCAGCACCGGACCACGGCGGTCACCGACACCCTGACCGACTTTGTGCTCAAGGATCCTTCGGTGGACGGCATCGCCACCATCAACGGTCTGGACATCACCTCCATGGCGGTCAAGAGCAACTACGGCACCTTCTTCGCCACCCTCAAACCCTGGGATCAGCGCAAGGGGCCGGGGATGTCCGCCGACGACCTGACCAAGAAGGTCATGGCCGTGACCATGATGCAGCCGGAAGCCGTGGTGCTGGGCTTTTCGCCGCCGCCCATCAGCGGCATGAGCACCACCGGCGGTTTTGAAGGCTATATTCAGATGCGCGGCGACGGCACCATCTACGATCTGGAAAAGGAGGCCAACGCGGTGGTGGCCGAGGCCACGGCCAAAAAGGCCGACGGCACGCCCAAGTATCCGGCCATCGGCAGCGTGCAGAACCTCTTTTCCACCGGCGCGCCCCAGCTCTACGCCAACCTGGACCGCGAGCGCTGCAAGGACATGGGCGTGAGCGTCAGCGACGTGTTCACGGCCATGGGCGCCACCTTCGGCACAACCTATGTGAACGACTTCAACTACATGGGCCGCACCTTCCAGGTGCGCATGCAGTCCGAGGCGGCCTACCGCATGCTGCCGGAGTCGCTCAACGACGTCTTTGTGCGCAATGACAAGGGCGAGATGATTCCGCTCACCGCCGTCATGACTCTGGAGCGCCGCACGGCCCCCCAGGTCATGGAACGCTACAACGTGTTTCCGGCCGCGCACATCATGGGCAACCCGGCCGACGGCTATTCCTCGGGCCAGGCACTGGACGCCATGGAGCAGGCCGCCAACGCGGTGCTGCCCAACGACTTCAGTCTGGGCTGGGTGGGTTCGGCCCTGCAGGAAAAGCTGGCCAGCGCCGACACCACCATCATCTTCGTGCTGGCTCTGGTCATGGTCTTCCTGATTCTGGCAGCCCAGTATGAATCCTGGTCCCTGCCCCTGGCCGTGCTCACCGCCGTGCCCTTCGGCGTGTTCGGCGCGCTGGTGGCTACCTGGATGCGGGACCTGTCCAACGACGTGTACTTCCAGGTGGCTCTGGTCACCCTGGTGGGCCTGGCGGCCAAAAACGCCATCTTGATTGTGGAATTCGCCGTGGAATCCTGGCGCGACGGCCGCAGCCTGGACGTGGCCGCCATGCAGGCCGCGCGCCTGCGTTTCAGGCCCATCGTGATGACCTCCCTGGCCTTCATCCTGGGCTGCGTGCCGCTGGCCATCAGCTCCGGCGCGGGCGCCAACAGCCGCCACGCCATCGGCACGGCGGTCATCGGCGGCATGCTGGCGGCCACCTGCATCGCCACGCTCTTTGTGCCGTACTTCTTTAAGGCCATCATGCAGCTTTCGCTGAAATTGCAGGGCAAGAAAGACCCCAATGAAGGCAAGAGCCGTTTTGATGACGATCCGGAGGATATATGAGCGCCCCCTATAAAGCCCGCCGGGCTCCGGCCTTTGCCGCGGCCCGCGCGCTGACGCTGGCGATGACGCTGACCCTGCTGCTTTGCGCCTGCTCGCTGGCGCCGCGTTATGAGCGGCCCGGGCAGGACATCCCCGAGCAATGGCGCAAGGTGGATCTGGGTTCCACGCCGTTGAACACCGACTGGTGGACCCGCTTCAACGACCCCGTGCTCACGGCCATGGTCGAGGAAGCCCTGAAAAACAACCAGGATCTGGCCGAATCCCTGGCGAAGATCGATTCCGCGGCTGCCCAGGTGGGCATTGCCACCTCTCAGTTGTTGCCCACGGTCAGCGGCGACGCGGCGGCCACTTCGCAGAGCTCGTCCACCAAGATCGCCAACTACAGCACCCTGGCCGACCGTTCCAACACCAATTACCAGGGTTCGCTCAACGCCTCCTGGGAACTGGATTTCTGGGGCAAGTACCGCAACAATTACACGGCCCTTTCCGACGTGTTGATGAACACCGTGGTGGGGCACGAGGCCTTGCGCCTTTCCGTGGCCGGGCAGACGGCCCAGGGCTATTTCGCCCTGCTGGCCCTGGACATGCAGCTGGACACGGCGCGGCGCACGCTGAAAAGCCGCGAGGATGCCTTCGGCATCTACACCAGCCGCTACAAGCAGGGCGACATCACCGAGCTTGACTGGCAGCGGGCCAGGGCCGAGGTGGAAACCGCCCGCGCCCAGGTGCACACCAGCACCGTGGCCGTGGACCAGGCCGAGGCCGCCCTGGCCGTGCTGCTGGGCCGCTCGCCGCGCGACATCATCAACCGCGCCATGCCGCGCGGGCAGGCCATCGGCATGCTGCCCTCGCCGCCGGTGCTGCCCGAGGGCCTGCCGTCCGAACTGCTGGAGCGGCGGCCGGACGTGCGCGCCGCCGAATACATGATCATGGCCTACAATGCCAATATCGGCGTAGCCCGCGCCCAGTTCTTCCCGTCCATCTCCCTGACGGGCATGCTGGGCACGCTCAGCGCGGCGGTGGGCAATCTGTTCACCGGTCCGGCCGGAGCCTGGAGCTACGGGGCCACTGGAACGCTGCCCATCTTGGACTTCGGCCGCAACTGGTATAATCTGAAAGACGCGGAAGCCCAGAAAAAGGCCGCCATCGCGGTGTATCGCAAGACAGTGCAGACGGCTTTCAAAGACATCCGCACTTCGCTCACCTCGCAGCGCGAGGCGGACGCCATTGTGCGCAGTATGCAGATTCAGGTGGAAAGCCTGCGCCGCTCGGTGGACATCGCCCGCTTGCAGTATGACAACGGCTATACCGACTATCTGACGGTGCTGGATGCCGAACGCCAGCTCTTTGCCGCCGAGCTGCAACTGGCCTCGGCCCTGCGTGACCGTCTTGACGCGGTGGTCAGCGTCTGCATGGCCCTGGGCGGCGGCTGGGAGGATCCCGGCAAGAGCCCGAGCTTCCCGGTGGTCAATACCGAACGCCTGCTGCAGGAAGAAACCGGCGCGGGCAAGGCGATGCCCACGCCCGCGGCGCAGTCCAGGTAGCTGGACCGCACAGATCCGTTCCTGACGCCCCGCCGGGATGGACAGCAGGCCTTCCGGCTGAGCTGTCCGTCCCGGCGGGGCTTTTTACGATGAAAAGCCGGGGCGGGAACGCCGTTCTCGGGGAAGGCCCCGGGCTTCTTTTATCTTGGGAATGGTGCGCTGATGCAAAAAGACCGGCTTTCTTCGCTGGAGTGCGGGAGAAAGCCGGTCTTTTTTACAGGCGGGAAGGGGAGTTAGCCCTGCTTCATTTCGTGGATGAGCCCCGTGAGGTTTTGGGCCTGGGCGGCCAGCTCGGTTACGGCTTTGGCGGCTTCGGCCATGGCCTCGGCGGTCTGGCGGGACATGTCGTTGACCTCCACGATGGTCTGATTGATTTCCTCGCTGGCGGCGGACTGCTCCTCGCTGGCCGTGGCAATGGCGTTGACCTGGTCGGCAGTGACCTCCGCGTTCTTCACGATCTCCTGCAAGGCCTGTCCGGACCGGCTGGCCAGATCCGTGGCCAGGCCGATGCGTTCCACGGCATTGTCCACGCCGCCCATGCTCTTGGCCGTGCTTTCCTGGATGGCCTTGATGGCATTGCCCACGTCATTGGTGGAGGCCATGGTCTTTTCGGCCAGCTTGCGCACCTCATCGGCCACCACGGCGAAGCCGCGCCCGGCTTCGCCGGCCCGCGCCGCTTCAATGGCAGCATTGAGGGCCAGCAGATTTGTCTGGTCCGCAATGTCCGAAATCACGTTCATGATCCGGGTGATGTCCTGGGCATGCTCATTGAGCTGCACCATGTCCTCCTTGAGAGCCAGGGACATCTGATGCACTTCTTCAATACTTTGCACGGCTTGTTCCACAATATGGGAACCGGCGGCGGCTTTTTCCCTGGTTTCGGCCGAGGCGGTCGAGGCGGAACCGGCGTTTTGGGCGACTTCCTGGACCGTGGCGTTCATCTCGTTCATGGCCGTGGCCGCTTCGCCCAGGCGCTGGGAGGATTCGCCCGCGCCACGGTCGGACTGCTCGATCTGGGCCGACAGCTGGGTGGAGGCGGAGGAGACCACCGAGGCCACTTCTTCCAGCCTGTCGGCGGCGGTCAGCATGGCCACGGTCTTGGCTTGGGCTTCCTTGCCGGCGGCTTCGGCTTTTTCCATGGCAAGCGTGGCTTCATCGCTCTTGACCTGAGCTTCGGCGGACTTGGCGTTGGCTTCCTCGATTTTTTCGTTCAGGGAATCCACCATACTGTCCAACGCCTCGGAAAGGCGTCCGAATTCATCCCGTTGCTCCAGGCGCAGCCTCTGGTCCAGCTCGCCCCGGGCCACGGACTGGGCGAAGCCGAGGGTTTTGGCCATGGGCGTTGTGATGGAGCGCGTCAGGAAGATGCCGATCAGAAGCCCGAGCACAAGGAGTGCCGCGCAGACGCCGAGGATCACCTTCACGCTGTCATTGGAAGTCTGCGCAACGTTTATGACAGTATCGGTCCGCAGTTTGGTCGTCTGTGAGGTTATTTCATCCATGAGGACCAGGGCGGCCTCTCTGGCCTGATTGCTCTCGACGTTCAAGGCATCGGTTTTGTCCCAGAGTTCGAGCATATTGCGTTGCGCATCGCGGAAGGTTTCCGTGTCCTTGCGCATGACGCTGATCACCTCGCGCCATTTCGGATTAGTGACCTTGGCCAGCAGATTGTTGATGTCGGCGAGCACCTTGGGGAAAAGTTTGGTGACATTGTCTTTGGAATATTCGCGGTTCTGCTCGGCCATGCTGCGCAGCATTCTGATCCGGATATCGTTGATGCCCTCGGCTATGGCGTCGGCCGCCTCAAGACGATCCAGGCGCAGGCCCATTTCCGCGATGTCGCCTCTGGCCTGGGCTTCCCGGAAGGTTTTGAGCATTCCCTGCTTGTAGTCGCTTACGGCGATGCCGGCCCTGAGGCCGGCGGGGATCATGATGCCGCGAGTTTGGATGAAGGCTTCATTGGTCGCATGAACATTGCGCAGGGTCGTTCCAAATTGTTTGAATTTCTCCTGCAACTGTGTGCTCAATCTGGTATCAATGAGCGAATCCTTCTCGATGAATTTGACTAGGCTGTCGATCTGACCGTCTACAGCGAGCAGGCTTTTTTCTGTGGCGTCCCAGTATGACTTTTGCCCGGTCAGCAGATACATATTCATGCTGGCGGGCACGTCCTTGAGAGTGCTCTGGGCTGTGGCGGCCATCTCGTCCATGGGCATATAGCTTTCTTTAATGGACGTCATGCCGTCACCGATGCCCATGAGCGTGTCGATGGAAAACACGCCGTTCAAGAGCACCAGCAAAAGGATAGTGCCTATGCCCAACGCCATTTTTATTCCGATTTTCAAATTCTTCATCGATTCCCTCCTCACAGGAGACAAAGATTTTTCACCGTCCCGGCGGGCGGTCTTAGCGGCAGGGCCGCGAAAAATTGCGGTGGGTATCGCCGGAGCGGGCCGCTCCGGCCCCTTGCCTGCCCTGATGGTTTTTCTTCCTTCCATGATTGTTTTTGTATATCGAAAACCTTATCGTCCTCCTTAATTACGGCAAAACCGGAGCGCCTCAGTGTACACAAAGGCGCTCCGGTCTCAGCAACCGCAAGCAGATGAATGTATCAGAAAGCTCTCTTTCCAAAGAAAAAATTTGAAAACATATACTCCATACATTGTTTCGAGATAAGAGAAATAATAAACATAAAGGAATAGAAATTTTTTGATATGCCATCTTATTTGTGTATATGATGACGAGAATGCATAAATTATTTATATCCGTCATTACCTGGTCGGTAATTTCCAATAAAACTTTAGATTGTTCAAGACGGTTTGCTATGGAATTTTCTTCCGGGCATGCGGCACATCGCGGGCTTGCATTTTTACGAAGATCCCCTCTGAAAAAGAGCCGTCCGGGCTTTACAGGGACGCACGGCCTGAAGTAAGAAAAAGCATGAAGAACCGATGGATGATGATTTTCACCGCTATTGCGGCCTTGGCCTGCGGCGTGTATTGGCCCGCGGCCTCATTCGCGGCGGCGGAACAGCGTGTCGCGCCGCAAGCTGCCGGAATGCGTCCCGCGACGGACAGGCATCCGGCCGGGGCCGCGTCCGGGCAAAACCGTCCGGGGGCGGGCGCCAAGGCCGACGCCCGGAAAAAGAAAGCCCTGCACGGCAATGCCTGGGCTTTCGGACAGTCGGATGACCGCGATGCCGCCATCTGGCGCCAGGGCACGCCCGTGCGGAGCCTGCATGACCGCGCCGTGAGCAAGACCGGGGTCAAGAAGAAAGCCATGAACACCGCGCCGGGCATCGACAATGCCCTCAATGAAGCGGCCGGAAGCAAGAAGAAAAAGAGCGGCCTGGCCCTCAGCGTGGAAAATGAAACCTCCACCTGGCGGGAGCGCCTGCCCACGGAGACCGCGCGGCCGGATGAAATTCTGCCTCTGGAAAGCCGCCATGTGGTGCGGGCTTTTGCCGATGTGGAAGCCGGAGAGGATCTGAGCATCAGCGTGGGCCCGGAGCTGATTCTCAAGGACGAGCAGAACCGGGATCACAGCGCCAGCAACAGTCAGCCGGATTCGGCGCTGGGGCTTGGCATGCAGTTCAAGCTGGACTTTTAGAGACTGTCGTCGCGAGCGTCTTTTCGGTTATCTCCGCGTCGAACATCGCCTTTTAGCTCGGTCGCGCTAGCCGTTCACAGCTCTGCTGTGTTACGGATAGCGATAGTGATTTCGATGAAAGGAATTTTGTGTAACTCATTGCTGTCTTCATCCGTAGCTTCCTTCGTCGCAATGGATAAAGCGAGTACCAGAAGAGTACACTCCCTGCATGCTTTAGCCGTTATGCGAAGAACGAGCATTACGGATAAAGACAGCAGCGCTAAAAGGCTCGTTCTCCTTAATATAACACGAAAATCCGTCTCGTAGCGACTGTCTCTAGAGCAGATTAGCTTTGAAATTCTACAAATTTCAAAGTGAAATTGCTCTGGGGAAGCGCCAAAGGGCCACGCAACAGGCTCCTTTTTATTCGGATTTGCTTTTGCGGGGCGTCCATGGAACCACTGGAAGCCAAAAGCTATCTCGCGCCCTATGACCCGGCCGCCAGGCCGGTAGTCTGGTTTAATGACGACTTTCCCCCCGATACCTGGAGCAAGCCCCATGTGCATCCCTGGGGCGAACTGGCCTACACCGGGCACGGCTGCATGGTCATGTGCACGGAACAGGGCAACTGGCTGGCCCCGCCCCAGCGGGCCGTCTGGGTGCCCGCCGGTTGCCGCCATGAGTGGTACGTGCCTTGCGAAGCCAGGGATTGCAGCCTCTGGATCGGCCAGCGTGTTTTGCTGGGGGTGGAGCGTTTCGCCCGCTGCCACGTGATGGAGATCACGCCCCTGGTGCGCGAACTGCTGCTGCACCTCACGCCGCAACCCTATTCCTACGGCGCGGACGCCCGGGGCCGCCTGGTGGCCGTGCTGCTGGACCTGCTTCTGGAATCGCCGGAAGAGGCGCAGCCGCTGGCCATGCCCCGCGACCACCGCCTGGTGGAGCTGTGCACGGCCCTGCTCACCACGCCCGGCGTGTCCACTTCCCTGGCGCAGTGGGCCGAGCGCCTGGGCATGTCCGAGCGCAATCTGGCCCGTCTTTTTCGTCGGGAAACCGGCACCTCCTTCCGCACCTGGCGGCAGCGCCAGCGGATGCAGGCGGCCCACAACCGCCTGAAACAGGGCGAGAGCGTCACCTCCGTGGCCCTGGACAGCGGCTATTCCTCGATTTCAGCCTTTATCGCCACTTTCAAGCAGGTCTTCGGGCGCACGCCGGGCTGCGTTCTCCGGGCGCGCGGCGGCAAGCAAGCCTGAACGCGTTGCTCCTCCCTCCATGCCTTCGCCATTGCCAGTCGCCTTTTCATGTCCTTTTTTGTCCGATTGCCGACAGATTTTGTCAGATTTCCGCAAGCAGTCCGTCCGCGAAAGACGCTATCTGAAAATTGAGGAAAAGAATCAGCCGGACTTCCCGGAGCGGATGCGTTTTGAAATCGCGGCCACGTAAATCTGCTCCGGATCCCGGCCCCAACGAGGCAAGCCGTGTCAGGACAGCACGTTCAGTAACAGACCAGTACCCACGCGGAGGATATGCCATGTCGGACATCAGGATCAAAAATTTCATCAACGGCGAATGGCAGGAAGAGGCAGGCGGCAAGCGCGTGCCGCTCTACAACCCCTCCACCGGCGAGGAAATCGGCAGCGTGCCCATTTCCGGACCGGCCACGGCCGAGGCGGCCATCGCCACGGCCCACGCGGCCTACAGGCCCTGGCGCAACCTCTCCATCGGCAAGCGCATGGCCTATCTCTACAAAATCCATGACTGCATGGTGCGGGATCTGGAAAAACTGGCCCAGGCCATTGCTCTGGACCAGGCCAAGCATATTTCCGAAGCGCGCGGCGAAGTGCAGCGGGTGATCGAAATCCTGGAATCCGCCGCGGCCACGCCGTCCACGATCCAGGGCGACACCCTGGATTACATCTCCACCAATATCTCGGCCAAGGTGGTACGCCAGCCCCTGGGCGTGTTCGGCGGGGTGGCTCCCTTCAACTTCCCGGCCCTGGTCTTCGGCTGGTTCATTCCCTACGCCATTGCCGTGGGCAATACCTTCATCTTCAAACCCTCCACCCAGTCGCCCTATTTCATGCAGCTCATCTGCGAGATCTTCATGGAAATCGGGCTGCCCGCGGGCGTGGTCAACGTGGTGCACGGCAACCGCGACATTCCCGGTTCCTGGTATGAGGACCCGCGCATGGCCGGCGTCTGTCTGGTGGGCTCCACGCCCACGGCCAAAGCCATGGCCGCGGGCTGCGCCAAGGGGGCCAAGCGTTCCATGCTGCTGGGCGGGGCCAAGAACCTGCTTCTGGTCATGGAAGACAGCAATATGGACGTCTTCATCAACAACTTCCTCAATTCCTGCTACGGCTCCGCCGGGCAGCGCTGCCTGGCCGGGTCCATCGTGGCCGCCGTGCCGGAAGTTTACGAGGAAGTGCTGGAGCGCATGATCGAGGCCTCCAAAACCGTCAAGGTGGGCGACGCCTTTGACCCCGACGTCTACATGGGGCCGCTGATTTCCCGCAAGGCCGCGGACAATGTGCTCAATTACGTGGATATCGCCCTCAAACACGGCCAGGGCTGCAAGCTGGTTCTGGATCGCCGCCGGGTGGACCTGCCGGAAAAGAACAAGAACGGTTTCTTTGTCGGCCCCTGCATCATCCGCGACGTGACGCCCTGCAACCCCCTGTTCACCACCGAGGTGTTCGGTCCTCTGGTGGCCACCATCAAGGTGGCGGACATTCACGACGCCATCGAGCTGGTCAACAGTTCGGAATACGGCAACGGGGCCTGCATTTTCACCCAGAACATGCATTACGCGGACGTGTTCAGCCGCGATACGGATGTGGGCATGGTGGGCGTCAACGTGGGCATCTGCGCGCCGCATCCCTATGTGCCCTTCGGCGGCATCAAGGGCTCCCTGCTCGGCACGGACAAGGTGCAGGGCAAGGGCGGCATAGACTTTTTCACCCAGCACAAGGTCACCACGACGCGCACCTATGATCCCAAGGGCAAGGCCGGTCAGGCCGCCCCGGTCGCGCCGCGCGTGCGCTCCTGCGTGGCTTCGTAGCGCATCAGGCTTCGCGGGGCGCGGCATGCCCGCGTCCCGCCCCGACACCCTCTCACCCTGGAGGCATGAGGATGAAACTGCGCAATCTTTTGGGGCCGGCCCTCGCGGCCGTGCTTTTCCTGGCCGCCGCGCCCGTGTTGCAGGCCAAAGAATTGGTCAAGGTTCCCATGGGCTGGATGAACGAAAACGAAACCTTCGCCGCATGGCTGGCCCATGAGCGCGGCTGGGACAAGGAAGAAGGCCTGGATTTCGAAGTCAATTATTTCAATTCCGGTATGGACATCGTCAACGCCACGCCCTCCGGTTCCTGGGTGGTGGCGGGCAACGGCGCGGTGCCCGGCGTCTGGGGCGGCCTGCGCTACGACACCTATGTGATCGCCATCGGCAATGACGAATCCTACACCAACGGCGTGCTGGTCCGCCCGGACAGCCCCATCGCCAAGGTCAAGGGCTGGAACAAGGACTTCCCCGACGTATTGGGCAGCCCGGAAACCGTGCGCGGCAAGACCTTCCTCTGCACCACCATGTCCTCGCCGCACATGGCTCTTTCCTCCTGGCTCAAGGTACTGGGCCTCACGGACAAGGACGTGGTCATCAAGAACATGGATCAGCCCCAGGCCTTGGGTGCGTTTGAAAACGGCACCGGCGACGGCGTGGCCCTCTGGGCGCCGCACCTCTACGTAGGCGAAGCCAAGGGCTGGAGGCTGGCGGGCAACATCAAGAATTGCGGCCAGACCCTGCCCATTGTGATCCAGGCAGACAAAAAGTATGCCGACGCCCATCCGGAAGTCATCACCGGCTTCCTGCGCGCCTATATGCGCGGCATCCACATGCTCAAGAACGAGCCCGCCGAATCCCTGGTGCCCCTGTACCGCCGTTTCTTCATGGACTGGGCGGGCCAGCAGTACACCCCGGAAGTGGCTCTCAAGGACATCAAGACCCATCCGGTCTTCAACTATGAGGAGCAGCTCAGGCTGCTGGACAATTCCAGGGGCATGAGCGAGGCGCAGCAGTGGCAGCGGTATCTGGCCGCCTTCTTTACCCAGTTGGGCCGCCTCACCCCTGAGGAATATGAAAGGGTCAAGAACGCCGACTATGTGACCGACAAGTTTATGAAGATGGTCAAGACGCCCATTCCGCCGTACGCCAAGTAGCCTTGCGGGCGCTGTCCTCGCTTGAACGGCGGTGAACCCGGCCCCGCGCGCCCTGAGCGCGCGGGGCTTTTTTACTTTGTCTACCTTGATGGGGGCAGACCACTATGCCGGGGGGTTCCTTTTATATTTCATAAGCGTGACCCGGGCCAAGCCGGTCAGCCGGACGCGTTGCCTCGCCACGCTGCTGGAACGCGGGCACGGGACCGGAAATCCCCGGCTGCTCATCGGAGTTCCCGTCGGCCACGGCGACGCCCGGCAGGCTTAGAACCAGAATGCACAGCAACGCCGCGAAAAACTCAAACAAGGATTGAAACCGCATCCTTTCTTCCGTCGAAGAGCAAAGCAAAGAGTAATGAGGGCTGGCCTGACCCTAAGGATTCTGAGCCAGAATCAGCTCCACCTCATCCACGCTGAGCCCGGCGTTGCGGGCGATCTGGCGGCTGGACAGCCCCTTGCGGCGGCCGTTGAGGATGATTTCACGCAGAAACTGCGGCGAACGACAGATGCCTTCGGCCTGTTCCAGCAGGCGGCGCAGTTCCTGGGCTCGTTCTTCCAGTTTTTCGTCCAGGCTGCGCAGTTCGGCCTGGCGCTGGGCGAAGGTCGCCACGATTTCCCGCTCCAGGCGCGCGTTCATTTCAATGCGGGCCAGCAGGCTTTCCTGATTGCCCTGTAAGGTGTTGAGCAGGGTTTCGGAGCGGCGCAGGCGCAGATAAAAAAAGAGCACGCCGCCCAGAATGAGCAGTTCCAAGAGGGAAAAAACAATGACCAGAGTGAGAAAAGGAGTGACGTTCATACTTTGACGTTCAGCAGATTGCCCACCAGCGGCGAGGGAGAGGCGCGCGGTTCGTCGTCTTCGGCATCGTACAGTGGAGGCCGCTTGCGGCGGCGGCTGCCGAACTGCGCGTTGCCGCCGCCGCGCCCGTCGGGCGTAATGTTGGGGCCTTCGGCTTTTTCGGTTTTTTCGATTTGCTGCTGTTCCTGGCGAGCCATTTCAGCGGCCAGAACCCGCGACATCGCCAGCGAGGCCTGGGGGGCCACGGCGGCGGCATTGGCCAGGGGAGCGGCCAGGCCCGTCTGGGCATAGAGTACGGCCATGGTGGCGTCAACGCTCATGGCGATTCCCCGGGCGTCCTTCAGAACGCCCTCATCTGAACTGCGGAACTTCCCTATTCATTCAGATAGCTTTCAAACAGAATATCCTCGATCTTGCCTTGCGTCAGATAGTCGTTGAGCACGGAGGTCAGATCCTTTTTGATGGCCGGGCCGTTGCGCGGGTCCATCAGATACTCGCTGCTCTTGCTGCGCAGATAATAATACATGGCGTCGCGCAGGGAAATCATCTTCTGGTCCATTTCCTTGCTCAGAGCGGCGTCCTTGCTTACGGCGGAAAATTTGCAGACCAGAAAACGGGCTCCGCCTTTGCCGTCATTGCGCGGCACCAGGAACGGGGCGAACTCCTTGACGTAGTCCGGCTTGACTTTCACCGCGGGCTTGGAGGGCACCACGATGACCTCGGGTTTGAGCGCCTCCGGCGCGGGCGGCGGCGTGCGCAGAAAAAACCACCAGACAGCCGCGCCCAGAATCAGCAGCAGGCCGACGCCCGCCCCGGCGGCCAGCAGCAGCTTTTTTTCCCTTTGTCTGGATTGGGCCGCGGCCTGATCCTCGGGCGCGGCGGGAAGATTGTCCTCCTGTTCGGCGGGCAGATCATCTTCCGTCGGCTGGAGGAAGGGCGCGTCGTCGAGATCCAGCTCCACCTTGGTCTGGCCGAGGCTGGGGCCCAGGCTGACCTGCATTTCGTCCTTGGGCGGAGCTGTTTTGAGTTCGGTTTCGTCTGCCACGCGTTTACTCCCGGGCGGTCCGGCGCATCTTGCGGTTATGCACGCAGGAGAGGCCCGGAAAAATTCCGTCGGAACGGCGCTGCCGCGTTCAGGATGCGGCGGGCCCGCGCGAGGGCGCGAGCCGTGAACGCGCGGGCGTGTCCTGCGGGTGACGGCGGTCCGCTCAAGCCCGGAGGCGGCGGCATGGCTTTGCCCTCACACCGCGATTCCGGGCGCGGCACGCGCTAGGGGAAAATTTTGTCGATTTTCTGTTTCATGGTGTCGGCGGTGAACGGCTTGACAATGTAATTGGACACCTTGGCCTGCACCGCTTCGATGATATTTTCCTGCTGGGCCTCGGCCGTGACCATCAGGAAGGGAATGTCGGCGAACTGCTCGCTGGCGCGCACTTTGCGCAGCAGGTCGATGCCGGTCATCTGGGGCATGTTCCAGTCGGAAACGATGAACTCGATTTTTTCCCGGTTGAGAACTTCCCAGGCCGTGGTGCCGTCGTCGGCCTCCACCACGTTATTGAAGCCGAGCTGGCGCAGAATGTTGCGCACAATACGGCGCATGGTGGAAAAGTCATCCACGACGAGGACACGCATATTGGGATTGTAAGGCATGACATATACTCCTTCGACGATCCGGGCGAAACAGCCGGAGACGCTGGCGCGTCCGCGCCGCAAAGGCCGCAGTCCGGTTCCGCTACATTTCCGCGGCGCCGTACAGACTGGCAAACTCTTTGCGCAGGCGGCCCAGAGCCTGCGAATGCAACTGCGAGACGCGGCCTTCGGTAATACCCATGATTTCAGCCGTTTCACGCATGTTTAATTCGTCTGTATAATATAATGAGAGTACCAACTTTTCTCTAGGCGTCAAGCGCTCGATCAGCGGGGCCACGCGTTCCACAAGTTCCCGCAGGGCCGTGTTGCTGTAGGGTTCGCCGCCGCTTTCCGGCCCGTCGCCGGCCAGGGTGTCCTGAATGGCGTCTAGGGAGAGCCAGAGCTGGTTCTGCAGGGCTTCCAGGCCTTGGCGCACGTCGCGCAGTTCCAGGCCGGTGATGTCTTGCAGTTCCTCTTCAGTGGCCTGGCGGCCCTGCTCGTGCTCCACTTTGCGTATGGCCTCGTCCAGCACGCGCACGCGCTGGCGCAGAGAGCGGGGGAACCAGTCCAGGCGGCGCAACTCGTCCAGCATGGCCCCGCGGATGCGGTTTTCCGCGTAGGTCTCAAAGCGGATGCCCAACTGCGGACGAAATTTGCCCAGAGCTTCCATGAGGCCCAGAGTGCCGGAGCTGATCATCTCGCCCAATTCCACGCTGCGGGGCAGCTTGGATTTGAGCCGCAGAGCCAGAAAGCGGATCTTGGGCGCGTAGTGCCGCACCACCTCTTCCTGTTCCGCCGAGGAGAAATCCTCCCAGGCTGTGGCGCCGGTTTCAAGCGCTTCCCAGGGACTTGCCTGTTGTGCTTGCGCTGTGCCGGTTTTCATGTCGTGTTCCTTTCCGGTTCGTGCCTCTTCTTCCTCCGGCATGCCCGCATGCCGCGTTGTGTTGCCGCCGTCCTCAGCCCGCCCGGCCGGACGACGGAGTAATAATCCCGTTGAGAGTATTGTATCGTATCGCTTTCATTCTCTTGCATGCCGCCGTGACGCGGGTATCAATGAAAGAGCAGTTTCTTCCAGAAAAATTTGATGTTGCCGTCCAGGTTTTTCGGCGCTTCCCAGGCCGTAATGCTTCTGGCCAGTTGCATCACGGCTTTGGCCGCCGGGCTCTGGGGCTCGCTGACGCAGAAAGGCAGCTGCTGCACCACGGCCTTGCGCACGCCCGTGTCGCGCGGAATCACGCCCACCAGGTCCAGGGAGACGCCGCTGAGAAAGTGGTCGCAGGCCTGGTGCAGACGGATGAACATGTCCTTGGCGGTCTTGAGGTCCGGGGCCATGTTGACGCAGACCTTGAAATGCTCCACCCCGTGGGTCAGCTTGAGCACCTTGATCAGGGCGTAGGCGTCGGTCAGCGACGTGGGTTCGGGGGTGAGCACCACCAGCCGTTCCTGGGCGGCCAGGTTGAAATAGAGCACATTGTCGCTGATGCCCGCGCCGGTATCCACAATGAGATAATCCAGCTCGTCCTCCAGCTCGCCCACGGCTTCCAGCAGTTCCAGCTTCTGGCCGGTGGACAGGGTGAGCATTTCGCTCACGCCCGAGGAGGCCGGCAGAATGGAAAAGCCGTAGGGCGTGGGAAAGAGGATCTCCCGCAGTGACGCGCCCTCGTGGAAGAGGTGGAAAAGATTTTTCTGCGGGGTCAGGCCCAGCAACACGTCCACATTGGCAAGTCCCAGGTCCGCGTCGATCAGCGCCACGCGCTTGTTGAGCTGGGCCAGGCAGAGCGCCAGGTTGACCGAAAGATTGGTCTTGCCGACGCCGCCCTTGCCGGAAGTGACGGAAAATACCAGGGGGAATGTGCCGCTCATCTGTCTGCTCCGCATTGTTTGTATGAGCCCGGTCAGGCTCAGGCCGCTTGGCCGGGGATTTGCCGTTTGAAGATCAGCCGCCAGATCAGCGGTTCCGTGGCCGGGGCGAGGCTTTCCTTGAGCTCCGCGCCGAAGGACAGCGCCGAAACCGGCAGCCCGGCCGCGCAGGCCACATTGACGATGCTGCCGAAGCTCACGGCCTCGTCCAGTTTGGTCCAGACCAGACTGCCCGGCCCGTCGCTCTGATAGCGCCGTAAAAATTCCTGTGTCTGAAGCGCGTCGCAAAAGGGAGAGAGCACCAGATGCGTGGCGGTCTCCGGCATGTCCAGGCCCATGTCCGCCCGCCACTGGGCGAGATTTTGGCCGCGCGCCAGGCCCGGCACGTCAACGAACACGGCGCGGGCGTTTTTTGCGGCGGCCAGGGCCTGTTCCATGCCGGCCCTGTCCGGGGCTTCCATATAGGTGAAGTTGGAAAGCTCCGCCCAGTGGCGCAGGGTCAGGCGGCCGTTGCCGCGCAGGCAGTCGGCGTTGATGAAGGCGATGCGCGCTTCGGGTTCGTTTTTGCGCAGATGCAGGGCAAAGCGCAGGCCGGTGCTGGTTTTGCCGAAGCCGAAAGGCCCCACCAGCAGATGCACACGCTGGCTCCATTGCGCCGGGCCCCAGGCTTTGACCGGCACCATGCCGCAGAGGCATTCCAGCACCGACGCGCCGGGGTCGGCGAGCAGGCGCTTGTACAGATCCACGGCCACGGCGTCGGAAACGCCCTCGCGTTGCAGATACTCCAAGGCCACGCGCTGCCGGGGGGTCAGGCGCTCCAACTGGATGGCGGGCTTCATCAGGGCAAAGAGCTGATCCTTGATCTGCATCCACTCTTTGTGCCATTCGCCCCAACCGCTGGGCGCGCCCGAAGCCGGAGCGGCTTCGCCGGGGGCCTGCCGCTCAAGTCCGGCGGTGATTTCATGACAGACCACGCCGTTTTTGCGGTAGGTGCGATTGCCCAGGATGACGGCCTCAGGCCCCATTTCAGCCTTGATCCGGGCAAGAACCTCTTGCGATGTGGCGCCGGTGAATGTCTTTACCTGCATGGTCCGTTCCTTTGCCTCGCGGCTTGCGCCGCCGGTTGTTGCCTGTGCGTGCCGTCCGCCGTGTCGCTTGTCTGACGGCGAAAAGAGAAATGCAAAATAGGGGCCAAAATAAAAACGTCCTCCCGTAACAAAGGAGGATGTTTTTGTTTCGACCCCGGATGAGAAGCCCCGGAGGCGGTTTTTGTTTCGGCCCCGGAAAAAAGCCGTTCAGGCGGCGGAACAATCCCGAGCAGCATTTCCCGCAGGGCCGCCTTTTTTCTGCTGCTCTTCCAGGCGCGCCACACGCGCGTTCAGGTCGCTGTTTTCCTTCCAGAGACGGCGGTTTTCCGTGTTCAGCTCCCGCCGTTCCTCTTCCAGCTTTTCCAGCTTTTCTTCCAGCTTCAGGCAGCGCGCGCAGTACGGCGCGGCCGTTTCCGGCGGCGGGCCTGATTCCCGCGGGCGGGGCGCGGCGTCGGCGCGCATGGGGCCGCGCCCGGAGAGCAGCCATTCGACTGAAAATCCGGTCTGCCGACAAATTTTCAGGGCCACGTCCGTGTTGGGCAGATTTTCGTCCCGCTCATAGCCGCCCAGCGAACCCTTGCTGACGCCGATCAAGGCCGCGAAAGCCCCCTGCGGGGTTTTGCCGCGCGCCAGACGGATGCGTGCTCCCAGCGTGTCCATAGAATAAATTTCCGTCGCCCGGAGATCTATCCTATCTGACTGAAATTTTGGAACAAAAATAGAATTTCAGAATATTAATAGGACATATTTTACTTTCTGGTCAATATTTCAGTTGAATTGGCTGAAATTTTGTTCTAACCAGAGATTGCGGGCGGTAAAAGTTCGTATTTCGCAAGCCGACTTTACCCGCCCCGCATTCGGAAAGCAATGTCCGGTTCCGTCCGGCGCGGCTGCTGCCGCGCGCATCCTTCAGGATGACGGACGGCCCGGAGAGGAGGCGGCATGGCGGCGAAACGCTGACATCCTTTCTGGGGCCGGAGCGCCCGTACGGGCTCTCCGGACGTGTCCTTTTTTGCGGCCGGTAAAGACCGGAAGGCTTCAGACGCGCCGAAAACGCGTGGTCTTGTTTTGCACTCTCACGGCGGCGGAGCCCGGCCCGGAAGCCGGGGTCGCGCGGGGCCTCATGCCGTCCGCACCGGGGCCGCTCAGGCCAGAGGCCTTATTCCGGACCTGAAAAGCAGAAAAAACGGCATGTTACACTGCACTTCCGACAGATATCAAAAATGTCCTCACGCATATCCAGCGGATATGTATACAATTCATCGACAGATGTACTGTCAATGAGTTGTTGAATAATGATACTTTCAGCCGCCTAAATTTGCAATAGCATATCTCTGATAAAAAATTCCCAATTTCTACTTTATAAAAATATTCATTATTTCACAAAGATAGCTCTCCCACAAATTCTCGAAGCCCAGCCGGAAACCGACAGTACATCTGTCGGCAAAGGAAGGGAGCATTGGGCTCCGTATGAATTCTTAAGGAGCGGATGCTCCTGGGAGGTATGCTATGCTAACGAAGGGCGCTATCGGCAATCTTGTCAATAAATATCGGGCTGTGCTTAAAAAATGCCGCCTGCTGAACCTGTTCGGCACCCTGGCCCTGACGGGCGCGCTGACCGTGGGCGCGGCGGGCATGGCCGGGGCGGCTCCCGTACCTGCCCCCTGGGATGGGGAGACGGTTACCATAGGCACAAGCAAAACTGAAAATGTCAGCACACTCTTTGACATCGTTCCGGATAAGGATCAGAGCGGCGGCAAAAACGTCGCCACCACAACGCTGACTATTGACGGCGGCGCGTTGTCGCTGAGCAATGGCGCTCGCCTCGTGCATTACAACTATGACGGGCAATCCGGCGTGACGACCGGCATGGACGTGACCATGAAGAGCGGCTCGCTGACCGTGGACGGGAGCAGCGCGTACACCAGCATGGACGTCAACACCGCGCGCATTGAGGGCGGCACGGTGGAGCTGACCGGCAAAGCGGGCGCGGCCTGGGAAAATGCCGCCTACATCGGCGCCTACAAGGGCATGGACATCACCGGCGGCACCGTCAACATGCAGATCAACAGTGAGCTCTTCGCCGGAAATCACTTCTCCATTACCGGCGGCACCATCAATATGCAGGGCACCGACACCAGCGGCGGTTTCGGCAACAACGCGGCCCATATCATGTTTACCAGTGAGAACACCATCGGCGGCACGGCTCAGATCAATGTGGTGAACGGAAAATACGGCGTCATCACCACCGGCCCAGAGCTGAATATTACGGACGGCAAGATCAATGTTGCGGGCAATCTCCTGCTCCAGTCCGATGTGACGCGGGGAGCGTCTCTTATGTACGCCGGTGACGAAACTTCCACGGTCAACCAGACCGGCGGCACGGTGGCGGTGGCTTCCACCGGCGCGCTGAACATCAATAAGGGCGTGGAATACAATCTCAACGGCGGCACGCTGAGCAATGCGGGGACCCTGCATGTTGAAGGCGAACTTAATCTGAACAACAACATGACGTTGGCGGAGCTGACGGCCGGGACAGGCAAGGTCTATGTCGGTTACGATCCCGATAACAGTGGCAATGACAGGGACGGATATGCCAAGATTCGTCTGGGTACGGCGGAAACTCTGGCTACCTCGGCGTTGGGCGATAAGGGTGACGGCAAATCGATTACAGTGGATGCCAACGGCAGCCTTCAGGTCCAGAATCTGACTTTGACCGGTGATTCTCTGTCGATCAATAAAGAGGGAAGAA